>JAZTZH010000024.1:0-62341 GCA_045637365.1 Acutalibacteraceae bacterium
GAAGCGAGATGTGAAACAGGAATGTGTATTTTTATGATTTTTGTTTCAATGAAACAGTTAATCAACATCCGCTCGAGCCGCGGAGGCTTTTACTTTGGCACAGGCGAGCGCCAAAGTAAACAAAGCGCCCATTTTTCGGTGGAACCAATCCGAACACGATAACGGAATAAGAGATACATTTCTTTTACAGTTCACCCTTAGTCTGCCGTTAATTAAAAAACAGCCTTTTAAGACTACCGTTATCTATAGTTCTATGCTCAGCCTTACCGACAGAGTGAGCGTACAGAGTGCTTTCACTGAAGACAGTGCAGAAAAATCGCTGCCATAGCTCCCTCAACGCACAGTTATTTTGTCTACCCTGTGGTGCCTGACGTCACCACACGCTTCGTCTCCTTAAGTACCGTCAGTCCGACAGTCGCTTCCCGCTCTGACTGCTTTTCAGATGAGTTCTACGGTCAGTGAGTGACCCTTTAAACCTACACCAACATAAAAGTAATAGGGGTTAACGAAAACTTTTGTGTAAATTCGAAGCCTTATCGGTTGTCTTTGCCCCTGCCACGGGGCAACCCCTTGCAGAGCGTTTTGTAAGGAGGTACTGAGAGGTGAAACAGCAGAAACACTGCTAATGCTGGCAAGTTACACAAACATAAACATTAATGCAGAACGGCAGTTCCCTGTCTGCACACCTGCCACGGTGTGCACCCCAAGGGAAAGTAATTGTTTTTGAACTGTAACAGAAAAGAACACTATTACTGTTTTCATATACTTAACTGTAGGCACACTCTTTTCCCTCTTAAAAAAAAGAGGGGCTTTGCTTACTTTGCCGCCTCCGGAGCAAAGTAAGAGCCCCCGCGGCTCGAGCGGATGACGACTAACTGCTTCCTTGAAACGAAAATCATAAACCGCATCTTAGAAGCAGACGACCGATGGTCGCCCCCACGGGTTAATGTACAAAAGTAACTCTGCGAAGCTATGCCGACTGATAGTTTTATTGAAACGAAGACAATAAAACTATGCCTTACCGTTGCACACCTCGCTTCCTCCCCTTCCTGTTAGCAAACCTGTCATAAAAGGGAATCAGTATCACAGTATTAATTATGTTGAACACGATATGAAAAACCGACACGGCAAGAGATGGATTACCGATACTCTCCAGCCACTCTCCCACAGGAAGAAAAGCACACAACGGAAGGAAAAAAATACAGCCGGCTATATTAAATATCAGATGTATTTTTCCTATCTGCTTCGCCTTTTCACTTCTTCCCACAGATGCAAGAATAGCTGTCAGCACCGTGCCTATATTCTGTCCCAGAACTATGTAAACTGCATCATCCAGACCCACCAGACCTTCCGAAGCAAGGCCCTGAAGTATACCCACAGTGGCAGAGGAGCTCTGTATGATAACCGTCATCAGTATACCGCTTAAAATTCCGCCCACCTTACCCGAAGCTGAAACTATCATATTAAGAAAGACGGGATTATCTCTCATAGACGAGAATGCTCCCGACATAGCCTTCAGACCTGCAAAAAGCATACCGAAGGCAAGAAAAACCTCGCCGACAGCACGAAATCTTTCTTTACTGCATAAAAGCTTGATGAATGCACCAAAAACGATGAAGAAGGGTGCAAGAGCAGAAAAATCAAAGGCAATAAGCAGACTTGTAACCGTAGTACCCATATTGGCGCCCATAATTATGCCCACCGCCTGAAAAAGAGACACTATACCGCTTTCTGCCAGTGAGACGAGCATAACAGTTACTGCCGTGGAGCTTTGTACCGCCGCCGTCACAGCAGTACCCGTAAGTATAGAAGACCACTTTCCCCGTGCAGTCTTGCCTAAGAAAGACTTAAGACTGTCGCCAAAAGCCTCCTGTATTTTTTCGCTCATTATATTTATGCTGTAAAGAAAAATACCGATACCGAAAAATAGTCCGTAAAAACCTTCGTACAAAATAACATCACCCATTAATAAATATTAATGTGCATAAGAAAACTTGACCGATATATTGAAAATATCCCTTTAATATTATATAATTAAAAATAAAGAAACCTTCAAGGAGGAGAAAATATGCAGCTTAACATTATACCCAAGCCGAACAAGGCTGAATTTTACGGCGGAGAAGTATGGATAAAGGATTTACCCGTCCGCTACGAAACAAATGAACTTCATCCCGAGGAATACTACTGTCTCGAAATCAAAAAAGATGAAATAGTTATTACCTCAAAGGGTGAAAAAGGAAAATATTATGCTCACCTTTCCTTAAGCCAGCTGGAGGAAATGGGTAAAGTCCCCCTTATGAAAATCACCGATATGCCCGCTTTCCCCTATCGAGGCTTTATGATTGACTCGGCAAGACATATGCAGTCTGTGGACGAAATAAAACACTACATCGAGGCTGCAGCAAGATATAAAATGAACATTTTCCACTGGCATCTCTGTGATGACCAGGGTTGGAGAATAGAGAGCGAAAAGCATCCTCTTCTCAACCAAAAAGGCTCCTGGAGAGACTGTCATGGCTTCGGCTCAAAGAATATGCAGAAGTACGGCGGTTACTACACCAAAGATGAAATCAGAGACATCGTAGCCTTCTGTAAGGAACGCTTCATCGATGTCATCCCCGAATTCGACCTTCCCGGTCACACCACAGCCATTATCTCCACCTATCCCGAGCTTTCCTGCCGCGGTGTTCAGGTACCTGTGGAAACAGTAGGCGGTATTTTCAAAAATATCCTCTGTGCAGGTAATGACGATGTATTTAAATTCTGCTTTGACATCATCGACGAGCTCTGTGAGCTTTTCCCCTACCCCTTTATGCACATCGGCGGTGACGAAGCCCCCAAGGCACGCTGGTGCAACTGCGTAAGATGTCAGCAGAGAATCAAGGACGAGGGCCTCGAAAACGAAGAACAGCTTCAGGGATGGTTTGCAAACAAAATTATAGCCTATCTCAAGGAGAAGGGTTATACTACTCTAGCCTGGAATGAAAGTCTTAACTCGGGCATTATCGACGGCGACACCATCATCTGTGACTGGATGGACAGAGGTAATAAGTGTATTCCCTACGCTAACGGCGGCGGCAAGATTATCATCGAGGACTTCTATCATTATTATCTCGACTATGTTTACGGTATGACACCTCTTAAAAAGACCTACGGCTATAATCCCTATCTTGACGGACTTACCGAAGAGGGTAAAAAGAATGTTTTAGGTGTAGAAACTCCCATCTGGACTGAATATGTGGAAGACTTCGACAGAATGAGCTACATGTGCTTCCCACGTCTTATCGCCGTAGCCGAAAGAGGCTGGACAGAGGTCGACAAGGCCGACTATGCTTCCTTTAAGATAAGAGTGAAAAACCAGAAGGATTTTCTCGCTTCTCTCGGTATCACTCTCTGCGACGAAAGCGAATGGGATCCGAATGCCCTCATAAGAGTTAAGGAATCTGTGGGCAGACTCATAAAGAGCATTACTCCCGCATCCATAATGGCGACGGTGTTCCCTAATGTGGACGAGAAGTGATTCCATGCGGAGTGCGGAATGCAGAATGGGCGGGACAAATTTCGTAAATGAATAAGTGATACACCGCCCTTTAAAGTCAATAAGAAAGCTGGTGTTTATATGGGCCAAAACAGGGCATTAGACGCGGCCAAAAGCATATGGAAAAGAGCAGTGGAAATCGAAGAATATAATGCTAAGTTTCCTGACTGGTACTGGAAGTACGGACTGCACGATGCACGGATTCTGTCTGTTTCTGAAAAAGAGTTAAATCCCGACTATAAAGATAAGCAGCCGAAATGGAGCTGTCTGGAAATATGTCTCGACTGCAAAAATGCTATGTATGAGAGGGATATTAAAAAGATTTGCTTGTATAATTATAAAATTAAAACTCCGGATATTGATATAAATGAAATCGAAAAAAACTGGTGGATCAGTGACACACTCAAGCAATCAGAAAATCAGCGTTATCTGTTAGAACTTGAAATTGAGTCTGCAGAAGGAGAACGGAAAGATTTCGTTGTTTCCTTTGAATTTCCTGAGGTGGAAAGAAAATAAAATTTGCCAAAAGTAAAAGAGGTGACTGTCGGTCACCTCTTAATATTTTATTCCAGTTCACGGGGCGGAATATCACTTATTCATTTACGAAATTTGTCCCGCCCATTCTGCGTTCTGCACTCTGCATTCTGCATTCATTTAAGCCCCTTCATAAACTCTACATAGAAGTCTATGGAGCGCTTAAACTCTGCTACAGGGAGTCTTTCGTCAGCATTATGCACTGTAGCGAACAGCTCATTATTAATGGCGAAAGCACCGAAGCGGTAGGTATTGCACAGATGTGAGAAATGTCTCGAGTCTGTGGCTGCATTAAGGATGAAGGGAGATACACCGTAGCCGGGGTAAACCTTCTTAACCGTCTGCTTGATATGTTCAAAGCCCTCGGTGTGGAAATCAGAAATGGGAGGAGCCTCTCTCATTTTTTCCACTTCAAACTCAATATCTTCGCCTACGACCTTCTTCATATGAGCTAAAATATCGTCGAACTTATCCTGGGGAGCGAGTCTCACACTGTAGGTAGCAGATGCTGTGTCGGGAACAGTGCCCTTATCGTTGAATGCCTTTACAGAGGTAAGGGTGATCTGTGTTCTTATCATCGCTGCAGCATCAGGAATGGATTCCATAGCCTTTTTTACTACAGGCTTGAGAAGATTTATGTTATTGAATACCTGCTTTAAGGGTGCATCCACATTGGGAGCGAAAGCCTTGAGCATACCCTCTAAAGCGGGAGTGATGGTGGAGGGAGTGGGATTTTTGCTGATGGCATTTATCGCATCGATAATCTGCTCAGGTGCTGATTTTTTACTTGAAACAGCCTTTGCCGAATGAGCGGCACTCTTACTGTATGCGGTGAGGGTAATCTTTGCAAAGCCCTTTTCGGAAAGACCGATCATAGCATAGGGAATCTTTACACCCATAGGAAGCTCGAGCATAACTGCGCCGCCCTCGTCTAAAACATATTCGGGGATGATGCCCTTTTCTTCGAACCACTTAGCGATCTGAGGCATAGTGTTACCTGCTACCTCTTCACTGTCGGAGGAAGCGAAATAAATATCTCTTTCGGGTGTGAAGCCGTCCTTGATAAGTCCTTCCATAGCCTCTAAAATAGCTGTGAAGATGCACTTGTTGTCGATGGTGCCTCTGCCCCATATAACATCGTCAATGATTTCAGCCTCGAAGGCGGGGTGCTTCCAGTCCTGGCCTTCATCAGAAACGACATCGTAGTGCGCCATAAGAACGATGGGCTTTCTCACACTGTTCTTACCCTTCCAGTGAATAAGAATGCCGAAATTACACACATCGATCACTGAAACGGTATTGAAAACATTCGGATAAAGGTCCTTTAAAAGTGGGAGAAATCTTTTGAATTCCTCTTTATAAATCTCGTCGTCCTTATTGGAAACGGTTTTTACTCTTACTATTTTTTGAAAATTTTCCAGAGCGAGTTCTTTATTTATTTCTATCATTTTTTTACATTTCCTTTATAAATTTGCCCATAATGGAAGGACCGTTCTCTATGTAATTACCTGTAGCTTTCGCTGTTTCCTCCGTAAAGGTTTCCACGCCTTCATTTTCAACCTTTTTATGATAGATAAGATAGGGCACGGGATCACTTGCATGAGTTTTCGTAGCGATGGGTGTCGGGTGGTCAGGTAAAATCATTATCTTGTAATCGTCGTACTTTTCCAGTTCCTTCAGAAGCAAAGAAAGTATCTTTTCATCGATAAGCTCGATAGCTTTTACCTTATTTTCAGGCTCGTTTCTGTGACCGCACTCATCGGGTGCTTCCACGTGAATATAAACGAAATCCTTGCCGTTCTCCAGCTCTTCAAGGGCTGTTTCAGCCTTGCCGACGAAGTTAGTGTCGATGTAGCCTGTAGCGCCCTCCACATCAGGAGTAGCCATTCCTGCGCTGATACCGATACCCTTAAGCAGGTCAACGG
Source organism: Acutalibacteraceae bacterium (assembly GCA_045637365.1). GTDB lineage: Bacteria > Bacillota > Clostridia > Oscillospirales > Acutalibacteraceae > UBA6857. The sequence continues at coordinate 5,998 of JAZTZH010000024.1, forward strand.
CGGAAATAACGGAGCCTTCAATACCGTAAAGAGACTCGTAGGAGGGGAGAATGGGCTTATTACCCTCACCCCAGAGCCAGATAGAGTTAGCAGGTCTTTTACCCTTCTTAATGCGTTCAAGATTAACGGGATGGTCCTTCAGCACCTCGTAGCTTTTCTTCATCATAGAGATAAGCTCTTTTGCATTTTCACTCTTTGAAATGTAAGGCCCGATTACCCTGTCGCTTATGTCGTGAGGCGGTGTCATATCTCCAAGGTCTGTAGTACCCTCGGACACCACGAGACAGTGACGGTAGCTTACACCGCTGTAATATTTGTACTTCTCGTTACCGAAAACCTCTTCCACAGCCTCGATAAGCTTCGCGGCTTCCTCAGTGCTGATGTCACCTGCAGAATAGTCCACCATTGTTCTGTCCTCAAAGGCTTCTTCTTCGGAAAGAGTAACGAGATTACATCTGAGAGTCACATCGTCATCCTTCAGTTTCACGCCGATGCTGACCGCCTCGAGAGGAGAACGGCCTGTGTAATATTTTTTAGGGTCAAAGCCCATAACGCTCATGTTTGCCACGTCACTGCCCGGCTTCAGACCGTCAGCTACGGTCTTTACCAGACCCACCTCACTTTTTGAGGCAAGACAATCCATATTAGGCTTATGGGCACACATCATAGGAGTCTTGCCGCCGAGAGCATCTACGGCATAATCAGCCATACCGTCACAAAGGAGAACTATATATTTCATTTCTATCGTTCCTTTCAGTTAATATACTTTTTTATTTTATCACACACTACACGCATTTTCAATATTTATTGACATTTTTGATATTTTCCCTCTGCATAAAAGATGCTTTTTAGTAAAAGATATTAAATAACAAATATTTTCCTGAAAACTATTGACTTTTTTGCTTTTTTAATGTAGAATAAACCACGCTGTCAGATGATCCACTAGCTCAGTCGGCAGAGCACTTGACTTTTAATCAAGGTGTCCGGAGTTCGAATCTCCGGTGGATCACCAAAAAAATCCCACTCTTCGGAGTGGGATTTTTCATTTATGTCCGAAGGACATAACTTCATTTTACGACAGTTATGGCGCAAACTTCATTTCGGATTTTAATCCGAACTTCATTGAGTCGGACATAAATGAATGAAGTTTGCCTGACGGCACAATGAAGTTGCCCTGTCAGGCAAACGGATTGCGAAACCTCACCGTTGTAAATTAATGATATATATGATATAATTGTTCCGACAAATAAGAATTTGATGAGGTGATTTTAATATGAGTATTATTATAAAAAAAGCAACCTGTGAAGATGCGGCTGAGATATTGCAATATCTTAAACAGATAGGTGGAGAAACGGATAATTTATCATTTGGGGCAGAGGGGTTGCCTTTTACGCCTGAATCAGAGGCGGCATACATTAGTCAAATTGAAAACTCTTGTGATGAAATTATGCTCATCGCAAAAGAAAACGGAAAAATCGTTGGTAATGCAAGTTTAAGTCGCTTGCCTCGCAGAATGAAGCATCGGGGAGATATTAGTGTTTCTGTTCTTAAGGAATGTTGGAACAAGGGTATCGGAAGTCAGTTGTTACTTGAAATAATCAACTTTGCCAAAGAAAACACATTTGAAGTAATTGACTTGCAAGTTCGTAGTGACAATTTGTCGGCAATACATTTATATGAAAAGTTCGGCTTTAAAAAAATTGGCACACACACAGCTTTCTTTAAGATAGGTAGTGAAGAAATATCTTTTGATTATATGTGCTTAATGATACAGTAAAACAAATTCCAATTTATCAATCTACACAATAAAGCGGTCACGGACTTTCATCATCCGTGACCGCACTTTTTATTTTATTATTTCTTTACCAGCCGAAGCCGAAATAGTCATTGAAGAAATCTTCGAAATCACTTGCGCCGCCGTAGTAATATCCGCCGCCGCTGTAAGGAGCCGTGGTGGTTTCCTCTTCCTGCGAAGCGCCCTTGTCCTCGACGAGAGTAATGGTTACATCGAAGGTAGTGGTTTTGTAGGTTCTGCTTTCGATGCGGCAGAGAGTGAGGGTGAGAGTGTCACCTACTGCGCCTGTTTCGATAAGGTCGAGAAGAACACTTGAGTCATTCATATCCTTGCCGTTTACACCGATGATAAGATCGCCTACCTCAGCCTGTGTACCTGCCAGAGAGCTGTCAGCAGAAATGCCTGCAATAACAAGAGAGCCCTTGGGAAGTCCCTTTATGGAAACTACCATACTGTAAAGCTGGTATGAGCTTACGGAAGCATATTCGATGCCGAGCTTAGGTCTGTTGGGTACATATTTATACTGAACGAGAGCCTGTGCTACAGGAAGAGCGATGGTCATAGGCACTGCGAAGCCCATACCCTCATATTCAGTGCTTGCGATTTTTGAGGAGTTGATACCTACCACCTGACCGGAGGTATTTACCAGAGCACCGCCCGAGTTACCGGGGTTGATGGCGGCACTGTGCTGAATTACGGTCATAGTGTAGGTAGAAGAAATGGAACGGTCGATGGAGGAAATGATACCGTCAGTTACGGAGCCGAAGAATGCACTTCCGCCGGGGTTGCCGATGGCATAGATAGGCTCACCGATTTTAAGTGTGGCAGAGTTTCCTATTTCGGCTAAAGGAAGACCTGTAGCCTCTATCTTGAGAACGCCGATGTCAGTTCTGGTATCAGCAGCTACCATTTCTGCCTCATAGGTTTTACCGTCTTCGAGCATAATTCCGTAGGTTACACCCTTGGAATTAATAACGTGTGCACAGGTGATAACATAGGTAAAGCCGTTTTCTTCCTTCCATAAAACACCTGAACCTTCGCCCTCGAGCTGTCCCTGCATATAGGTCATAACACCTACTACACCAGGTCTTGCCTTTTCTGCAACAACCACAGAATTATAAAGGTCTACAGTACCCGGCTGTGTGGTGGCATAGACTGAATCTGCCGTAGTGGGTGCTTCCGCCTGAGCGGTAGTGTCGTTCTGTGAAGGCTGAACGGAGCTTCCGCCGTCTGATAAACTCAGAGCCATAGCAACTGCACCTACGATGAGACAGAGAATAATTACAACGGCAGCTACAGTTTTACCCTTGCCCTTCTTTTTCGGTTCTTCGGGAACAGGCTGATAAGAGGGCTGTGTGCCGAAATTATAGTTCTGCTGAGGCTGATAGGTTGCGTGTGGAGGCTGCTGTGAATATACAGGCTCCTCTCTGTCAGGCATATCTGCCGAGGAATAATGATAGGTACCCGTGGGAGATGCATAAGGATTAAAGACGGGCTCTTCCTTTACAGGCTCTTCCTTAATCTCCTCTTCTGATGAAGAAAAGACATTTTCCTCATTTTGGGGATATACGGGAGGCTTCGGAAAATCGAAGGAAAAGGACGGAGTGAAGCTTTCTTCTTCGCCGGAAAGCTTTTCAGCCTTTTCTTCACCTTCGAAGCCGTTAAGTCTGTTTTCATTGTCGTTCATAAGTATTTGCTCCTTTTTTTGCCGGATTTGATTTTATGGTTAGAGAATACCTGCTTACATTAAAAGCAAGTTTAAAAAAATTTAATTATTCATCGATATAGGGAATTTCGAAGCTGAACTCGGTGTATTCTCCCTGCTTACTCGAGGCGTGAATTTCACCGTCGTGCATATTTATGATGGTTTTTACGATGTAAAGACCGAGTCCTACACCCTTGGTATCATAAGAGCGTGATTTGTCCACCTTGTAAAAACGCTCGAAAATACGTGAGATTTCTTCCTCGGATATACCCTGTCCCGAATTTCTGATAGACACCTTTGTCAGCTCTCCGTCGTTTGATGCGAAGATTCTTATGGTACCTCCTTCGGGAGTGAATTTAACCGCATTATCGACAAGATTATAAATCACCTGCTGAACAAGGTCCTTATCAGCACGCATCATTACCGTACCCATTTCCTCGAAGCCTTCAATTTCTATTCGCTTTTCATTGATAGTCTTTTCGAAAGAAAGAAGAGTTTCAAAAACCTGTGAGCTTACGTCGTAAATGATGGGCGAAAGCTCTATTTCCCCTGCCTCAATTTTAGAAAGATTCAGCATAGAAACCACCATACGGGAAAGTCTTTTCACCTCATTTGAAACGATGCCGAGATATTTCTTCTCTTCACCGGGAGGAATGGTGCCGTCCATTATACCGTCAATAAATCCGCCTATGGAGGTCATGGGGGTTTTAAGCTCGTGAGAAACATTCGCCACAAAGCTCTTTCGGGAGTCATCGTTTATTTTCAGCTCATATCCCATTTTATTAAGAGATTTGGCGAAATCATTAAGTTCACGGTTTTTATAGTTTTCTCTCGCCTTATGCCCGAAATCGCCTTTAGCATAATGACCTGTGATTTTCTGCATATCGGAAAGAGGTACTGCTATATCCCGTGTTATAATGAAAAGTGCTATGAACACGGCTATCAGAGCGATGATCAGAGTGTAGAAGAAGGATTCGATGATACGCACACTGTAAGGTACCAGACCGGTGATAGCATCCTCTACACCGAAGACCACAGCCACGGGAACCTCCTCCGCCTTGACCGGTGCTACAACTACAAAGGAGCCTATTTCGAAATCATCATCACTGATATAGTCGGAATACCTTCCCTTCAGAGCACGGTTTATATGATCTTTCGACACATCATAATTACGGTGATTTTCGCATCCGTGATTTTTACCCGCCTGACAGTCACTGCAGTAAAGGACATTACCCTCTGTGTCGGTTATGAAATACTCAGAAAGAGTAGCCTTGCCCATAGTGTTAAGAACATTATGGAGTGTCATTTCGGCAGCTACCGCCTCAGCCTTACTCTTCTGCGGATTTTTATGAATAGAGAGCGCTACATAGGTTTCACATATATTGTTTATGTTCCGGTTAAGAGAAACATTCTTTTCATCCCACCACTGACTTCCGATAAAAAGCATCATTATAAAGCAGAAGATAATAAAGCCTACGGAAACGGTCAGTGCGGAACGGAAAAAATATTTACGGAAAATACCGGCTTTTTTCCTTCGTCGGAGACCTTTTCTTTTTGCCATTTTTCTTTCCTCTTTTCAAGAAAACGCCTGAAAAAATCAGGCGTTGAACTTATCGGTTTATTCTTTTGTTTCGAATTTATAACCTACGCCCCATACGGTACGAAGCTCCCACTTATCGGAAGCACCCTCTAATTTTTCACGAAGACGCTTTACATGAACGTCAACGGTACGGGAATCACCGTAATAATCGTAACCCCACACCTCATCAAGAAGCTGGTCACGGGTGAATACTCTGTTCGGATTTTTTGCCAGATGGAAGATAAGCTCCATTTCTTTCGGAGGAGTATCTATCTGAACTCCGCCTACCTTAAGCTCATAATTTGTAAGATTAATGGAAAGCTTGTCATAATGTACTTCCTTAATTTCTTCTGAAGCGGAGGAAGCGCTGCGGCGAAGAACAGCCTTGATTCTTGCCACGATTTCTTTGGTGTCAAAGGGCTTTACCACATAGTCATCGGCACCGAGCTCGAGACCTAAAACACGGTCAAAAACCTCACCCTTGGCAGTGAGCATAATAATGGGAGTTTCAGAAATCTTTCTGATTTCTCTGCACACCTGCCAGCCGTCAAGCTTGGGAAGCATAATGTCGAGAAGGACAAGAGAAGGACTTTCCTCCTGGAATGTGGTAACGGCACTCTGACCGTCATTGGCTATAACTACATTGTAGCCTTCCTTAGTAAGATAAAGCCTGAGAAGTTCGCAGATGTTAAGGTCATCGTCGACAACAAGAATTTTTTCGGGATTCATAATATTTTCTCTCTTTCTTTGTAGTTTATTTTATTATGGTTTACACGCTTTAAAATAACTTTACTTTTTTAGTATTTTAACAAAAAGAATAAAAATACATTACATTCTTTCCGGTGAGTCAACCTTAAGCATCTTAAGAATACTCTTCATCGTATCTCTTACGCAGATACAGAGGAATAATCTGGCCTGCATAAGACTTTCATCCTCTACGCCTACACGGCATGCACTGTAGAACTTATGGAAAAGTGTGGCAAGATCAACTGCATAGTGAGTAACCTTTGCAGGATCGTAATTCTTTGCTGCACCGATGATAGTATCTCCGAGAGATGAAAGGAACCGAATAAGCTCTCTTTCCTCAGGACAGCTGAGTTTCTGAAGCTCCTCACTTGTACAGTCTCTTGACTTTTTGCCTTCTCCTTCGAGCTTCGAGAGAATACTGCAGATTCGTGCGTGTGCATACTGGCAGTAATAAACGGGATTCTGTGAGCTCTGCTCTACGGCAAGATCGAGATCGAAGTCCATCAGTGAGCCCGGCTCTCTGATATTGAAGAGGAAACGGACAGCATCGATGGGAACCTCATTGAGAAGGTCAACAAGCGTGATGGCCTTACCTGTTCTCTTAGACATTCTTACCACTTCACCGTCACGGACGAGACGTACAAACTGCATAAGAAGAATGTCGAGTCTGTCGGAGTCGATGCCCACAGCCTCCATGGCGCCCTTCATACGTGCTACGTGTCCGTGATGGTCAGCACCCCATACGTCGATAGCCTTATCGAAGCCTCTCTTCTCCAGCTTATTTCTGTGATATGCGATATCAGCTGCAAAATAAGTAGGATTACCGTTGGCACGGATGAGAACATCGTCCTTAAGCTCTAATTTGTCAATATATTCCTGACTTTTACCCTCACGAAGGAGCATTTTAGTCTGAACCTCTTTATTCTTGTACCAGAGAGCGCCATCCTTTTCGTAAGTGTAACCGCCCTGAGTGAGAATGTCGATGGTTTCCTGAAGCTCACCGCCGTTATGAAGAGTCAGCTCACTGAACCACAGATCATAATCAATACGGTATTTTTCCATTGCTTTTTTCATATTTTCCAGGTTTTTCGGAAGAGCAAACTCTACGAGAGCCTTTCTTCTTTCGTCTTCACTCTTTTCCATAAAGGAGTCGCCGTAAACCTCTTTGAATTCGCCTGCTCTTTCGGTGATATCTTCACCGTGGTAGCTGTCCTCGGGAAGCTCTACCTCTTCACCGCAGAGCTGACGGTATCTGATATCCAGTGAAAGACCGAACTTTTCGATCTGATTACCTGCATCGTTTACATAAAATTCTCTGGCTACCTCATAGCCGGCATAATCGAGAACACCTGCCAGACAGTCACCTAAAGCACCGCCTCGTGCATTACCCATGTGCATAGGACCTGTGCGGTTAGCGGAAACAAATTCCACATTTATCTTTTTACCTTGACCGTAGTTACTTCTTCCGTAGCTGTCACCTGCTTCTTTGATTTCAAAAAGGATGTCTGCATAGTAAACATCTGAAAGGTAGAAGTTAATAAAACCGGGGCCCGCTATTTTAATCTCTCTGAAGTATGTACCCTCGAGATCTGCATTGTCCACGATTGCCTGTGCGATTTTTACGGGAGGCATACGGAAAGCTCTCGCATTTACCATAGCGGCGTTAGTGGAAAAATCACCGTTATTTCTGTCAGCGGGTACTTCTACGAAAAAGGCGTCTGCTTCGCCCTCAGGTAAAATTCCTTCGCTCTGAGCTTTTGCTATAGCAGCAGCTACGGTCTGTCTTATCTGATTCTGCGCTTTATCTGATGTAATGGACATTAAAGTTCCTCCTGTTCGGCTCTGTAATTATTTTTTCTTTTAACTGTTATATCAAACTCAATAATACCCAAGGGATTTCTTTCTATATCCGTGGCATAACTGAATCGAAGTTTTCCGCCTTCCGCAGTCATATCTGACTCTATTTCAGCTCCGCATACTCCCATAGAAAAGCTGCCGTAGGGTGTTACGTGATGAGACAGGTGGCGTACCTCCTTTTCAATAATCATATAGGTGGCGATACTACCTTCACGGTTGACGGTAACGGATGACTTTTCCACATGAAGCTTCGTAGTGCTTTCAGTTCCATCCTCCTCCTGCTCGGTATATATAAGAGTGTAACATTCACCCTCACCCTCCAGATGTCCGTGGGTAGTAACCTCTAAAAGATCCCTTTCTCCCTCGATTTCCTGTCGGGTGACGATGGTTACGAGATAATCTTCTTTCATCTGATTTGCCTTTCCTGAAACGAATTATAAATATACATAATATATGATAACACAATTTATTTCAAAAAGTCAATTTTTTTCGCATCTTTTATGGTATATTATTGTATATTTTTTTAATAAGGTTGACATCGGTGAACAGAAAAAGATATAATGGGAAAAATAATCGTAATTCTGTAAGCTTTCCCTGTGATTGCGAATTCCGAATTGCGCATTTCGAATTAATCAAAGAGGTGTCATTATGTATTTATGCTATAAAGAACCTGCTCATATGAGCTACTACGGCTGGGAGAATGAAGCCCTGCCCTTAGGTAACGGTAAAATCGGCGCCAAGGTTTTCGGAGGCATCAAAACCGAGCTTATTCATTTCAATGAAAAAACCTTATGGTCAGGCGGTATGACCGTAGAAGGCTTCGACGGCGGAACAGGCAAAAAGGACAAGGGCGAGGCATTCAGGGAAATCCAGGCTCTCCTGGCTGCCGGAGACAATAAAACCGCTACCTCAAAAATGAAAAACCTTCAGGGTGATATGACAGGCTTCGGTGCTTATCAGTCCTTCGGCAACCTCTATTTTAATTTCGACGGAAGCGAAACTGCTGACAAATATGTCCGTGACCTGGATCTGGACACTGCATCCGCTATGGTTTCCTACAAGGAAGAAAAAGTGTCCTACACCCGACACTATTTCGTATCCTATCCCGATAATGTCTTCGTGGGAAGATTCCAGTGTGAGGGTGAAGACGAGGAAAGTGCAGAAAACCCCACCTTCGGCTTCGAAGCATACGTGGTTTCAGAGCAGAAGGGTACGGTCAAAGTCGACGAAGAGGGCATCTCACTTTTCGGCACCGTAAAGGCTAACATCGGTCTCGACGGAAAGGACGGAGAAGACGCCAACGGTATGAAATACGGCGGATTCATTAAAATTATAAGTGACGGTACCGTAGAATACAAGGAAGACCGCATCATCGTCAGAAATGCCACAGAAGCAGTGGTTATTATGAGTCTTGCCACAAACTACATAAATAATTATCCGGACTTTTTCAGTGACACAGATCCGCTCTCAGAAGCAAAGTCTACAGTAGAGAAAGCTGCCGAAAAATCCTTCGGCGACCTTTACAGAGCTCACATAAAGGACTACACAGACCTTTATAACCGTGTCACCTTCAGTCTCGGTCAGGAAGAAACTCCTCTCACCACCGATTATATGCTCAAACGCTTTGGCAAAAAGGGCGAGTACAAAAGAAGCCTCATCACCACTCTTTTCCAGTACGGCAGATACCTTCTTATCGCCTCCTCCCGTGACGGCTCTCTCCCTGCTAACCTGCAGGGTATATGGAATGCGAAAAACAATCCGCCATGGTCCTGTGACTATCATTTCAATGTAAATGTGCAGATGAACTACTGGCCTGCTTATGTGGCTAATCTTGCTGAAACTGCCCTTCCCTACATCGACTTCGTCAACTCTCTGAAAAAGCCGGGAAGATACGTGGCTAATATGTATCTCGGCATCGGAGAAGATAAAGCTGACGGTACACCCGACTATGAAAAGCCTACAGGCTATATGATAAACACCATGGTTACCCCTCTGGGCTTCGTAGGTCTCGGCTATGACTGGCAGTGGGGCTGGGCTCCCACCAACGGAGCCTGGGCATTACAGGGAATGTACGATTATTACCGCTTCACCCTCGACATAGACAAACTCAGAAACGACATCTACCCCGCTATGGAAGAATGTGCACTTATGTGGACACAGCTTCTCGTAGAGGATAAAAACAGTGACCGTCTTGTGGTTTCTCCCGGCTACTCTCCCGAGCACGGACCCGTAGCTGCAGGTAATACCTACGATCAGTGCATTATCTATAATCTTTATTACGATGTTCTTCACGCAGCAAAAGAGCTCACTGAAAACGGCTGTGCCGACGCAGTAAACAGAGAAATAATCGACACCGTAGAAAAGCAGATAGTCCGCCTTAAGCCTCTCCATATAGGTAAGTGGGGACAGATAAAGGAATGGTACGATGAAGACAGCTTCTTTATGCGCGGCTACAGAACGAAAAAAGTTCAGCGAAAGCACCGCCACATCTCCCATCTTCTCTCCCTTTATCCCTTCAGTCAGATTTCACCCGACGATGAAAAGCTTAAGAAGGCTGCACTTACCACTCTTGACGACAGAGGCTACAAAAGCACAGGCTGGGGTCTGGCCATCCGACTTCTCTCCTATGCACGTTTAGGCGAAGGCGACAAATGTAATCTCATCGTGGAAAACATAATGAAGGGTGCTATACTCAAAAATCTTTTCGGCACCCATCCCCCCTTCCAGATCGACGGAAACTTCGGCTTTACTGCAGGTGTGTGCGAAATGCTCCTTCAGAGTCACGGAGACTATATCGCCGTTCTGCCTGCTCTGCCCTCCTCCTGGCACGAAGGTGAAATCAAAGGCCTTATGGCAAGAGGAAACTTCGAGCTTTCAGTAAAATGGGAAAATGATAAGCTCAAAGCTGCCACCGTAAAATCAAACGAAGGCGGCAGATGCTCTCTCAAATATGACGGAAAGATAATGATTGTCTATGACGAAGAGGGCAAGGAAATCGAAACAGCTTTCGAAAACGGAGTAACCTCCTTTATGACAGAAAAAGGCAGAACCTACTCCTTCAGCTGACGAAAATACCCCACCGTAAAACTGCTACGGTGGGGTTATTATTATTTCCTTGCTATTCCGGCTATAATCTCCACGCACTCGTCGTGACCGATAGCACTGCTGTCAAGACAGATGTGGTAGTTAGTGAGCTCTCCCCAGTTTCTGCCTGTGAAATATTTGTAGTTGACCTTTCTTCGGGCATCCTTGTCCTCCATTCGCTTTTCGGGAGAAGCATCTCTTTCACCGTAAAGCTCTACTATTCTGTGAGCCCTGAATTCATCATTTGCGTAAATAAAGACATTCAGACAGTCCTCTCTGTCCTTGAGAATGTAATCGGCACAGCGGCCTACTATCACACAATTACCCTTATCGGCTATTTCATTGATAAGCTTACACTGAGTACTCCAGAGATAATCGGAAGCATTCATATGCCTGGGGGCACCGTGAGGAAACGCAGAGGTAAAGGCGTAGGAAAGAATGCTTTTACCGGGAGCATATTCTCCCACGTCGGCGATAAACGACGGATCGAAGCCCGTCTCCTCAGCGACCATGTCCACAAGCTCCATATCGTAGCACTTATAGCCTAATTTCTCCGCCAGAGCCTTACCGATGGTTCTTCCTCCTGAGCCGAACTGTCGACTGATGGTTATTATTTTCTTCACAAAAATCATCTCCTTTTGTTTTTTTCAATTATATTATACACGTTTACTTTTTATCATACAATACATAAAAGAAATAAATTATTAAAATATTTCTGTATTGCAGCGTTTTTTCTGCAGCTTCCGATAAATCTAATTGTGCAATATTCCTTACTATATTTTGTATCCGAAAAAGGAATTATGCTGAAATATATTCATCATTACCATAAAACCACCTTAATTGTAAAATCAAAGTGAAAATTATGTGCAATTTCACGAAAAATTAATTTTACCGAAAAAAATGTTGACAACTGTGATTTATAGTAGTACAATATGTTCGTACATTAAATGGGGCCTTGCCCTGTAGTTATAACATCTAAAACTACCGAAAGGAGAAAAACACCATGAAATTCAGCAAGTTTCAGGAAATTTGGAATGACTTCATCTTCTTCCTTGACAGATCATTCCAGTGGCTTATGTATCTCTTCGATCCCGACAAAGAAGGCTCTGAATGGAATCCCGAAAATTGGCCCAACATCTTTGGATAATATTTTTACAAAAAGTTCCGAAAGGAGATAAATTATGAATTGGCCTATGATGGAAGATCTTTATCTTGCTTTCACCAGAATCTTTTCCGCGTTCATTGATTTCCTCGGTAAGATTTTTGCCTAATAGTCAAGATTTAGACGATTATTGAAACAAAAATGTAACACCCTTCGTATGAGGGGTGTTATTTTTTGTCTTCTTTTTAAAACTTTTATTTTCAAAACCCTTGATATTTTCTGCGAAATTTGAGATAATATACTGAAATATACCCAATTGATTGGAGGGCTTTATTTGACTGATAATTTCAAGCTTGCGGAATTACTTTTTCCCGACATAAAAGATACACCCGAAACCTTAGAGGAAAGATTTCCCGAAAGAAACTTAAAGGAAGGCACCAAGGTTACACGCCTTGCTCCCTCTCCCACAGGATTCCTTCACTTCGGTAATCTTTTCACAGGCACTATTGCCTATAAAACAGCTAAAACTACCGATGACGGCATCTTCTTCGTAAGAGTAGAGGACACAGACCAAAAGAGAAAAATCGAGGGCGCTGTAGAGGTTATGCTCGGCGGACTCGAGGCATTCGATGTTATCGCTGACGAAGGCGTTATCGGTGAAAACAAAGAAAAGGGTAACTACGGCCCCTACTACCAGAGCCACAGAAAAGAAATATATCACACGGTAGCCAAAAAATTAGTTCAGGACGGCTACGCTTATCCCTGCTTCTGCTCAGAAGAGGAGCTTACCGCTTTAAGAGAAAAGCAGGAAGAAGAAAAGTGCGACAATAAGGGCTACTACGGCAAATGGGCTAAATGCCGTGACCTTTCATTCGAAGAGCAGAAGGCTCTCATTGAAAGCGGAAAGACCTACACTCTGCGTCTTCGCTCACCAGGAAGCACAGAAAAAAGAATCACCTTCGAGGATATGATCAAGGGCAAAATCGAAATGCCCGAAAACATCCAGGATGTAGTTCTTCTGAAAACAGACGGTATTCCTACATACCACTTCGCACACGCTGTAGACGACCACTTTATGAGAACTACTCACGTTATCCGAGGAGACGAATGGATTTCTTCTGTTCCTCTTCACATCCAGCTTTTCAAGCTCTGTGGCTACAGAGTTCCCAAGTTCGCCCACGTTGCTCCCATTATGAAGGAAGAAAACGGCGGTAAAAGAAAGCTTTCAAAGAGAAAGGACCCTGAAGCAGCCGTTACCTTCTATCAGCAGGAGGGTTATCCCAAAGAAAGCGTAAACGAATACATTATGACCCTCGCCAATTCCAACTTCGAGGACTGGCGCAAAACAAACAAGGACGCAGACATTTCTGCATTCCCCTTTAATCTTAAGAAAATGAGCGTATCGGGCGCACTTTTCGATATGGTAAAGCTTAATGACGTAAGTAAGAATGTTATCTCTCTTATGTCAGCAGAAACAGTTTACGGCTACACTGTAGCATGGGCAGAGAAATATGATGCAGACTTTGCTTCAGTTCTTTCCCGTGACGCAGATTTCGGCAAGGCAATCCTTAACATCGACCGTGAAACACCGAAGCCCAGAAAGGATATCGCCTGCTGGAGCGAGGTGAAGGACTACATCAGCTATTTCTTCCCCGAATACTTCGACGGTGCTTTCGAAAAGCCTGAAAACATCAGCGCTGAGGACACCAAGGCTATTCTCGAAGCTTATCTCAAAGTTTTCGATGCAACAGACGATAAGGACACCTGGTTCGGTAAAATCAAAGACCTCTGCGAGCCTCTCGGATTTACCCCCAACGTCAAAGAATACAAGAAAAATCCCGAAGTCTTCAAGGGCCATGTAGGAGATGTTTCCACCGTTATCAGACTCGCCGTAACAGGCAGAAAAAATACTCCCGACCTTCACGCCATTATGGCTCTCTTAGGTCAGGTTACAGTTACAGAAAGACTTACGGGCGCTATGGCAAAGGCCTGATGCTCCCAAAGAAAGGATACAGTTATGGAAGAAGAAATCAAAGTTTCTAATTTTATTCACGATTTCATTGACGAAGACCTGGAAAAGGGAGTCTATACCCATGTACAGACCCGTTTTCCGCCCGAGCCTAACGGCTACCTCCACATCGGCCACGCCAAGGCTATACAGATAGATTTCAGCACTGCTGAAAAGTACGGCGGTGTGTGTAATCTCCGTCTCGACGACACCAACCCCTCAAAAGAGGACGTGGAATATGTCGATGCCATCAAGGAAGACATTCAGTGGCTCGGCTATAAATGGGACAAGGTGCTTTACGCTTCAAGCTACTTCGATTTCATTTACGAATGTGCGATAAAGCTCATCGAAATGGGTAAGGCCTATGTATGTGACCTTACAGCCGATGAAATCAGAGAGTACAGAGGCACTCTCACAGAGCCGGGCAAAAACAGCCCCTACAGAGAAAGAAGCGTAGAGGAAAATCTTGACCTGTTTAAAAGAATGACCGACGGTGAATTCCCCGACGGCGCAAGAGTTCTCCGTGCAAAGATAGATATGGCGTCCCCCAACATCAATATGCGTGACCGTGTTATCTACCGTATCGCCCACATCAGCCACCATCAGACAGGTGACAAATGGTGCGTTTATCCCATGTATGACTTCGCACACCCCATTTCAGACACAAGAGAAGGCGTCACCCACTCTCTCTGCTCTCTCGAATTCGAGAACCACAGACCTCTTTATGACTGGTTCCTCAGAGAGCTCGGCTTCGAAACTCCCTCGAGACAGATCGAGTTCGCACGTCTTAACCTTAACTATTGTCTTACCAGTAAGAGAAAATGTCTCGCACTGGTTAACGAAGGCATCGTAGACGGATGGAACGACCCCCGTATGGTTACCATCAGCGGTATGAGAAGAAGAGGTTACCCCGCCGAAGCTATCAGAGATTTCATTAACCGTGTAGGTGTTTCGAAGGCTTACAGCGTGGTTGACTACGGTCTTTTAGAGGCCTGCGTAAGAGATAATCTTAATCAGAATGCTCCCAGAGCTATGGCAGTTCTCCGTCCCCTTAAGGTAATCATCGACAACTACCCCGAAGGACAGAGCGACGAAATCGAGCTTCCCATCAATCAGGACAGACCCGAAATGGGTACGAGAAAGATTTTCTTCTCGAAGGAAATCTACGTAGAAAAGGAAGACTTTATGATAGAGCCTCCTAAAAAGTATTTCCGTCTCTTCCCCGGCAACGAGGTTCGTCTCAGAGGTGCTTACTTGGTCAAGTGCGTAGGCTATGACACCGACGAAAATGGCGAGGTTACTGCAGTTCACTGCACCTATGACTCCGAAAGCAAGGGTGGCAACTCCCCCGACGGCAGAAAAGTAAAGGGCACTCTTCACTGGGTAAGTGCAAACCACTGCACCGATTTCGAGGCAAGACTTTACGACCGTCTGTTCAAGGTTTCCAACCCCTCTGACGAATCAGAAGGCTCCTTCAAGGATAATCTTAATCCCGACTCACTCTCAGTTTTAGAGGGCTGTAAGTTAGAAGGCGAAATCAAAGATCTCAAGGCAGGCGACACCTTCCAGTTTATGCGTCAGGGCTACTTCTGTGTGGACATCACAAGCACAGAGGATAAATTAGTCTTTAACAGAACAGTCGATCTCAAATCATCTTGGAAATAAAAGGAGATATAAAAAATGAAAATAGCATATCGTATAATTACTGCCCTTATGGCCATAGGGGCAGTAGTAATGGGCTTCCTGCTTAAGCTCTTCTACTTCGCCATCGGCGGTGTTACTGAGGAAATCACCTCCATCGTTACCATCGCTCAGCAGTTAGGTGCATCTACTAAATACGAGTTTTCCGCATTCGAGCTTATCAAGCTTCTGCTTACAACTGATCTTTCAGGTGCAGCCGCTGATGCGACTACAGAAGCAGCTCAGGAAAGCGCAGGCTTCCTTACAATCATCCAGCCTGTTCTCCCCCACATCATCGCATTCATCGTATTTTTCGTGCTGACCATCGGTCTCTTCCTTGCTCTCGGTGTGGTTGCTGCAGTTACAGGCAAAAGAAAGACAGTTTTGCTTATGTCAGCAGGCGGTCTCGTTCTCTGCTTCATCTGCATCATCATTTCCAGACTCGCCTTCGACAAAATCATCGGCGGTGAAATCCCTCTCGCAGACCTGGTCGGAATGTTCTCTGACAGCGCCTGGATGAAGCTTCTCACCACAGTGGTAACCGTTTCCTCGGCTACTCTCTCTGCCGGCTTCTATGCAGTATTCGGTATGTACATCCTCGTTATTCTCTGGACTGTACTTACCAATATGCTCATTAACACTCCCATCGAATTCAAGAAAAAGCACAGAAGAAAGAAGCCTATGAAGAGACTTTCAGCAGTGTTAAGAAGATAATTCGGAATGCGCAATCGCGGGTAAAACTTCGGGAAACTGAAAGTGATACACCGCCAGACAAGACAGAAATAATGCTAACGGGCACGGTAATCACTGTGTCCGTTGTTTTATTTATACTTAATCCTATACATATCATTGCTTTTACTAGTATTATACTTATGCTTATACAGCAAAATAAAAAAGACACCGAGGTGTCTTAATCATCACTTATACTGAACAGGTCATTTGGCGTACATTCTAAAATCTGACATAATTTTTCTATAGTTTCGAGCTGCAAGCCTGTAAGAGTATTATCACATATTTTATTGACCGTTTTATAGGTAGTCTGCATCTGCTTTACAAGCCAGTAACGGCTTTTATTTTTCTTATCAAGCAAATTCTGAACATTCATATTAATCATAATCATCACCACAATTATTTTACCACTAACTCTACTACTATATAATTAACTATATGGTAGTGTACCTATTGGTTGACTATTATGAATTTATGTGTATAATAGAAATACAACTGAAATATCAGAACAAAAGAACATTAATGAGGTGATGTTATGAAATCCTGTACATTTTTCGGACACCGTGATACTCCCGACAGCATACGCTATGATTTAAAGCAGACACTTATCGACCTGATAGAAAATAAAGGTGTTTCTATCTTTTATGTAGGACATAACGGAATTTTTGACTCTATGGTATTAAGTGAGCTTAAGCTTTTCTCTTCTGTTTACAGACACATTCATTACTTTCTCGTAATCGAAAGCATACCAGAAGGTGAAATGGATTTCGGGGTAGATGAAGAGCATCTTCTTTATCCCGATTATTTCATCGGTAACACACCTAAACAGTTTGCCCTCGACCGTCGCAACGGATGGATGGTTAATCAGTCAGAGTATGTGGTGACTTATGTGTGGAAGGCCACAGGCGGTGCCCGTAAATTCAAAGAAAGAGCAGAGAAGAAAAATAAAACAGTTATCAACCTTTATAAAGAGGAATGAAAAAAACCACAGAGACCTTAAAATCTCTGTGGGTATTTTTATAGCATCAGACTGCGGTAACATCCGTAAATTCGGCGGACTATTGTTCCTTCCTTGAAACCTGCCCCGCCATTCCGAATTTCCGCATTCCGAATTAAATTAAACTCCGCCGCCTACTGAGCCGTCCCATGTATCTACGGTGGTAGCCTTCATTTCTTCTTCGTCAAACCAACGTGTGGTTACAGCCTTGGTTTCTGTGAAGAAGCGGAAAGCGTCCTTACCTAAGCAGTGAAGGTTACCGAAGAATGAGAGCTTGTGGCCTGTGAAGGGGAATACGCCTACGGGTACGGGAATACCTACGTTAACACCTACCATACCGCCGTCGGTTCTCTTAGCGAATTCTCTGGCATAATAACCGCTCTGTGTGAAGATAACTGAGCCGTTAGCAAAGGGATTGCGGTTCATAAGTGCAAGACCTTCCTCGAAGTTCTTTACTCTCTTGATGCAGAGAACGGGTCCGAAGATTTCCTGTGTACCTACTGTCATATCCTCTGTAACGTTATCGAGGATGGTGGGACCTACATAAAAGCCCTTTTCACAGCCGGGAACTACAGCGTTTCTGCCGTCGAGTACGAGTGTAGCACCTTCTTCGATACCCTTGTTGATCCAGTTGATAACAGAAGCCTTATGCTCTGCAGTAACTACAGGACCGAGAGTGGAATCGGGAAGATATGCGGGACCGAGCTTAAGCTCTTCGGCATACTGCTTGAGAAGAGCCACTAATTTGTCAGCGATGCTTTCCTGAGCAACGACAACGGGAAGAGCCATACATCTTTCACCTGCACAGCCGAAAGCTGAATTGATGATACCTCTGGCACTTCTTTCGAGTGCTGCATCCTCGAGAACGAGAGCGTGGTTCTTTGCTTCGCAGAGAGCCTGTACTCTTTTACCTGTAGCAGCAGCTTCTTTATAAACATGGAGACCTACCTTGGTAGAGCCTACGAAGGTGATACCCTTAACATCGGGATGCTTAAGGAAGATGTCAGCCTCTACTCTGGAGCAGGTTACGAGGTTAACTACGCCCTTGGGAAGACCTGCTTCACAGAGAAGCTCGTTAAGCTTCATAGCGGTCATCGGTGTCATGGATGCGAGCTTGAGAACGATGGTGTTACCTGATGCGATACAGCAGGGAACCATCCAGCCCATGGGAATCATACCGGGGAAGTTAAAGGGTACAATACCTGCGAAAACACCTACAGGCTCATAATAGAGAGTGGTGTCATAGCCGTTTGAGGTATCTCTCATAGAATCGCCTAAAAGAGAGATGGGAGCAGTGATAGCGAGCTCAACGGGTTCCTTAACCTTAAGGATGTCACCCTTTGCCTCGGAAAGAACCTTACCGTGCTCGAGTGCGCAGAGCTCTGAAAGCTCATCGAGATGCTCGATAAGAAGCTCACGGAATTTGTAAAGCACCTGAACTCTTTTCATAACGGGTGTATTTGACCAGGCGGGGAAAGCTGCCTTTGCGGAAGCGATAGCCTGTTCTACTTCTTCTGCTGTACAGCAGGGTGTTTCAGCGATAACAGCACCTGTGCTGGGATTGTAGACGGGCATATATTTTTCGGTTTTTGATTCTAACCACTGACCGTCAACGAAATAGCGTAATCTTTTTACCTGTTCCATTTTTATGTAACTCCTTTTTTATGTATTCATCATCTTATATTAAGCCACAAAAATTAAAATAAATCAAGACGAAACGGGAATTTTTTCAGTTAAACAATGAAAATTATCCGATAAGCTCACTTATACTGCCGATAACCTTCGCTCCGGTTCGTTCCAGAGCCTCTCTGCTGTTATGACCGCCCGAAATAAGAACACATTCACAGCCTATGCTCTGTGCCACCTCGAAATCGTGAGTGGTATCTCCGACGAAAAGAACCTCCTCGCCCGAAACTCCCTTTTCAGCCATCCATTTTTTCGCTATTTCCACCTTACTGCGGGCATAGATATCCCCTGTTCCGAGAATATCCGAAAAAAGATGATCTATCCCGTGAAAGGCTACCTGAGAAAAAAGCCATTTGTTTTCCGTCATAGAGAGAATTATCTGCTCTATTCCTGCCGTGCGAAAGTACCGTATAACTCTTTCGGCATCCTCGAAAAGTTCCGCCTCGTGAAAACGCTGCTCATATTCGTAAACATAATCTCTGGCTATATCCTCGAACCTTTCATTATCGAGATCGAATCCCATTCTTTCATAAAAGCGGATAATGGGAAAAGCGAAAACGCTGTGGTATTTCTCTATGCTTTCCATTTCCTTCAGTCCCCTTCTGCGAAGAAGGGTATTTTCGATTTCGAAGTTAATCTGCAGGTCATCCAGAAGTGTTCCGTTCCAGTCCCACATTATATATCTTATATTTTCCATTTTAAATTCCTTTTTTCACCTTTACTATTTCTACGAGCTCACCCAGAGTGCTTACCGTCTGAAGTTCTTCGTCTTCGATGGTGATTTCAAACTCATCTTCTATGGACATTATACAGTCAACCACATCGAGGCTGTCCAGCTCCATTTCACCGAAAGTCATTTCTTCGGTAAAGGTAATATCCTCGTCGAAGCCCATATCTCTTTTTATTATATCACAGATTCTCTCAAATGTATCCATATTATATCTCCTTTTTACTAAAAATAATGAATTCTATCATATTATCTATAATACCCTTTTGTCAATATGGCTAAAAAACATTTTACATTCCTTTTTATGGCAGGGCGAATATTACCGAAAAATCATTCCAATAATTTACACATATCACTTAAAGGGAGTGTAAATTTATGAAGCTTAAAGCCATCGAAATATCCGCCCTCATAGCTCTGATTTTTGCCGTGATTTCTACCCTCTCCTTTGAAAACAGCTGTGAAGGAATACGTGAAAAGGTGCTCCGTCTCCACGTTATCGCTGCTTCCGACTCGGTAGCTGACCAGAATATGAAATATGCTGTCAGAGACGAGCTTCTCCGTGACGGCGAGAGCATTTTCCGAGGAAGCGAGACTGTCATTCAGGCAGAGGAAAAGGTAGAATCTTCTCTTGCCTTTCTACAGAAAAGCGCTGAAATCACCCTGAAAAAGCTCGGCTGTGATTATCCCGTGAACGTAATTTTAGGCAGAACCTATTTCCCTACGAGGCAGTACGAAGATGTCACCCTGCCCGCCGGCTATTATAACGCAGTGAGGGTTATAATCGGTGCGGGCAAAGGTAAAAACTGGTGGTGTGTAATGTTTCCGCCTATGTGTCTTCCCGCCGCCTCCAAGAACAGCCCTTCTCTTGACGAAATACTCTCTGTTAAAGAAACAGAAATCGTAACAGGCGGTGAAAAGTACGAAATTAAATTCTGGTTTGTGGAAAAGTACTATGAACTGAAAGAAAAGTTTATACATTAACACCAAGGGCAACTTATAATAAAATATTGTCAATTCTTCAAATTAATGTTATGATTAATAGTGATAAAATATTATTTCAAGGAGTGTTAAAATATGAAGAGTTGCGATATTCTTATTGCAGGCGCATCCACCACAGGCTCCTGGTTTGCTTACCAGATGGCTAAAAGAGGCTTTAACGTAGTGGTAATCGAAAAGCAGGAAAAGGATAATATTTCCCGTGAGTATGACATTTTCCATATGGGCAGAGAGGACATGATAAAGTTTGACCTGGAAATTCCCGACAAGGAAAACACAAAGGTTTACGGCTTCGAATTTGACTCCACAGCCGTCGTTTCTCCCTACGGTAACTATCCTAAGAGAACCCACGAGGCAGTAGTAGGCCTTCACAAGCACGAGTACATAATGACCATGATAGACCGTGCCGAAAAGGCAGGTGCCGAATATATCTATGACGCACCCTTTAAGGATTTCATCTACGACGAAAAAGGCAAGATTATCGGTGCAAAATACGAAACCAAGGACGGTATACAGGAAATCTATTCCAAGCTCGTAGCTGACTGCACAGGTATTCCCTCTGCGGCAAGAACTAAGCTCCCCGACACCTCCTTCGTAGAAAACTTCAAGCTTACACCAAAGGATATTTTCTACGTAGTTCTCTACTATGCAAAGTATAAGGATGAAAAGGTAGACCCGAAAAAGCTTCACGGCTCCTTCTTACAGTATAAGACCTGGTCTGCCCCTTCAGGTGACGATCACGGTGCTATCCTCGGTGTAGGCGGTAACTTCTCCTACGATTATGCAGAAGAAATTTACAAGGACTTCCGTAAGAATGTACCCTGGCCCGAGTACACTATTGACAAGGTAGAAAAGGGCATGACTCCCTACCACAGAGGTGTTTACTGCTTCACAGAGGACGGCTTCATCGCTTTAGGTGACACAGCCTGTCTTACCAAGCCCAACTGCGGTGAAGGCTGTACGTCATCCCTTTACCAGGTAGAAATCGCTGTAGATGTTATCTCCAAGCTTCTGGGTGAAGGAAAAGAGCTTACCCAGAGAAATATGTGGTCCATCAATAAGCGCTACATTGATGTTCAAGGCAAGGCATTCGACTCTATGCGTCCCCTTCTCACAGGTATCGTTCAGGCTTCCTACGACGAAGCAGAATATCTTTTCAGAAAGGACATCATCTTCAGCCAGAAAATTCTCGGCGGTATGGGACAGGATCTCGCTCTCAGTGCCAAGGACATCGCAGAGCTCGTTTCGGGCATCGCAGCAGGCCTGGCTACAAAGAAGATTAAACCCTCCACTCTTAAGAAAATCGTTAAGGGTCTTCTCGACAGCGACAAGGTAGGCAAGCACTACGACGCTTACCCCGAAACCCCCGACGGCTTCCCCGAATGGAAGAAAAAGGCAGACGAAATCTGGTCAGGAACCACATTTATGTATGAGACAGCTGATAAAGATGTAATGAAGAAGCTGGGAATAGGTTAATGTGGAATGCGGAATTCGCAATTCACAATGCGCAATCGCGGGCAAAGTAACACAAAGGTAATAAGTGACAGCCCGCCAAATTTACAAAGCACATAATGTATGGCGGGATGACCTAATCCCGCTGCATAACAAAAAAACAAGTCGACTACACCTTTAAAACTGTGTTAGTCGACTTATTTTTTTTGTATATAATAATGACACTTCTTTTTAATGCAATTATGCTTTTTCCTGAGTTTTTGTGTCAAAAAACCTCTGTGTTCTTCGAAGCTACAATAACCAACGCACTTATTAGAGCCTACTATTCTGTTGTCAATGCATTTTCTGGTATATTCAGATTTGCAGAGACCTTCAAAATAACTGTAGGTCATTTTATCTGTTGTCCATAAAAATCCGTCCATAGACTACATCTCCCTTAATATTGAGGCTGCATAAGTAATTTTGCGGTCCTGTAATCTCTACATTTTTTACAGCGCTTTGGAGCCTTCCATTCGTTTGCAAAATATTGTTTTTGTTGATTTGCTGAAAACAAGAAGCTTACTCCGCAGTCTCTACATTCAATCTGTTTATCTTTAAACACCTTTGGTGCTTCCTCTTTATATTCTTCTCTTTTCTCCGTCCTTGTACTTGCATAAGCGGAAAAATCAAATATTTTTATCTCCTGAAAATACATCCTTTCTTCCAAAATTCTAATGTCGTCTTCTCTCTTTTTGGCAAATCCCATAATTGTAATTCTCCTTTAATTTTAAACTTTCTTACTTATACACTCAAAAGCAAAAACGCCAAGCAAAAAGATAATTCCCACAGGAGGACAAGCTCCTAATAAAATACAAGAAATTACCCAAACCATTAAATTCACTCCTTTCTGATAAACTTTTCACTTAAGACCGCAAAGGTACGACCCTATCATCCTATGAGATGCAGTCGCTGTAAGCTGTCATATAAGACCGTAGAGGGGGGTCACCCAAGACCACAAAGGGGCGACCCCCAACATTTGCTACATACCAGAGAATTTCTATTGTCAAATCAACATATTGTGTATTTGCTACATTTTAAACCCGGTTCTGTTAACAAAAAATTTACATTTGTATGTAAAAAGACATTTTATGTCACAAAAAAAGCACAGAGCTCATCACTCTGTGCTTTATCTTTTACTATTTAATGCGTCTTCCAGTTCTTTATTCCGTTGCCCCACTCGAGGATGTAAATATCTACATTCCGTCTGCCGAAGTTTCTGCAGTTATTATAACCGCGTATATAAAGGTCCACTACTGTGTTACTGGTGTAAATGAATCCGCCTGTGTCACTGGCTGTACAGTACCCGTAGTTATACTTGCCGTCGGAGGAAACGATGTACATTTTAGTTCCGTAGGGTATCTCTCTCGGGTCTACTGCCACACGTCCCGGCATAGCAGGTGCACCTGTGGAACAGGTGGTGCCTGTACAGTAGGCTGTGGCCTTGCCGGTGATAACCTTTTTATAATTGACGGGTCTGCCGTTTTTATTGAGCTGTATTTCAAAGGGAGGCTTAAGCTCGGAAATAACCTTACCCGACTTTACTGTCGCACCCGTAAAGCCTGTGGAGCGTACCTTCGTACCCCTTACGAGAATCTGTGTGACAGGCTTTTTGACTACCTTAGTGCTTAACACTTCGGTTTCGGCGATTTCACCGTCAACGTATGTATACTTATATTCGTTTATGCTCTTACCCTTGACACCCTTACGCTTGACCTTTCTCTGGTCCTCGTACATAGAGTCGTCGTATTCAATCTTGGTTTTAAAATCGGTCTTTACGGTTTTGGTTTCCGTTTTATAATCTATTCTTTTAACGGTAAGTGAGGTTGCTTTTTTGAGCTCCTTGTTCATCTTTTTAGAGATTTCGTCGAACTGACCGAGATTGATTCCCGTCTGTTTAAGCACGCTCTCTACGGTACCGCCTGTTATATTAACTGTCTTCACCTTGCCGTCAACCTTGATTTTAACGGGGAAGGCACGGGTGATTTCGATTTTCATGTCGTCAGTAATGCCCACTTCCTCGTCGAAGTTAAGGCTGTCTCCGTCCTTCAGCTTTATCCCGGCCTTGTCAAGCGCTGACTTTACGGTGCCTGCCACATTGACAGAAGCTATCTGCTTTCCGCCGTCGTAAATAAGCACATCATGAGGCTCGGCTACGATAATGATTTTCTCTCCCTCGTCGGGATTATAGTAATCGAGGACCAGACTGTTACTGTCGTCGAGAGTGATACCTGCTCTCGCCACTATTTCCTCAGGAGTTGCAGAAACGGTAACAACCTTATGCTGAACACCGTCACAGAAAACGTAAGTGGCAGCCACATCCGATCTGTAAATAAGAAATCCGATCAGCAGAAAAAGCAGTACTACACCGAAAGCAATAGCCTTTTTTGGGTTTATTCTTCTTATGAATGCGGTGCCGTTGATAAATCGCATCATATATCTGCCCATAAGCTGTATCTCCCCCTTAAATTTTACGAAATCCTACGTATTATACTGATTTGTGCTTTTTTTGTCAAATTCAGACTGATTTTTTCTTTAGTCAAGAAACACAAAAAAGCTCCGTATTTTTTATTCAACAGGAACAATAACAGAAAAAAATATCACCGATATTCCACATTTTAGCCTTATTTCTTTCGTCAAAAAGAACAAAAATCTCAAAAGCCTTGACAAGTGCTGTTTTTTCCTCTAAAATTATATATAACGGTACCGCAAAGCCGCTTAAAAACCGAACATAGCATCACAGATTTCTGTGATATTTCAGACTGCTGTTTTTCCCCTTCAGGAAAGGGAAAAAGGCAGTTTTTTGTTTTTTACGCGAAAGGAGCAAATATGAAAAACTATCTTATATATCCCTGTAAGACAATGAGAATAACTCAGAGCTACACAGGAACCACATCACATCTGCCGCACACGACCGGCAAACCGAAGGATTATCCCATCGACGAAGGCTGCAGTGACACAGGCAGAGACTACATCTACTGTCCTTGTGACGGAATGAAGGTAAAGCGTATCTACGGTGTAGGCACCGGCGGAACTAATACCCTCTGGCTCGAAAGCACCGAAAAGGTTCTCTTCGCAGACGGCACAAAAGGTTACTGCACACTTCTTATCACCCATCCCGACGATGCTGACCTTAAGAAAATCAAAGTCGGACAGATTTTCACCCGTAAAGAAAAAATCTGTCGTGAGGGTAAGGATGGCGCCACAGCCTACCACCTTCATCTCTCTGCAGGCAAGGGTAAATTCACAGGTAACGGCTGGACACCCAACAGTAAGGCTAAATATGTTCTCACCACCACAGGCGGAGCATACAGACCCGAGGAGCTTTTCTATATTGACGAAAGTTTCACTGAGGTTATCAGCACCAAAGGACTCACCTTCAAGAAAATACCTGCATATTCCACAGGTACATACAAGGTCAACACTGCTGTTCTCAACGTGAGAAAAAGTGCTGATGCTGATTCTGAAAAGGTCGGTACTCTCTTTAAGGGAAAGAAAATCACCGTAGACAAGATAAACGGTGACTGGGGCAGAATCGGGAAGTACCGCTGGGTATGTCTTGACTACTGCAAGAAGGTGACGGAATGAGTGAAGCAGTCACCGTCGCCGTTATCAGTCTTTTCGGCACTCTCGGCGGCAGTCTTATCGGTGTTCTTGCCTCTAACAGACTCACCGTTTACCGTATCGAACAGCTCGAGAAAAAGGTAGAAAAGCATAACAACCTGGTGGAGCGTACATACAAAATCGAAGAAGAACAGGAAATAGAAAAAGAAAAGCTCAAGGTTATCAATCACAGACTTGAAGACCTTGAAGGATTCCATAAACCTAAATAAATGAAAGAAGGATTAATTATGAAAAGCATTGATTTCACACCTATCATTGAAGCATTCATCGCTCTTGTATCCGCAGTAATTACTATCGTTATTATTCCTAAGGTAAGAGCTTATCTCAGTGAAAAGCTCTCTGCAGAACAGAGAGAAAGCCTTAAGCAGTGGGTTAAGATAGCCGTGGCTGCCGCAGAACAGCTTTATGCAGGCAAGACAGGTCAGCAGAAGAAGGAATACGTGGTTTCTTTTCTGCTTTCTAAAGGCATCGTAGCAGACATCGACGAGGTAACCGCACTCATCGAAAGTGAGGTTTACAAGCTGTCTGCCGAAAACAAATAATACTTCAAAGGCCGACACAATATAAAAAAGTATCTATTATTTCAGCACCTAAAAATCAACAAACTGTTAACTATATTTCGGAAATAACAAGTTTTTATGTGTTTTTGAATATTTATTTGACATTACAAAAATTAAATGCTAAAATTAAAAAAATTAATATTTTTTTATATTTAAAAAAGAAGGTTACATTATGAGCGATAAAAGAAAAAAAGTTCTGCTTATTGTCAATCCCTGTGCAGGCAGAACCAAATCAAGAGCAGGCACCTTTGAGATAGTCGATAAGTTCTCAAAAAACGATTACGAATTCACCGTCCGCACCACCACCTGTCAGGGTGATGCTACGGCTATCGTTAAAAGAGAGCTTGACGAACACGATATGGTAGTTTGCTGCGGCGGTGACGGAACACTCAATGAAACAGTAAACGGTGTAATGGATATGCCCCGCCGTGTCCCCATCGGATACATTCCTTCCGGCTCCACTAACGACCTTGCCACTACTCTCGGAATCCCTAAGGATATCAAGGACGCAACCGATCTGATTATGAGCGGTCAGCTTAACGATTATGACGTAGGTCTTTTCAATAACAGATACTTTACATATGTGGCCTCTTTCGGCGCCTTCACACGTTCCTCCTATGCCACAAGCCAGAAGCTGAAAAACAAGTTCGGTTATCTTGCTTATCTTTCCACGGCAGTTCCCGAGGTTTTCAATATTAAAAACTATAAGCTCAGAATCGAGCACGACGGCGGTGTAATCGAGGATTACTTCGTATTCGGTGCTATTTCAAACTCCACCTCCGTAGGCGGATTCGTTGATTTCGATACCGATGAAATAAAACTTAATGACGGTGTGTTCGAGCTTCTTCTGTGTAAGGGTCTTTCTTTCACCGGTGTGCTTCCCGCTCTTCTCAAGGTAAAACAGCGTAAATTTGACGGTGATCCGCTTATCTTCCTTCACACCAAAAAGC
This sequence comes from Acutalibacteraceae bacterium, assembly GCA_045637365.1. Taxonomy (GTDB): domain Bacteria; phylum Bacillota; class Clostridia; order Oscillospirales; family Acutalibacteraceae; genus UBA6857. The sequence goes on from JAZTZH010000024.1 coordinate 33,312, forward strand.
TCAAGGTCACCTGTCTCGACGGTGAAGTAGACTGGACTCTCGACGGTGAATACGGCGGAAAGCATAAAAATGTTATGGTTCACGTGCTTAACGGTGCCGTACACATCTGCTCCTCAGAAAATCCCCTTTTCGAAAAGCACGAAATTCCGGAATTCACCCCTGCAGTATCCCACGAGGAAGAAAAGGACGATGTAAAGGAAAAGAAATTTTTCAAAAAGCGCAGAGCACACAAGTCAGAGCTTTCCGAAGAAGCAGCGGCTGCCGCAGAAGAAAACGAAGAAGACAGTGAAAAAGACGAGACGACTGTCTGAAAGAGATTTTGTTAATTAAAAATTTCTTCCAAATCAACTCTTTGTGAGAAAAACTGTTGAAAATACACATACTTTAATGTATAATATGGTGCAGTACCGATGAATTCTGTAATTTTGTAAACTATTTTTTAATAAATTGTTGACAAAAAAAATATATTAAGGTATACTGTTGTCGTAGACAAATTAAATTCAGTGAGGAGGAACGACTTTGGATTTTATGGATTATATCAGAGCTCTCATAAACTTTATAATGAAGTTGGTTGCCCTCTTCAAAAATGAGGATATCCCTGAAGAGGAAAAGAAATAATCTGAGAAATTAAAGCAGGCTGTTACGAAATGTAACAGCCTTTTAATTTTTTATCCGTCCGCAAACAGTTAATGTGCGGATTTTTTATTTAATGTTTTCGATAATAGTCATTTTTCCGATAAGCTTATCCAGCTTTTTTTCTATCTTGCCCATACGCATATCCTGCAGAACCTCTGAGCGGTAGGTCATAAAAGCATCCTCGTCATCAGTGGCTATGGTCTGTCTTTCGATAACATAGATGCTGTCTCCGGATTTAACGGCTTTGGCTCTGCCGTGAGTGACGGAGCTTACATCATCGAAAAATCCGTCATCATACATAGGGTCGCCCTTTTTCGTCAGCATCACCGAAAGCGGAGAGGTAACGATGATACCCAGCGAGTCATTATATTCCGCATTCAGCTCATCGATGGAAGCAGTTCCCTGATTTATGCTTTCAGCCATAGAAGAAAAAAGCTTTTCCGTTTCCTTAATCTCTTTATCGGAAAGAGGTACGGTTTCACCTTTATCATTGGTTTTAGTCAGTGACCCTTCGATAGCCTTAAAGCCGACATACATATCGACAAATCTTTCCTTAAGGTCTATCTCTTTTACAGGTTCTTTACCTGTTGCGCCGTAAAAGTATTCGAGAAGCTGCAGCATACGGCTTTTGTGGATCTCTGCTCTGGTAATATCCTGCTTGGTAACGCCCATACTATTATAATAGCCGGAAAAAAGACTCCAGATGTTTTCAGTGTTTTCAGCGGCGAGGCGCTTGAATTCGCTTCCGAGAGTGATTCCTTCATTTTCCATGAGCTTTATGGCGGCAAGATATTCTTTGCAGCATTGCTTTACCGCTTCGTTTATGCTGCTTTCATCCTCTGCCGCAGCAGAATAGGCCTCGGGTGAAGCAGAAACGGCAGCTTTATAATAATTATAAAGACCTTCGGTGACTACATAACTTTCGAAGGTAAAGGGATGCTTCTCTTTACCGCAGGAGGCGAAGGAAAATAAAATCAGTGCCGCAGAAATAAGAGCAAGAAGCTTTTTCATTCAGTATCAGCCTTTCGTTTGATTGTTTTGGTTATTATACACTATTTTTTCCCTCTTGTCTACCGAATATTTTAATCGTAAGCTATTGACATTACCTTGTTTTACTGATATAATCCTTAATTGTCGCAGTATGCAAAGGCATATTACGGCATTCCTTGCTCCGGACAAGAGCCGGGGCCAGAGACCATAAGGAGGTAAAAAGACATGAACAAATATGAGACTATGTTCGTATTTTCTACTGCAAAGGGTGAAGAAGGCGTAAGTGCACTTACCGAAAAGTTCAAGGCACTCGTTGAAGCAAACGGCACTCTCGATTCTGCTGAAGCTTTCGGCAGCAACGGCGGTGTTCGCACACTTGCTTACGAAATCAATGACGAAACACAGGGCGCATACATGCTCTTCAACTACGAAGGTGCTACCACTCTTCCTGCTGAAATCGAGCGTATTGCCGGTATCACAGATGGCGTTCTCCGTGTTCTCACAGTCAGAAAGTAAGGAGGAGCACTCATGCTTAACTGCGTAACACTTATGGGTCGCCTCGTGGCAGATCCTGAACTTCGCACCACTACTACAGGAAAGAACGTATGTACTTTCCGTATCGCTGTCGACCGTTCATTCCAGAAACCCGGAGAACAGAGACAGGCAGACTTCATCACCATCGTAGCATGGGAAAACACTGCAACCTTCGTAAGCAGATACTTCGCTAAAGGTTCTATGATCGCTGTACAGGGCTCTATCCAGACCCGTAATTACCAGGATACAAACGGTAATAACAGAACAGCTTTCGAAGTTCTCGCCAGAGAAGTAAGCTTCTGCGGTTCAAAGGCTGAAACAGGAACACAGGCTCCTGCCGTTTCTGCAGCAGCTCCCGCTCCCGCTTATCAGACTGCAGTCCCCTCTGATTTCGAAGAAATCACAGACGATGATGATTTACCCTTTTAATTAAAATATTACAGGAGGAAAATACTCATGGCATACGAAAAAGGCGCTAATCGCCCCAACAGAAAGTCACGTAAAAAGGTTTGTGCATTCTGCGTAGATAAGGTTGAGGAAATCGACTACAAGGATGTTCAGAAGCTCCGTAAGTTCACTTCTGACAGAGCTAAGATCCTTCCCCGCAGAGTAACAGGTACCTGTGCTCGTCATCAGCGTGAGCTCACCACAGCTATCAAGCGTGCACGTCAGGTTGCACTTATGGCTTACACAGCTGACTAATTTAAAAAAGTAAGGACGGTATGACCGAAAGGTTATGCCGTTTTCTTTTTTTATAAAATGTATACGGCTTTCTTTTTGTAAAAACCTATTGCAAAAAGGATTTAAATGAGTTAAAATCAGTTATAACTATTTAGGAAAGGAAGACACCTCCCGTGTCAGGCTTTTTGAAATGAACATTATTGTAACAGGCTGCGGGAAAATCGGTACTGCTGTAGTGTCCGCTCTCGTAAACGAGGGACACGACGTTACTGCATTAGACGAAAACCCTGCAGTTATTAACGAAATAACCAATGTTTACGATGTAATAGCTGTGTGCGGCAACGGAACTGACTGCGAAACTCTCGAAGAAGCGAGAATAGACAGCTGCGACATCTTCGTAGCGGTTACAGGCTCCGATGAGCTTAATATGCTTTCCTGCTTCATCGCAAAAAAGATGGGTGCGAAGCATACGGTGGCACGAATCAGAAACCCCGAATATAATGACCGCTCTCTTTCTTTTATGCGCCATCAGCTCGAGCTTTCCCGTTCCATAAACCCCGAACTTATGCTGGCACAGGAGCTTCATAACCTTCTTAAGCTTCCCTCAGCCTACAAGGTAGAATATTTCTCGGGACGCAACCTCGAAATGATAGAGGTAAGGCTGAAAAAAGACTCCTCTCTCGCCGGTAAAAAAATCAGTAGAATCCGTGACAGAGAAAAGCAGCAATTCCTTATCGGTGCTGTTTTAAGAGATAATGAGCTTCACATTCCCGACGGTAATTTCGAGCTTCGTGAGGGTGACACAGTAAGCATCATCGCTACTCCCTCTGATATGCAGAAGCTTCTTAAGAGTCTTGACATGATTAAAAAGGCCGTCAGAGATGTTATTATCATCGGTGGAAGCAAGACAGCCTTTTATCTGGCAAAAATCCTTTCAACAACAGGTACTAATGTAAAAATCATAGAAAAAAACAGAGACCATTGTGTAAAGCTCAGCGAGCTTCTGCCTAAAACCGATATCATACACGGAGACGGCTCCCATCACGACGTCCTTATGGAGGAGGGCCTTCGCTCCATCGATGCCTTCGTGGCACTGACAGGCATGGACGAGGAAAACATCCTCACGTCTCTTTTCGCAGGTGAGTTCAATGTGCCCAAGGTAATTACAAAAATCAACAGCAACGAGCTGACGAAAATGGGCGAAAAGTTAGGTCTTGACAGTGTTATTTCCACTAAGAGCATCACTGCGGACATCATCATCCGTTATGCCCGTGCTCTGGAAAACTCTACAGGCAGTAACATTGAAACCCTGTATAAATTTATGGAAGGCAAGGCTGAGGCTATCGAATTCAATGTCAGAGAAGGCTCAAAAATTATCGGCATACCCATTAAAGAGCTTTCACTTAAACCGGGTATACTCATCGCGGGAATAATCCGTGAAAGAAAAACTGCTGTAATCCCCACAGGTGACACCGTAATCAATGAAGGTAACCGTGTAATCGTTCTTGCTTCGGCATCTCACAGACTCGGTGATTTATCTGATATTCTGAGGTAAAGATAATGAACAGACGAATGGTTTTATATGTGGTCGGTAAGGTGGTAATGGTGGAAGGCGGTCTTCTGCTTTTACCTCTCGTGACTGCTCTGATTTACAAGGAAGCTGTTGCCTTAAGTATAGGTATTTCTATTGCGGTAGCATTGATTTCAGGCTTCTTACTTACTAAAATTTTTAAACCCGGACTAAAGACTATTTATGCGAAAGAGGGCTTTGTTATAACGGCTCTGTCATGGCTTGCCCTTTCTGCCGTGGGTGCTCTGCCCTTTTTTATCAGCGGAGAAATCCCCTCTTATATCGATGCTTTCTTCGAAACCGTAAGCGGTCTTACTACCACCGGAGCTTCGATTCTGACGGATGTGGAAAGCATGAGCAAGGGACTTCTTATGTGGCGTTCCTTTACTCATTGGGTAGGCGGTATGGGTGTTCTCGTTTTCGTTATGGCTATTATACCGTCTCTTTCCGACCGTTCAATCCATCTCCTGCGTGCAGAGGTTCCCGGTCCCGTGGTAGGAAAGATCGTTCCGAGAATAAGAGAAACAACCCGTATTCTTTACATTATATATATTGTACTTACTCTGACAGAGGCTGTTTTCCTTCTTTTCGGCGGAATGAATCTTTTTGAAGCTCTTGTCCACGCTTTCGGTACGGCAGGTACAGGCGGCTTCGGAATAAAGGCTGACGGATTGGCATCCTACAGCTCTTATCTTCAGTGGGTAATTACTGTGTTTATGCTTCTTTTCGGCGTTAACTTTAATCTTTACTACCTTATCCTCTTAAAGAAGATCAAGCCGGTTTTCAAAAGCAGTGAGCTGTGGACTTATATAAGTATAGTCGCCGTAGCCGCTGTTATTATCGGCATAAACATTTCCGGTCTTTACGATACTGTGGCAGAAACAGTAAAGCACTCTGTTTTCCAGGTCGCTTCAGTTATAACAACCACAGGCTTTGCAACCACCGATTTCAACTTATGGCCTAATTTATCAAAGATGATAATCTTTATCCTTATGTTCGTCGGCGGCTGTGCCGGCTCTACAGCAGGCGGTATAAAAATAGCACGAGTTATGATGTTCACCAAAATATGTAAAACAGAGCTTCAGAGAATGCTCCACCCCAGAAGCGTTAAAGTAAACCGTTTCGAAGGTAAGGCTCTCGACAGCGGAACGATGGCCTCTGTTAATTCATATCTTACGATTTATGTAATGTTCTTCTTTGTGTTCCTTTTCGCTGTCGCTTTCAGCGGTGCTGATGTGGACATTACGATTTCGGCTGTAACATCCTGCTTCAATAACATAGGTCCCGCCTTCGGTTTTGCCGGCCCTATGGGAAGCTACGCTGACTTCCCTCAGTTAACGAAGGTTTTTCTTTCGATGGCTATGCTTTTCGGCAGACTCGAAATTTATCCTATCATCCTCACTCTTTCACCCTCTACCTGGGCGAAGAAATAAAAAGCAAACAAGCTATACAGACCATCATAAAAGCATACAGCTTTTGTGGTGGTTTTTGTTATAGGCTTCGGATTTGCCGGAAGGTTTCAATTAATTCATATTACCCTTCCGTGGAATTCATCTGAAAAATCACCTTCATTTCCCTGCCATTTCGCATTCCGAATTAATAAAAAAATCCCGTCGTATCAGCCTCAGGCTTTTACAACGGGTTCTCTTTAAACTGTACTTTTTTCAAATTATGCTTCTGCTTCAGGCGTCTCGCCTTCTGCTTCATCCTTCTTTTCAAAAAGAGGTGCAATAATTTCCATAAGTGCTTTGAAAATTTCTGCAAGCATTTCGATAACTTCTCTGATTGTCATAGCATTTTACTCCTTTCTTAAAGAAATTATTTTCATCGTAAACATAATATCACACATTATTAATACTTGTCAATCAACAATGTCAATCTGACACATTTTCATACTCTCCAGAGCGTTACGGTGGCTTTCGGGAGTGACGCCTGCCGAAGCCGTGCCGTCTACGGTAACGGGAGTTTCATATAATCTTGCCTTAATAAGCATGGCATTAGAAATAACACAGATGTCCGTACACAGACCGAGAAGCTCTACTCCCTCGAGATTTTCCGTTTCTGCTACCCTCTCTGCCAGCTCATATGAGCCGAAGGTAGGCTTGTCGATTATTTCACAGCCCTCTGTGTCGAGTTCGGAGGAAATCTCCCATCCGTAACTGCCCTTTACACAGTGAACTACAGGAAGCCTTCTGCCCTCAGCGGTGTCAAGATAATCCTCACCGTGAGTATCTCTGGTGAAAATAATTCTGTCACCGTTTTTACGGTAGAGAGCGATTTTATCTTTTACTTTATCTACTATAGCCTCAGCCTCTTTCGTGCCGAGAGCACCGTCGATAAAATCGTTCTGCATATCAATAACACATAAAACCTTCATTTTATACCTCCGCAGCTACCTTTTCTGCAGCAGCCTCTCTCTTTTCCCTGAGCTGTCTTTCGATCTCTTCGATATGTGTCTGGTCATCCTTAAGGAAGAGAATAACAATAAGATAAAGCACTGAGCCGATAGCGGGACCTAAGATAAACTGATGCCAGCGGTATTTAAGGAAAAGGGGTGATGTCTGTGCACGCACGAGAGCCGAACCTTCGAGCTTTTTACCGCCGACGGTGATGTTTTCGTTAAAGCCCATGAACTTAAGCATATAACCCTGAATGAACTTGGGGATTGCGCCTGTAACCTTCGAAACAAAGTTCTGCATCGAAAAAGCGATACCCTCTGTTCTTTCACCTGTCTTGAGCTCCATTTCATCAATGGAGTTTGTAATAAGGGAACGGTGAGCGATATCCTTCATATTAGTGAGAATCTGAGACGAACCGAGAGTAGCCATAACCATAAGAAGGGCACCGATGTTCTTATATCTGTCATTGGCACCGATACCGAATGCTATAAGTCTTGTGATTATAGCCGCAGTTTCAGCATAGACAAGAAGCTTTTTGTTACCGCCAAGCTTTTTGATGACGGGTACTGTAAACAGGTTTGCTATCGCACCGGGAATACCCATAACATAGCCGTAAGCAATCTGAGCTGTACCGCCTGAAATTTCAGCACCGAAAACATTATACGAAACGCCTTCACTTTCGAAGAAATATTCCCAGGGAAGAGTGAGTGAGAGGCACTGAACGATTCTGGCAAGACAGATAATAATAAGAGTTTTATTATATCTGAGATTCCAGATAGATTTAAGCATCGCTCTGAGTTTTTCTGCAGGAGGAACATCCTCCTGAGCCGTAGTGTCGATAACCTTCTCCTTCATACGGTACGAAAGCATAGGGATAAGCATACCGCCTATACCGAAAATAGCCGCAAAGAAGAGGTAGGTGTTCTTTTCACTCATCACATCGCCTTTTACGAACATATCCTTGAACATAGGAAAGAGGCCTGCGACAGTACCGCCTAAACCTGCACCGATGCTTATCCACTGGGCTACTCGCCTTCGCTCATCGGAGGATGGACTGGACAATGATGCCATACCCCAGATAGCGATGTCCTGGAAGGAATAGACGGTATCAAAGAGGATGTAGAGAATCAGTATGTAAATAATAGTCTTGTTCGTATCAAAGCCGAAATCCACGAACATCATCGTAACGAGTATACCGATAATCGCAGGAGTCCACAGCAGGAAGGGACGGAGCTTATAGCCCGGTCTGTGCTTTCTGTGGTCCATAAGTGAACCTATGAGAGGGTCGTTGATGGCGTCCCACATAGTGCTGACACCTGTGATAATACCTGTCTTCTCCGCAGGTATACCGAGAACGGTGTTAAGGAAAACGAAAAGTCTGCTGGAAACGAGACTGTACGCCATATTCTGACCCATCAGACCTACCGCATGTGAAAGCAGTCGGTTATTGGCTACTTTCGTATCCGATTCTTCTTTAGAAAAAAGAAAGAAAGGCTTCATATAATCTCTCCTTTATTATCAATTGTAAGAATTATACAATATTCTGCTCACAATTGCAATAAAAACTATATTAATTTTTAAATTAAAATTATTGTCATTAAATGTGTTTTATGCTAAAATGAACAGTATTGATTTTATGAAAAGGATGAAAGATATGCTCGGAGTTCTTATCAATGTCTGTACCGTAATTATCGGCAGTGCGGTAGGTCTGCTTTTCAAAAAAAGCATAAGCCAGAAATACAGTGACGCAGTGATGACAGGTATCGGTCTGTGTGTAATTTTAATCGGTATACAGGGTATGCTCAAGGGTCAGAACATCCTTATAACCATCGTCTCTATGGTAATCGGCGCTTTAATCGGTACAGCGATGGACATCGACGGGAAATTAAACGGTGCAGGCAACTGGCTTTCGAAGAAAATAAAAACCAAAGACAGCGGAAAAAGCTCTCTTGCCGAGGGATTCGTCACGGCGAGTCTCGTTTTCTGCATCGGTGCCATGACCATCCTCGGCTCTCTCGATGCAGGTCTCAAGGGAGACAATACCACTCTCATCACAAAAAGCATTCTCGACCTTTTCTCCTCGATGATGCTTTCGGCATCTCTTGGTATCGGTGTTATCTTCGCCGCTGCTTTCGTTTTCGTATTTCAGGGCGGTATAGTCCTTCTGGCAGGTGTTCTCGAGCCTTTTCTGGACACCTTCGCCATCGCTGAAATCACCTGTGTGGGTTCGGTTATGATTATGGGGCTCGGCTTCAATCTTGCCGGTATAGCAAAAATCAAGGTCGCAAACTACTTCCCCGCACTCATTCTCGTACCTTTTATGTGCTATCTTTTTGATTATTTAGGGCAGTTTATCCCTGCTTTAGGTTGAGGTAAAATTTATGGAAAAACAAAGAAAAGACAATCTCGTCGGCTCATTTCTTCTGATGCTCTGCGCCGTTATATGGGGCAGCTCCTTCGTGGCGCAGACCACAGGTGCGGAATTCGTGGGTCCCTTCACCTTTATAGCTGCGAGAAGCCTTTTAGGCACAGCAGCTCTTCTTCCCGTTATCGGTGTAACGGGAGCTTTGAAAAAGAAAAGAAGCGGTACAGCTAAAATGACAGCCGAAGATAAAAAATACCTCCTCAAGGGAGGTGCTCTCTGCGGTATAGTTCTCTTTTTCGCTTCGAATTTACAGCAATTAGGCATCGACGGCGGAACTGAGCCGGGCAGAGCAGCCTTCATTACGGCTCTCTACATCCTTCTCGTCCCCATCTTCTCTGTCTTTCTCGGCAAAAAAATCAGGCCTCTTATATGGCCCTGTGTAATAGTTTCACTTGTAGCCCTTTACCTTCTGTGTGTAAAAGAAGGCGGAAAAACTCACTTTTCAGACCTTTATGTTCTCCTGTGCGCAGTATGCTACACCGTACATATTCTCGTCATAGACAAGGTTTCACCGAAGGTGGACGGAGTTATGCTTTCCATGATTCAGTTTCTCGTGGCAGGTGCAATATCCGCCGTGCCAATGCTTCTTTTCGAGGATGTGAGCGTGGAAAACCTCATAAATGCCGCTCCCTCCATCGCATATTCGGGCATAATGTCCAGCGGTGTGGCTTACACTCTGCAGATTTTAGGTCAGCAGAAAACAGAACCGACCATCGCTACGATGATAATGAGTCTCGAATCCGTCTTCGGTGTACTTACGGCGATGATTATTCTTCATCAGGTACCTACTCTCCGTGAAGGCATCGGATGCATTCTGATGTTCGCAGCCATAATCGTGGCACAGCTTCCCGAAAAGAAAAAAGTGTAAAGAAAAGCCATTGTATCAGTGTCAGACGCTGTTACAATGGCTTAAACTATTTAGTCAGTGCTGTGGTTTCCCGAGGCAAGCGTATAGGCCTTCGTCGTCGGCACCTTACCGCTTACATCGGAAAGCTCCGAAAGAAGTAAAATATCATAGGCTTCTCTTATCTGTGCGGGGTAGGTTTCTGCTATCATTCCGTCATAGTAAATGCGTACCTTAGTGCCCTTCTTCAGCTCGGATGCTCTGCCTACCAGACCCATATCCTTAAGTGAAACCTGTATTTTATCAGCAGATTTTCTTTCGTTACTGTCCTCTGCCGGTTCTACGAGAACAGTTTTTCCGTCTTTATATACCTCGATAATCTCCGCATCAAAGACAACCATATTCTGCGGCATAGTAGTGGAAGTAACAGCCGTGGTCGGCTCTGCATCAGATGCGGCAGGAGCTGACGTACCGATATTCAGTATATCTGCCATAGGATATACAGCCGAAGCATTATGGATATCGTTAAACTTTATTCCGATGACTCCGTCATAATAGATTCTCACATAAAGGCCCTCATATAAATCCGTCAGATACTCTTCGGGAATATTTTCCAGATAAACGGTTATTTTTTCGCCGTATTTTCTTTCCTTGGTGTTTTCCAGTGGCTTTACAGTGAAGGTGGTGTCAGTCTTTTCCAGAACCTCGGCATCGAAGCTATAAAGATTCGACAGTACCTCTGCAGGTTTTTTATCACTGCCATCTACTATTTCAACAGCATAAAGGTCTCTTATTTCCGCAGTATATCTAGAAAAATCTTCGACATCAGTCTTGTAAATATTTCCGCTGTAATATACACGAATTTTTGTGCCTACATTCACCTTTTCAAAATCAACATTTGTATGATAAATATATATGACTATGTTATCTCCGTATTCATTCAGCATTTCAACATCCGAGGGCTTTACAGCAAGTGAATTTCCCGGCATATCAACCATAGTAACCTCTGCTTCAAAGCTGTCACTGTATTCCGGCATATTAAAAGCAGAAATAATATTACCCGTCAGAGAATCAAGAGTAAGCATTTCCACTACCTCTGAGGTGTCATATATTTCCTTGGTGTACACTATTTTATTCTCTGTCTGCACATAGGATGTACGGTAAACATATCTCACTCCGTCCTCTATAACTTCGTGCCAACCGATTGTACCTGTGTCAAAATTCGCCTTAAGCTGCAGAAGCTTATTTGACACATCCACAGAAACGCCTGCATCCGTAAGCAGTACACGGTCAATGTCTTTGTAGTCACCTATAGGGGCTTCTCTGCCGATGGAGTCAAGATAAGCTTCGGCATAAGCCTTTCTCTGAGAGTCGATGCTATCCTGTTCTTTTTTGGTAAGGTTATGTACTCTGTGCTCATAAATTTTCGGGAACATACGCTTGATGGATTTGGTATAATTGGAGCCATCCTGGGCATATTCCGCATCAAGGAAGGTATACTGTTCGTCTTTTTTCTCAAATCTCATCACACAGGGGATACTGTGACCGCCTACGGAAATGAACCACCCGTCCACAAAGCCGTAGGAAGAAAAACGTTCAAGCATATAGACAGAAACTATCCCCTTCTTTTCACTGGTGCCGAAAATGATGTGACCCTCAGCAGGACATTCACCGAGCCATCTGCTCTTTGAATTAAGGTCTAAAATAGCTTTTGAAACAGCTTCGTCGAGATCATAGCAGCCTGTTCTTTCTGCTTCGTCATTTTGGTATAGTTCATAGCTTGCCCAGCCCTTGTACACAGCTATGCAGCCGAGAAATTCCACTCTGAACTGCTTACCGCCCATAAGATCCTCTTTCACATCCTTATCGGTGTCGGAAACTTTTATTATGAACGAAGTCTCTTTGCCGTCTTTTCTGAGAGCCTTCACAGTTATTTCGTAGCTGTCAATATCCTCTTTCTTCGGGAATTCGGGAGACCACCAGACATATTTCTCACCGTCAGGTTCAAGCGGATATTTTTCCTCTACTCCACATTCACCTTCTGTGCTTTCCACAGCTTTGATTATGTAATCAGCAGGAAGAGTGAAGGTAATATGGTTATAGCCCATCGAGCTTAAGCTGGGATTATAGTACCACTCGTTTTCCTCACCGAGAGTAATAGCCGATGAAAGACAATACTCATAATCGGAGTATTCCCCTACAACCGTATTTTCGGCAGTAATGAGAAAATATGAGCCGTGACCTTCGTTTTCACCGACCTTATTTATTTTTATGTGATATGTGTTCTTTTCCCCCAGTGCCACAATCTCAAAGGTGATAAGTGAGTTTTCGCCGACACCGCCCTTTTTGATTTCAGGTCTCCATCCATAACCGTGACCGTATTCATCAGAGGTAAAAGCGTAAACGCTTCCGCCCTCTACAGTCGGCTCTGATGTGACCTCAGTAGATTCACCGAAATAGAAAAATATCTCTCCGTGTCCGTAAGCACTGCTGGTAAAGTCACATTCCCAGATATTTCCCTGCTTTATGTAGTCCTCTTCCTCGAAGAAGCTTTTCACCTTTTCCATATCAACCGCATAAAGTGAGCTTTCAGTAACAGTGCTTCCCTCAGTGCTGAGTATAAACATCTTCGAAAATCCGTCACAGAAAACCACATCAATGTTTCCCTCAGAGTTTGCAACCTCGATTTTACCGCTGTGAGTAAGACCTTCCGCTTTCATATCAGACAGTCTTTCCAAAGAAAGAGAGTTAAGAAAATTCAGCACCGTGCTTCTGCCTGCCCCGGGTGTCGCTTTGAAATATGACTTTTTGCCCTTGTAAACGGTGAAGTATTCGGAATATTCTAACAGCTCATCAAAGCGGAACATCTCTTCGCCCTCATCGGTCTGAATGAGATAGCTCTTTTCAGAAGAAGTTCCATCATCCTTTTTCGGGCTCGTGGCAAAGCATACAGCAAGAATAACACTTGTAATTACTGCAATTATAATCAGCCAAAGGGCAGGCCTTTTATAGCTTAAAACTGCCTTGATTCTTTTCTTGACCCCTGTTTCACCGAAGGCAACGGGACAGGCAGTTATCATTCTTTTGGGAACGGAGCAGTTAATGAGAGCCATAGAGTAAGGCTTTTTTATTTCTGCACCCATTTCCTTTATTACCTTTTCATCACAGGCAAGCTCGATGTCTCTGCACAGAAGAATGTAGGACAGCCATATTACGGGATTGAACCAGTAAACAGAAAGAATAAGAAAACCTAAAGGCTTCCAGAGGTAATCCCTTCTTTTCAGATGTGCTCTTTCGTGAGCAAGAACAAAGGCTCTGTCCTCCTCATACATCAATGAAGGCAGATAAATTTTCGGTCTGAGGATACCGAAGATAAAGGGTGTATCTATCCTGTCACAGAGATAAACATTATCACGCAGGTGCATACTCTGTCTTACCTTAAGATAAATGTAAAGATAACTGAAAAGCGCATAAAGTAACATAGCACCTATACCGTAAACCCAGACGAGACCGCCCAGAACTGCATCCCACTGAAAACTTTCCACGTCCACAGGAACGGAAGAGTTCACATACTCCGAATAAACGGGATTATTTATAATCTCCATAGTGGTACTTTCCACACCCTTATGAGGGTCGATGTTCAGAACCTCTGTGGGTAAGGGCTCAGCAGTGGGAACAAGACTCAGACTGCTTTCGATCGGTACAGGACAGATAAGCCTGACAGCAACAATAGCCCACAAGGCAACTGTCAGCCATTTGGGTGCTTTCTTAAATATGAGACGGAAAAGAAGCACTGCCACCACAAGCCAACAGGCACTTATGCTTGCATTGAGAAGATTAATAAATATGCTGTCGAAGGCAAACATATTTTCTAAAATATTTTCAATACCCATAATCATTCCTCCTCATAATTTTCGACCATTCTTTTAAGCTCCTCCACTTCCCTTGCCGTCAGCTTTTTACGTGAGGTGAAAGCGGCAAGAAAAGCCGGAAGAGAACCGCCGAAGGTTTCATCGACGAATTTTTCGCTCTGCAGAGAGTAAAACTCCTCTTTAGAAATAAGAGAGGTTACAGTACCCTTTTCGTTGCGGAAAATTCCCTTTTCGCAGAGTCTTTTCAGCACCGTGTAGGTAGTGGACTTTTTCCAGCAGAGAGTCTCCTCACTTTTTTTCACAAGCTCTGCCGAGGAAAGAGGCTCGTTTTCCCAGATAATGTCTGCGAAGCGGGACTCAACGGCACCCATCTGATAATCGTTCATATAATCACTCCTTTTGGTTTACATATTGTAGACTACAGCTTTAGTTTACACCTTGTAGACCAATTTGTCAAGAGCAATTTTTATTCTTCAGAAATTCGTAAGAATCTAATATTTTTTAATAAAACCCGTTGACAAGCTTCTTTCTCTTATAGTATAATCTTCAGGCAATCCCGATAAGTGGTGGAGTCTGTCATAGAGTGTAATAGCATTCTATTTATAAGGATTGCAGCTTCGTGCTTTTTTTCACCGAGGGGCAAGTGTGACACTAAAGGCGAAGCTTTGTGAAATCCACTGCAATGCAGGTGGGTTTTATTTTTTTGTACAGACACGCCCGAAAATAATCTTAAGGAGTTAAACAAATGAGTCCAATTACCATTACTGCTCTGATTATCTTCGCCGTGACATACATTCTTATGCTGGCTTTTCAGAAAATCAGACCTTATGTCACCGTCGGCTCTGCTTTAGTGTTCGTGGCACTGGGCGTTATCGCTTCGGTGAACCCCTCTCTTTTCGGCGAAGGCTTCTTCGCTCTTTCATCGGGAACCTACAGTTATTCTTTAGGTTCTGCTCTTTCGGAAATAGACTGGAATGTTATTATGATGATAGCAGGTACTATGGGTACGGTGTACCTTTTCATCGAATCAAAGATGCCCCAGCTTATGTCCGACATTCTCATTTCTAAAATGCCCAATATGAAATGGGTTGTAGTAGCACTTTCACTTTTCGCAGGCATCGTTTCCGCTTTCGTGGATAATGTGGCCACCGTGCTTATGATTGCCCCTGTAGCACTCGCCTTCTGCAAAAAGGTAAACACTTCTCCCGTTCCCGCCATTATCTGCATCGCCGTTTCCTCGAATTTACAGGGTGCGGCTACCCTCGTAGGTGATACCACCTCCATTCTTCTCGCTAAGGCTGCTAACCTCGACTTCTCTGATTTTTTCGTTCACGACGGACATGTCGGTATGTTCTGGGTAGTTCAGGCAGGCGCTATTGTCAGTGCACTTATTATAGTATGGATGTTCCGCAAGGATAAGGATAAGATTTCCTTTGAGGGCAGAACGGTAGTAGAGGACAAATTCCCCACCATTCTTCTCGTAGGCACGGTCCTTTCTCTTATCGCAGTTTCCTTCATCCCCTATAAGGATGCAGCAGCTCCCGGTCAGTTCTATAAGCCTGACATCACAAACGGTGTTCTCTGTATCGCTTTCTTCATAGTTGGTGTCATCCGTGAGCTTTTCATCAAGAAAAACAAAGAAATCGTCAAAAATGCCTTCAAGGAAATCGACTACTACACCATCGTCCTTCTCACAGGTCTTTTTGTGGTAATCGGCGGCATCAAAAGTGCAGGTGTTATCGATGTTATAGGTTCAGCCATCGCATCTCTCGGCTCAGGCTCTACCTTTATGGTTTACACCATCATCGTATGGATGAGTGTTATTCTCTCTGCGTTCATTGATAACATTCCTTACACTGCTACTATGCTTTCCATTGTTCCCGTTATCGCAGGTGACCTCGGCATCGAGCCTACACTTCTTTACTACGGTCTTCTCTGCGGTGCTACTCTCGGCGGTAACCTTACTCCCATCGGTGCCAGCGCTAACATCACAGGTATCGGTATTCTCCGTAAGGAGGGTCACGAGGTGAAGTCCACCACCTTTATGAAATACGGTATACCCTTCACTATGGCAGCTGTTATCACAGGTTATCTTCTCCTGTGGTTCATCTGGAAGTAATTCTTACATAAATTTTTCATTTGTTCAGATAAAAATCGGTGCAGAAAACCATCCTACGGCTTCATCAGAGCTGTACGGTGGTTTTTTGCTTTGTAAAAGGTCTTCTCTATTGACAACATCATACTTACTTGTTAGAATGTAGGAGACTTTTATTTCAAAGGAGAAAAATATGAGTAATCTTGTTTCGAAAGTAAAGGGATTTATAAAGCAAGTCCCCGCCAACTGGAACACCCCGCCCGAGGGAAAGCACATTTCCTATAAGGAATTTTCAGCTTATTCCTTCGGCGGCATCGGTGTAAACACCATCAATTCCATCTTCGGTTACGTAGGTCTCACAGCGAGCTGTCTGCTGGTAGGCTCTGCCTACGGAATAGACCCTGTACATCTGGCATGGATGTCCACCCTCGTTACTGTCATAAACCTGATAAAGACTCCCTTTGTCAGTATGCTTATCGACAATACGAACACAAAATACGGCAAGTTCCGTCCTTATCTTCTTCTGACGGGCATACCCACCGCCGTGCTTATCTGCCTGATGGCTTACATACCGAACAGTCTGAACTACACTCTTAAATGTGTGCTTCTCTGTACCATTTACACCTTCGCTATGATTTTCCAGTCAATATATGCTCTGGCTTTCACCTCACTGGCACAGGTGCTTACCCCTGACAGTGACGAAAGAACAGGTCTTCTTTCCATCAGTCAGTTCGTTTATTCTCTCGGTCCGTCCATAGTAAATATTATTCTTCCCGTTCTGGCAGGTCTTTTCGCAGGCGGTATGAGAGGCTTCACCGCTTACAGAGTGCTTTTCCCGATTTTCTCGGTTATCGGTATCGCTCTGAGTGTCTGGACCTTTAAGGGAACAAGAGAAAAAATCGTCGTTTCGAAGGATTATGTAGCCAAGGTAAAATTTACCGAGGGTATAAAATCCCTCTACGGAAACAGATATTTCTGGCTTTACTATCTTTATAACATCCTCGGCTCGATGAAATACGCTATCGGATCCATTCTCGTATGGTACTGCTCTTATGTTATCCAGAGCGATGCCGTTCTCGGTATTATGAACGCAGTTATCGGCACAGCCTCCGTTCCCGGTATGCTTTTAGCTCCGATCCTTGCTAAAAAATTAGGCAAGCGTAACTGCCTCATTCTTTTCAATGTGGTAAGAGCAGTATTCTCTGTTCTGATGCTCTTCACATCCTCAAACCCCGTACTCTTCCTCGGCTCTCTTTACCTGGCTACTCTCGCTATCGGCGGCGACGGTGTTATCTGCGCTTCAATCACAGCAGATATTTTCGACTATCAGCAGTGGAAAACCGGTCAGCGACTGGAAGGCTTTATCACCCAGTTCGGCGGTATGATGGTTTCGGGTGCAGGCCTCGTAACAGGTCTTATTCTCCCCTACTTCTACCGTTTCTACGGCTTACATAACGATTACGATGTTCTCTTCGATACCGCCGTAAGAACACCCATTTTCAATGTTATGATTATCACCACTGTCATCTCCTGCATTTTAGCCATAGTTCCCGTGCTTTTCTATAACCTCAACAGTAAAACCTTAGAAAAGATTGCCTCTGACCTGGAAGAAAGAAAGGCAATAAGCGACGGAGAAAAAGCATAACAACCCATAAAATATTAAAGCCGTTACATCTGCCCCGATGTAGCGGTTTTTCTTTGCGGGTTATCTTCTTTTCTTAAAACTCTTGATTATTTTTCACGTAAGAGTTATACTTAAATAAGTATATCCAAAAAGGGGACAATAAAATGAAGTTCGTAAAAAAATACTTTAAACGCTATTTTGTTGACGCTATGAGCTATATGGCTCTCGGTCTTTTCTCTTCTCTTATCGTAGGACTTATCATAAGTCAGATAGCAAAAATACCCCATTTAGAAATTCTCGCCACCTTTTCCGGCGTCCTTTCTGCCTCCTCTCCCGTAGTAGGCGGTGCTATCGGTGCAGCTATCGCTTATGGACTTAAAAGTAAGCCTCTGGTAGTTTTTTCCTGTATTGCAGTCGGCGCCTTCGGCTATGAGCTTGGTGGCCCTGTAGGCGCTTACGTTTCAGCTCTCGTAGCAAACGAAATCGCATCTCTCGTAGCAGGCAAAACAAAAATCGACATCGTTATCACCCCCATTGTTACCATTGTAACAGGCGGATTTGTCAGCACCTTTGTCGGTCCTTATCTTTCACAGTTTATGACAGGTCTGGGCGACCTTATCAACAGCGCTACTCAGCTTCACCCCTTCCCTATGGGCATCAGCGTAGCTGTTCTCGTGGGCCTGGCACTTACAGCGCCCATCTCCTCGGCAGCTCTGTGCATTATGCTCGGCATCGAAGGAATAGCGGCAGGTGCGGCGGCTGTAGGCTGTGCGGCACAGATGGTGGGCTTCGCAGTAACCTCCTTCAAGGCAAACGGAATGGGCGGTCTCATTTCACAGGGACTCGGCACAAGTATGCTCCAGTTCGGTAACATTATGCGCCACCCTCAGATTATTCTTGCTCCCACATTAGCGGGGGCGGTTTTAGGCCCTGTTTCTACCTGTTTACTGAAAATGACAAACACGCCCTCAGGCGCAGGTATGGGTACAAGCGGTCTCGTAGGTCAGTTCGGTGCGCTGTCGGCTATGGGCAGCAGTACGGAAAGCGTTATCACCATAATCCTTATGCACTTCATCGCTCCCGCCGTGCTCTCACTTATATTCCACCTCATTTTCAAAAAGCTCGGCATAATCAGGGACGAATACTTATCACTCAAAAATCCCGAATAAGAAAGGAACGCTTATGAACGTTTACGATTTCGACGATACTATTTATGAAGGTGACTCTTCTCTCCATTTCTTCCTCTTTTATCTGAAAAAAGAGCCTTCTCTCGTAAAATATCTGCCTTTTGTTCTCAAGACTCTTTATAACTACCATAAAGAAAAAATCCGCTTCAACGACATCATCGACTCCTTCGGCCACGTTTTCGAGGAGTATTTCACCACTCACGATGTGGATTTCGATGCAGTGGTAAAGGAATTCTGGGATAAGCACGAACACAGAGTAAAGCCTTTCTATAAAGAAATACAGAAAGAGGACGATCTGGTTATCACTGCCTGTCCTAACTTTATGGCACAGGAAATCTGCCGCAGACTCGGCATAAAGCACTGCCTCGGCACAGAATTCGACATCAAAACAGGTAAATTCATCAGAGGCTGTTTCCGTGAGAGAAAGATTGACTTCTTCCGTGAAGCCTTTCCCGACGGAGTAATCGACGATTTCTACACAGACTCTATGAACGATAAATTCCTTTTCCCCTACGCCAAAAGAGTTTTCTTCGTCAAGGGCGAAAAAATCACAAGGATAAAATGATATGGAAAGACTCGACAAAATCATCGCCTCTCAGGGAAAATATTCCCGCTCCGAGGTCAAGAAGCTGGTTAAGGCAGGTCTTGTTATGCTTAACGGTGAAAAGGTAAAAAGCGCCGATGTAAAGGCTGACGCAGAAAAAGACCTTATCTCCGTGGACGGAGAAGATATCTCCTACAAAAAGCATATCTATATTATGCTCAATAAGCCTCAGGGTGTGGTTTCCGCCACCGACGACCCTGTACACAAAACCGTTATCGACCTGGTTCCTCCTCACCTTTTCAGACAGGGACTTTTCCCCGCCGGCAGACTTGACGGAGACACCACCGGCTTCGTCCTCATCACCGATGACGGAGACTTCGCCCACCGTATACTTTCTCCGAAAAATCACATTATGAAAACCTATCACGCCACTCTCGATCATACTCTCACAGATGAGGACATAAAAAGCTTCACCGAGGGAATCGAGCTGCGTGACGGCACTCTCTGTCTCGAGGCACAGGTAAGGATGCTCTCAGAAGAGCCGCCCGTAGCCGAGATTAAAATCCACGAGGGTAAATACCATCAGGTAAAGAGAATGTTTGCCGCTCTCGGTAATAAGGTAGTGGCACTCAGAAGAGTCAGAATGGGCAGTCTCGATTTAGATGAAAATCTCGATGAAGGGCAGTGCAGAGAGATTACAGCAGAGGAGCTTGAAGCAGTGCAGAGCTGTGAAAATACGGATTAATTAAAGATTCTTTAAACTAAACACCTTATGATTAAACAAAACTTTACAAAGAGGTAAGCTATGCTAAATAAGATCAGACAATTTATGTACGGACGCTACGGAGGAAACGATGCACTGAATGTATTTCTTATTATTCTCGGTGCCGTTATTACCCTCATCCTTTCACTTTTCTTCTACAGAACTCCCTTCACGAGACTTTTGGGTCTTATCCCCTACGGCATCGCCGTTTTCAGAGCACTGTCGAAAAATTATGAGGCAAGAATAAAGGAAAACACTAAATTTCTCGAAATCTCAGGTCCCTGGAGAGCCTTTATAGTAAAGAAAATCAATCAGTTCAAGGATAAAGAACACAGATACTATGCCTGTCCTCAGTGTCACAGAACTCTCCGTGTACCTAAAGGCAGAGGTAAGATAAAAATAAGCTGTCCTCACTGCGGTAAGGAGTTTATTAAGAAGACTTAATTAATTCGGAATGCAAAATCGCGAGACAAGTTTTAATAAAAAGGCGACCGATATTCCACCGTCTTTACAGATAAATAATTCACAGCATAATACAGTTATCTGTAAATCGCACAAATCAAAACAGTCTGTCAAATCATCAATCTGATTGGGCGGGCTGTATCTTTTTTATTATCTCAATGTTTCCCCGCAATTGAGAATTTCGCATTTCGCATTCCGAATTATACTTTAGTCATTTTCACCAAAGAAAAAACATTTATTTTGTTCTACCTTTTCATCCTCTTTCTATTGCAAAATCTGTCATATTTTGTTAGAATACATTTATGCTGATTCGTTACAAAAGGAGAGAGAATACAAATGAAACTTCTGGAAGAAAGAATAGCGAAGGACGGAAAAGTTTTTCCCGGTAACATTCTTAAGGTTGACTCTTTCCTCAACCATCAGATCGATGTATCACTGCTCTGTGAAATGGGCAGAGAAATCAAACGCTTATATAATGACTGCGAAATAAACAAGGTTCTCACCATTGAAGCCTCAGGCATAGGTGTGGCCTGTATTATTGCGCAGTTTTTTGATTGTCCCGTTCTTTTCGCCAAAAAGACAAAGACAAAAAACATAGCCAATGCCGTCTACAAAACACAGGTTGCTTCCTTCACCCACGGCACTACCTACGATGTCATCGTCTCGAAGGATTTCCTTTCTGCCGAAGACAAGGTGCTTATCGTAGATGATTTTCTTGCCGAAGGTAATGCACTCATCGGTCTTATCGACCTTTGCACCCAGGCAGGAGCGAAGGTACAGGGCTGTGCCATCGCCGTGGAAAAAGGCTTCCAGCAGGGCGGTAAAAAAATCCGTGATATGGGAATCAGAGTGGAATCTCTCGCCATAGTCGATTCTATGAGTGATGACTCCCTCACCTTCCGCAGTCAGGATTAAGTCTACGGCAATAAAACACGGAATTTACCGAGAAATCGGTAAAAATAAAAATTTCCCAAAGGGAGGACAAAAATATGAAAAAAATTCTTGCAGTTCTTCTTGCAGCAGTTATGCTCTTTGCTCTTGCAGCATGCGGCGGTAACAGCGGCAACGAAGGCACAGAAGACACCACAGCAGCTACAGAAACAGCTACCGGCATGAGCGAATCTCCTATTGCTGAAGTTGAAATCAAGGCAGATTACGAAGTTCCCGCAGACTTCAAGATCGGTTTCATCTGTCTCCACGATGAAAACTCTACCTATGACCTTAACTTCATCAACGCAGTAGACAGAATCCAGGAAGCTCTCGGTCTCACAGACGAACAGGTTATCGTTAAGGTAAATGTTCCCGAAGGTAACGAATGCTACGTAGCAGCTAAGGACCTCGTAGGCGAAGGCTGTAAAATCGTTTTCGCTAACTCCTTCGGTCATGAAGACTTCATGATCCAGGCAGCTAAGGAATTCCCCGAAGTTCAGTTCTGCCATGCTACAGGTACAAAGGCTCACACAGAAGGTCTTGACAACTACCACAATGCTTTCGCATCCATTTACCAGGGCCGTTTCCTTGCAGGTGTTGCTGCAGGTCTCAAGCTTAACGAAATGATCGAAGCAGGTAAGTTCACCGCTGAAGAAGCAAAGATGGGTTATGTAGGTGCTTTCACTTATGCTGAAGTTATCTCCGGCTACACATCCTTCTATCTCGGCGCAAAGAGCGTATGCCCCACAGTTACTATGGACGTTCAGTTTACAGGCTCATGGTATGACGCTACAGAAGAAAAGAACGCAGCTGAAGCTCTCATCGCAAGAGACTGTAAGCTCATCAGCCAGCACGCTGACTCCATGGGTGCTCCCGGTGCTTGCGAATATGCAGGTATCCCCAATGTTTCTTACAACGGTTCAACCTTCGAATCCTGCCCCGAAACCTTCATCGTTTCCTCAGCTATCAACTGGACTCCTTACTACAACTACATCATCGGTCAGGTTGTTAAGGGCGAAGAAATCGCTGCTGAC
This sequence comes from Acutalibacteraceae bacterium, assembly GCA_045637365.1. Classification (GTDB taxonomy): domain Bacteria; phylum Bacillota; class Clostridia; order Oscillospirales; family Acutalibacteraceae; genus UBA6857. The sequence goes on from JAZTZH010000024.1 coordinate 55,902, forward strand.
TGGTGTGGCGGTATCGCAGAAGGCTCTGTAGTTCTCACCGGTATCAACCAGGATGTAGCTGCAGAAGGCACATTCGAAAAGCTTCAGGCTACAGTAGAAGACCTCAAAGCAGGTAAGATTAACGTATTCGACGCAGCTACATTCACAGTAGGCGGCGAAGCTCTCGACACTTACACAGCTGATGTTGACACAGATGCTGCTTACACACCTGACACAGAAGCTATCGCTGACGGCTACTTCCACGAATCAGAATCCCGTTCAGCTCCTTACTTCGATCTCAGAATCGACGGCATCAACCTTCTCAACGAGAAGTTCTGATTTAACCTTTAACTTAATAAGCGGGACACTAATCTGTCCCGCTTAATGTTGTTTTTAAGTCACCAAAAGACCGCCTTGAAAAAGGCTGTGTTTTGATAACTTAAACCTTATTATTAATGTAAAAAGGAGGAATGAGGTTTGGATAAATCCCCTGCAATTGAACTGAAAAATATCTGCAAATCCTTTGCAGGCAACATCGCCAACAACAATGTCAACCTTACGGTTAACCGAGGAGAAATTCTCTCCATTCTCGGTGAAAACGGAAGCGGTAAGACCACTCTTATGAATATGATAGCCGGTATCTATTTCCCCGATGAGGGACAGATATTCATCGACGGCAAAGAGGTCGTCATCCGCTCACCTAAAGATGCCTTCAAATATAAAATAGGTATGATTCATCAGCACTTCAAGCTGGTAGATGTATTTTCCGCTACGGAAAACATCGTTCTCGGTCTCGAAGAAAAAGGTAAGTTCAACCTTAAGGAAGCCGCTGCAAAGGTAAAAGAAATATGCGATAAATACGGCTTCGAAATCGACCCGATGAAGAAAATCCACGAAATGTCCGTTTCCGAAAAGCAGACCGTAGAAATCATCAAGGTTCTTTACAGAGGCGCTGATATTCTTATTCTTGACGAGCCTACCGCAGTTCTTACTCCCCAGGAGACACAGAAGCTTTTCGCAGTTCTCAGAAGAATGAGAGAGCACGGTAAATCCATTATCATCATCACCCATAAGCTTCACGAGGTTCTCTCCCTTTCAGATAAGGTAGCAGTTCTGCGTAAGGGAGAATATGTGGGCACTGTGGAAACGGCAAAGACTGATGAAGCAGAGCTTACAGAAATGATGGTAGGTAAAAAGGTAACTCTCAATATCGACAGAAGCGAGCCCAAAGACTGCACAGAGAGATTAGTGGTAAAAAATCTTAACTGTATCGACCGTGAAGGCGTAAAGGTGCTCAAAGATATCTCCTTCACCGCTTATTCGGGTGAAATCCTCGGTATCGCAGGTATCGCAGGCTCAGGTCAGAGAGAGCTTCTCGAGTCCATCGCAGGTCTGCAGAAGGTTAACGACGGTGAAATCGTCTACAACAACCCGAAAACAGGTACACAGGATAATCTCCGTGACAAAACTCCTATGCAGATAAGAGAGCTCGGTGTCCGTCTTTCCTTCGTTCCCGAGGACAGACTCGGTATGGGTCTCGTAGGTAATATGGACATTATCGATAATATGATGCTTCGCTCCTACCGTAAGGGTAAATCAGTATTCCTCGAGAGAAAAGCTCCTAAGGATCTCGCTGAAAAGATAATCAAGGACCTTGAGGTTGTTACCCCTGATGCACGCACTCCCGTAAGAAGACTCTCAGGCGGCAACATACAGAAAATCCTCGTCGGCAGAGAAATCGCCGCTTCACCTACGGTGCTTATGGCGGCATATCCCGTAAGAGGTCTCGATATCGGTGCTTCCTATACTATATATAATCTTCTCAACAAGCAGAAGGAAAAAGGTGTAGCCGTTATCTTCGTCGGTGAAGATCTCGACGTTCTCATCGAACTGTGCGACAGAATTCTCGTTATCGGATCAGGCAGCATAACAGGCATCGTCGACGCACGTAATACCACCAAAGAAGAAATCGGTCTTCTTATGACCAAAGCAAAAGATTCACAGGGAGGTGGAAAGAATGAATAAAACAAATATTCATATCGTCAAACGTGATGCCGTAGTATGGTATAAGAGCTTTCTCGTACGTGCCGTGGCTATTATCGCTTCTCTTCTCGTTTCCGCCGTGGCGATAACCTTACTTACAGGCAAGAATCCCATCGAGGTTTACTCTTCGATGCTTTCGGGTGCCTTCGGCTCATCCCTGCGTATATGGTCTCTTTTACAGAACGTGGCAGTTCTTCTGTGTATTGCTCTGGCACTTACCCCCGCTTTTAAAATGAAGTTCTGGAACTGCGGCGGTGAAGGACAGGTTCTCGTAGGCGGTCTTGCCACAGTATCCGTTATGATGTTTTTAGGCGACAGTCTCCCCTATCCCGTTCTTCTTCTCGTTATGATAGCAGCCTCTGTTCTGGCAGGCATCATCTGGGCAGTTGTCCCCGCTTTCTTCAAGGCTAAATGGAACACCAACGAAACACTTTTCACCCTTATGATGAACTATGTGGCTATTCAGCTGGTGGCTTTCTTCCTCAAATACTTTGTAAAGAGCGGCTCCGGTATTCTCACTCCAATGCCCGAGCACGGTTTACCCGTTATCTTTAATCAGCCTTATCTTCTGAACATTATCACCGTGGCAGTTCTCACTGCACTCGTATACATCTACCTTAAAAAGACCAAGCACGGCTATGAAATCTCCGTAGTAGGCGAAAGCGAAAATACGGCAAGATATATCGGCATCAATGTGCCTAAGGTTATTATCAGAACTCTCATCGTTTCGGGTGCACTCTGCGGTATCGCAGGTCTCATCCTCGTAGGCGGTACAAACCATACCATAAGCACCACCACTGCAGGCGGCAGAGGCTTTACGGCTATTATGGTTTCCTGGCTGGCTAAGTTCAATCCAATTTATATGGTAATGACATCCTTCCTCATCGTCTTCCTGGAAAAGGGCGCAGGACAGGTTTCCACAGACTTCCGCCTTCCCGTCGCCATATCCGATATCGTTACCGGTATCATCCTTTTCTTCATCATAGGATGTGAATTTTTCCTCCAGTATAAAATTCTTGTTTCAAAGAGCAGAAAGGAGAATGACTGATGTTAGCGTTTTTAGTAAGCTCTATAAGACTCGGTATGGCCTTCCTTTTCGGCTCTACAGGTGAAACAATCACCGAAAAATCAGGACACCTCAATCTGGGTATTCCCGGCGTTATGTGCGTAGGTGCTTCCTGCGGCTGCTTCGCTGAGTATCTTTACCTCTCAGCAGCTAAAAGTAATGCAAATTATTTCCTCGCAGTTTTCATTCCTGTTTTGGCAACCCTTCTCGGCGGTGCGGTTATGGGACTTATTTTCAGCTTCCTTACCGTTACCCTGCGTGCCAATCAGAATGTTACAGGTCTCGCCCTCACCACCTTCGGCGTAGGCGTTTCCGACTATATGATAGCTGAGACAGGTGCCATTTACAGTAAGGGTAGCCGCTACTTCACCACTTCTCTTCCCTTCGCAGATGATCTGGGTGCTGTCGGTGAAATCTTCTTCTCCCACGGCATACTTATTTATCTTGCCATCATCATCGCTCTGGTTTCCGCCTACATTCTTAATAAGACAAGAATAGGCCTCAACCTCCGTGCAGTGGGTGAAAACCCTGCTACTGCCGATGCCGCAGGTATCAACGTTTCGAGATACAGATATGCTTCTACCTGTATCGGCTGTGCAATCGCAGGTCTCGGCGGTCTCTCCTTCATTATGGACTACCTTAACGGTAACTGGGAGTACTGCATCGACGCTATCGGCTGGCTGACCATCGCTCTGGTTATCTTCACCGTATGGAAGCCTCACCTGGCTATCTTCGGCTCAGTTATCTTCGGTGCTCTTTACATCGCAAGCAGTTACATCACAGGCGTAAGCTTCGCAAGTAAGGAAATTTTTAAAATGCTCCCCTATGTGGTTACGATTGTCGTGCTTATATTCACAAGCATCCGTGACCGTAAGGAAAATCAGCCTCCCGCTGCTCTCGGCCTTCCCTATTTCAGAGAAGAGAGATAATTTTCCTTTGTGCAAAATAAACACAAAATCTCTGCTTTTTTCAGCAAAAAAGCTAAAAGCAGAGATTTGTTCAAATCTTTGAAGTAAAAAGGTTAAAAAAGGCTTGACTTTTTGCAAAAAATAATGTAACTTTATAGAGTAAATGACTACGTGTTGATTTGACCAAGACGAGCCATTATTACTAAAAAAAGCGTATGAAACGCAATTTTTGAAAGGGGTTAATAAACCATGAAAAAAGAAATTAAGGTTGTTGCTATCGTTCTCGTAGCCCTTATCGTTTTCTTAGCAGGCTTCGGACTTGGCGCAACAAAAGGCATCAACATCAACATCGGTTCTGAAAGCGGCATCAACGTTAATGTTAACGGTGGCTCAGGTTCAGCAGCAGTTGTTGCTCCCACACAGGCTCCCGTAACTCAGGCTCCTGCTACACAGGCTCCCGTAACAGAGGCTCCCACACAGGCACCTGCTACAGACGCTCCCGCAACTCAGGCACCTGCTACAGATGCTCCTGCAACTGACGCTCCCGCTACAGATGCCCCCGCAGGTGTTCCTTCCACAAAGGCTGAAATCGCTGCAGCTTACAACAAAGTTGTTAACGAAGCAAAGGCTTACACAGGTAAGGTAACTCTTAAGAAGCACGACATCATCAATGTTGAACTTAAGGATCTTCCCTCTATTGCAGCAAGTATCATCAACCCTGTTGTTCAGAATCTTACACAGACCAGCCCTGAAGAATATGTATTCGACGGCGGTAAGGACGTAAACGATCCTAACAGATATGTTTCTCATAAGATTGTTCCCGGTGGCAGAGATGTTGCTGTTCAGGAAGCAGGTCTTGCTTCTGCATCCGCTACTGCAAATCCCGACGGCGGTTATACAATGACACTTACATTCATTGCTGAAACCTCAACCTTCGACGGTACAAACACAACATCTGAACCCACACATCACAAGTCAGCAATGGATCCTCTTGAGCTCGGTTCTCTTGACCTCGGTCCTATCTCAATCTCAAATGCTGACCTCAGATATCCCGGTGCTACAATGACTGCTACAGTTGACGGTCAGGGCAGACTCGTTAAGCTTGAACAGAAGCTTCCTCTTGAAGGCTCAGGTACAGGTAAAGCAGGTATCTCTCTTACTCTTAACCTTGCAGGCTCAATGGACGGTACATACGAACTCATTTATGCATAATCAATAGAGCAAAATCATAGGGCTGTCATCCGACGGCCCTTTTTTGATAGAAAGGAAGATAAATATATGAAGAAAGCAGGAGCATTTCTCGCTCTCGGTGCCGCTGTAGGTGCTTCTCTTTACAAATTTCACGACGGAATCCACAGTGCGCTCATTAAACGTGATTTTTCCATCCCTCCGGCTATTGCAAAAATCATAACAGCAGACGACGGAAGCAGTGAAAGTGAAAAAAAGAGAGTATCTATGAACAATATGCTGTGGCTCATGGATTACGGCTTCGAAAAATACACTATGGTAAATGACAGAGGGCAAAAGCTCTGCGGTTATCTGATGAGGCCCGAAAAGAAAAGCAACATTTACGTTTTCGGTGCTCACGGCTACAGAAGCGACGGTAAGGGTGAATGGTGCCACTATGCTAAACACTGGGTAGAAGAAAAGGGCTATAATATGTTCTTTGTAGACCACCAGGCAGCAGGTGAAAGCGAAGGAAGCTACATAGGATTTTCCTCATACGAATCAAAGGATGCACTTAAATGGATCGACTTTATGACAGAAGAATTCGGCAGTGACATTCAGATTATCCTTCACGGAATATCCATGGGCAGTGCTACCGTTATGCTTATGACAGGTAGCGGAAAGCTCCCTGAAAATGTAAAATTCACTATCGCTGACTGCGGCTTCACCAGCGCATACGATGAATTTGCCTGTAAGCTTAAACCTTTGCATATGCCGGAAATTTCTCTCTCTTTGGTAAACTCCATTAACAGAAAAAAGGCCGGCTATGATTTCAAAAAGGATACTGATGCTCTCGCAGCAGTAGGAAAGGCTGAAATACCGATGCTCTTCATCCACGGCGGTAAGGATGACTTCGTACCTACCTACATGGTTTATCAGCTTCACGATGCATGCTCTTCAGAATACAAGGATTTACTCATCGTCCCCGAAGCAGACCACGCCCGAAGCTATTATTTCGGTAAAAAGGAATACGATGAAAAGACAGATGAATTCATAAATAAATTCATACTCTGAGTTTTGCAGTTTACATAACCGATATAAGTTCAGTTCTACTATTAAACAAATATTGCATAAAGAATCATTGTACAAAAAAGTACGGTGATTCTTTTTTTCTGTGTTTCAATAAAATATTCAGTCGGCATAGCTTCGCAGAGTTACTTTTGTACATTAACCCGTGGGGGCGACCATCGGTCGTCTGCTTCTAAGATGCGGTTTAT
>JAZTZH010000025.1:0-15879 GCA_045637365.1 Acutalibacteraceae bacterium
AGATGACGTGTTACGTGCTCCATACCACCGTTGTACCAGTCAACCGGCATCCAGTACTTAAGCTTTTCCATATCTGGAAGCTCATTATCATTGTGAGGATCGATATAACGAAGGAAGTACCAGGATGAGCCTGCCCACTGAGGCATGGTATCGGTTTCTCTCTTCGCTGCACCGCCGCACTTAGGACAAGTGCAGTTTACGAAATCGTCAATCTTTGCAAGGGGGCTTTCGCCGTCCTGACCGGGTTCAAAGTTTTCAACCTTAGGAAGCTTAAGAGGAAGCTCTGAATAAGGAACAGCTACCATACCGCACTTTTCACAGTGTACGATGGGAATGGGTTCACCCCAGTAACGCTGACGGTTAAATGCCCAGTCCTTCATCTTGTACTGAACGCCTCTTTCGCCTATACCCTGCTTTTCAAGCTCTTCAAGAACTCTTGCAATTGAAGATTTCTTATCTGTATATCCGTTAAGGTATTCGGAGTTAACCATTTCACCGTCACCTGTGTAAGCTTCTACTGAAATGTCTCCGCCCTTGATAACCTCAATGATATCAATGCCGAATTCCTTTGCGAAATCATAGTCTCTCTGGTCGTGAGCAGGAACAGCCATAATAGCACCTGTACCGTAACCCATCATAACATAGTCAGAAATAAAAATGGGAATTTCCTTACCGTTAACGGGATTGATTGCTACGAAGCCGTCAAGTTTGACACCTGTCTTATCTTTTACAAGCTGAGTACGCTCAAATTCAGTTTTCTTAGCACATTCTGCCCTGTAATTTTCGACAGCATCAAAGTTAGAAATCATATCCTTATACTTGTCAAGCATAGGATGCTCGGGAGCCATTACCATAAAGGTTACACCGAAAAGAGTGTCGGGACGGGTTGTGTAAATACGAAGAGTTTCCTCTGTACCCTTGACATCGAAGTTTACAAAAGCGCCTGTAGATTTACCGATCCAGTTTTCCTGCTGGAGCTTTATGTTAGGAAGATAATCAACTTCCTTTAAGCCTTCAAGAAGCTTATCAGCATATTCTGTGATACGAAGGTACCATACGTCCTTTGACTTCTGAACTATATCGCTGTGGCAGATGTCACACTTACCGCCCTGAGAGTCTTCATTAGAAAGAACAACCTTACATGAGGGACAGTAGTTAACGAGAGTCTTGTCTCTGAAAGCAAGACCGTTTTCAAACATCTTAAGGAAAATCCACTGTGTCCATTTGTAGTAGCCTTCTTCTGTGGTATCAACCACTCTGTTCCAGTCAAAGGAGAAGCCTACTCTTTTAAGCTGTGATGAGAACTTTTCGATGTTCTTATCAGTAAGCTGTCTGGGATGAATACCGGTTTTAATTGCTGAGTTTTCTGTAGGAAGACCGTAAGCATCAAAGCCGATGGGGAAAAGCACATTATAGCCTTCCATTCTGCGCTTTCTCGAAATTACTTCAAGGCCTGAATAAGCCTTGATGTGACCGACGTGCATACCGCTTCCGCTGGGGTAAGGGAATTCTACAAGTGCATAAAATTTCTTTTTATCGGAATTATCCTGTGCTTCAAATACACCTGAATCCTCCCATTTCTTTTGCCATTTTAATTCGGCATTTTTGAAATCGTAATTCAAATTTATCACTCCGTTTAATTAATTTCTATTTTAAAAATCAGTCTTCCGTAATTATATCGGAAATATCAACTGTTTTTGCATCCTGCCATAAGCGTTCAAGGTTATAATAATCACGGCTTTCACCTGTAAACACGTGTACGAGAACACCTGTGTAGTCAAGTAAAATCCAGCCTGTAGCTCTGCCTTCAATGTGATGAGGCTCTGTTCCCTGCTGACTGAGCTCATACTCAACCTCATCAGCGAGAGCTTTAACATGGGTATTCGATGTACCGGAAGCGATAACGAAATAATCGGCAACGATGGAATGCTCTGTTATTTCGATAACCTTGATATCAATCGCCTTTTTCTTATCGAGTACCTTAACTATTTCTCTGGAAAGTTCAAGTTCTGTCATAGCTTTCTCCTTTTATTTTTTCATTTTCATTACAAGATCGTTATAAAAAGCGAGACTGTCCTCATGGATTATCCCCTTCTTTTCGGAAAGGCTTTTCAGTGTGTACTGCAGAGAATACAGACAAGCCTCGTCAAGTCCTACGTTAAAAGACAGGCGCCTCATTACATCTACATCGGGATAGCTTCTTTCAGCTGAGATGTAATCAGCTACATAGATGATCTTATCAAAAAGACTCATTCCCGCTTTACCCGTGGTATGATAGCGTACAGCCGAAAGAATTTCTTCGTCGGTAATTCCCAATTCTTCCCTTAAACACACCTCACCTGCCATAGCATGCCACAGCTTCGGATTAGCTTTTTCGGTACAGCTAAGTATTATACCACCTTTTTCCATCATTTTCAACATATCCACATTATTTTCATTCTTCATTATATCGTGAAGAAGTCCTGCGAAATAAGCTTTCTCTTCGTTTGCACCGTACATCTGTGCAAGAGAAACTGCACTGTCGGCAACATTAAGTGAATGAAGGAAACGGTAATCATCCAGCTTTTCTCTGAGAAGTCTCTTATATTCCATATACGGACTTTCGTAAAGAAGATTTAATCTCACATAATTATATATTTCCGTGCCGATCATAAATGTCGCATCGAGACCGCATAAAAGATGCTTTCTCACATCCGTCGAACTGCACTCGTAAGGCTCAATGTCAGCTATTACTATCTCACCTTCACCGAGTCTGAGGGTATTGTGTGAATAGGTAAGAAGCTCACTATAATCTACCTTATCCTCCCTGGTTGCTACGCAGAGAGTCACCATCGAAAGGATATCCTCATATCGGAACCAGGTGTGAAAGCTGAGAAGCATATCAGAACCGATAACCAGGAACAGTTCATCATTGGGAAAAGTTTCCTTCAGTTCGAGAAGCGTATCATAGGTGAAGCTTTTGCCCTGACGTTTAATTTCCATATCACTTACGGTGAAAAAATCCTCCGTGAACATAATTTCACACATTTTTATTCTGTGTTCACCGCTTGCCAGATCTTTTCCCTCTTTGTGCGGAGGAGTAAAGGTAGGAATTATAATTATTCTGTCAAGGTCAGCTTTCTCCCTGATTTCGAGCGCTAATTTTTTATGGCCCTTATGAGGCGGATTAAAAGTACCGCCGAAAATACCGATACGCATTATCTATCAGCCTTTCTTTGCGCCCTTGAATGCGACCTTTTTATTTTTCTCTTTTCTTAAGGCGAGCTGTTTTTCTTTCTGAAGCTTGGCTGCCTTCTTTTTGTTCTTTTCTTTCTGTAAAGCCTTTTCCTTAAGCTCGGGGCTTTCTCTGTAAAGAACTATTACGCCGCCGATAACCTGGATAACCTCGGCACCTGTGGCGGCGGCGAGCTCATCAGCTGTCTGTCTGGGTGTGATGGGTGATGACTCCAAAAGCACCTTAACCTTAATAAGCTCACGGGCTCTGAGTGCATCGTCTGTCTGTTTGATTAAAGCATCGGACATACCGCATTTACCTACCTGGAAAAGAGGCTCAAGGTGGTTTGCCTGCGCTCTGAATGCTGCTCTTTCTTTACCTGTCATTAAATTTGCTCCTTTAATTATATGTCAATTTATCTTAACTTCTCTTCAAGCACCTTAAGTCCATTACCTCTGTGGCTGATAGCGTCCTTTTCTTCAGCTGTCATTTCAGCCAGGCTCTTATCCCCTACCATAAAGACGGGGTCATAGCCGAAGCCGTTTTCACCCTTCTTTTCGTAGCCGATTTTACCGTGGCATTTACCCTCGGCTGTAATTTTTTCTCCGTCGGGGAAGCTCACGCAAATAGCACAAGCGAAATATGCTGTTCTCTTTTCATCGGGTACACCTTCCAGGTTTTCTAAAAGCTTTACGATGTTACCCTCATCGTCGCCGTGTACGCCGCTGTAGCGTGCCGAATAAACTCCCGGCTCACCGCCTAAGGCATCTACACACAGACCGCTGTCATCCGCTATACAGATAAGACCGCTTTCCTTGCATCCGCTTTCGGCTTTTATACGGGCGTTTTCCATAAAGGTAGTACCTGTTTCCTCCACATCGGTAAGTTCGATACCGATATCCGTGTCGGTAACTACCTCGTAGCCCATAGGTGAAAGAATACGTGCCATTTCAGTAAGCTTATGCTTATTATGGGTGGCTATAAGAATTTTCATTCTCATTCCTCCTCAACTGTTGATGTATCCTCAAAGAGAGCCTTTGCAAATACTTTGGGATTGAAAGGCTGTAAATCGTCAATCTGCTCACCTACACCGATGAATTTAACGGGAAGCTTAAGCTCATTTTTGATAGCAAGGACAACACCGCCTCGTGCTGTACCGTCGAGCTTGGTAAGACCGATACCCGTAAGCTCGGCAACATTCATAAATTCCTTTGCCTGGCTTACTGCGTTCTGACCTGTGGTAGCGTCGAGTACGAGAAGGATTTCACGGTCAGCATAGGGAAGCTCTTTTTCTACTACACGGTAAATCTTCGCAAGCTCGTCCATAAGATTTTTCTTGTTATGAAGTCTTCCGGCGGTGTCGCAGATGATGATGTCACAGTCACGGGAGATACCGGCACTGATAGTATCGTAAACTACTGCGGCAGGGTCTGCACCCTCTTTATGCTTAACGATGTCTACTCCCGCTCTGTCTGCCCAGACCTCAAGCTGTTCAATAGCGGCTGCACGGAAGGTATCGGCTGCGCCGAGAATAACCTTCTTGCCCTCTTTTTTATACATAGCGGCTAATTTGCCGATAGTAGTGGTTTTACCCACACCGTTAACACCGATAACGAGAATAACAGAGGGAATGGTGATAAGCCCCATATCCTCGCCGCCGTCAATCATATCTGCTACGATGTCAGCAATAATCATTTTAGCGTGCTTCGGGTTGCGCACCTCGTTTTTATTAACTCTCTTGCGGAGTTCCTCTACTATGTCTGTGGCGGTTTTAAAACCTACGTCGCCCATAATGAGTGCTTCTTCCAGGTCGTCAAACAGATCGTCGGTAATTTCCTCGTATGCACCGAGAACATCCTCGATTCTGCCTGTCATACCCTCTCTGGTCTTTTTAAGTCCGAAACCGAACTTTTTAAAAATACCCATATATATTCCTCCTTATTCGGTAATTCCAAGTGATTTAGCAAGTTCAGCCGTCTTAAGCTCGAGAAGCTTCGATACACCCTGCTCCTGCATGGTGATACCGTAAAGCATATCTGCTTCTTCCATAGTACCGCGACGGTGAGTAATAAGAATAAACTGAGTGTTTTCAGTCATTCGCCTTACATACTGGGCATATCTCGTTACGTTTACATCGTCAAGAGCAGCCTCAACCTCGTCGAAGATACAGAAGGGTGCAGGATTAACCTTCATAATCGCAAAGAGAAGTGCGATAGCTGAAAGTCCCTTTTCACCGCCTGAAAGAGAGTCGAGACGCTTAACATTTTTGCCCGGTGGCTGTAATTTTATGTCAATGTTACTTTCCAGAACATCGGTGGGGTCTTCGAGAATAAGCTCGGCTTTACCGCCACCGAAAAGTTCGCAGAAGGTTTCATTGAAGTTATGGTTGATTTTCGTGAACTGCTCTCTGAACTGTGTGGACATTTTATCGGTAAGTTCACCGATGAGACGAATAAGCTCACGCTTACTCTTTTCCACATCGCCTACCTGAGTTGACATAAATCCGTAGCGTTCACTCACTTCCTTGTATTCCTCGATAGCACCCACATTAACAGAGCCGAGAGCTCTGATAGAGCCTTTGATTTCGTGAAGCCTCTTCTGTGCACCTTTCGGGTCCTCGGGGCGCTCTGCCACAGCTTCAGCCTCTCTCTTTGTGAGCTGATATTCGTCGTAAAGCTTTCCGAGAGTGTCCTCGTAATCCTTGTTCATCGTCTCTTTTCTTTCCTCGAGACGTGCAAGCTCACCGCTGATTTTTTCTCTTTCGGCGCTCTTTGCTCTTTCATTTACACGAAGCTTAGATGAGCGTTCTTCCTCTTCACTTCTCTTTTTCTGTAAGGAAACGATCTCCTGTTTAGCTTTTTCGCTTTCAAGATGGAAATTTTCGGCAAGAAGTGAAAGTGCCTCGATTTCCTTTTCGATTTGCTCATTTCTTGCTTTTATGGCTTCAATTTCCATATCGAGCTGCTTATCTCTGTCCTCGTGGTCGATAAGTCTCGCCTTAAGGAAGTTCAGAGCCTGTGTGCGGGCAGTAAGATCCTTGTCTGCACCGTGAATATCCATATTAAGCTTCGAAATAGCTGAAGTGATTTCCTCTCTTTTTTCTGAAAGCTCACTTCTCTTTCTGCCGAGAGATTCACCCTCTGCCTCTTTATCCTCGATAGCCTTGGTGAGTTCATTTACCTTTTCGGATGCTTCGTCACAGGAAGTCTGAATACGGGCAATTCTTTCGTCGGCGCTGTTCTTCTCTCCCGTCAGCTCATCCACACCGCTTTTGGCTGTGTAGAACTGCTCACAGATAAGATTAAACTGTCCTTCCAGACGGATTTTTTCTTCCTGGGCAGCTAAAAGACTTTCCTTTTCAGTTTCAAGCTCACGGCTGATGTGTGCGAGCTCTTCATCGATTTTATCATACTGTCTCTGAAGGTCGGATACAGTCTGTGTGAGAGTCTTTTCCTTTTCCTTCAGCTTCTCTATTTCGTTACCTCGGGAAAGAATACCGATATTCTGTATTGCCGAGCCGCCTGTCATGGAGCCGCCCGGATTTACCACCTGACCGTCGAGAGTGACGATTTTAAATCGATGTGAATATTTTTTACCGATAGTAATGGCACAGCTTAAATCTTCTGCGATTACTGTCTTACCTAAAAGAGAAGATATGATTTCATCATACTTACTGTCATAGGTAAGAAGATTGGTAGCTATGTCGATATAACCGTAGCAGTCCTCGAGACCGTCCTCCTGTAAGCTCTTACCCTTTACGGAAGATACAGGCTGGAAGGTCGCTCTGCCGGCGTTTGAGCTTTTAAGGTAATTAATGGCTGCTTTAGCATCGTTTTCGGTTTCGGTAACGATGTTCTGTACCGCATTACCGAGAGCCGTTTCGATGGCAACAGCATATTCTTCCTTAACTGAAATAAGCTGTGAAAGTGTGCCGTGAATACCTTTTAAGGCACCCTTTTCGCTTTCTTTGATAACCTTTTTAACAGCGCCTGAATAACCCTCCATACTCTTTTCGAGTTCTTCGAGCATTTTTATCTTTGATGTGACACGCTGAGCCTCAAAAGACTTTTCATCAAGCTCTTTTTTAAGAGAATCAGCCTTCGCATCCTTATTTTTAAATCTTAAGGTATAACCTTCTACTGAATTGGTAAGCTCTTCAATTTCTTTTTCACAGTCGGAAAGGGCTTTTTCACTCTTAGATTTCTCTGCACTTAAACCGTCGACTGTTTCCTGTCTCTGTGCAATAAGTGAATCTATAACCTCAACTCTTGCCTTAATTTCACCGATAGATGAAAGAGCAGTGGAAACGGAAACACGGCAGTCGGCAAGCTCTTTGGTAAGGAGTGCCACGGTACGTGCGATTTCGTTTGATTCATCTAAAAGAGAACCGCCCTCACTCTGCATTCTGTCAAGCTCGGCATTTACCTTTTCAAGCTCGGCGGTCTTCTCTTCACGGATGCTCTTAATCTGAAGAATAAGCTTCTCTTCGTTTTCGATTTCCTTAAGAAGCTGATTCTGACTGCTTTCGGAATCATAACGGTCACGGGAAATTCTTTCGATGGTTTCATTGTTATGAGCGATAGAATTTCTCAGAACAGCCTGCTCACTGCCTGCACCTGCAGCTTTTTCCTCTAAAAGAGAAATACCCTGACGGATTTCATCGATTTTAATGTTAATATTCTGTGTATCAGCGATGCTTTTTTCTATCATACGCTCGATTTCGGAAAGCTCTTCCTCGGTCTGTGCGTAATGACCTGATGCGATGGTGATATTATCCTCCTGTTTGCGGAGTTCCTCACGGATTTTATCGATGTTATAAAGCCACAAGCCGATTTCAAGTTCCTTTTTCTCCCCTGCCAAAACGAGGAATTTCTCTGCTTTTTCGCTCTGGTGCTTGAGAGGCCCTATTCTGCCTTCAAGCTCGGTGAGAATATCTCTTAAACGGACAAGATTTTCTTCAGCCTGTCCGAGTTTTTTCAGTGAATCATTTCTTCTGTAACGGTAGGAGGAAATACCCGCCGCTTCTTCGAGCATATCACGGCATTCCTTGCCTTTACCGCTTACCATATCGGCTATCTTGCCCTGGCTGACCATGGAGTAACCGTCTCTACCGAGACCTGTATCCATAAACAGCTCGTGGACATCCTTGAGGCGGACATTTACACCGTTGATTTTATATTCGCTTTCGCCCGAACGGTAATATCTTCTCGTTACGGAAACCTCGTCAGTGTCCGTACCTTTTATGGACCTGTCCTTATTATCGAGACGGAGAGTTACCTGTGCAAAGCCGTGAGCTTTACGGATTTTCGTACCGTCAAAGATAACATCCTCCATTTTTGAGCCACGAAGAGATTTACTCGACTGTTCACCAAGTACCCATCTGACCGCATCGGAGATGTTACTTTTACCGCTTCCGTTAGGGCCGACTACCGCCGTTATACCTTTACCGAAGGTAAGCACTGTTTTTTCAGGGAAGGATTTAAATCCCTGCATTTCAAGTGATGTTAATATCATTCTGTTAACCTCACACTTACTTCATATTTTTTATATTCGCTGTTTCCTGTGATTTTCGCTGTATATCCGAGAGTAGAAAGCTCGTTTATATTTGACTTCTTCTGACCTGATGCCATGGAAATATATTTGCTTCCCACTGTAATTTCTATTTTTCCTTTCGGAAGATTTCTTTTTTCGATTTCTTCCTTTATCTTTCTGAGATAAATTCTGCTTTCGGCCAGCTCTCTGAAGGCCGGGTGGTAAGCGCCTGCTACAAAGCCTTCCTCAACATTACCTCCCGAATGAAGTCCGAGTCTGATAACTCTGATGTCAGCCTCACGAAACATCAGAAGAAGCTCTGCACAAAGATCGGCCGCTTCATCGGTAGTCTGCGGCGTGTACTCACCTTTTTCATAAAGCTCGGCAAGACGTGTATTTTCCAGTACAACTGTAGGATAAATCCTCGCTGTGTCAGGCTTTAAGGAAATAAGCTTCCTCGCTGTTTCGAGAGCTTTTTCACGTGTGTCACCGTAAAGACCTGTCATCATCTGCACACCGAATTCGAAGCTGTATTCTTTTATTAAAGCTGCCGCTTTTACCACATCGGAAGATGTGTGTCCTCTTTCGTTAAGAGAAAGCACATCATCATCCATGCTCTGACATCCAAGCTCAATAGACGTAACCTTATTATCCTTTAAGAGAGTAAGAATTTCTGCATCGATACAGTCGGGACGGGTAGAAATTCTTATTCCCTTAAAAAGACCTTTATCTACGTACTCTCTTCCTTTTTCGAGTAAGGAGAGCATATAATTTCTCTCTATCGCTGTGAAGCTTCCTCCGAAAAATGCAATCTCACCTTCGCCGCAGTCAGAAGTGCTGACAGCAGTTTCCACTGCCTTTTGAATATCCTCAACTGTAAGCGGCCGGCTTTTACCCGAAATGGTTTTCTGATTACAGAAACTGCATCTGTGAGGGCAGCCTTCATCGGGCACAAATAACGCTACATTTATATGCTTCAAAACTTCACACCCATAAGCTCGAGAGCCTGTTTCGCCGCCTGCTGTTCAGCGATTTTTTTACTCTTACCCTTACCGCATCCGATGGTGTTACTGTTAAGGTAAACCTCTACCTCAAAGCGTTTATCGTGGTCGGGGCCGCTTTCAGCTACCACGGCATAAGACAGATGCTCGTCGGGATTTTTCTGTATGATTTCCTGTAATACTGTTTTATAATCCACGAAGGAAAGCTGTTCGTTTGCTGCTTTTTTAACGAAATCGAGAACGAATTTTCTCGCATTTTCCAGTCCGCCGTCAAGATAGATAGCTCCAATTACAGCTTCGAAAGCATCAGCAAGAATGGATGCACGCTTTCTTCCGCCCATTCTTTCTTCGCCTCTGCCGAGAAAAATGTATTTACCGAGGTCTATTTCTTTAGCGAAACCGTGAAGTGACTTTTCACAGGCACAGGCCGCTCTTTTTTTCGTCATTTCACCTTCGGGAAGATGATTGAGATTATGGTAAAAATACTCGGCGGTGATTATACCGAGAACTGAATCTCCCAAAAATTCAAGTCTTTCATTACATTCGCCGTTAAGATGTTTTTCGTTGGCGTAAGAGGAATGAGTAAGTGCAGTCTGCAAAAGATTTTTATCAGTAAACTCATACCCTATTACCTTTTCAAAAGCTTCTGAACTCATTATTTATCCCCTCCGTTCAGGTAGTTTTCAAAATCCTCAAGACCTCTTTCGGAAAGAGCCTTGTAACGTTCTTTTTTATCTCTTATTTTAGGCTCAATGGGAGGCAGAACACCGAAGTTCGCACCCATTGGCTGGAAGTTTGTAACCGTCGGGTCACTGATATATCTGCTTAAAGCACCTATCATCGTGGTTTCGGGAAGTATGTAAGTATCTTCACCTTTAAGGTATCTGACCATATTAATTCCCGCCATTATTCCCGAAGCGGCAGATTCCATATAACCTTCCACACCTGTTATCTGTCCTGCAAAGAAGAGAGATGTTCTCCCTCGGAAACTGAAATCCCCCTTAAGAAGTCGTGGAGAATCGATAAAGGTGTTTCTGTGCATTACTCCGTAACGGATAAATTCAGCATTTTTAAGAGCGGGAATCATAGAAAACACTCTCTTCTGCTCACCAAATTTAAGGTTAGTCTGAAATCCCACGAGATTAAAAAGTGTGCCGCCGCTGTTTTCTTTACGAAGCTGAAGTACCGCCCAGGGACGGTGTCC
Organism: Acutalibacteraceae bacterium; assembly: GCA_045637365.1. Lineage (GTDB taxonomy): Bacteria > Bacillota > Clostridia > Oscillospirales > Acutalibacteraceae > UBA6857. The sequence goes on from JAZTZH010000025.1 coordinate 10,952, forward strand.
TGTTCTCGGGTCACGAAGACCTACAGGCTTCAAAGGACCGAAGCGCATGGTGTCCTTACCCCTGGATGCCATAACCTCGATGGGCATACAACCCTCATAGACATCCTTTCTTTTGTCAAAAGAGTGAGTTTCAGCACTCTCGGCATTTAAGAGAGCGTCATAAAAAGCTTCGTATTCCTCTTTATTCATCGGACAGTTAATATAGTCGTCTTCACCGCCTCTTTCGTATCTTGAGGCACAGAAGGCGCTGTCCATATCAATACTCTCAAGAGTTACGATGGGCGCCGCCGCATCGAAGAAATGAAGACCGCTTCCGCATATTTCAGCGATTTTTTCACTCAGAGCATCACTGGCAAGAGGACCTGCGGAAATAATTACATTACCGTCGGGAATTTCCGTAACCTCCTCATTTATAACCGTGATATTCGGATGAGAGGAAATCTTTTCGGTAATCAGACGTGAAAACTCGTCTCTATCCACAGCAAGCGCTCCACCTGCGGGAACCTTGCATTTGTAGGCACATTCCACACAGATCGAACCTAATCTACGCATTTCCTCTTTTAGAAGCCCAGCGGCAGATTCTACTCTTTCGGCTTTAAGGGAATTAGAGCATACAAGCTCTGCGAAAGTCGGCTTTTTATGAGCAGGTGAAAACTTTACGGGCTTCATTTCATAAAGCTCGGTTTTAATTCCTGCATTGGCAAGCTGCCACGCTGCTTCTACACCTGCCAAACCTGCACCTATTACTATTACTTTTTCACAGCTCATTTCTTCACCGCCTTTTAAATTACAATCATTCACCCTTCTTTTTACGGGTGGCTTTAGCTGAATAGCCGCACTTTTCGTCGAGACAGTTAAGCATTCCGCCCTTTGCCTTGAAAAGTGATTTGCCACATTTAGGACATTTTTCGTTAGTGGGTTTATCCCAGGTCATAAAGTTACATTCGGGCCATTTATCACAGCCGAAGAAGGTGTATCCCCTCTTTGATTTTTTAGAAATAACCTTGCCGCCGCATACGGGACAGGTGGCATCGGTTTCGATTACATAAGGTTTCGTAGTCTTACATTCGGGATAAGCGGGACAGGCAAGGAATTTACCGAATCTGCCCACTTTTATAACCATCATTCTTCCGCACTTTTCACAGGGAATGTCTGTTTCATCTTCCTTAAGCTGAATCTTTACTCCGTCCATTTCAGCCTTCGCCTTCTGGAGCGTATCTTCGAAATCTCCGTAAAATTCGTGGAGCATTTTGATGTAGTCCTGTGTGCCTTCACCTACACGGTCAAGGTCACTTTCAAGCTGTGCGGTAAATTTGACATTTACGATGTTTTTAAACTTCTCTTTGAGAAGATTTACTATAGCCTCACCAAGCTCTGTAGGAACGAGCTGTTTGGATTTTCTTACCACGTATTCACGTTTTACGATGGTCGAAATAATGGTAGCATAAGTACTCGGTCTGCCCACTCCGTTTTCTTCGAGAGTTTTAATAAGAGACTCTTCGGTATATCTCGCAGGAGGCTGTGTGAAGTGCTGTTCTTTGTCGAGAGCCTTAAGCTTAAGGTCATCACCGTTTGCAAGACCGTCGGGAAGCTTGGATTTGTCTTCATCCTTGTCACCAAGATCATAAAGTGCAGTGAAGCCGTCGAACTTGACTGAATAACCGCTGGCAGTGAAAAGACAGAATTTACTCTCATCGTCAACTACACCCTTGATTTCGATTTTCTGTGTATTCTGTACACAGGAAGCCATAAGGGACGCTACGAAGCGGTTCCAGATAAGAGTATAAAGCTTGTGCTGTTCAGGAGTAAGACTGTCCTTAACCGAAGCGGGAGTAAGTGAAACGGTGGAAGGTCTGATAGCTTCGTGTCCGTCCTGAGCATTGCTTCTGGATTTATAATAACGGGGCTTCTCGGGAAGATATTTAGCACCGTAGTTATCCTTGATGAACTCTTCGGTAGCCTGTCTTGCCTCCTCGGAAATACGGAGTGAGTCCGTTCTCATATAGGTGATAAGACCGATAGAGCCGTAGCCGGGCACTGCCACACCTTCATAAAGCTCCTGTGCTATTTTCATCGTTCTTTCAGCTCTGAAGCCAAGCTTCTTGGATGCTTCCTGCTGAAGAGTGGATGTAATGAACGGTGGTGCGGGATTTTTCTTTCTTGTGCCGTTTTTAAGGGAGCTGATGAAATATCTTGCTCCGTAAAGACGGGATATTATCTCATCTGTCTGTTTCTGAGTTTTAAGTTCAACCTTGCCTGTCTCATCACCGTAAAATGAAGCGGTAAGAGTCTTTCTGGACACATTGAACTTCGCTTCAAGTGACCAGTATTCTTCTGGATTAAAAGCACGGATTTCGTTTTCTCTGTCAACTATCATTCTGACAGCGACACTCTGAACACGTCCGGCTGAAAGTCCTCTTCTGATTTTCTGTGAAACGAAGGGACTGAGCTTATAACCTACGAGACGGTCCAGAATACGTCTGGCCTGCTGTGCATTTACAAGGTCAATGTCTACCTTACGGGGATTAGCCATACCGTTTTTTACGCCTGTTTTGGTAATTTCGTTAAAAGTAACTCTGTTAAGCTTATTAAGGTCGAGACCTAAGATTTCGGCAAGGTGCCATGAAATCGCTTCTCCTTCACGGTCAGGGTCAGTTGCGAGAAAAACTTCGTCACTTTCAGCTACCGCTGTTTTAAGTTCTTTGACGAGCTTTTCCTTTCCCTTTACTATGCTGTACTTAGGTGCGAAGTCGTTTTTTACATCTACACTGAGTCTGGCTGCAGGTAAATCTCTTATGTGACCTTTCGAAGCGACGATATTATATCCTCCGCCAAGATAGTTTTTAAGAGTTTTTGCCTTCGAGGGAGACTCGACAATGATTAAATTTGCCATATATTTTCACCTTTTCATAAATTTATTAATTAAGACGGTAACTGTCGGCGCTTACTTTCACGATAATTCCGTCCATTTCGAGCTCAGTAAGAGCTGAAAGGACCTTTCTTACCTCTAAGCCTGATTCACGGATTATACTGTCTGAATCACATATACCGTCGGACATTATATTATACACTATTTCTGCATTTTTAGAAATAGTTTCCGGAGTATTTTTTTCGCTTTTCTCTATATTTTTTTCATCTTTTTCGATGATTCTTTCTGTTTTTTCCTTAACGGAAGATTTTTTCTTCCCCCTCTTCTTGTAAGAAGAAGCCTCGAGGTCGATATTTTCAAAGGGTTTACCTGTCTTTGGTTCATTATTTTTCTTTACCTTTGCCCAGGGAATGATATCCTTTGCCGAGAAAACAGGCTTAGCGCCTTCGGTTATAAGCTGATTAGAGCCTTCGTAATTTCCGCTTTTAATGTCACCGGGAAGAACGAAAAGGTCTCTGCCCTGCTTTATTGCGTGTCTTGCCGTACTGAAGGTACCGCTCAGCTTCGCTGCTTCTGCTATAACGACACCGCTTGTCATACCGGAAATGATGCGGTTTCTCTGAGGAAAGGTAGCAGGTGTAACATTAGCGTACGGCGGAAATTCCGTGATAAGAGCACCGTTTTCAGCCACTCTTTTTCTGAGTGCACTGTTTTCGGGAAGATAACCCGAACCGTGACCGCAGCCCATAACAAGAACGGTTCTGCCACCGCATTCAATAGCCGTTCTGTGTGCTATCGAGTCAATTCCGAGAGCACCGCCGCTGACAATGAGCACGCCGTTATCGCAAAGCTGACTGACGATAGTTTCGGTAGCCTCTTCTCCATACTGTGACGGTGTGCGGCTTCCGATAACACCAAGTGCATTCTCAGAATCAAGACAGGTATAATCGCCTCTTACATAAAGAGCGAGAGGAAAATTTTCGATTTCAAGGAGTCTTTTCGGATAAAATTCGCTGTCGGGAGTGATGATATGTATTCTGTGTTTACGGCAGAAATCATAGGTGTCGTAATACTTTTCGATATCCTCGTCCTTCATTCTGCCGATAACCTTAGGTCCGTAGCCCTGTATATGCGCATCCTTCAGTTCTGCAGATGAAGCTTCATATACCGCTCTGGCATCGCCAAAGGTATTCAGCAGTTTTTTCACAGGCTTTGCATAACCTGACACACCCTGTAACCAGAGCCAATAGATTTCCTTCTCCATTTTATCTCATCATCTCCCACATAGTTATGGCCGCCGCCATAGAAGCATTAAGAGATTCAGCATTCCCCTGCATAGGAATGGTAACCTTTCGGCATAAAGAAAAAACTTCTTCGCTCACACCGTTACCTTCATTTCCTATAACGCATAAAACTCCGCCCTTCATCGACACTTCCGTGATTTTCTCGGATGCAGAATCGGGAGATGTGGCATAGACCTTCATACCCTTGCTCTTAAGCAGTTCAATATCCTCACAGAGGTCTGCGCTTTCAAATACAGGCAGTCTCAGAAGAGAGCCCATAGCTGCACGCTGGCTTTTAGGAGAATAGCGGTCACAGCATCCGTAAATGACAGCACCCTTTATACCGAGAGCTTCCGCAGTACGGCATATTGCACCAAGATTTGCAGGGTCCTGTATATTTTCCAGAGCGATGTATTTACCCTCAGTGTCAATGGAAGAAACAGATAAAGAGTCACTTTTCTCACACAGACAGAAAAATCCCTGTGAAGTCTGTGTAAGTGAAAGCTTATCGGCTACTGCTTCAGAAATCAGATAGGACTCATCAGCCTTAGAAAAGATTAATTCAGCATCATCACTGAATTTTTCATAGGCTTTATCCGTAACAAATGCGAATCTTATAACCGTACCGGTAAAAGCACTGTCACGGCACAGACGAAGTCCCTCTAAAAAGAACAGACCGGTTTCTTTTCTCACCTTGGATGAAGAGGCAATTTTAACTGCCATTTTGATTTTTTCATTGGAAACACTGTCAAGTCTGTTCATCATTTTACCCCTTT
>JAZTZH010000026.1:0-11022 GCA_045637365.1 Acutalibacteraceae bacterium
AATAGGGGTTAGTGATAACCTTTCAGCATAGATAAAATCTGACCAGTTGTCTGCACACCTGCCACGGTGTGCCCCCTTGCAGAGCGTTTTGTAAGGAGGTACTGGAAGATGAAAAAGCAGAAACACTGCTTAAGAAGGCAACTTACACAAACATAAACTTTACTGTAGAACGGCAGTTCCCTGTCTGCGCCCCTGCCTCGGGTCGCACCCCAAGGGAAAGTATTTGTTTCTGAACTTTAATAGAAATGTATATTCTTAATGTTTTAAGAAATCTAACTGTAGGCATTCTCTTTTCCCTTTCTAAAAAAGGGAGCTTTGTTTCCTTTGCCGACCGGGGCAAAGGAAAAGCCCTAGCGGCTCGAGCGGATGACGACTGAATGTTTTATTGAAACAAAAACAATAAAAATACATCTTACTGTTTCACACCTCGCTTCTTCTCCCACTGGGAGCGCTTCGGTGACGATGCAGCTCGAGCGGATGACGATTAAATGTTTTATTGAAACGAAAATCATAAAAATATATCTTACTGTTTCACATCTCAGTTCATCCCGCACTGCAGGTGCTTCGGCATCGATACAGCCGTAGCGTATGACGGATGATTATTTTTCTTTCCCTTCTTGCATTATCACCCCATCTGTTATATAATCATCCTATAAAGCAAAAAGGAGAAAAATTTATGCACTTACTTAAAGTCGATAAAGACCATTATCAGGGTCAGGCTGACCCCTACATTCTGAAAAGCGGTGGCAGATATTATATCTATGTCACAGGGCACGATGCCGTTTATCTTTACCATTCCGACAGACTCTTTGACGGATGGGAATACTACGGCCCCGTAATGACTATGAAGGGGCACGATTCCTTCTGGGCACCGAGTGTAATAGAGCTTGACGGAAAATTTTATATGTATAACTCCATCGAGATTTATAACGATACTCCCGATAAGGGCGGTCACAGAGGTGCTATGCACGTTTCAGTGTCAGACAGTCCTTTCGGTCCCTTCGGTGAGACAAGACAGATTCTTCACCCCTTCTCCATCGACTCACACATCGTAAAAAATGAAGATGGTCTTTTCCTTTTTTATTCCTCCAATAAATTCGAGGGAGAAAGAATAGGCACCTGCATTTATGTAGACAGAATGCTTGACCCTGTTACTCCCGAGGGCAAGCCTGTACTTGTGCTTGAGCCTACACTCGACGAGGATATTTACTGCAGAGACAGATATAAAAAAGGTCAGCACTGGCATACAATCGAGGGTGCATTCTACTTCCGTGAGGGTGACTGGCACTACCTTATGTATTCGGGCAACTGCTTCGAACAGCCTACCTATTACATCGGCTATGCACGTGCGAAGACAGACGAAACTGACCTTACAAAAATTAAATTCGAAAAATACCCCGATAAAGACACCTATCATCCCGTAATGAAGGCTAACGACTTCGAAGAAGGTACGGGACATCACTCTATGATAAAAGAAGACGGTCAGTGGTACGCTGTTTATCACGCCAGAGACTACGGATATGAGAAGGGCACCAGTGCCTTCGACGCAAGAAATGCGAGAATCTGTAAGCTTCACGTAGAGGACGGAATCATTACTGCGGAAAGATACGAAGATCATATATGAATATAACGAAAAAAAGCAACTGCTTTCCACTGCAGTTGCTCTTTTGTTTTATGTATAAATTAAATTCCCTTGAAAATTACCGTCCGAAAGAAAATACTCCCGTTAAGATGTTATCAAAAAAAATCTTTGTGAAATAAACTATGTCAGATAAAAAAGCTATAACAGCAAGCATGATATTACCTCCTTTGAATTGATGGTTTTATCCTAACACATATATGCTACATTGAAGAAATATGAACATTAACAATATGTGAACAAAATTTCCGTTGACTTAGTATGCTTGTTAGTGTTAAACTTATTACAGAAAAATAAATAAAGGAGAAAAGAAAATGAGAGACTTTAACAAAGTAATCGACCGTAGAAACACAAACAGCCTCAAGCACGATTTCGCCGTGGAGAACGGTCTGCCTGCCGATGTTATGCCTATGTGGGTGGCAGATATGGATTTCAGGGCGCCTGAATGTGTTCTTGAAGCTTTGCAGAAATCCGTGAATCACGGCATTTTCGGCTACAGTAACCTTAAAGAGGACTACTACGAGGCTGTGGCAGGCTGGTTTAGCCGCCACTTCGGATGGACTCCCGAAAAGGAATGGCTTGTACAGACTCCCGGTGTAGTTTACGCTTTGGCTATGGCAGTAAGAGCATTCACGGAAAAAGGGGAGAGTGTTATCATTCAGCCTCCCGTTTACTATCCGTTCTATAATGTAATCAGAAACAATCAGAGAAAAATCATCGAAAGTCCTCTTGTCTATTCCGACGGAAAGTACACCATCGATTTCGCAGACTTCGAAAAGAAAATTACCGACAATGATGTTAAGCTTTTCATCCTCTGCAGTCCCCATAATCCCATCTGCAGAGTCTGGACTAAGGAAGAGCTGCAGAAGCTCGGTGAAATCTGTCGTAAGCATAATGTTATCATCGTAGCTGACGAAATACACTGTGATTTCACCTATGAGGGTCATCCTCACCACATTTTCTACGAGGCAGTTCCCGAAATGGCTGACAGAACTCTTGTCTGCACCGCTCCGAGTAAAACCTTCAACATCGCAGGTTTCCAGTGCTCAAACATCTGGATAAAGAGTGAGGAGCTCCGTCAGAGATATAACGAGGAAATCGCCGCCAGCGGTTACACTGTTCCCAATAACCTCGGTGTAGTCGCCTGTAAGGCGGCTTACGAGGGCGGTGACGACTGGTACGAGGAGTGCTGGGCTTACATAAAGGATAATCTTGCCTATGTAAGAGAATTCGTAAATAAAAATCTTCCCGGAATCAGCCTCGTAGAGCCGGAAGGAACCTATTTTGCCTGGCTTGACTGTTCGGGTCTCGGTCTTACTGCGAAGGAGCTTAATGACCTTATTATCAATAAGGCAGGTCTCTGGCTCGATGCCGGTGACATCTTCGGAGCCATAGCTGAGCAGTTCCAGAGAGTGGTTTTAGCCTGTCCGAGAGAAACAGTGGTAAAAGCTATGGAAAGCATTAAAACCGCTGTGGAGGGAATGGAAAAATGACGTTGATCTCTTATTATTTCAAAAATATAATTATCTCTGTCGTTGCTTTTCTTCTCTTCGGAGTTACCTGGATAATTCCCTTTAACCTTATGAAAATCACCGTGGCACCTGCCGTTTTCGAAACAGGCGGAGACTACTATAACATCGTGTGGGAAACCTCCTTCAAGGGCAGCGGCTGTGTTAAGTACACCTATAATGGCGAAGAAAAAGTCCTCTGGGACTCCAATAACGGTATCATTACCTCTGACGATTCGATACACAGTGTAAGAGTGCCTAAAGACGAGCTCAGAGGAAACACCTACACTGTAGAATCACAGTTTATTCCCTTTAAATTCGCTTACAGCTGTCTTAAGGGTAGAAAATGCGAAAGTGAACCCATAGCCTTCAATGGACAGGAAAAGGAAGACGGTATAAACATTCTCTGCATATCCGACGTCCACGAAATGGAAAAAGAAATGAACAAGGCTGTTTCACACATGGAAGAAAAGGCTGATCTTATCTGTATGATAGGTGATATCACATCGGAAATGCGTACAAAGGATCAGTTCACCAAGTTCATTCTTAAGGATGCGGCAGACCTGAGCGGCGGCGCAATCCCTGTGGTCTTTACCCGAGGCAACCACGAGACGAGAGGCGAATATGCCGGTATACTCGCTGATTATCTCGGTGACGAGGACGGCAAATTCTACTACACCTTCGACTTCGGCGCTCTTTCGGCAGTAGTTATCGACTCGGGTGAGGATAAGGAGGACAGCCACAAGGAATACAGCGGTTTGGTGAATTTCGACACCCTCAGAAGCGAAGAATACGAATGGCTCTGCGGTCTTAACAAGAAGGATTTCGACGGAAAGTATAAGATAGTTTTCAGTCACGAGCCCGTACTGGGCGACCACTTCGGTATGGACTGGACAGCACCGCTCAAGGATTTGGGTATGGAGCTTATTGTCGGCGGTCATTGGCACGAGTCAAGATTTGACGAGGGAGAGCTTCCCGTATTCATCGTAGGCGGTAATCTCGGTGACGGCAAGTGGGCGGCATCGATGATGAAGCTCGAAGACGGTAAAATCTCAGTAAAAACCGTGGATGCGGAAGGAAATGTGCTTCTGGAGAGAGCTGTGTAAATAAACTTAAGATATAGAGCAACCGCTGTAAAAGGCGGTTGCTTTTTGCAAGGGCAAAAGTAACTCTGCGACGCTGCGAAGCCTGAGTAGTTCGTAAAATGAAGAGTTTATATACAGATATATCGTTTTAATCAAGGAAATGTTCGTCTCATCTGCAGGAGGATGAGCGATGCACCCCTTACGGTGAAGCACCTTCGGATTTTCGAAACCTTCCATGTAATTCCACATTTTGTATTTTCCTATTGCATAATGCTGATTTTTCTGATATAATTTCACAAAGGAATATTATTTTTCGGAGGTAATATCAAATGAAAAAAAGACATCTTGCATTATTTATGGCTCTGATTATGTGCTTCTCACTCGTTTTCGGTGCAGCAGCGGCTACCACAGAGGGCGAACAGCTTCTTCCCTCCGAGTCAGTGGTAACACCTACCGATGAACCGGATATTGCCGATAAAGTAGGCGATATATTAGGTGACATGGCAGGAGATAAGCTCTCAGAGGTAGGCTCTGAAATTATGGGAGGTATATACGAGGGCAACGATTTTCTGAATACCATCTATAAAGTGCTGGAGAACATAAAGATTTTTATTGCTAATCTCATTAATACTGTTTTTCAGTTTTTCAATATCGGAAGTGGCGGTTCCATTTTCGGATGATAAGGAAAATTCGGTAATGCTTTTTTGTATTACCGATTTTTTTTGGCAAAAGATATAGATATAATCTGAGTATGTACAGTGTTTTCTGAAAGGATAAAATATGATCAGCTTTATTAAATCGGGACTGCCCTATTTCAGACGTATGCTGGTGGTGGCTGTTCCTATTATGATTCAGTCGGGGATTACGAATTTCGTAAGTATGCTCGATAATATTATGGTCGGACAGGTGGGCACACTGCAGATGTCGGGTGTCTCTATCGTAAATCAGCTTATGATAGTGTTCAATCTCTGCATTTTCGGTGCTATGTCGGGTGCGGGTATTTTTACTGCACAGTTTTACGGCAAGAAAGATGCCGAAGGTGTGAAAAACACTATGCAGTATAAGCTTGTTTTTGCATTTCTGCTGACAGCGTTCGGTATCGCGGCCTTTGTTTCTATGGGCGATGTACTTATCGGAGCTTATCTTCAGGGTGAAGCGGCAGAGGGTGAAAGAGAGCTGGTAGCCTCTTATGCGGCGGAATATCTGGAGATTATGCTTTTGGGTCTTCTTCCCTTCGCTCTTTCTCAGGCCTATGCGAGTACTCTGCGTGAAACAAGCGACAGAGTTATACCGATGATATCAACCGTGGCGGCTGTTCTTGTTAATTTTGTCCTTAATTACATTCTTATTTTCGGTCATTTCGGTGCGCCTGTACTCGGCATAAACGGTGCGGCAATCGCTACGGTGATTTCCCGTTTCGTGGAGCTGGCCATTCTCCTGGTGTGGGCACATACACATAAAAAGAAATACCCCTTCATAAAGGGGCTTTTCACCTCAAGCACTCTCACGAGGGAGCTTCTGAAAAAGATTACGGTTATCTCTCTTCCTCTTCTCTTAAATGAGGCTCTCTGGTCAGCAGGTATGGCTATGCTAAATCAGTGCTACTCCGTAAGAGGTCTCGATGTGGTGGCGGCGATAAATATCGTTTCAACCATCAGTAATGTTTTTAACGTATCATTTGTATCCTTCGGCTCAGCTATAGGCATCATCCTCAGCCAGATGCTCGGAGCAGGCGAAAAGAAGCAGGCGAAGAAAGCGAGCACGAGACTTCTGTTTTTTGCGGTAGCTACTGTGGTATTTGTGGCACTGATAATGATTATCTTCGCTCCCGTATTCCCCTCTATTTATAAAACTGACGACGAAATCCGAAGTCTTGCCTCGACGGTAATAACGGTAGTGGCTCTGTTTATGCCTGTTCAGTCATTTACTAATGCCTGTTATTTTACTCTGCGCTCCGGTGGCAAGACAGTCATAACCTTTCTCTTTGACAGCGGTTTTGTATGGACGGTTTCCGTTCCTCTTGCCTTTATACTGAGCAGATACACGTCAGTTCCCATCGTGCCACTCTATACGGCTGTTCTGTCTGCGGACATAATAAAATGTATAGTCGGTTATATCTTTATGAAAAAGGGTGTCTGGCTTAATACGGTGGTGGAATAAATCTATATTAAAGCAAGGACGGGTAACACCGTTACAGTGTCGGCTATTCTTCGGGCGTTTGCCACCGACAGCCGTCCTTGCGGAATGGATAAAACAAATATTCAGTGACTAAGTCACCTCTCTTTTTCTATGCAGAGGTGGCTTTTTTTGTTTGCTGAAAGTATAACAATAAGATACATTTTTATGATTTTCGTTTCAAGGAAGCAATTAGTCGTCATCCGCTCGAGCCGCAGGGCTTTTACTTTGGCACAGGCGAGCGCCAAAGTAAACAAAGCGCCCATTTTTCGGTAGAACCAATCCGAACACGATAACGGAAGAAGAGATACATTTCTTTTATAACTCACCCTTAGTCTGCCACTCATAAAGAAACAGCCTTTCAAGTCTACCGTTATCTATAGTTCTATGCTCAGTCTTACCGAAAGAGCGAGCGTACAGGGTGCTTTTACTGAAAGTATTACAGTGAAATCGCTGCCAAAGCTACCTCAACGCACAGATATTTTGTCTACCCTGTGGTGCCTGACGTCACCACACGCTTCGTCTCCTTAAGTACCGTCAGTCCGACAGTCGCTTCCCGCTCGGTCTGCTTTTCATATGAGTTCTACGGTCAGTGAGCTTTTAAACCTATAGCAACATAAAAGTAATATGGGTTATTGATAACCTTTCAGCAAAGATAAAATCTGACCAGTTGTCTGCACACCTGCCACGGTGTGCCCCCTTGTAGAGCGTTTTGTAAGGAGGTACTGAAAGGTGAAAAAGCAGAAATACTGCTTAAGAAGGCAAGTTACGCAAACATAAATTTTAATGTAGAACGGCAGTTCACTGTCTGCACACCTGCCACGGTGTGCACCTCAAGGGAAAGTAATTGTTTTAGAACTGTAACAGAAAAGAACACTATTACTGTTTCCATATACTTAACTGAACATCACTCTCTTTTCCCGTCCAAAAAAAGGGAGCTTTGTTTCCTTTGCCGACCGGGGCAAAGGAAAAGCCCTTTCCTCTTGCGGTTCCCAAAGTTCATTACGGCTTGGAGCGCCTATGAACTTTGACCGCTGCGCCATCCTCGCCTCGCTTCTTCTCCCGCAGGGAGCGCTTCGACGACGATGCAGCTCGAGCGATGACGACTAATTGCTTCCTTGAAACAAAAATCATAAAAATATATCTTACTGTTTCACATCTCACTTCATCCTGTACTGCAGTCGCTTCGGTGACGATGCGGCTCGAGCGATGACGAGTAACTGCTTCCTTGAAACGAAAACAATAAAAATATATCTTCTTGTTACATTGTAAAATACTTTCTCTAAAAACAAAAGTAACTCTGCTGACTGCTTGCCTGAAACTACCATTTCCCTACCATTCTATGCTTTTTAAGTTCCATTGACATAAAAGGCTTTTTTGATGTATAATAGCTTTAAAATCACCGAAAGGATGTAATAAAAATGATTAAAAATGTTGGTCTGGTTTTCGCAGACAGTATGGAATACAGCCCCTTTCTTGCTTATGCCAAGGAAAAGGGCGGCAAGGAATTTAACCTCAGAGGTAATGAGGCAGTTACCTTTACTCTGGAAAAAGGCGACAGAAAGCTCGTCGTTACAGGTGTCAAATGCGGTATAGGTAAGGTGAATGCCGCCTCTGCCACTTCATTTCTTATCAGCGATATGAAGGCTGAGTATATCCTTAATGCCGGTCTCTCGGGTGCCGTAAGCGGACTCAAGAGAGAGGATATGGTAGCGGCTGAAACCTATGTGGAGTGTGACTACGACCTTACTGCCATCGGTTACGGTCTCGGAGTAAAGCCTGACGGACAGGAATACATTCTTAAGGCGGACGAAAGACTTCTTTCCTACGCTCTGGAAAGCAAGGGAATTATCAGAACCAAGGTGGGTACGGGCGATATATTCCTTACAGATGCCGCACGTAAGAAGCTCTATCTTGACACCTTCGCCATCGGTGCCTTCGACATGGAAACTGCCGCCATCGCTTCTGTGTGTGAAAAATGCGGTATTCCTATGGTTTCCGTCAGAAAGATAAGCGACGATGCCGATGACTGCTCTGTAGAGGATTACCGTGAAATGAATGACAGACAGGAAAGCTGTCTTACAGAGCTTCTGGAAAGCATTCTTATCAGACTTACGGATGATGACAGTCAGTGGTAATGCTTTCGCTTTTCATCGGAAAACACTGAATTTTCTGCAACCCTCTCAGTGAGGGTTGCTTTTTTATTTTACAGAAAATTTCAGTCGGAAGAATAAAAAATAACCCGCTGTATCAGCCTGAGCTTTTACAACGGGTTTATATTCTGTGATGAAGACTTTTACATTTCGCCTTCGTGCTTGTGTGCGTGCTTTTTTTCGGGGGTAAGAGCCTTTTCACCGTTCAGATACATAGCTAAAAGTCCGAGAAGCACCATAGTCACCGAAAGGTAGATGATGGCGGGAATAATCTTTTCATAAAGGAAGGCACAGATAGCTGCAGCTGCATCGCCGCCGATAATCAGAGCTGCCACATAACCGAAGAAGGTAAGTCCGCCTGCGAAAAGAGATATCATTATACCGTAACCGAAAACTGTTTTCAGTACGGCAGAAAGCTTTTTACAGAATTCTTTCATTGTCTTTTCCTCCTTTATATACCGAAAATGGGAATCCAGCCCATCAGAACAGCGACCTGAAGAACGAACTGTGCAATAACCCACCACATATTATTTCTGAAGGTTTTACTGAAATCTGATTCTGCGATGGTCATACCTGCATACATACCGAGCCCGAGAGGAGGTGTGATTCCGCACATAACACCGCAGATACAGGGAAGCATAGCTGCCGCCAGAAGAGGGCTTACACCTACATTTGCTAAAAGAGTGATGAATACAGGTCCGAAGATAACTACCTGTGATGAGCCGGGCACTACCATACCCATAACACATGTGATGGCACAGATAGCCAGAACCATACCGAGCTTTCCGAAGCTCCATGAAGCCATAACCTCACCGAGTGCTTCAGCCACGCCCAGATCATCGAAGAGTGCGCCGATCATATAACCGAACACACATACGCCGATGGCAGGAGAGATGGTTTTGACTCCGTCTGCGAACATCCTTGCTATTTTTGAGGGTGTTACAGCGGACTTGTCCTTTACGATAAGACAGGCGTAAATGGAGGATATGCCTGCCACGAAGAGCAGTACGGATTTAGAAAGATACTTCGCACCCTGAGCACCGAGACGCTCCACGAAGAAATTATCGGCAAGGGCCGCATCAAGAACGAAGGGCAGAAGGATGATTACGGGAAGAAGCATAGCCTGCCAGCCGATTCTGAGAGTTTCCTTAAGATCGGGAAGATCTTCCTTCTTTATCTTTTCTACCTTATAGTATTTACAGAAGGCCCATACCATAATAAGACGCTGTGCTATAAAACAGCCTGAAATACTCCAGAGCACAATCCAGAACTTGCCCTGAGAAATTTCCTCGATGCCGTTAGCAGCTGCGTAGGTTGTAAAAGCTGCCATAGCTGCCACGATGTTCGATGAGGGAGGAATCATATTACCCATATAGCTGGCATTACTTTCGATGTTTGCGGCTAATTCTGCGGGAAAGCCTGTCTTTTTCATAGCGGGGATAGTGAGAGAGCCTGTAGCCATTACGTTACCCGGGCCCGAGCCTGATAAGGCTCCCATGAATGCACTGGCGATAACTGCAGTGTATCCGGCACCGCCTCTGATTCTTCCGATAAGAGAGAGCACTACTGCGATGCAGCTGTCTACGATTTTTGTCTTGGTCAGTATGATAGACATGGCGACAAAAGCAACCATCGAGTAAAGCAGTGAAGTGGAAAGTCCTACATTGATGTAGTCGAGAACATTACTCCAGGTGCCCGTGACGGCAAGAAGAATAATGAAAGCCAGAAGAACAGCCTCGTAGACGGGCCTTTTGAAAGCGAGGAACCAGATGCAGATAACTGCCAGCATAATACCTAAGTACAGTAAAGATGTCACGGTAAAACTCCTTCCGATAAGTAGTTTGTTATAAAGAATTCGTTATAATATCAATTACTTTTATGTTATCGAAGTTATTACTAACAAGTTATATTATATATACTTTCGCTGTTATGTCAAGAGAAAAAGTCGAATTTTATAATTTTTAACTTATAGATGAGTTTTTTGATTTTTATTAATTCGGATTTCGGAATTTCCGTGAAAGCTTCGCAGAGTTGGTTTTGTTTTTGCTGAAAGTATTTTTCTAATGTAACAATAAGATATATTTTTATGATTTTCGTTTCAAGGAAGAAATTAGTCGTTATCGCTCGAGTTGCATCGTTGCCGAAGCGCCCGTAGTGCGGGATGAAGCAAGTTCTGTAACAGAAAGATATGTTTTATTTTCTTTGTTTCAATAAAACATTCAGTCGTCATCCGCTCGAGCCGCGGAGGCTCTTACTTTGCTCCGGAGGCGGCAAAGTAAGCAAAACCCCTCTTTTTTTTAGTGGGAAAAGAGAGTGATGTTCAGTTAAGTATATGGAAACAGTAAGAGTGTTCTTTTCTGTTACAGTTCTAAAACAATTACTTTCCCTTGAGGTGCACACCGTGGCAGGTGTGCAGACAGTGAACTGCCGTTCTACAGTAAAGTTTATGTTTGTGTAACTTG
>JAZTZH010000027.1:0-2285 GCA_045637365.1 Acutalibacteraceae bacterium
CATTGTATCCTAATTTGTGTTCTCGCATATCCATTATAACAGATATTTTGAATTCCGCACTATACCTTTTTTGCTTTTGTCCCTTTTTTGACATAAAAATATGCACCTCCAAAAGTGTCTAACTTTTGGGGTGCATATCAAGGTTACTGCTGTATTATTTATACTTATTAAATAAGCTCTTCCCACACTTCCATTTCATTTAAAAGCTGTGTTTCGTTTTCATCAATGAGCTGCTGCAGCTCCGTTAACCGTACATAATCAGTCTGAATTTCAGGCTTTTCGATTTCTGCTTTAAGCTCTTCAAGCTTATTTTCAAGTAAAGCAATTCTTTCTTCTGCTTTTTTGATTGCTCTTTCTTTCTTAGCTTTTTCTTTTGCAGGAGTAGTATAACCTTTCTTAGGTTTGGGCGCTTCAGTCTCGGTAACTGCAATAAGAGGTTTAGCATTTTTTGAATTTATATATTCATCATATCCGAATTCATACCACTTAGTTGAGCCGTCCTCGAAGGAAAGGATATGGTCAGCTACTTTCTTCACGAAGTATCGGTCGTGAGAAACAAACAAAAGTGTGCCTTCATAGTCTGCGAGCATATTTTCGAGAGTTTCCTTGCCTAAAATGTCCATATGGTTTGTCGGTTCGTCAAGAATGAGGAAATTAGGCTTTCTTTTAAAAATTTTACAAAGAGCAAGTCTTACACGCTCACCGCCTGAAAGCATATCTATGGTTTTAAAAACATCGTCACCGCTGAAAAGAAATGCGCCGAGAGATTTTCTTGCCTCGAAAGCAGTAAGAGAGGGGAAAGCGTTCATAAAATCATCCAGGACCGTCGAACTGCTCACATACTGTGCCATCTGCTGATCGAAGTAACCGAGCTTTACATTTCCGCCTATAATCGATGTACCGCCTAAAGAGGGGATAGCACCTACGATTGTTTTAAGAAGGGTTGATTTACCGAGTCCGTTTCCACCGACTATGCCGATATGCTGTCCTCTTTTTACATCAAAGCTGACAGTAGACAGAACATTATTACCGTAACCGATTTTGAGATCACGCACTGTAAGAACATCCTTGACGCTTCTGATTTCCGGCTCGAATTCAGCCATAAAGTTTTTGCTGTCATAAGCTTCGGGAGCGTCGATTATATCCATTCTTTCGAGATATTTGATTTTCGACTGAGCCATCGCAGCTTTATTGGCTTTAAATCTGAATTTTTCGATAACATCGTTAAGCTTTGCTATTTCCTTCTGCTGTTCCTCATACATTTTTGCCTGTTGAATACGTATCTGCTTTTTCTGTTCGGCAAATGCAGTATAATTACCGGGATATCTCGCAGTTTTACCGTGTTCAATTTCATAAATAGTGTTTACTGTTTTATCAAGAAACATTCTGTCATGAGATACAATTACAACAGCTTTTTTATAATTTGAAAGATATTCTTCCAGCCACGCTACAGCTTCTACATCGAGATGATTGGTAGGCTCGTCGAGAAGCAAAAGATCGGGCTTAGAAAGCAAAAGCTTGAGAAAGGCTATTTTAGTTCTTTGACCACCGGAAAAATCTGAAACAGGCTTCATTTTTTCCTCATCGGTAAATCCGAACTTTTTAATCGCTGCCTCGTATTCTTTTTCAAAATAGAAACCGCCGAGGTTCGTAAAATAATCAAGCTTAGAGGAGTATTCAGAAATGATTTCATCAGTTGGCTCGTTTTCCATTAAAGCATTAAGCTCACTAAGACGTTCCTTAAGCTGAATAATGTCTTTATATGCACTACGGATTTCATCGAGCATAGTTATACTGTTATCACTGAAAGCCATCTGAGACATAGAGCCGATTACCGGCTTACCGGAAACTATATGAAAGCTTTCAATTCCGGGAGTATCTTTAGATATGGATAGCTCACCGCTGATAAGCCTCAACAAGGTAGTTTTACCTGAGCCGTTTCTGCCGACGATGCCTATTTTACTTTCTGTATTGATTTCTATGTCAACTTTTTTTAAAATCGGTTGTCCCGATAAATCAACAATACCGTTCTGAATTCTGATCTGCATTATTTATCTTCCTTGTGTTTGATTATTTGCAGATAATTATACCATAGAACGAAAAAAATTACAACGAATTTTTATTTTTAATGAGAGGGAAGTGCAGTATCCGGATTTACTGTCAACTATACAAAATCAATATTTTATATAGTTAAGGGGAGGCATATTATACAAATATTCAATTATACGCAGTAATCGAATGTATTTATAACCGTTCTGTATAAAACTCACAATTGAACTCATAAT
>JAZTZH010000028.1:0-25847 GCA_045637365.1 Acutalibacteraceae bacterium
CCTCTGTATGATGCCCTGTATGAAATGCTGGGGCCGGAAAACTGTGCCCGCCTGATCGAGAAAATGACCATCGAAATCGCCCCCCTTGCCTATATGAGAGGACGTACCCTGGATGATGCATTCATCATTCTGGACGAAGCACAGAACACCACTCCCGAGCAGATGAAAATGTTTCTCACCCGTCTCGGCTTCGGCTCGAAAATAGTGGTTACAGGTGACATTACACAGATAGACCTTCCCGACGGAAAAAGGTCCGGTCTGGTTGATGTGATAAAAATTCTTAAAAATGTGGACGACATCGAAACCATACGCTTTTCTGAAAAGGATGTCGTGAGACACAAGCTTGTGCAGGATATTATCAAAGCTTATTCAAAATATGAGGAGAGTAAAAAGAAATGAAAGACAAAATCAACGTAATCATTACTAACGGTCAGAATACAGTACGTATTCCCACCGGTGTGCGTATGCTTATACGACGCTGCTGTAATGCTGTTCTCGTAAACGAAAACTTCAAAGGCTCTGCAGAAATCAGTGTTACCATAGTGGACGACATCTCCATTCACGAGCTTAATCTCAAGCACAGAGGTATCGACAGACCTACAGATGTTCTTTCCTTCCCCTTAGGTGCAGATGGGGTTTACGACATTAATAACGACACAGGAGCAAGAATGCTCGGCGACATCGTTATTTCCATCGAGCACGCCTACAAGCAGGCTGACCTTTACGGTCACAGCCTCGACAGAGAAATCGCCTTCCTTACCGTACATTCCATGCTTCACCTTTTAGGCTATGACCACGAACCGGGCGGTATGGAGCTTGTTCGTATGAGAGAAAAGGAAGAGGCTGTTCTCACACAGTTAGGCTTAGTCAGAAGCGGAAGCTACTATACTACTGAAAACTGATATGCAAGAAATCAAAAGACTGTTAAAAAGCTTTACTTATGCCGCAAAGGGCATTTTCCACTGTATAAAAAGTGAGCGTAATCTGAGAGTGCATCTGACCTTTCTTGTTTATATGTTCAGTATTCTTCTTTCTACGGATTGGTTCGTTCTCAGCAGAACTGACTACGCTGTTTTAGTGGTGGTTTCTGCTCTCGTTATCAGTGCGGAAATAATTAACACCGCTGTAGAAAATGCGGTGAACTTAGCCTCTGAGGAACACACCGAATACGGCAGAATAGCCAAGGATGCCGCTGCAGGCGCTGTCCTTGTCGCCGCCGTTTTTGCTGTAATCACAGGTCTCATCATTATGCTTCAGCCTGAGGCTTTCAGAGCGATGTTCGCCTATTTTACGGCTGAACCTCTTATGTTTGTACTACTCCTTATAAGTCTTATCCCTGCATTTTTATTTATATTCTGGGGCAACCCCTTTAAAGGTAAAAAGAAATGAATGAAATTTTTTCCCGTACAGAAATGTTAATAGGAAAGGATGCTCTTTCCCGTCTTAAAGACTGCCGTGTGGCAGTCTTTGGTATTGGCGGCGTCGGCGGTTATGTGGCCGAGGCTCTCGCACGCTCGGGAATAGGTGCTTTAGACCTTTTCGATAACGATACTGTCTCCCCTTCCAACATCAACCGTCAGATTTTCGCTCTCCATTCCACTGTTGGAAAGCTGAAAACTGCTGTCGCTCACGAAAGGCTCAAAGACATAAATCCTGACATAAAAATAAAAGAGCATAACATCTTCGTTCTGCCCTCAAATATCGATGAAATTGATTTTTCCGTTTATGATTATGTGATAGATGCCATCGACACCGTTTCGGGAAAAATAGCAATAATCGAAAAAGCGACCGAAGAAAAAATACCCGTAATTTCCTCAATGGGTACAGGCAACAAAACCGACCCGACGAAGTTCGGAATAACGGATATTTATAAAACCTCTGTCTGCCCTCTGGCGAGAGTGATGAGATACGAAATGAAAAAAAGAGGGATAAAAAAATTAAAGGTTCTCTTCTCCCCCGAAGAACCGAGAAAACCCTCTCCCACCGCTGACGGCAGTAAGCCTGTCCCTGCAAGCATAGCTTTCGTACCGCCTGTGGCAGGACTTATTATAGCGGGCGAAACAGTCAGAGACCTTGTTAATTCGGAATGCGCAATTCGGAATGCGGAATTGCGGGACAGGTTTCAGAAATAAAAAATGATATTCCGCCCAATATACATTGACAGAAAAAATCAGTACCCGTAGCGAGGGGTGCTGGGGACCGAGCAAAAAGAAAGAGTGTTTTAGATGAAGAAAGCAACAGTAATAATCTTAGCATTTATACTGCTTCCTTGTATTTTCAGCGTTGCTGTAATGTTCGTAAATGATATTGTAGCAAACAAACCGGAAAAAGAGCTTTTGAACTTTCCGCTACCCGAGAAAACACAGTTAGTGGAATCAAATTCAGTGGCAGGCAAGCTTTACGGTAACGGTAACGGAATGCAGTACATAGGCCAGCTGCTTGTTACCACAGAGCTTTCAGAGGAAGAATTATATGCTCATTACTCTGCAATTGATGAATGGATTGTAATCAAAAAGAAGGATAGTCCTGTTATCAGTGAATATTTTCCAAAACAAGTGTTTAAAAACTTTGATAGTTCAAAAAACAATTATATGGTTGAATTGGTCCGATATAATCCCGGCACATAC
Organism: Acutalibacteraceae bacterium; assembly: GCA_045637365.1. Classification (GTDB taxonomy): domain Bacteria; phylum Bacillota; class Clostridia; order Oscillospirales; family Acutalibacteraceae; genus UBA6857. The sequence continues at coordinate 2,628 of JAZTZH010000028.1, forward strand.
GACAGCTATTTGTCTGAAAATTTCTTTTGGAAATTGCTCGATTGCGATATAAGAGGCCATTGATAATATTAACGAAAGTACCCGCCAAATCGACGGGTACTGATTTTTATCGATGTATAATTGGCGGAATATACTTTCCTCGTTTATGAAAAATATCCCGCGATTCCGCATTCCGCATTCCGAATTAATCAAAGATACTTCTGACTCTCAGCCACTGCCATTCTGTCACAGCGTTCATTTTCGGGGTGTCCGTCGTGACCTCTTACCCATTCGATAGTAACCTCGTGCTTATCGATCAGAGTGAGAAGCTCATCCCACAGCTCGGGATTAAGTGCAGGCTTTTTGTCCTTTTTTCGCCAGTTATTCTCTTTCCATCCCTTTGCCCAGCCGAGATTTATTCCGTTGGCGACGTACTGAGAATCGGTAACCACAGTAACCTTACAGGACTCTTTGAGAGCCTTAAGACCTTCGATAACAGCAGTAAGCTCCATACGGTTATTGGTAGTCTCTGCGGCACCGCCCGACATCTCTCTTTCCTTGCCCTTATAAACGAGGATAGTCCCCCATCCTCCCGCACCGGGATTTCCCGAACAGGCACCGTCAGTATATATAGTAACTTCTTTCATTGTAATCTACTCCTTAATTCATCCTGATGATTTTATCATATATTGCTTTTTAAAGCAAGTAATTAAGGAATATCGGTTGAAAATTTTTCTGTCTTGTGATAAAATAAAGCGAAGTAAAATAAGCAGGTGAAAAAATGAAACAGAAGATGATAAGCAAAAAGAAATATACTCCTCAGTGCTCCAACTGTCTCTACGGCAGAAGCCCCAAGGACAGAAGTGTAGTCCTCTGCAGTAAAAAAGGTATAGTAGAAGGCTCTTCCACCTGCAGACACTATAAATACGACCCCCTTAAGCGTGTGCCGAATAAGGTTGTAATTAACAGCGATTTTACTAAAGAAGATTTTGAGATTTGACGGAGGCTCTGCTTCCGTTATTTTTTATATCTGAATCTTATCTGATGACGGAAAAGGAGTCTCTTGAGTGCTTCCTTATTAAAGGGAATAAGCGGATAAAGATAGGTATAACCGCTGATGGTTTTAGTAAATGAAATAACCAGTATAACCAGTAAAAGACCTGCGACAAAGCCCCATATTTTAAATAGAGCCGTCAGAATAAGGATAACGGTCCGTGATATTTTAATAGCATAGCCTAATTCGTAGCTCGGCTGTGTGAAGTTTGATATTGCCACGAAAGCCATAAAAAGCACTACCTCAGCCACAAACCACCCTGACCTTACGGCGAATTCACCGAGTACCAAAGCTCCGACTACACTGAAAGAGCTGCTCAAGGCACTCGGTGTGTTTACCGAAGCGAGACGGAGAGTGTCAATAACAAACTCTACGATGAGAAGCTGAACTATTATCGGCACAGAGTTTTTCTCTTCTATAAGCATAAATTTCAGCGCATCGGGAAGTATTTCTTCATACTGAATAAGCAGATACCATATGGGAATAAAAACCATAGACAGACCGAAAACTATTGTCCGTATAAAACGGAGAAGTGAGCCGATTACAGGTGCGAAGTAAAAATCGTTTATATCCTGTATAAAGTCAAAGACACCCGTGGGAAAAATCATAGCCGTGGGAGAGCCGTCAGTCAGAATTATAACATTTCCGTCATAAATACAGGCTGATGCCGCATCAGGTCTTTCCGTGTATCTTACCTTCGGGAAGGGATTCCACAGCTGATTAGGTATGAGACATTCCCGAAGACTTTCGTGGCTCATCGGCAGACTTTTCACCTCGATGGATTCGAGTTTTTTTGTTATAATGTCAAGCTGTTTTCTGTCCACGGCATCTTCCAGATAACAGACAGCTATATCTGTTTTCGATTCGGTACCGACCTGAAAGGTTTTTATCGTCAGGTTCGTGTTTCTTATTTTCCTGCGGATAAGAGCTGTGTTAAAAATTATGGTCTCCACAAAGCCTTCGTGGGAGCCTCGGAGTACCTTGTCCGATTCAGGCTCTTCCACAGTACGGGCAGGATAAGTTCGGGAGTCGATTATAACCGCCTCAGTAAAGCCTTCGACTATCATACCCACGGCACCCGAAAGAACAAAGGTAATAAAGCCATCAAGCTTATCTACTACATTCGCCTCTACATAGGTAGTGTGACTGTCAACAAATTTCTGTGCTGTATTTGCCTTCTGCAAATCCCCGGCAGTAAGTTTGGTGAAATACTCAAAGTTTCTTTCCAGTATGTCGTCTTTCAGAAAACCGTCAAGACAAAACAGTGAGGCTTCCCTGTCGGCAAGCTTTATTTTTTTGAGTATTATATCGAAGCTTTCGCCGAAGCGCAATTTTTTACTTACCATTTTTATGTTTTCGTTATAAGATTTATCGAAATCACTCATATAATCACCGATAATAGTATTTCCCGGGAAAAGATATATATGAAAAAAAGTAGCCAAAGGCTACTTGAATTTCTTTATGTTTATATGTATTCTTCCCTTTTTACTCTCTCCGATTACTTCGTCCAGAATTACTTTGCCTTTTCCTCTCATAACGATTTTATCCTTTTCCTTAAGAATATAATCGTTTTTCATAATCTGCTGAGAGTTAATGTATACCAGACCGCTTTTCACAGCTAAAGATGAATTAGTGCGTGAAAGGTTAAAAGCCGAGGAAACCACACTGTCAAGCCTCAGAGATGCCACGGAACAAAAGACCGTTTCCGTCTCTCCCTCATCATAAACGAAGTCACTCAAAGGGCAGACTTCACAGCTTACCGTTCCTCTGCCTACCTTGGTAAGGTTTTCACAGATGTATCTGCTTATACTCTTAAGTGCGAAAATAAAAGTGTAATCTTCACCAATGACGATGTCACCGACAGTTTCTCTTTTAATGCCGAGTCCCATAAGAGAGCCGAGATAATCTCTGTGTGAAAGAGAAGAAAACCTATCCTTACTGACCTTTAAAAGACAGAAAGGACTGTCATCACAGTTTTCAGTGAAGTATTCACCGATGTCTTCCACACCGAAAACCGACGGCACAAAGATAGCTACAGTTCTTTCAGCTTCACTGAATCCACCGTAATAAAAGGTGCGTATGTCAGCGTTATACTCCCTTTCAATGCACCCTATAAGACTTCTTTCATCTACGGAAAGAAAAGGTGTAGAGGTTATCATAAAGCTGTCGAGAGCCTTTTTCTTCGCATCGAGACAGCGTGAAATAAGTAAATCTTTTTCTTCCATAGCTTAAACCTGCTGAAGCATCATATCCTTAATTTTCATAAGTCTGGTAGTGTTGCTTCTTTCGTTTTCGTCGAGCTTCATAGTGATATATTTTATGGTATCCTCATAATCAGGAATCATAACATATTCGAGGGCATTGACACGCCTTCTCGTCTTTTCGATTTCAGAAGAAAGAAGCTGACAGGTCTTTTCCACCTCGGCCAGACGAAGCATATCGGGCATAATGTCAGAAAGACTCTTTACCCCTTCATCAAGGTCGCCCGAAGTAAATGCGAGACCGTAAGAGTACACCTCACCCTTATCGGCGAATTTATATTCGGGCACAAATACGGGTGTTTTCACGCTCATTATATTTTTTTCCGACACCTCGATGCTCATTCTCTGTGAAGGCATCATCAGCGATACTGCGAGACTTTCTTCACTCATCGAGGCCGTAGCCATGGAAAAATGTCTGTTAGCCTCTGCGATAGCTTTTTCGACCTTTTCACGGAGCATTTTATTTTCCCTTACGAGGTCGAGAAACTGCCTCATAAGCTCGTCTCTCTTATCCTTTAAAAGCTTGTGTCCTCTTCTGGCAGTAACAAGCTTTCTTTTTAAATTTGTAAGCTCCATACGGGTAGGATTAACATTCATTACTGCCATAGTGACACCTCCTTTTAATCATAATATTCATCGAGATATTTATCAGAAATTCGCTTAAGCTCACTTCTGGGCAAAATTTTAAGAAGCTCCCAGCCTATATCGAGAGTCTCTTCTATGGAACGGTTAGTAAGAGTACCCTGTGAAACATAGGTCTTTTCGAATTCGTCGGCAAACTTAGCATAAAGCTTATCAATATCAGTAAGTGCCGCTTCACCTAAAATAACCATAAGCTCCTTGCAATCCTTGCCTCGTGCATAGGCGGAGAAGAGCTGATTCATCGTGTCTCTGTGGTCCTCTCTTGTCTTGCCTTCGCCGATACCCTTATCCTTAAGACGGGAAAGAGACGGAAGCACATCCACGGGAGGCGTTACACCCTTACGGTAGAGGGCACGGGAAAGAATAATCTGTCCCTCGGTGATGTAGCCTGTAAGGTCGGGAATGGGATGAGTTTTATCGTCCTCGGGCATAGTGAGGATAGGAATGAGAGTAATGGAGCCCTCACTGTCCTTTTTACGGCCCGCCCTCTCATAAATGGAAGCAAGGTCCGTGTACATATAACCGGGATAGCCTCGTCTGCCGGGTACTTCCTTTCGTGCGGCTGAAACCTCACGCAGAGCATCGGCATAGTTAGTGATGTCTGTCATAATAACGAGAACGTGCATTCCCTTATCGAAGGCAAGATATTCGGCGGCGGTAAGCGCCATTTTCGGAGTAGCTATTCTTTCGATAGCAGGGTCATTGGCGAGGTTTACGAACATAACCGTTCTGTCGATAGCACCCGTATCCTTAAAGGACTGAATGAAATAATCTGACTCCTCGAAGGTGATACCCATAGCCGCAAAAACTACGGCGAACTTATCGTCAGAGCCTAAAACCTTAGCCTGTCTGGCTATCTGTGCGGCAAGCTCAGCGTGAGGAAGACCCGAAGCAGAGAAAATGGGAAGCTTCTGACCTCTTACGAGAGTATTGAGTCCATCGATAGCAGAAACGCCCGTCTGAATGAATTCCTCAGGATATTTTCGTGCGGCGGGGTTAATGGGTGTACCGTTTACATCGAGTCTTTTATCGGGAATAATGGAAGGACCGCCGTCAGCAGGTCTGCCGAGACCGTCGAAAACTCTGCCGAGCATATCCTCGGAAACGGCAAGCTCCATCTGTTTACCTAAAAATTTAACCTTACTGTTAGAAAGGTTGATACCTACGGAGGATTCGAAAAGCTGTACGAGAACATCGGTACCGTTGATTTCAAGTACACGGCAGCGCTTTCTTTCACCGCTCTGAAGCTCGATTTCACCGAGTTCATTATAAGCTACGCCCGTAACATCCTTTACGAGCATAAGAGGACCTGCCACTTCGCTTATGGTTCTGTATTCTTTTGGCATAGCTTAGTCCTCCTTTTCTTCACCGCTGAGTTCTTCCTTAAGAAGTGCGATGATGTTATCAAATTCTTCCTTTATTTCTTCCTCTTTTACGTATTTGAATCTGCCGATTTTTTCACGGACCTTAAGAGAAGAAACGAAGAGTATATCTGCTCCCTTATCGAGTGCTTCGAGAGCTTTTTCGTAGTATTCGCACACTAATTTCATCATAAGATACTGCTTATGAGATGAAGTGTAGGTGTCTACCTCGTGGAATGCCGCCTGATGGAGGAAGTCCTCTCTTACAGAGCGTGCGGCTTCTATTTTAAGTCTGTCCACGGGAGACAGAGCATCGATGCCCACGAGCTTCACCATTTCTTCGAGCTCACTTTCTTCTGAAAGAAGTCTCATAATGGTTTCTCTAAGGCTGTTCCATTCCTCGGAAACATTACTTTTAAACCACTCAGAAAGAGCGTTTGTGTAAAGTGAATAGCTGGTCAGCCAGTTAATGGCGGGAAAGTGTCTCTTGTAGGCAAGAGAAGAATCAAGCCCCCAGAAAACCTTGACAATACGTAAGGTAGCCTGGCTTACAGGCTCGGAAATGTCACCGCCTGCAGGTGAAACCGCACCGATAACCGAAAGTGTACCCTCACGGGGATTTTTACCGACAGACTCTACCCTACCCGCTCTTTCGTAGAACTGGGCAAGTCTGCTTCCGAGATAAGCGGGATAACCCTCTTCACCGGGCATTTCCTCGAGTCGGCCCGACATTTCACGAAGAGCCTCTGCCCAGCGTGAGGTCGAGTCAGCCATAAGTGCTACATTATAACCCATATCACGGAAATATTCCGCTATGGTGATACCTGTGTAAATAGAAGCTTCACGTGCTGCAACAGGCATATCCGAGGTATTGGCGATAAGCACTGTTCTTTCCATAAGAGATTTACCTGTACGGGGGTCGATAAGCTCGGGAAATTCATTGAGAACGTCCGTCATTTCATTTCCTCGCTCACCGCAGCCGATATAAACTACTATATCAGCATCTGCCCACTTGGCAATCTGATGCTGTGTAACGGTCTTACCGCTTCCGAAGGGTCCGGGAATAGCGGCGACACCGCCTTTAGCCAAAGGAAAAAGAGAGTCGATAACTCTCTGCCCTGTAATGAGAGGCTCTCTGGGAGAGAGTTTTTTAGAGTAAGGTCTGCCCTTTCTGACAGGCCATTTCTGCATAATACCGATGCCGTGCTCCTGTCCCTTTTCATCGAGGACTATAGCTACAACGTCATCTACGGTACATGTACCGCCCGTAATTTCCTTTATGATACCGCTCTTATCGGGAGGAAGCATAATCTTATGTGAAACGACCTCTGTTTCCTGCACGGTTCCGATGATGTCACCGCCGAAAACTCTTTCACCCACAGCCACAGTCGGCTCGAAAACCCACTGCTTTTCTCTGTCGAGTGAAGGCACTTCGATACCCCTCGGAAGATTGGTTCCGCATACCTTTACTATCTCTTTAAGAGGTCTCTGTATGCCGTCGAAAATACTTCCGATAAGACCGGGGCCAAGCTCGACACTCAAAGCCTCACCTGTGGAAACAACCTTCTCACCCTGTCTGAGTCCCGACGTTTCCTCGTAAACCTGTATGGAGGCATCGTCACCGTGCATTTCGATGACTTCACCAATAAGGTTAAGGTCACTTACCTTAACCACATCAAACATATTTGTATTTTTCATTCCGCTCGCTACTACGAGAGGACCGGAAATTTTCGTAATTGTTCCGTAGTTCATTTTTCCACCTACTAATCAAGAATAAGAGAGCCTACTGCTCTTTCCACAGCCTTGCTGATATTTTCCATACCCTTTCCCGTGTTACCTTTAACACCGGGAATGAGTATAACGGCAGGAGTCGCCGAAGAGTCGTAAGGAGCGATTTCATCCTTCAGCTTTTCGGCATAATATTCTGTAATATATATAACTGCGTAGTTTTCGTTTACGAGACGGCCGAACTGCTCTTTAGCCTCTTTTTCGTCATAAACCACAGCCGTTTCCACGCCGAGACAGGCAAAGCCGCATATACTTTCTCTGTCGCCCAAAACTGCCATCTTATACATAAAGCGCCCTTACCCTTTCTTTGATTTCATCAGCTGAAACGCCTGACTGAAGCGCCGTAAGGATTATACTCACACTTTTGATTTCATTCTGTTTGCCGTAGTAAAAGGCACACACAGGGTCGAAACCGAAGGCAGTATATTTAGCCGACGAAACTATTTCTATTACCCTGTCATCGCACCATTTTTCATAAAGTGCGGTGCTTTCGGCGTAAAGAGAGACACCTTTTCCGTACTCCGTGGACAGAAGATAGTCAAATAGCTCCGCCCTTTCACCTAAGGCAAGATCAACGAGAGACTTTCTGTCAAGCTTAAAGCAGTTTCCTATAGCCGCCTCGGCAAAGTCACGTTTTTTACCCAGAGCGTTAATTCTCAAGGCGATTTTAATGTTAGCCGTGTCACAGAGAAAACCGCATACAGCATTTGAAAGATTTGACTTTTTCTCTGTGGCATATTCGCACAGGCTGTCTATGGCACCTCTGTCGATTATGATTTCCGCACTCTGTCCGTTTTCTGTAATCAGAGCCAGATTATATGCCTTTTCGGCTGTGTCTGCTCCGCTGATTTTAAGAGAAGAGAAATCACGAAGCTTCACCTTTTCCGAAAGCTCACCGAGATTTAACGATGTAGGATAAAGGTAATAATCAAAAGGCACAGCACCCGAAAAAGTGCATTTAACTGCCGTTTTAATATTGAAAAAGTCATTGAGAACACAGAAAATATCAAGCTCTTTTCTGTACGGGACAGACTCATGGAGGAGAGTCCACAGCTCTTTGTTTTTCAGACGGATTATCTCCTTAACGCTCGCCTTTTCTTTTATCCAGCCTTCCTCGACCAATGAGGAAACAGCTCTGTCAGCACTTTCGCTTTCACAAAGCTTCATCAGAAAAGCTTTGCCAAGCATATATGTTTCATTAGCACGGAGTCTTGCCACACAGTAGGCATAATCTGTTTTTTTCATAGTTCCTCCGTTAACTGAATAACTCTTTACTGAGCATATCCTTAAGAGCATCCATATTTTCGTCAAAAACTGCTTTCAAGGTGCAGTTCACCGTAATGTCACCGTAGTCGAGGATAAAGCCGTTCTCGATGTCCACAGCCTTTCTGCTCACTGTAACCGATGAGGTTTCATAAACAGCCGAATTAATTCTGCCTTCGAAGTCCTCGGGAAGTCTCGAAAGATCATAGCCGTTCATAAGCATGGTGCATTCGCCCGGCTGTATATTCTTTCTGCAAAGAGAGAAAATCATATCGAAATATTCTTCATCCGTAAATTTATCTATACTGAGATAAGCGGCAGAGATTATATCATTAAGAATGGCGTTTCTGATTTCGAGGTAGCGGTTACGGGTTATGGATTCGGCAGTGCTTTTGGAAACAGCATTCTTTTTGTCTGCCTCTGCCTGTGCCGCATCTACTATTTCAGAAGCACGGCGGTTTCCCTCTTCTCTCGCCTCGGCTATCATCTTTTTAATCTTAAGATTAGTCTCTGCGAAAATCTTTTCACAGTTTTCACGGGACTGTTCTTCGATTTTCTCTTTTATTTTATCAAGCCCTGTCATAAAATATCTCCTTTCAGAATAGTCAGATTAAAATCAAACTGAAATTCTGAAAACGGCGATAAAGGAAATGAGAAGGGCTAAAACTGCGTAGGTTTCAACCATAGCGGAAAGAATCATAGCCTTTGAGGTCTGATCGGACTGCTTGGCTATCATCGACACACCCGAAGCGGCTACCTTGCCCTGATAAATGGCTGAGAAGTAGCCTGCGATGGCGATGGGAAGAGATGCGGCAAAGAAGTAGAGTCCCTGTGTGGTTGTAAGTGCCACGGGAGAGCCGCTGAGAAGACCTGTCTTTATGAAAATGAGAAGTGCCACAAGGAAGCCGTAAAGGCCCTGTGTACCGGGAAGAATCTGTAAAATAAGTACACGGCCGAAGGAGTCGGGCTTTTCAGTAAGAAGACCTGCACCCGCTTCACCTACGAGACCTACACCCCTCGCAGAGCCTACACCTGCGAAGCCTGCGGCAAAAGCCGCACCTAAAACTGCCAGTACCATACCAAGATTATCCATATTAATTATCCTCCTTGATTGTAAAGAATTTTGAATTGATTTTAAACGGCGTGAATGCTCTGCCCTGTCCTTCGTAGAATTTGGAGAAAAACTCCACATACTGAAGGCGGTTAGTGTGAACATACGTGCCTATTAAGTTTATGGCGATATTGACTGTGTGTCCGAAAATGACAACTATAACAAAGAGAATGACATTACCGAACATCGCACCTAAAAGATTTACTACATTGGCGATTACTCCCGTAACGAGGCCTAAAGCCAGAAGTCTCGAATAAGAAAGCAGGTCGCCTAAAGCTCCCGAAGCGGCATTATACAGTGCGAAAAGACCGCCGCCGAGCTTACCGATAATGTTTTTACCGTTTCTTCCTGCCGTAAGCACTATAAGCAGTGCGCCGACACCGAGAAGAGGTACTCCTAAAGATTTTATCCTTTCATCGATGGTAAAAAGGAAGCCACCACCGAATATGGCAAAGCCTACAAGGAACACGCACATAGGAATAACGTCAAACAGTGCCGAGGTAATGTTTCTTTCTTTAATAAGAATATAGAACCTTAAAAGATTACCGACCAGCAGATGTATGACACCGAAAATGAAGCAGTACATCAGAAGCTCCATACTGTTATTCATCGGTTCGAGCCAGATAGCGAGACTCGGTGCTTTCTCAAAGCCAAAGAAGGTCGTACATACCGTGGGTATCAGGTCACCGAACCATCCGCCGAAAAGAGCACCCCATATAACGGTAGATATACCGCAGTAAAGAACTGCATCGGCTGTCTTTTTAAGATTACCTCTGACCTTTAATTTTTTCTTGGCTACGAGGGAGAAAATAACCATCAGCAGACCGTAACCCGCATCGGAAAGCATAAGTCCGAAAAAGGCATAATAAAAAAATGACATAACGGGATTCGGGTCTATGTCCTTATTTGACGGAGGTGAGTACATATTGGTGATAGACTCCACGCCCGCCGCAAAGCTTTTATTTTCAATGAGCACGGGAACATCCGCATCATCATAATCAGGCTCTGAAAGCTCCATCTGTGCCGTGAACCGCCGTTCGATTTCGAACTTGATTTCTTCGGCACTCCTTTCAGGCATATAACCCTTTATGAAAAAGACGCTTTCTGTAGCAGCGGCATTTTCCACTGCCGAGTACTTGTCCGCCTGTGCCATAAGGTAGTCACTTAAAAATCTTATATCATCGTAGTCATCTTTATATTCTTTAAGTTTTTCTGTTACGGAAGAGATTTCACTCTTTATAAGGGAAATGTCCTCTCCGAAGTCCTCTATTGCTTTGGCGGGGAGTTTGGGTACTGCCTTATCAGGGACAGCGAAGCCGTGACCTTTCAGAATTTCCAGCAGTTTTTCACCGCTCGACTGATGACACATTATAACCGCACAGGTAAGCATTTTCTGCTTCGATACTATCTCTATTTCCACATCCTCGGGATGGTCCTCCTGAGAAGAGATAAGAGAAAGAATTTCTTCTTTCGTAAGTTCCTGCGGAAATGAGCCGATAAAAATACTCGCAGTCATCGTTCTTTTGGAAGCCATGGGAATATCCAGAGATGTCCACGGTCCGTAATAATCGATAAGACTTTGCTTTTCAGCCATCTGACACTTAAGCTCACTGATTTTTTCACTGAGAGATATAATCTCGTTACAGATGTTCAGCAGTTCGTCCGAGCGGTCAGAAATGAGTCTGTATTCGCTGTATTCGATTTCTTTACTGTCACTGAAGGACTCCGTAAAAGGCTTTTTCAGCTGACAGTATTCTTCTAAAATTCCATAGGCTTTTATAGCCTTTTTATGTTTTTTAAGAAACTGATTTACGATATAATCTGTCTGATATTTGGTAAGATTTTCGTTATCGGCATTTTCGAATTCCGCTACACCGCTTTTCTGCAGAAACTCGACGAGCTTTTTACTCTCATCGAGAAGGGACACAAGTTCAAAATGAACAAGCTTGATTTTCGCCAAAACAACACCTCCCCCGTTTTAAAATTAATTATAGCCATCAATTTAACAATTCATCAAAAATCATTTTAATGGCTTTTTCGTATAATTTTTCCGTGTCGGCAATAGATTTTCTTTCACGGAGCTCAGCTAACTTTTCAGCCTGCTTAAGAACACCCGCAGAAGAAAACTCTGCATCACTGAGAATAATATTGGATTCCTTCTCTGCCTGTTCTACTGCAGTTCTGATAATAATGTCAGCCTGTATTTTAGCGTCACTGAGCATTTTTTCAGCCGCCTTCACAGCCTTCAGTTCCATTTCCTTCCCCGCATTTTCTGCGGCAAGAACAGCTTTTATCATATCAGCAGCCATTTAAGAGAACACCTCCGTAATTTTCTGCGAAGAGAAATATATTGTTTATCATAAGTGTGGTGCTTTCAGCATCCGATTCACTGATTTTCATAGCCACTGATGCGATAAGAAGCACCAGAAGCACCAGAGCAACAGCTGCAATAATCGCCATCTTTTTAATAGCAGAGATGTCACCAGTTTTCTTCTTTTTTATTTCGGGAAGCTGAGCATATCTGACAGCCTTCTTTTTCTTCTGCGGTACATCGCTTTTGTAAACAGGAGAAATTTCGGGAATGGTGATTTCCTCCTTAAGTGAAAGAACGGGAGTCACTGCTTCCTCTTTCATCTCTTCTGCCTGTTCGATTTCGGGAATGATAATACTTTCCTCGGTTTCTTCTGCACCGAGGTCAGCTACAGAATAAACTTCATCGTAAACAGCTTCTTCAAAAGGCTTATTTGCAAGTGCATTTTTAAGGTCGGATAACATCTGATTGGGAGTAAAATATCTGTCGTTGATATTAAAAGCACATGCCTTACGGATAATCTGCCACAGCTCCTCACTTGCCAGGGCAGGACGTGAAATTTCGTTCCCGTTAACTCTCATCTGAGTGGCAGTATTATAAGAATTTATGGTTACATTCTGCGGATAAGGCTCCATAAAAGGAAGTCGGTTTCTGTTAGTGAGCATATAGAGAATGAGACCGAGAGAATATGTGTCAACAGTGCAGTTGACATTACCTGTTCTGATAAATTCAGGCGCCATAAAATACTGGGTTCTCTTATATGCAATGGCCGTTTTCGAGGGTTCGAGACAGCTGAAGGTACCGAAGTCACCTAATTTACATCCTCCCGAACGGTCAAAAAGAATATTTTCAGGCTTAAGATTCGGATAGATATATCCGAAGGAACGGCATTTGATGAGGGAATTACAGATGTTTATGCCGAGTCTGATGGTTTCGTCTAAAGTAAAGGATAAATCCTTGAGAATATCCGTAAGTGAACGGCACTCCTCGAGTCTTATGAGGATAAGCTTACCTTTACCGTCGCTTGCCTTACGAAGCTCCACGTCCTCATATTTTACGAAATATTTACCGTCGTCAGACTTTCTGACGGATTTGATGTTTTTCTTTATGCTTCTGATTATCTTTTCGTAATCGTCCTCATCCTCTTCCACACGGATTTCTTCGTTTTCATTAAGATCGAAGGTCTTTCTTTCGTTTCTGTTTTCACCGAGTCTGATTATTTTAAGAATGGAAGTCTCTTTGCTTGAGTCATATTTTTCACGGTAAATACTGAAAACCTTACCGTCTGTGCCTGTACCTATCTGCTTATCGGTATACCATTCACCGAAAACGGGATTCAATGAATTTGACATAGTTATTCTCCTTTTTATATTTAACTTTCCTGTATATTTAAAATAAAGACATAAGTATCCATAGTATATCTTTTACATTATAACACAAAGCATATTCAATTGCCAACAGTTTTTCGTCATTATTTAAAGAAATTTATCAACAAATAAGAAGTGATGTGGTTGACAAGATAGATTTTTTTTGATAATATGTTGTAGTTGCAAATCAAATACAGGGAGAGTTGTCCGAGTGGTCGAAGGTGCAGCACTCGAAATGCTGTGTGGGGAAACTCACCTAGGGTTCGAATCCCTAACTCTCCGCCAAAGGTGACTTAATCATTTAGTTGAGTCACCTTATTTATTGGTAATAATCTGTTCGTTACTGGCGATGCTAAGTAACATTTCGGTTGATATGGTTTCTCTGATTCTTTCGATTATATCTATTGCGTTGGAGGTACATAGCCAAATAAACACTGAATTTTTATCGGCGGTAAACGGTGTATGTGGAGTGGCCAGATAAACAGGAGATGTTTTATAAGGCAAAGCATATACAGTGACGACAGGTTTTACATATACACCGGAGAAGGTTCGAATCCTTCACACTCCGCTAAAAAAATGATACCGATACCCTTGTGGTGTCGGTATTATTTTTCCCTAAACGTCTTGATAAATATGCCAGTTTCTTATATAATCAGTGTATAAACCTTTAAAGGAGAGATATGTATGAGTAAAAAAATCATAGTTGCAGGTGCAGGTCACGGCGGTATAGCCGCAGGCGCCATTCTCGCTAAAAACGGCTTCGATGTAACCGTTTACGAAAAGAATAAAAGAAAAGATATAGGCTATGACTGGACAGACATTTTCGACCGTAAAGCCTTCACTGCAATAGGTATGGATATTCCCGACGAAAGTAAGTGGAATCTTAAGCAGGATATGACCTTCTTCGGCCCCGGTATGGGTATAGCTTTAAGACAGGATACACCTGAGGATCAGCTGGAAATTCAGATGGAAAGAAAGACTATCTATGACTGCCTTATTGCTTATGCTGAAGAATGCGGTGTAAAGTTCGAATTCGGTAAGGCTGTAGACGGCCCTCTTATGCTCGGTAACCGTGTGGCAGGTGTTAAAATCGGCAAAAAAGATATCTTTGCTGACCTCGTAATCGATGCCTGCGGTATCAATTCCCCCGTAAGAATGAACCTTCCTTCTCATCTCGGCATTCAGAAGGAAGCACGTCAGTACGAACGCTTCTATGTATGGAGAGGCTTTTATGAAAAAATCGACTGCGGTGAAGTAGAAGACAAATTCAAAATTCTTCTCTTCCATAAGGGTAAGTTAGGTATCTCCTGGGTTGCCGCCGAAGAAGAGTACACGGACATCCTTATCGGCAGATTCGCAAAAATAGATGAAGAAGAGGTAGAAAAAACTCTTGCCTGTCTCCGTGAAGAGAATCCTTATCTCGGTGAAAAGTTAGTCAGAGGTGGAGAATTCGTTCAGATTCCCGTAAGACAGCCTCTCGGCGTTCTTGTAGCTGACGGTTATGCTGCTATCGGTGACAGTGCATTTATGACCGTACCCATCATCGGTTCAGGTATCGCTAACAGCATGAAGGCTGCTGCTCTTTTAGCTAATTGCATCATCGATGACAGAACAGAAAGCTATAGTGGTGCTACACTCTGGAGATATCAGACTGATTTCTATAATAAAATCGGCTCTGCTCTCGCTCCCCTCGCCTGTGTAAAGCTTCTTCTTACCAGACTCGAATGCGATGAGCTCGACTACATATTCGAAAAAGGCATTCTCAATGCCGACGATATGACCATCGGCGCAGATGATACGAACCTTGCCGCTATGCTCGGCGGTATGAGTATCGACGACATCAAAATCAAGGTCGGCGGTCTTCTTAATAACACTGATGTACTCAAAAAGGTGATTAAGCTCGGCACAGACATCGTAGCCGCTACAGCAGTTACAGCCGCTATGCCCAAAGAATACAACCTTAAAAAGGTGTGCAAATGGGTAGATAAGTATAATAACTGCTTTAAGAGATAATGCGGAATTCGGAATGCGGAATGCGAAATCGCGGATAAGATTTACTGAACGAGCGAATGATATTCCGCTTGTAAAAAAAGCTCTGTACTTACAAACAGTTGATATTTAGTACAAAAATCTCAGTAATGATTGTGACCTCTCAGTCACTTCGTGACAGCTCTCCTTTCAAGAGAGCCTTAAATTGCCTTCCCTGAAAGGTAATTCCCTTGTGAGGGGAATTGTCTCAAAGTGACAAAAAGGCAGCACCCTCTGTGTGACGTAGAGGTTGTCACAAAATAATTTCTTATCCTTTATTAAAAAAACAACCATTTATCATTACAAAGTCAAAAAAATTTATCCCACAGATTCCTTGTCTCTGTGGGATTTAATTTATTCAATTACAACTTTGCGTGGCGGAATAACTTCTGCCGTTATAAAAAACTTTATCCGCAATTTCGCATTCCGAATTCCGCATTCCGAATTAATTCACCCAAGCACCGGTGTATCAACAAACTCGATTACAGGTTCACCCTTGATTCCGTCAGACTCAAAGATTACGATTTCATTCTCGCCTTCTTTAAGCAGTGAAGCGGGAATGTAAAGTGTCTGCTGAGGTCCGATTTCCCAGTATCTGCCGATGTTATATCCGTTAACCGTTACGAAGCCCTTAGTGAAATTATCGAGCTTAAGAAAGGTGTCAAAGGCTTCATCCACAGTGAATATTCCCTTGTAGAATACGGACTTTTCCTTTATCTCTTCATCGGTATATACTACCTTTTCGAGGTTATCCATCGGAAGAGTGTAAACATCCCAGTTAAAGTGTATCTTTTTATCGAGAAGGCATCTGCCGTCGATACCCTTTTTACGCATCATCTTACTGCCGAAATTGGCTCTGCCCATATTCTCGCACAGAACAGTAAGTCTGTCCCCTGCTTTGGCGGAAAATTCGGTTTCGAGTGAATCGTTTATGTATACGATGCCCACAAGATCTCTGTTAATATATATCTGCGCTCTGTCACCGAGACTTTCGAAGGAAAGCTTCACGTTTTCGTAGTCTCTTCCGAGGACTGTAGTATAGGCAATATAGCCGTAGCCCTGACCGTATTTTTCCATACAGAGAGGTACATCGGAATGAACGGGAGATGAAAGATTGCCGAGGTTGTCAAAAATGCCTGCCTTTTCCGTAAGAGTGAATCTGCCGTAGGCTTTCTTTACTCTGTCAGAGGGAATTTCAGGTAAAGCTTCACCCGTATGCTTCATAATAACATTTCTGATGGCGTGATACTTCGGTGTAACATCCCCGCACTCTGTAAGAAGTGCATCGTAATCGTAGCTCGTAACATCGGGAGCGAATCTTTCGTAATGGTTGGCACCACTCATAAATCCGAAGTTAGTACCGCCGATGAACATATACATATTCACACTGCCCTTTGTGAGCATATCGTCTACTGCCTTGGCATAATCCTCTGCAGAGGTAGTGTGGTGGAATTCGTCACCCCATGCATCAAACCAGCCATTCCACATTTCCATACACATTTTCGGCTGATCGGGGAAAAGCTCATCGTGAGCACGGAAATTCTCTTCTACACGGCTTCCGAAATTAAGAGTAGCCATACAGCCCTCTATGTAGCCGTCTAAAAGATTATCCTTGCTCGTGCCGTCAGAGGTGAAGAGAGGTACATCTATCCCCTTTTCACGGTAGCTTTCATAAAGATACTTGAGGTATTCCTTATCGTCGCCGTAGTAGCCGTACTCATTTTCGCACTGAAGCATAATAACATTTCCGCCCTTGGTACAAAGATGAGGCTTCACCTGTTCGAAAAGCTGTACAAGATAGCGGTCGAAGTATTTTATGTAACCTTTATTACTGCATCTGATTTCGATTTCATCGTCTGCCTGAATCCACCAGGGAAGACCGCCGAACTCCCACTCTGCACAGATGTAGGGTCCCGGTCTTACTATGGCCATAAGACCTTCTTCTGAGGCTTTCTGAAGAAAAAGAGAAATGTCGAGATTACCGCTGAAATCGTAGACACCGGGTTGCTTTTCGTGAAGATTCCACGCACAGTAGGTCTCTACACAGTTACATCCCATAGCTCTCATCTTTTTAAAAATATCGCTCCAGGTATCGGGCATATTACGGAAATAATGGACAGCACCTGAGATAATTTTAACGGGTTTACCGTCTTTTATGAATTCATTACCTTTAATTTCAAAAGTCATATTTACACCACCGTTAGTTTTCTTATACGGATTATATCATTTACTTTAGTTTTTATCAATATTTACATCCTTTTTCTTAAGGCTTTTTACCATCATAACCGAAGCAAGTACGAAGGCGCAAAGCGAAATAAAGAGGAAATACGGGAAGAGGCCCGCAGAAACCTTTTCTGCTAACACTCCGAAAAGAGGCGGAAGAGTCATTATTCCCACATAAGTCGAAGCTAACTGCACACCGATTACCGACGAGGAAATATCTCTGCCGAAAAGCGACGGGACTAGATAAGAAAGATTCGGGAATGTAGGCCCCATGCCGAAGCCGAAAAGAAGAAGTCCCACAGCCGCCACAAAGGACGGAAGCGGTAAGGCTATGATAACCGAAGCAGAAAGCAGAATACCGACACAGATGTAAAGTATTCTCTTGCTTCCGAGCTTATTTCCGAAAATGCCTGACATAAATCTGCCCAGAGTCATACCCACGTAAAAGAGCATAGCCGTTTTAGCCGCTTTTTCGGGAGTAAAATCCTTAAATTCAGCGAAGAAGGTACTGCTCCACACCCCCGCTGTGTATTCCGTAGCACATATCAGATAAAAAACGATACAGCTTAAAACCACCGAGGGCATCTTCACCATTTCCTTTAGAGTAAGAGTTTTCGGTGCCGTCTCCTCAGAAGCAAGATTAGTCTTTTCCTTCTTTTTCCAGTAAGGAACAGCCAGGAAAATAAGAAGCGAAATCACCGTCTGAATGAGACCGACCGTCAGGTAAGCTCTCCTCCAGTTATTATCGTCGGCGAGACAGAGAGAGACAAGATAAGGACTGAGCGTCACTCCGAGACCGTAAAAGCAGTGCAGATAGCTCATCTGCGAATTACTGCAGTAGAGAGCCACGAAGCCGTTAAGAGCGGAGTCAACAGTACCCGCACCCATACCGAGCGGAATGGAAAGCAGAAAGAAATAAACGGGATTCTGCGATAAAGAAAGACCGATAAGTGCCAGAGCTGTCATAAGTGCGCTTACAGCAGAGACGAGACCGGTACCGAATTTTGCCGTAAGTCTCGTGCTTAAAAGACAGGAAATGACGGTACATCCGCTGACAGTCATACCGATGTAACCCGCCAGAGATACAGGCAGATTAAGGTCACTGTAAACAGCAGGCCAGACAGTGCCGAGCACCGAGTCAGGGAGACCTACACCTACATAAGAAAGAGCAATGATTACAAGTAAAAGCATTATACTTTCTCCTTACCGAGTTTTACGAAAATTTTCCTTAAAATGATAACTGCAATTATACTGAGGACAAGCTCTGCACAGAACTGCGCCCATGCAAGTCCGTAAAGCGGGAAAAGTCTGTTAAGAATAAGAAGTGCGGGTATTTCTAAAACAATCTTTCTCGTAACAGCGAAAATCATAGCATTTTTACCGTTACCGAGAGACTGGAACACTCCTACAGCGAGGAAATCCAGGCAAAGGAAGGGAAGAGCCATACAGAATCCCTTGATAAGGCCTGCTCCGCAAGCTACAACCTCTTCGTTTTTCATAAACAGTGTGATTATCCCTTCTCCGCCAAAGAAAAGAGCAACCACTGCTAAAACAGAAAGTGAGGTTATCAGTGTACCGGTAAATGTCACTGTATGCTTCATTCTTCTGTAATTTTTAGAAGCATAGTTATAGGCTATAAGCGGTGCAACACCCTGAGAAACGCCTAAGAATACATAAAGAGGTACCTGTGTAATTTTCTGAACGCTACCCATGGCCCCTATGGCTGTAGTGCCGAAAGCAGGGACGGAATTAGTAAGGATGGTCATACCCGTAACATTCAGAAGATTCTGCACACAGGCAGAGATACCTACTGTAAAAATACCTGACACTATCGGCTTTTTTATGTGAAAATCCTTCGGATTTATGCTTATGGATGTTTTCTTTCTCAGAACAAAAACAATCAGCACAAGAAAATATGTACAGGAAACACAGTTCGAAATAAATGTAGCGAGTGCCACACCCTCTACTTCCATACCAAGGCCGAAGTCAAGAGCAAAAATCGGGTCAAGTATAATATTCAGAAGACATCCGCTGATAGTACCTACAGATGCAAGAGCCGAATAACCCTCAGAACGAATGATATACGCCATAGTTGTCTGCAGAATAGCGGGAACAGCTCCGAAAACAACCGTCCATTTAATGTAGGTCAAGGTCGCACCGATAGTTTCATCATCAGCTCCGAGAAGCATAAGAATATTTCTGCCGAAAAAGAGAAACAGAAGTGAAAAGAAAACACTGCATATCAGTGCTCCGTAAAAGGAAAATGCAGAGCTTTCCTTTACTGTCTGATAATCCTTTCTGCCGAGGGCTCTGCTCATCATACTCGAGCCGCCTACACCAAAAAGATTATTAACCGCATTAAAGGCCAGTAAAACCGGTGCAGAAAGAGTTACCGCCGCATTCTGAACAGGATTATCCAGCATACCGATAAAATATGTATCGGCAAGATTATATATAATCATTACAAGTGAACTCATAACTGTAGGCAAGGCTAAGGAAGCCACAGCCGCAGGTATGGGTTTGTTTTCAAAAAGATGAGTTTTATCGGTTCTTGCCAATGTAGTTACCTCCGTAATAAAAAGGCTGTCGCACCTTTTACGGAACAACAGCCCTGAAAATTAATATTCAGCTTCGCCTTCGAATACGAGAACAGCATTACCTGTAAGGAAGATACCCTCATCGTTATAGGTTACGGCAAGGTCACCGCCCTTAAGCTTTACGGTTACCTCCTCGCCTTTTTTACAGAAGCCGTTTTCCACAGCGGCTACTACAGCAGCACAGGCACCTGTACCGCAGGCAAAGGTTTCACCGTTACCTCTTTCGTAAGCTCTCATCTTAAGAGTATGTGAGTTAACCACTCTTACAAACTCAGTATTGATTCTTTCGGGGAAGATGTCAGCTTTTTCGAAGGAAGGACCGATTTTCTGAAGGTCAAGTCCGTCTACATTCTTATCGAATACCACACAGTGGGGGTTACCGATATTAAGACATGTGATGTTATAGCTGTTAGCACCGATAGTGATGGGATAGTCGATAATTTCCTCTTCGTCGAGAGTACAGGGAATAGATGCACAGTCAAAGGTAGGCTTACCCATATAAACCTGAACGGCTGTTACACGCTTATTGGAGATGTAGAGCTTAAGCTCCTTGACACCTGCGCCTGTTTCGACGGTGATTTCTTCTTTATTTACGATACCCTTATCATAAAGGAACTTACCTACACAGCGGATAGCATTACCTGCCATCGCACCTTCACTACCGTCACGGTTGAACACACGCATCTTCGCATCGGCTACATCGGAATTTTCGATAAGGATAAAGCCGTAGCCGCCGATACCGTAATGTCTTTCGCAGAAATTGATACAGAGTGATTCGGGACAGGTAATCTGACCGTCACGGTTGTCGATGAAGATGTAGTCATTTCCTGTACCGTGCATCTTTGAGAACTTGAATACATTTCTGCTGGTTCTCATGCTGTTTATGTCGATAAGCTCTGTGTTCTGCTGGGTGTAGTTACTTGCCATAATGTCGAGCATAGCATTTGCTGTGTCGAGTGAGGTAAAGCAGGCAATACCGAGCTGAAGAGCCTTTCTGTGAAGTGCTATATAATGATCCATTGTAGCATCGAAGAGTGCGCCTGTGTAAACGATGAAGTCAATCTTACCGCTTTCAAGAAGCTTGAAGCAGTAGTCACTCTCTCTGATGCCCTTTACATAGG
The DNA here is from genome assembly GCA_045637365.1 of Acutalibacteraceae bacterium. Lineage (GTDB taxonomy): Bacteria > Bacillota > Clostridia > Oscillospirales > Acutalibacteraceae > UBA6857. The sequence goes on from JAZTZH010000028.1 coordinate 23,734, forward strand.
TTACATTGATGCCGAGATTTACGATAGCTCTGGCTGTATCCTTAGCGGCATAGATGTTTATGCCGAGGTCCTGAAGCTTTTTAGCGATGGAAACGATTTCGTCAAGGTCATGCTCATCTACGCTGAGAAGTACACCCATTTCACTCTTGTCACCCTTGGCGTTAACCTTGATGCCTGAGGAGGTAAGGCCTTTAAAGAGAGCCTCGTTAAGAGTTTTACCGATACCTAAAACTTCACCTGTGGACTTCATTTCGGGTCCGAGGTAGCTGTTTACATCGTTGAGCTTTTCAAAGGAGAACACGGGAGCTTTGACTGCGAAGTAAGGAGGTGCTTCATAAAGACCTGTGCCGTAGCCTAAGTCCTTAAGAGCAGAGCCTGTCATAACCTTAGTAGCAAGGTCAACCATAGGAACGTTGGTAACCTTACTGTTGTAAGGAATGGTTCTGGAAGCTCTGGGATTAACCTCGATAACATAAAGCTGATTTTCATAAATAAGGTACTGAATGTTAACAAGACCCTTGGTACCGAGAGCAAGAGCAAGCTTTTCGGAGCAGTCTACGACTGTCTGTGTCATCTTGTCAGTAAGTGAGAAGGGAGGATAAACGGCGATGGAGTCACCGGAGTGAACACCTGCACGTTCGACGTGCTGCATAATACCGGGGATAAGTACGTCTGTACCGTCGGAAATTACGTCAACCTCGATTTCAGTACCGCTCATATATTTATCAACAAGAACGGGGTTTTCGATACCTGTGGAAAGAATCTTCTTCATATATCTTTCTACTTCTGTATCGTTATGAACGATGGTCATATTCTGACCGCCGATAACATAAGAGGGTCTGAGAAGTACGGGATAAGTGAGTCTGTTAGCGGCTTCGAGTGCTTCCTCGAGAGTCATTACACCGCATCCCTTGGGACGCATAAAGCCGTATTTTTCGAGAAGAGCGTCAAACTTTTCTCTGTCCTCAGCCGTGTCGATACCTTCCTGGGATGTACCGAGAATCTTTATACCGTTGTCGTCAAGGAATTTGGTAAGCTTGATGGCTGTCTGTCCGCCAAAGGCAACAACGACACCGATGGGCTTTTCAACCTTGATGATGTTCATTACGTCTTCCTCATTAAGAGGCTCGAAATAAAGTCTGTCGGCTGTGTCATAGTCGGTAGAAACGGTTTCGGGGTTATTATTTACGATAACCACATCATAACCGAGCTCCTTAAGTGTCCATACGCAGTGAACGGAGGAGTAGTCGAACTCGATACCCTGACCGATTCTGATGGGGCCTGAACCGAGAACCATTACTACATCCTTGCCTGAACGCTGATAACGTCTGGATTCGCAGGCTTTATCATAGGAAGAATAGAAGTAAGGTGTGGTTGCGCTGAACTCTGCTGCACAGGTGTCAACCATCTTATAACTGGCTTCTTTATGGAAGGACTCGGGGAACGTACAGAATTTACGAAGGGATTTATCTGTATAACCGAGCTTTTTAGCTCTGAGGTACTGCTCCTCAGTGATTTCCTTGCCTTCGATTTCCATTTCGAAGTTTGCGAGGTTACGGAGCTTGGCGATAAACCATTTATCGATAGCTGTGATTTCGTGAATCTTATCGTCAGAGATACCTGCCTTGATAGCCTCGAATACAGTGAAGATTCTTCTGTCATCGGCGATGTCGAGTCTCTCGAGAAGAGGAAGGTCGCTGATGGGAGCGGCATTAAGAGTGTCGAGAGAGATTTCAGCACCTCTGACAGCCTTCATAATAGCCTCTTCGAAGGACTGACCGATGGACATAACCTCACCTGTAGCCTTCATCTGTGTGCCGAGCTTTCTGGAAGAGCCGAGGAACTTATCGAAGGGCCATTTGGGGAACTTACATACTACATAGTCGAGTGAGGGCTCGAAGCAGGCACAGGTTTTACCTGTGATGTCATTTACGATTTCATCAAGGTTGTAGCCGAGAGCAAGCTTTGTAGTCATCTTTGCGATGGGATAACCTGATGCCTTGGAAGCGAGAGCGGAGGAACGGGAAACACGGGGGTTAACCTCGATAACCGCATACTCGAAGGATTCGGGATTAAGGGCAAACTGACAGTTACATCCGCCGACGATTTTAAGG
>JAZTZH010000029.1:0-27875 GCA_045637365.1 Acutalibacteraceae bacterium
CATCTCCTTATATTAAATTTAAACCCTCTTATCCTTATCGAAGCTCGCCTGAACGGCATTCATAACCGCCGCCTCGAAGCCGTCTCTCTGTAAGGAAGCCACACCCTCGATGGTAGTGCCTCCCGGTGAGCATACTCTGTCTACAAGTGTCCAGGGATGGTCAGCAGATTCGAGGACAGTTTTCGCACTGCCTAAAACCGACTGTGCGGCTACCTCAAGTGCCTGCGCCTTGGGCATACCGTTTTTCACGGCGGCTCTTGCCAGAGCATCGATATACATAAAAGTAAAGGCGGGTGACCAGCCACCGATAGCACTGAAAATCGGGAATAGCTTTTCGTCGATTTTTACCGCCGTACCGAAACATTCACAGAAATTTTCGGCAAAGCCCATATCCTCATCGCTTACATTCTCCGTACCGCAGATACCCGACACAGCCGCACCTACGAGGGCATTGATGTTAGGCATCACACGGATAAATTTTCCGCTGTAGCCGACACAGGAAAGAAGATATTCCGTAGTCTTGCCTGCGGCGATGGAAATAAAGAGAGGATTTTTCTCTTTAACTACAGAGTCAATATCTGCTAAAACAGATGCGATTACATTGGGTTTAACAGCAAGAACGATTTTATCACAGCTTTCTGCGATTTCTTTGGCTGATGCCTTTACCGTAATGCCGTAAGTGTCTCTGAGAGCATCTGTCTTTGTTTTATCCAAATCAAAAACTGCTATATCCTTGCACCTTACGAATTCAGCCTTACACATACCTGCGATAATGGCTGATGCCATATTGCCCGCACCGATAAAACCTATCATTCGGCTGCCTCCTCTGCGGGAATGTCAGAGGTACAGTGAGGACATTTAACAGCCTCTATGCTGATTTCACTCTTACAGAAGGGACAAACCTTAGTAGTGGGAGCTTCCTCTGCGGGTTCTTCCTTTTTCTTGCCGATTTCGGAAATCTTATTGATACCCTTGACTAAAAGGAAGATAACGAATGCCATAATAAGGAAATTGATTACAGCAGTGATAAATGCGCCGTAGTTAAGAGTGGCATAGCCTGCTTCCTTGGCGGCCTCAGCTGTGGCGAAAACCTCATCCGTAACAGCAAGTACAAGGAACTTGTCAGCAAAGTTGATGCCCTTAGTGAAAAGAGAAAGTATCGGTGAAACGAAATCGTTTACCAAAGAATTGACGATAGCCTGGAAAGCACCGCCTATGATAACACCGACAGCAAGGTCAATAACATTACCGCGCATAATAAACTTTTTGAATTCGCCCATAAAACCTTTCATTTTGAAAACCTCCGTTGTTTTTTACTTTTTGATTTTAACACATATTTTCCCAAAAATAAAGTCTTTTCATATTTTTATATTCCCGTAAAATCGAAATCCGGAATAAACTCCTCATCTGCCGAAAGAAAGCTCTGTGTAAAAATATTTCCGAACCCAAGATTTTCGGCATAGTCGACCACTTTAAAATATTCCCTTTCGGTGATTTTACGCTGTAACTCAGGGAAGTCCTCCACCTTGCCGTATGGTGTATACTGAGACATCAGACTTATTACCGTATCTGTGCCGAGATTTTCTTTTATCCAGTCGAGAATTTTCAGAGACTGATTAGTATTTTTCGGCAGAATGAGATGCCTTACTATCATTCCCTTCTGCATTATCCCATCTCCGTCGAAAAGATTTTCGGGACACTGCCTTTTCATTTCAGTGAGAGCCTTTGAGGCGTAAGAGAAATAATCGGGTGCTGAAGAATACTTACTGCTTCTTTCGTCACTTATATATTTAAGGTCGGGCAGATAAATCTGTATTTTACCCTCTAATCTTTTGAGCGTTTCAGTCTTTTCGTATCCTCCGCTGTTATAGACCACGGGAACGGAAAAAGAGTCCTCTTCTAAAAAGTGCGACAAAGCTGAAGCATAATGGGTAGGATTGACGAGATTAATGTTGTGTACTCCCTCATCAATAAGAGCAAGGCAGATTTCACGAAGCCTCTCTGCCGTTACGGTTTTACCCTTGCAGCCGTGGCTGATTTCATAATTCTGACAGAAAACACAGCCGAGGTTACAGCCCGAAAAGAAAACCGTTCCGCTCCCTCTTGTTCCGCTTATGGGAGGCTCCTCCCACATATGCTTAGCCGCACGTGCCAGAGTAAACTCTTCGCCCACTCCGCAGTAACCTTTTTTATTTTTTCTGTCCGCTCCGCATTCACGGGGACATATGGTGCATTTCATAATTTATCACTTTCTTTTTTCGATTTTGATTTATTGTATCATATTCATTTGACTTTTGCCACAATATTGTATATACTTTTTAATATAAGGAGTGATTTTATGCTTTTAGCTATTGATATGGGTAACACCAATATTACTCTCGGTGCATACAGGGACAGTGAGCTTATTTTCGTTTCCCGTCTTTACACCTCGAGGCACAAATCAAGTGATGAATACGCTATAGACCTACTTGATATTTTTAATCTTTACAATGTCTCTCCCTCGGATTTTACAGGCTGTGTTTTCGCCTCCGTCGTACCCGAGCTTACACAGGCTTTCAGTCTGGCAGTAAAGCACACTGTAGGAATAGAGCCTGTCATCGTAGGAGAAAAGAATTACGGCGGCCTTAAAGTAGAAATACTTCCCGTTTCTTATCTCGGTGCGGATCTTATCGCAGGCGCTGTAGGTGCGAGAGAGAAGTATCCTCTCCCCTGCCTCGTATGCGATCTGGGTACTGCCACGAAGATACTCGTCATCGACAAGGACGGTTCTTTCCGCGGCTGCACCATTTCACCGGGTGTGAAAATTTCCCTGGATGCGTTGGCTAAAAATGCGGCACTTTTGCCGTCAATCAGCTTCACCACTCCCGAAAAAGCCATCGGTGAAAACACCACCGAATGTATGCAGAGCGGTATCGTTTTCGGTACAGCGGCTATGCTCGACGGTATGATCAAAAGAATCCGTAATGAACTCGGCTACGAAAAATGTACGCTTGTAGCCACAGGCGGCTACAGTACAGGCATCATCCCCTGCTGTGAGGAAGAAATCATCTACGACGAAAACCTTCTTCTCGACGGACTTAAAGCGATTTACGAAAAAGCAGAATAAAACAAAAAAAAGAGAGCTGAACTGAACAGCTCTCTTAATTTTTTAAGATTACCTCTTATGCGGGTTCACCACGGAACACATCGTAGAAGATGTATTTGAAAAGACCGTAGATTTCCATGATGAAATCAATGAAAATATCAATAAATCCGCGATGAGTATGTTCACCTTCTGCTTCAGGTGCTTCTGTTACATCCTCAGCACTTGCGCCTACTGCCATAAGGGACATAAGCATAAGCACAGAGAGGAGAAGTGCGACAAATTTCTTAAAATTTTTCTTCATAATAAACTGCCTCCATTCTTATTTTTATATTATACTTTATTTCATTTTAACTCAATTAATGAAAATAGTCAATATTTTAAGTGAAATTTATTTTGTTTTGATTTTTATTGCCTGTGAAGGCTTGCTTATATAAGCTTTTCCGCCGACGTTTTTATATGCTCTGACACGGTAATAATAAACAGTAAATGCCTTATCCGGCTTATCGGTGTATCTGGTCACCACATCCGACTCGGTTCTGGATATCTCCGTAAAGTTCTCACCGTCTTCGCTTCGCTCGAAGATATATCCGTCAGCACCCGCCACTATTCTTGCCTGAAGATCAACCTTTCTGAAAAGTCTCGCCTTCGAATAAAATATTTCACCGCAGTCAAGACAGATGCAGGAGACCTCCTTGCTGAAATTGCCCTGCCTGTCACCGCTAAGGCTCTGAACGCTGTAGTAATAAAACTGACCCTGAACGATATCCCTGTCAATAAAGCTGTTGCCTTCTGCCGTGGCTATGGGCATCATCTGATGAAAATATTCATTACGTCTGTAAACAGTGAAGGTGCTCACATCTGACGGTGCCTCCCAGCTGAGCTTTATTTTGCCCGATTTGTTCACTGCTCTGAGTGAATCGGGAGCAGGCACGGATGAAACCACCTGTGCAGCGACAGGACTCGTTTTTTTAGAGTTTCTCGTTCCCTTAAGAACCTTCAGTGCTATTATTTTATACCAATAGGTTAAATCTCTTTTAACAGCCTTATCAGTATATTCGTTTGCCTTTGCCCAGGCGACAAGCTCATATTCACCGTTAGGACTCACCGAACGCTTTACGGCATATTTATCCGCACCGGGAGATTCTGTCCACCGAATACGGATTTCACCGTTTTCAGTAACGGAAGTATCGGTTATTTTAGGGCATACCTTTAATTTTTTCTTGTCGATACTCATATTTCCCATGATTTACAAATGCAAATCGCCTTTCTAAAAAATTATCTGTCCGGATTTAAAAGAGAAGCACTTTCCTTATCAAGGAAAACAGTTACGTCAGCGTGAAGCTTCAGAATGGTAGCGGGACAGGAAGGTGAAACCTCACCCTCTACGAGCTCTTTAACTGCCTTGGCTTTGCTTTCACCTGTAGCGATAAGAACTATCTTTTTACTTCTCATAATATCACCGATACCCATGGTAAGAGCATAGCCAGGCATAGTGTCTCCCACAGCCTCGAAATATTTTTTGTTAGAGTCGATGGTGCTCTGTGTAAGCTTTACTGCGAAAGGACCGTCAGCAAACTTATCACCAGGTTCATTGAATCCGATGTGACCGTTAGTACCGATACCTAAAATCTGAATGTCTATGCCTCCGCTTTCTTTGATTCTCTGACTATAACGGTTGCATTCCGCATCCATATCCTCGGCAGTACCCGAAAGGAAATTTACACGGTCGAAATCCACATCGGTTTTACCGAAGAGATTATCCTTCATAAAGTAGAAATAGCTGTTTACGTTTTCTCTGTCGAGTCCTACGTATTCATCGAGATTAAAGGTGGTTATGTATTTAAGTGAAACTTCATTTTTTTCGTAGGCTTCGATGATTCTCTTATATGTTTCCACAGGTGATGCACCCGTAGCGAAGCCGAGAACACTTCCGTGCTTATTGTTTACCTGCTTTATAATTATATCAGCTGCTGCCTTCGAAATTTCGAGAGCATCATTCATTACTATTACTTTCATTTTTATTTTCTCCTTTACCTTACATTATCTATACTATAATAACACATTAATTACACTTTTTCAATAATGCACTATTGTTTTTTGGTCAAAAATTATGATATAATGGACTTCAAATAAAAAACAGGAGATAAAAAAGGTGAACGAAATTATAAAAAGTCTGTTTGAAAGAAAAAGTGTCCGTCAGTTTACAGACGAGAACATCGACGAAAAAACGAGAGAGCTTTTACTTCGCTGTGCTTCGGAAGCACCGACAGCAGGTAATCAGCAGCTTTACACCATAATAGATGTAAGAAGCCAGGAAATCAAAGATAAGCTCGCAGTTTCCTGTGATAATCAGCCCTTCATAAAAACAGCACCGATGGTGCTTATCTTCTGTGCTGACTGTAAAAAGTGGGATGATGCCTACCGCAGTATAGGTCTCGAGCCTAAAAATGCAGGTGAAGGCGACCTTTTTATATCCGTGGAGGATGCGGTAATCGCCGCACAGAATGTGGTGGTAGCCGCTGAAAGCCTCGGTCTCGGTTCTTGCTACATAGGAGACATAATCGAAAACAGAGAATACCATAAAGAGCTTTTCTCCCTTCCTGACAGAGTAGTGCCTATCTGTATGCTCGTTATCGGTTATCCTACGGAAGGTCAGAAAAAAAGACAGAAGCCTCAGCGCTGTCAGCAGAAATTCATCGTACATACGGACTCTTACCGTACACTGAATGACAGTGAGCTCCGTGAAATGCTCTCATATAAGGCAGGAGAGAAATCCTACGAGGAATGGCTGACTGCCTTCTGTAAGAGAAAATACGACTCTGATTTCTGTAAGGAAATGACGAGAAGCGCCAAAGGATATATAAAAGAATTCGAATAAACAATAAACGGAGCCGCTCAGCTCCGTTTTGTTTATTCTCCGTCAAAAGGAATTTCTTCCACCTTATATCTGCCCGACACTCTGTCTCTTTCTTTATAATCGCACCATATAATTCTGTTCTCTGTGTAAAGAATAGCTACGGTGCGGTTTACACCTTTTTCCGAAGGTGAAATTTCTCTGACTCTTTCCGCAGCTTTCTTAAGTGCCGTGTCAGTTACCTTAAGCCTTTCGGGAATGACACCCGAATTATTCGTTTCCACTCTGTCGTAAAGCATTCTGTCACGCAGAACCTTCTCATCTGTGCCCTCGAGCGAGGAAAGAAAATCAAAGACAAGACAGGTATATTCATCCAGCGGTATACTGCCGGATTCCCCTTCAGCCACGAGATATTCGGAAAGAGAATAAAAAAGCTCAAAAGGTGTTATGCCGACATTTCCGAAAATATACTCAAGAGTACGGGTGAATCTTCCGCTGTTCGAAAGACGCTCGAGTTCATTTTCAGTCCTGCGAAGACAGTCCAGTTCCTCTCTGCTTATCCACGGTGTGGATATAACCTCATAAGGCGGTTCACTGCTGTATTCACAGGGATATTTTCCCCTGTCCTCACCCATAGGAGAGCCGTGAAGAATTTTCAGAAAGCCCAACTGAAGCATATTTGCTTTAAGTGAACAGGCACGGTTAAAGCCTTCGACGAAGGAAGAAAAATCCTCCTCAGGAAGACCTGCTATAAGATCGATATGAATGTGGCAGTTACCGTAAGAAATAAGCCGTTTAAGGTTTTCACAGATTTTTTCTGTGTTATCTTTTCTTCCTATGGCTTCAAGCGTTTTACCGTTAAAGCTCTGTATTCCCGCCTCAAACTGAACACTTCCCGAGGGCATACTTTCTATCAGAGAAAGGAATTTCTCATCTGCTATATGTGCGGCTATCTCGAAATGAAAGCAGACATCACCGGGAATTTCTTTGCCGTAGTTATCCTTTATGAAAGACAGTATTTCCTTCGCTCTTTCGAGGTTACAGTTAAAGGTTCGGTCTACGAATTTTACGGTTTTCGCTCCGTAACGGGCAAGAGAAATAATTTCTCTCTTAATTCTTTCCATCGGAAAAAATCTTACCTTGCCGCATCTGCCCGAAAGACAGAAGGCACAGGAAAAGGGACAGCCTCTGCTGCTTTCGATGTAGGCTATCCTGTTTTTAAGGGATGCGAAAAACTCCTCACAGTAAGGCGACGGATAATCTGTAGCTTCGCCTTCTTCTCTGAAGGAAATGTGAATTTTACCGTCCCTTATGAATGAGACGCCTTCAGTGTTTTCACCCTTTCCGCAGAGAAAGTCAGGCAGAATCACCTCACCCTCACCCGAAAAAACATAATCAACAAAGCTGTTCTTTTCCAGTATCTCACGCTGATTATATGCCACCTCAGGACCGCCGATAATAACAGTTATACCAGGGGCAGCTTCTTTTATTTTTCTGCACAGGGAAAGAGTCTGTTTTATGTTCCAGATGTAGCAGGTGAAGGTAACCACAGACGGCTTCTCACTCATTATCCTTTCGAAAACTCTGTCAGCATCCTCATTTATTGTTCCTTCGACAACGGAAAAAGAATATCTGTCACTGCATTTCTCTTTAGCTGATGTAAAAAGGCACCATGGCGCAAGAGAGGAGTGAATGTACTTGGAATTAAGTACACACAGAGCCACTTTTTTCATATTCCTTTTCCTCCTTCATTTATTAAGCCTGCCCTTAAACGGACAGGCTCTTTTAATTAATATGTTACGGTATAAACCTTTTCGAAAGTAATACCTATCTCTGCGTCAAACTGAGTAAAGCCGGCATCGAGTCCTATCTTGATTACGACGGGAGTAGTATAATCAGCCCAGATTACTCTTCCTGATTCCTTGTCCACACGGCATCGGATTACACAGTCATAATATTCTGCCGAAAAAGAGGTGATAAATGGCGGTGCCGTATCTCTTACCGTCGGAACATCCAGACAATCCATGGCCTTGGAGGTTCCCTTTCCAGGCTCGGGATCTGTACAGTCGTAAAGCTTAATGGTGATTTCATATTCATCACCGTTCTCTACGCATATAGCCGACTCTACTTCTTCTTCCGTCAGTATGCTCGACCACTCCTGACCGGGAGCCGGATACCGTGAAATGATATCCTCGGGCGTAGCATATTCCACAGGCTCGGTAATGTCTGCTATTTTATTTTCGAGCAGACTTTTACCTATTCCCTTTATCGCTGCGGGAAGCTGGAGCTTGTCCTCATTATGAGAACGCTTCTCGTAGTCCTTCACTACCTTGACAGCTTCTGTTTTTACACGGTTACTGCTTTCGTTAAAGTACTCGATTACCTTGACTTTTGCTTCATCCTCGTCGGAACTGCTTTCAGTCTTATGTGATGAAGGCTTTTTGTTTTCAGCGGTAGTTTCTTCTTCCTTTTTCACCGCAGTAGTGCTTTCCTTCTCCGCTTCAGTAGTCTTATCGGGAGCCGTAACAGACACAGAGGGTGCAGTAGACGGCACGGTTACTGCTTCTGTATTTCCGATGGTAGGAACTACTGTAACTGCATTTACATCCAACGAAACAAAGTCATCCTCAGTATTTCTTACCCGTGAAATGTATCTCATAAGTGCAAATACTATAAGAGCAGCGAGGAAAATGACACCTATCTGCATCCACATAGGCAGCTCCTTTTTATCTGTAGAGCTTTTTGCTGCCCTGATGCTTTCATAAGTAGGTGGAGATAACTCCTTTTCACTCTCATTGAACTGCACGGACACGTTACCGTTTTCACCGGTTTCAATCCACGGCTTATCCGAAACGACTATGTTTTTAGTCCATTCGGGAGGCTGAGGATATTTTCCCTGCGAAAAGGCAGACTGCTGTAAAACAGGTTCACCTTCCTGCCCCTGTACATCATCTGTGTCCTCCTTCACAGTCTCTTCGTTATAAGGAATGTCTGCTTCGTCACGAGACACATCCGATTCGTCACAGGGTAAAACAACTTCATTATCCAGCACACTTGCTCCGCCGTCTTCAGCAGGATAAGTGAATCCGCCTTCGGGGATTTCTGAATTGTTATTATAATTATTCATATTATTACATCATTTCTGAAAGTTTTTCTTTTACAGCACCAATGAACTCTGCTGTATTGAGTGCTTCAGCCTTTTCACCCTGCCATAAAGCGACGAGATCCTTTGTCATCTTTCCGTCCTCGATGGTACCGAGAGTAGCCTTCTCGAGCTTATCTGCAAAAGCCATAAGCTCAGCATTTCCGTCAAGCTCACCTCTTTTACGGAGAGCACCTGTCCATGCGAAAATAGTTGCAACGGGATTAGTAGAGGTTTCTTCACCCTTAAGATGGCGGTAGTAATGTCTGGTTACGGTGCCGTGTGCAGCCTCATATTCGAAGTTTCCGTCAGGAGAAACGAGAACACTTGTCATCATAGCAAGTGAACCGAAGGCTGTGGAAACCATATCGCTCATTACATCACCGTCATAGTTTTTACATGCCCAGATGTAACCGCCCTTACTGCGGATAACTCTTGCCACGGCATCATCGATGAGAGTGTAGAAATACTCGATACCTGCCTTTTCGAACTCTTCCTTATATTCATTATCGTAAATTTCCTGGAAGATAAGCTTAAAGGTCTGGTCATATTTTTTGCTGATGGTATCCTTGGTGGAGAACCAGAGGTCCTGTTTTGTGTCAAGAGCGTACTTAAAGCAGGAATGTGCGAAGGATCTTATAGATGTGTCCTTATTGTACATTCCCTGTAAAACACCGCCGCATTCGAAATCATATACAGTTGCTTTTTCTGTCTTTCCATCCTCACCTGTGAAGATAAGCTCTGCCTTACCGGGACCTTCGATGCGGAATTCGCTAGCCTTGTAAATGTCACCGTAAGCATGACGGGCGATGGTGATGGGCTTTTCCCAGGTTCTTACTGCAGGCTTTACACCGCTTAAAAGGATAGGTGTTCTGAACACAGTACCGTCCAGAATGGCACGGATTGTAGCATTGGGGCTCTTCCACATCTCTTTGAGACCGTACTCCTCCACTCTCTGTGCATTGGGAGTGATGGTGGCGCACTTGACACCTACACGGTACTTTTTGATGGCCTCACCGGCCTTGATGCTTACTTCATCGTTGGTTTCGTCACGATAAGGAAGACCGAGGTCATAATATTCGGTGTTAAGCTCCACATAAGGTGAAAGAAGCTCATCTTTTATCATCTGCCAGATAATTCTGGTCATTTCGTCGCCGTCCATTTCGACGATTTTACCCATTTTTATTTTTTCCATTGTAATACGCTCCTTGGATTATTTTAACTTTTCAATTAAATCTCTGAGTTCAGAAGGATATCTGGTGGTAATGTTGTCAGGTGCAAAAGAAAGGCACTTAAGCATAACACGGGTGTTATTGGCTGTCCATACAGAAATCTGCAAGTTTTCTGCACGGAACATTTCCACCATTTTCTCACTGCACTGACTGTATTTTATATTAAGACCGAGTGCGCCCTTTTCTTTTACCAGAGAAATAAGAGATGAAATATATTTTTTGTTATTTTTCTTCAGCTTTTTTACCTTATAGTTAAGGAAGTAGGGAATCTGCGGTGTCTGTGACCTTGCGGCCTCCACATCCTTTAACTCTATTCCCGTGTAAAAAAGTCTGTCGGTTATGCCGTATTTCTCACCCAGACGGTAAACCTCTTTAAGATTTTCCGTGGTTTTACAGTCTACATTCACCTTTAAGCCTTCATATTCTGAAACAAGACTTATAGCCTCCTCCAGTGCTACGGAATTCTTCTCATTTTCATCGTGAGAAAGAATTCCTTTTCCTTCTGAGTCGAAACGCAGATCGAACTCAACTATATCGGCACCTGCCTCTTTACCCTTTCGTATGGCATCGAGAGAATTATCCTTAGTACCCTCGCAGCCCGTATGTGCCGTTACGGTGAATTTCTGCGGAAGATTCAGTCTGATCTTTTTCATAATTATTTATATTCCTCATCAATTTCTACAGGGTTCACTGTCTGCATAATAACAGCTTCCTTTTCATAGGCGCTGGTGTATTTATCCTGATAATAGTTTTCAGCTACACAGTCGAAGGAACCGTCGGGAGAGAAGGTGATAAGAGTACAGCCTCTCTGTGAGCCTTCCTTGTAAATACCGGGATATGCGAGATAGTCTATACTCATACCGTAGGTAAGTCTGATACCCTTATATTCGATAGAGAAGTTATTATAATGGTCGTGTCCGCAGAAAACAGCCTGTGTGGAGCCGAGCTCGAGCATCTTTTCGAAAAGACCGTCTTCACCGATACCGCAGTAAACAACCTTTTTACCTTCACCGGCTGTACCGTAGTGAAGCTTTGCATTTTCTGTGTCTGCAAAACCGTTATCGGCATATTCATACCAGGCATCCTTCTGCTCCCCGAGAGGGATATGGAAGAAAGCGGCTGATTTTACTGTGTCGGAAATCTCAAGATTCTTTTCCTTGGCGATTTCAGCATTCTTTGCATTGATTTTTGCGAGAGCTTCTTCGTACCATACTACCTGGTTTTCGTGGATGTTATCGTACTTCCACATAATACCTAAAATGTCACCGTCTACATAAGAATGGCTGTCGAACACAAAAAGAGACTGTGTTACGATACCGTCGGAATTCTTAACATTGATAATCTGATTTCCGTAGCCGTCCACATCTGCAGGACCGTTTTCGAAAATACAGTACTCGAAATCCTCACTGCTGTAGAAGGCTGAAATATCCTCTCTCGAATAGTAGGAATAAGCCTCTGTATCGTGATTACCGAAGCCTAAGGTCCAGTAAACACCCATCTGCTCCATAAGTGCAGCAAAAACCTTGGCAGATGAAAGGTTATTGAAGGTACCTGCCTGGAAGGGAACGGGATAGGATACGTCACCCGTTACGATAACGAGGTCAGGCTGCTCTGTCTTGATCATTGTTGCTACGGCATTGAGTGCCATAGAGTCCTTTTTAAGAGACATAAAGCCACCGCCGATATGTACGTCAGTAAGCTGCATAACCTTAAATTCACGGTCAGTAGTAAAGGTCCAGTTTCCGTCCTCATCCTTTTCGGGAACGAGCTTATCAGCTTTTTCCACCTTTTCGAAGACAGCAGTTTTTTCGATATTTGCCTTGTTTCCGGTTACGCTTAAAAGAGCGCAGATACCTGCTGCAGCTATGATAACTGCGAGGAAAATACAAATAACCTTAAGGAAGGTCTTACCCTTTGACTTTTTCTTTTTGTTTGTGTTTGCTTCTGTTTTCATGGTTTTTTCTCCTTTATTTTCATTATTCGCAGGTAAAAAAGTAAGCCTTGATACCTGTTTCTTTTTCGATTTCACGGGCAAGAGATTCTGTCTCCTCACTGCCTGCGATTTTTATATAGACTTCTTCTCTCTCATCGGAAAGATTGAAGTTTATATCTTGTATGTCTCTGCCTTCCAGCAGTTCCGCCAGACTTTCTCTTTTTTCCTTCTTCGGTGATTCCGTAAGACACGAAAGAGAAGAGATAAGATTTTTTACTGCCGTAAAAAGTATCACTGCGCTGATAGCTATTCCGCAAAGAGCATCATAGGCATATTTACCGTCAACGGAAAGAACGAGTGTAAGTGCAGTTACGGCTGTAATGAAAAAGTCGAGCAGACTGTCGAGGGAAATGAGCCTTATTACTGCCGAGCCACACTTTTTCCCGTAAAGCCGTAAAAGGAAAAACATAGCAAGCTTGACTGCTGCAGTAAAAAGAATTATGACCAGATATTTAGTCATAAAGCTTACAGGTGTGGGATAGGTAAGCCTTTCCAGAGAATTATAAGCGAAATAAAAGGCACTGAAAGCCACCGTCACCGAAATAACAAACGAGAGAAGCTGTTCGGTCTTTTTCGTTTTATAAACCGCTACGGGATCCGTCAGTCTTATCGCCGAAAAAAGCAGTGCAAAGCTCAGAAGTCCTGTCAGAGAATCGAAGAAATTATTCACTCCGTCGGAATAAATGCTGATACTGTTTGAGGACAGCCCCACATAAAGCTTTGTGACGAAAAGAAGAAAATTAACCCCGAACACACCAAAATATATGTACGGTATTTTTCTGCTGATGGTACCACTCCCCCTTTTAATTTTTTCTGTTACAGTATATCACGGTATTATAACTTTTTCAAGCCTTGACAAAGAAATATAAAACAGTTAAAATTAATTAATATTATTTATTAGGAGAAAAAATAATGGCAGTTTTCAGATCTTTCAAAGCAATAAGACCCAAGGCAGAATTTGCGCATAAAGTAGCGGCTCTCCCCTACGATGTTATGAACAGCGCCGAGGCAAGAGAAGCGGTAAAAGATAATCCCTATTCATTCCTTCACGTGGACAAGGCTGAGGTAGATTTAGACGAAGGTGTAGATATTTACGACGAGAAGGTTTATCTTAAGGCAAAGGAAAATCTTGACTCCCTGGTAACAGACGGAATCTGTGCAGAGGATGAAAAGCCCTGCTTCTACATTTACCGTCAGATTATGAACGGCAGAAGCCAGACAGGTATTGTAGGTTGTGCATCTATTGACGACTACATCGGGGGCATCATCAAAAAGCACGAATTCACCCGTGCTGATAAGGAAGCGGACCGTATCCGCCATGTAGATTACTGCGATGCGAACACAGGTCCTATCTTCCTCACCTACCGCAAAAACGATGCTGTGAGTGCCGTCGTAAACGCTTTCAAGGAAAATAACACTCCTGTTTACGATTTCGTCACCGATGACGGCATTGCAAACACAGTATGGGTCATCGACGACGAAAAAATCACCGACACCCTCTGTGAAGAGTTCGGAAAAATCGACTACCTTTACATCGCTGACGGACACCATCGCTGTGCCTCTGCAGTAAAGGTCGGTCAGAAAAGAAGAGAAGCCAATCCCGGCTACACGGGAGAGGAAGAGTTCAATTTCTTCCTTGCCGTTGCATTCCCCGAGGACGAGCTGGAAATTATGGATTATAACAGAGTTATGAAGGATCTGAACGGCTACAGCGAAGAGGAATTCATCGGTAAGCTTTCAGAAAAATTCACAGTAGAAGCCTATGAGGGCGACGGTCAGTATAAACCCGTCGAAAAGCACACCTTCGGTATGTATCTTGGCAAAAAATGGTACAAGATCACAGCTAAGGAAGGCACCTTCGACGAAAATGATCCTGTAGAAAGACTCGATGTTTCCATTCTCCAGAACAACTGCATCACTCCCATTTTCGGAATCGAAGACCCGAGAACTGACAAAAGAATTGACTTCGTAGGCGGAATAAGAGGTCTCGGTGAGCTGGAAAGAAGATGCGAAAACGATATGGTCATCGCATTCTCTATGTATCCCACCTCACTTTCCGATCTTATGGCTATCGCAGATGCAGGTGAGGTTATGCCTCCCAAATCGACCTGGTTCGAGCCTAAACTTTTAAGCGGACTTTTCGTCCATAAATTATCATAAATCAAAGGAAAACACCCTGATGACAGAAAAATTATTCGACAGAGACAGTTATATTAAAGAATTCACCTGTAAAGTTATCGACCTTTACAGTGAGAACAGTATTCTGTACATTGAAACCGACCGTACCGCTTTCTTTCCCGAAGGCGGAGGACAAACCTCAGACATCGGCAGACTCGGAATAGCAGATGTGGAAAATGTACAAAATATCGACGGAAAGATTTATCATTTTGTGGAAAACTCGGAGGAAAACGTTGAATTTTTCACAATCGGAAAAGAAATTAACGGTGAAATATGTTGGAAAAAGCGCTTTTCTGACATGCAACAGCATTCAGGCGAGCATATTTTCTCAGGAATCGTACATTCTCTATATGGCTATGATAACGTGGGATTTCATCTCGGAAGTGAGGTAGTAACTCTCGATTTTAACGGAATTCTCACTAAAGAGGATATCTGTAAAGTAGAAAACCTTGTCAACAAAACTGTGTGGGATAACCTGGATGTAAGGGTATTTTTCCCTACAGATGAAGAACTTACCCTTATTCCTTACCGTAGTAAAAAAGAAATCGACGGTCAGGTAAGGTTAGTGGAGTTTCCCGGTGTAGATATCTGTGCATGCTGTGCTCCTCACGTAAAAAAAACAGGCGAAATCGGCATAGTAGAAGTAGTAGCTTTCGAAAAATACAAGGGCGGAACGAGAGTGAGCATACTCTGCGGTGAAAGAGCCCTCTCCGACATCCGTCACAAGCTCGACGAAAACCACGCTGTCAGCGTACTGATGTCAGCCAAAGAAAAGGAAACGGCACAGGCAGTAGAAAGAATCAAAAAAGAAAAAGAAGCCCTCGATTATGAAATCGTGGGACTTAAAAGAGAAATACTTTCTCTAAAGCTTTCCTCCGTAAAAGCAGACAAGAGAATAGTTATTTTCGACCCCACCCTCGAAGGAAAGATGCTCCAGGATTTCGCACTTGCCCTTATGGAAAAAGCAGAAGAGTTCGTATGCTGCTTCTGCGGCAGTAACGGACAGTACCGCTACTGTATGGTCAGTAATAAGCTCGACCCTCTCCCCTATGCGAAAACTCTTAATGAAAAATTTGAGGGCAGAGGCGGAGGAAGAAACGGAATCGTACAGGGTACGGTTAAAGGCGAAGAAGATGAGATAAGAAGGTTTCTTTTAAATTTAAAATAATAAACGGACGACCAATGGTCGCCCCTACGATGTGAATAATATTCAAGGACAGGTAATCCGAACGGAAAACCTGTCCTTATTTTAACTTTTTAAAATACCTTTAACCTGTTTCTTTCATTATAAAGCATACCACCGATACAAGCGATAAAAACATACATTATCGGAGTAGTAAAAGGCTGTGCTATATTTACCGAAGCCTGTATCCAATAAGCAATAAGACCTGCCAGAAGTCCGACAGCAAGTGAATTATCCTTCAGCCTGCGTACAACCGAAACAATAACGGCAACAATAACCGACAGATATGACAGCAAACCGAAAATTCCTATGGTCATAAGGTACTGCAGATATTCATTATGTGCCTGATCGAGTGTACGCTCACCATGCACCTCGGAAGCCTCAACTATTCTGTAGAGAGCTTCAGGTCCTGTTCCGAAAAGTTTTTCTTTAAAAGAAAAATCCTTATATACTTCTATGCACTGCTTCCATATTTCTCCGCGATATGTTCCCCAGCTGTCATCGATTCTGAAAAACTCATCCAAAGCTCCCAGTCCTGCTGTGTTAGAAAGAAGGAAGCAGAGAGCTACTGCCGCCAAGGCAAAAGTAAAAAGCACGACATATACTTTTCTGCATAAGGGTATTATCTGCGGCTTTTTTATTAAAAGACAACAGAACACAGCACAAAGTAAAATTATACCGACTGTAACGACAGGCTTCGCAGCTAATGAAAACAAACGGGAAAGCTCTATATTTTTCTTATCTGCGTTATTATATAAAATGAGATATATCTGCATTGAAAGAACTATTATGACTACAGCTTCGATGTATCTTTCAAGCTTTTTACTGTCGGAGAAAAACAGCGGAAGCACTGCCATAGCAAACACAAACCCTGCGACAAAGCTTTCACTGGAAGTTACCATCATTCCGAAGGCACCGATTATCAGTGAAATGATGTAAAGCACACGGCTTCTCCTTCCTTCGCTCTGACAGAAACCGCAGATCATAACAGGAAAAAGCAAAGAGAAATATGCACTGTAAAAATTGACATTTCCTATCGTCGAAATGTATGCACTTTTATATTTTGGTAAAATAGATCCGTAAAAGCCGAAAATGTCAATATCATAACAGTTCAGCACACCGACGACCGAAACTGCAAAAAATGTAGCCAACGAACATAAAAGAAAGCCTGCCGAAGAACGGTAGCTGCGTGAAACGGTAAAGTAAACTGCCACGTAAAGTAAAACAGTAACCGCACCCTGATATCTTGAGTTTCCGCCTGTCCACACATCTGTCTGATATTCGGAAATCACTGCTGACAAGAAATAAACAGCGCCAAAAATCAGAACCGCAATATCAGTAACATTCAGTTTCGGCTTAAAGGCTTTTTTTCTCTCGGTGCTGAAAAATCTGTACACGGAAACCGCAAGCACAGTAACTGTAGCAAGAACATAAAAATATACACTTTTTGTTTCTGTAATGTTATAATAACCGTCAGTCACAATGAGCGGAAGGCCAAGCATAATCAGATTCAGAAATAACTGCACAATGAAAAGTGCTATGTTTTTCCTTTCAATTATCTGTTTTCTTTCATTCATATTTTTTCTCCGTATTTTTGTTATATGAAAAATTTACTATCAGTAATTATAAGCCCGACGGTATATTTTGTCAATAAAAAAGGTGGCACTTACGCCTCTTTTTTCCCTGTAAAACCCTTTATTTTCACCGCTTAAAACCACCGTGAAAAAACGAATCAGCTGACCTTAACCGTGAGCCTTCACAGTTAAAGTCAGCTACCTTAAATTTATTTGTTTTATCAGCCGTTAAGCATTTTGAATACTTTCTTATTTGCGGGATAAAGTTCCTTATATGCTGCGAACATCTTATCATAAACGGGCTTGTTTAACTTATTGGGAGTGAATTTCTTTTCAGCGTCGATGAGAAGGTTTGCCTTGCCGATGCCGTCGATAACACCGAGACCTACTGCTACTACGATAGCGGCACCTACAGCGCCTACATTCTGAGGACTGGGTACGGTTTCAACCACTCTGCCGGTAATATCAGCTAAAATCTGGCTGGTGGAATCGTTAAGAGCACCGCCGCCTACGAAGCGGATAACATTGGATGTCTTGGTCTTCTTTTCGTGAGTTTCGAGCATCCATCTCATATGCATACATACACCCTCGACAACCGCACGGATCATTTCACTCTTGCCTGTTTCGATACTAAGGTTAAAGAACATACCTCTGGAGTTAGGATCTTCGAAGGGACAGCGGTTACCGTGAAGCCAGGGAGTGAACATTACACCGTTTGAGCCTGCGGGAACCTGCTCGATAACTGATGAAAGGTACTGATAAAGGTTAGTGAACTTGCTTTCCATATCTTCAGCAACGTCTGTCTTTTTAAGATAGATACCGATTTCGTCGAGCGCAAGGTGATTCTTAACCCATTCGAGACACTTACCTGCAGTTTCAAGCTCTGCGAAGTAGTTATAATATCCGGGTCTTGCACCTACTACTGCAGCAATCATAGCAGAAGCGTCAACGATACTCTTGTCTACTACAGTAGAAACCCAGCCTGATGTACCCATATAAACGTGAGTTTCATTATTATTAACAGCACCTGCGCCTACGCCGATAAGAGAAGCATCCATACCGCCGCCGAATACGAGGGTACCCTCAGCGAGACCAAGCTCCTCAGCTGCCTTGGCAGTAAGACCGCCTACTGCATCAGTGGATTTGATGATTTCGGGAAGGTGATCCATATTAACCTTAAGGATTTTACAAACCTCGGGGCTCCATTTCTTTTTATGTATATCGAAAAGAAGTGTACCGAAAGCAGAGTCCTCGGTCATAACGAACTTACCTGTCATACGTGCGATAAGTGCTTCCTTAACGTCGAGCCACTTGTAAATCTTTTCATAGCTGTCGGACTCGTTATTCTTAACCCAGTTATATTTGAAAACGGGGTCCTTAACTGATGCGGCTACGGCACCTGTTTTGGCAAGAGAAACTAAAAGTTTCGGAAGAGAAGCACCGGCAATCTGATGAAGGAAGCCGTGGTCCATAAGCTCCTTCTGTTCTTTTCTGGCTCTCTGGTCCATATAGCTGAAAGCACGGCGGATATGTCTGCCCTCTTTATTAACGAGAACGAGACCCTGTGCCTGTGAGCAGAAGGAAATACCGTCAACCTGTTCAGGCTTTATGTCAGTTTTAGCGAAAACTGCTTTGGTAGTATTTCTCATAGCCTCCCACCATTCGTCGGGATCCTGCTCTGCACCGCCGTCAGGCAAAATGTAAAGCTCGTAGCCCTCATTAGCGTCAGAGAGAAGTTTAATAGTGTCACCGATTTCAAAAAGACAGGTTTTTACACCTGTGGTACCGATGTCGTAAGCGAGTGCGTATTTCATATTATACATCCTTTCGGGAATTATTTATGTTTTTAATGCCGCCTTAACGAAGCGGAGAATGTTAGCGATGACTACCTCATCCTTTTCGAAGATGTCGTCACCTGAATAGATTTTAAATCTTTCCTTATAATAGTCACAGGCGTAGGTAAACTGAATATTCATCAGAATGTTATCCACCAGATAAGCCGCCATACCCGTGTCGATGTCCTTACGGATTTCTCCCTGCTCCTGGCCCTCAGCTATGACTCTTTTGTAGGCTTCGCAGGCAAGACTTTCCATCTGGGTTGCAACGGTTTCAGCCACGGCAGAGTTAGTCTGACTGGTCACTACATTATAAAGCTTTATGAGAATATGGTCCTTTCGTGAAGACTCGATAGCGATTCTTATGAGTCTTTCGAACTTTTCCATAATGGGAACATCACTGACTATAACATCTTCCATAACAGCCTCTAAATTCTGTATACCGTAATTGACGCTGGTGAGGAACAAATCGGTTTTAGTGTCGAAATACTTATAAAGCGAACCTACGCTGACCTGTGCCTTTTTGGCGATGGTATTGATGTTAGCATTTTCGAAGCCGTTACAGGCGAATTCGTTAATAGCTACGGAAAGAATTTTATTTCTTTTATCTTCGGAAATGTTATTAAAGGTAGGTTTACAGCAAAAGTCAAAGGTTCCCATAGTTACTCCTTATTATATAAGGTATTCTAATGTACATTGTAACAATTTTGGTAAAAAAAAGCAAGTATAAAATAAGGGGTGAAAACTATGCAAATTGCATAAATCAACGCAGAATTCGGAATGCGGAATGTGCAATTGCAGGGAAAGGCTTCAGAGGCAACAGAACGATATTCCGCCGCTTTTACGTTGGTAATTGTAGGGCGGAATGACCTTTCAGGAGAGTTGGATTTGCAGAGCAAAGACGGAGAGGTTCCGACACACAAGGGGGACAGATTACCGCTGTGCGAGTCCGCACAGGGAATCTGTCCCCCTTTTTCTTATGTATTTTCAATATTATAAGTAAAAAATATTTTTTACTTTTTCAATAGCCGCACGGAAAAACAGAATTATTGTACCGATAAAGGTGGCATAAATACCCTCATATTCTATTTCAAAATTTTCAGTACTGACAATTTCGCCTATACTCACCACTGCCTCTCCGTCCTTAATACGTGTATCAGCACCGACAATCACATTATAACCTTCTATTTGACCGCAGTAGCTGTACCTTCCGCTTAAAAGCTTTGCTTCAGCTGTCTTTGTATAAGATTTTACGGTACCGTCGTTATATATAACATCAAAGGCTACAGTCATCTCCAGATTTCCGTTACAGGTAACATCAGTTATTTTCACCTCTTTAATGGGACAAGGTAAAACATCCTTAACAGGTACGGTAAGCTCTGCATCGAGGAAATGAATACTCGTTTCCTTTTTATCCCAGTCGTAATAGCTTACGGCAGGCTTTCCGTCGAGACAGAACTCTCTGCCTATTTCATCGGTATAAACAGGTGTTACATTTTTAACGGTACCGTCGTAGTACTTAAGCTCAAAGACTGTATTTTCGAAATTTACACCTGTAGCACCCTCATAAACATATTCAGGAATGCCTGAAACAGGTTTGACTGTAACAAACTGAGGTACCGTTTCCTTTTCTGTTTGAAGAATATATTCTTTTTCGGGAGTAATGCTGATTCCGAGGCCAAGACTATATTTGAAAACATTAACTTCAATATAAACAGGCACTCTGCCTCCGCCCTGCTCTTTTATCTGACGGCATTCCTCAGTATCTACGTGAGCAAAGGCAATCATCACACGGCCGTCGCCCAAATCAAGAGCAAATTTTTCTACATCCTCAGGTAAAAGAGATAAGCCGTTAACCGCCAGAAATGTTCTGCCGTCAGAAAGGGTTATTTCAAATTCATAGTCAATATCAGAGGTCATCAGTGAGAATTTTTCCGCATAACCCGCCTGCTCTATTTCTTTTAACGAAAGCGGATAACTGTCTTTGCATTCCACGCTGACAGGTACAACATCTGAATCCGAAGCACCGAAAGCGCAAACAGGCAAAGCAGTAAACAGCATAATGAGTGATAACATAACTGCAACTAATTTTTTCATAAAAATTCCTCCTTAATTTTCGTATAAAATAAAAATTCTGGCATGCTGTAAAAATTATACTGCAAAACGCAGTAAAAGTCAATACTGCATTTTGCAGTGGATTATAATTAAATTCAGGTGATGAAAATGTTATATAAACGCATACGGGATTTAAGAGAAGATAAGGACCTCACTCAGAAAGATATTGCAGATATACTCAATTGTTCCCAACAGGTCTACAGCAACTACGAACTCGGTCAAAGAGATATACCAACTGAAATTCTTATAAAATTATCTTTATTTTATCAAGTAAGTACAGATTATATTTTAGGACTGACTAATGAATATAAAAACTAAGACGGACAGAAAGTTAAAAGTTTCTGTCCGTTTGTTTTACCTTAATTCAGAAATTAAATCCACTGTAACCCCAATGGCCAATTTCATTATATTTTACATAAAGTCTGCTTTTATCGATAGGAAGCTCACTGCAGACGATTTCAGTTATCTTTTCCGTAAGGGCATCGTAACCGCTGTCACTTGCTTTACCTAAAAGATCTACTTCAATAATTCCGCAGTCCTCGTCAGTACCTTTGAACCAGAGGCGACGGTTATCCTGAAAATCAACCATAAGCCAGCTTTCGCTTTTACCGATAAGTTCAATGGCCTTACCGAGCTTTTCTTTGAGTGCGATTTCCTTTTCCTTGGAGATTTCTACGGATGTTTTAGCTGTAATTAAGGGCATAACTTTTTCCTCCTGTTTCTTATATTCTGTCCATAGCGGTGCTGTTCATCACGAAGCGAAGAACATTAGCGGCAGTTCTCTGCATTTCACCGAGAGTGATACCGCCTTCCTTGCCGTAGGAAGCGAGGAGTGTGCCGTCAGGCTTTTTATTTTTACCTGTTCTTCCGCCGCCGGGCATAAGCACGTCAACCTGCGCTCTTACTCTGTATGCCTGGTCTTCCATAACGGGGAATTCCTGACTCTTTGACTTTCTCATCCACCAGTCGGTCATAACATTACCTGTGTAGCCCCATTCATCTCTGAGAACGAGAGTACAGAGCTCGTAGTTATAATGTCCCCATACACCGTTGATGAGGTTATAGGAGGTCATAATATTTTTCGGCTGTGCTTCCTTTACGCAGATTTCGAAGCCACGGAGATAAATTTCACGGAGAGCTCTTTCGGATACTCTTGAATCGTTTCCGTTACGGTTAAATTCCTGATTATTACATGCGTAATGCTTCGGACAGGCAGATTTTCCATTTCTCTGAACACCTCTTACATAGGCGGCTGCGATTTTACCGCAGAGATATGGGTCTTCGGAGAAGTATTCGAAGTTACGTCCGCAGAGAGGATTTCTGTGAATATTCATACCGGGTGCGAGAAGAATATCTGTGCCTCTGTCAGCCATTTCTTCACCGAGCTTAGCGAGAAGCTCCTCGGTAAACTTTTCGTCAAAGGTACTTGCTAAAAGTGTACCGATGGGAATGAGTGAACAGGAAGCGGAAAGACGGATGCCTGAGGGACCGTCGGTAGTTGTAGCGGCAGGGATGCCCTTTTCACGGAGAGAGGGAAGAACACCGCCGAAGCAGCCCGCATTACCTGAAACACCGAGAGGACTGTTCATTATGTAATCACCGCGTGAAATAGCTTCGAGCTCGTCAAGACTGAGCTGTGCCACGAAGTCCTCCATGGACACTCTGCCCTCTTTTACATCGATGAGCTTATAACCTTTATCACCTGTGATTTCCTTACCCTCGGGAAGGTTATCGGTAATAATCTGCTTAAGGTCGTATTCTTTCTTGAATACAGGCTTTTTGTCGATATAATATCTTCCGCCGTTAATAGCGGCAGTTACGATTTCGAAGTCTTCTCTCGGTGCGGCTACCTGTGAAAGTGCCTGATAGAGAACAGTTTCCTCTGCAGTCCATTCGTAAACCTTCACCGCATCCCTTACATTGTCACCTGCAGCGAAGCCGTATGCACCCTTTTCGATTACATAGGAGGACTTATAGCCTGTCTTGCCCTGCTCGTCATAGGAAGAAAGGGAGTATTTTGAAACATAGAGTGTAAGCTTTTCTTTTTTACCCTTTGCGAGTACCTTGGTCTTTCCGAAAGCGCAAAGCTCACGGTAGGGATTACCTAAAACACCGCAGGGCTTTTCTACATAAATCTGCGGAGCATAAGCAGATGCGTATTCACCCTTATTCTTGACCTCAAGAACAAACTCAAAGCCGTCTTCCTTTTCTTCGGCAGAAATGAACTTAGTATCGAAATCGCCGTAGGTAAGACCGAAGCCGAAGGGATAAAGGACTCTGTTCTTAGAGAAGGTTTCAAAATAGCGGTAGCCTACATAAATATCTTCGGTGTAGTTGTTGTATTCCTTATTGCCAAAATCAGCAGCTGAGGGGAAGTCCTCATATTCTCTTGCCACGGTAGCGGGAAGCTTACCTGAGGGTGATACCTTACCGCAGAGCATATCTGCCACGGCATTACCGCTTTCCATACCGCCCTGCCATACTACGAGAACAGCGGAAATCTTGTCACCGAACTGCTCGAGGAAGCTTAAATCCATAATACATCCGATATTGAAAAGAACTACTGTCTTATCGAACACGGAGGTAACGCTCTTGAGCATAGCGATTTCTTCGTCAGTAGCATAGTAACTGCCCTTTTCCAAAGCGTTTTCTCTGTCCTCACCGCTGGATCGGCCGATAACCACTACCGCTGTGTCGCCTGTGGCTCTCTTTACGAAGTCCTCACCGATGGGCATTTCGGGGTAAAAGCGTGGCCAATGTCCCCAGAAGCCGTGGTCGATAACATTTCTGTCGCACCATTTTTCGTAAAACTCTGCAGTTTCCTCGTCTAAAGTGAGCTTTTCGCAGTTTCTGATACCTTCGATAAGGTTAACGGCATAGGGCTTATTTACGTCACCGCCTGAGCCGTAGCCTGTGTAGAACCAGTCCTTCTGCACTCTGCCGAAAAGTGAAACTGATGACCCTTCCTTAAGAGGAAGAACTCCGTCATTTTTTAGAAGCACAGAACCCTTTGCGGCGGCATCTCTGAGAAGTTCGGGCATACCGGGTGTTATAATTTTTTCTGCTGCGCTTCTCTGCTGTTCAGCCTGTGAAAGCGAGTTGATTTTGGTGTAAACCTTGCCTACTACGGAAAAAGCCGCATCTTTAATTTTACTCATATTGATTTTCTCCTTTTTTCTTTTAACGGTTTTCGAAAATTTGCTTGAATTTATGTCGGTTAATTTCGTTGACGATAACAGAAACACAGGTAATGCCGACACATATACCCGCCGCCACCTGAAGCATAGCTAAAAGCTCACTCTGAAACAGCTCCATATTTTCACTCGTCACGAAATAATATGTGGTGTAATAGAGCCTGTAACCGGGAATAAGCGCTATAATGGAACAGGCTAAAATAGGTGTGGTGGGTGCCTTCATCACTCTTGCCATAATTTCAGCGTAAACAGTAGCGAAAAGAGATGGCACGAAATTCTGGAAGAAAAGGTTATCTGAAACCCTTACACACATAGCATAGATAAATACCACCAGAGCGCCGCCCACTGCACAGCAGAAAACTCTGCTTTTATTTGATTTGAAGAGAATGGAAAAGCCTACGGTGCCGATAACACCGGAAACGAGAAGAGATATAATTTCTTTGAATTCCATTTTCACACCCCCAGAAGTCCCGAAATATAAATGGGTATAGCGTAGCCCACAGCTATTGACAGGGCAAGAATAACCGATTCGAGCAGTCTGAGAATACCCGACATAAGGTCACCGCAGAGCATCTCTCGTACGGAGTTAGTCATCATAAGACCCGGAATAAGAAGCATTATATTACCTATCATTATCATATCCGCATTGTTTCCGAAGCCGAAGCGCACGAAAACAAGAGCAAGAGAGCCTGCCAGAGCAGATGTCAGTGCCGTAAAGAAGAGACGACTGGCACCTGTAACCTTGACGAAGGAGTTAAGCAGGTAAATCATAACGGAAATGGGAATAGTGGCGATACCGTCCATTACCGTTCCGCCGAAAAACACGGCAAAGCCTGCCGAAGCGAGCATATAACCGAAAAGAACAATGGGATTGAAGAGCCTTGACGGCACCATAATTTTTTCCAGCTCTTCTCTTGCCTTTTCCGTATCCGGCTTTTCGGAGCAGATTTTACGGGAAAGAGCATTAAGCTGTTCGAGCTTATCGAAGTTAATGGAATAAGAATAAATACGTCTGGTTTCAGTATGTGTTCTTCCGCCCTCATCGGCAACCGTCGCAGTTATCATAGATACGACGGAAAAAACCTCGGTGCTTTTCATCCCGTAGGCATAGCCTATACGGATAATGGTTTCCTCTACCCTGTTCATTTCGGCTCCGCATTTAATCATACTTTTGCCGAGGTCGAGAGCGAGAGAAAGCACCCTCTCCGTCTGATGTCTGTCATAATCAGTGTTCATATTTTCCCTCTTTACACGTGTTATACGAGCATTGTGTATCATTTTAATTATAATACCGAGGCAAGATAAAAGTCAAGGTGTATTCGTAAAGGAAGTGTGAATATGAAAAACAAAGACAACAGGACAGGTTGCCGCTGTGCCAGTCAGCACAGGGAGCCTGCCCTTTTTGTTATTCTACCCTCATCGGGCAGTATTTTTCCATTAATGCTTTTGTCTTTTTATTTTTACTTACCCGTCCCCTCATATAAAAAGGACGCTTTTCTTCGGAATAATATCCTACCTCGTAAACATCAAGATAACTGTACCTCGTCACTTTCTCATGACTCTTTAAAACATATCTTACATTTTGCCAAGGGATATTTTCCTCCTGTCTGAAAAAATACTTTATAACTAACCGTTCTTCAGAAAACACATAGCTTTTCGGAGTCACAAATATTACTGCTATAAAGAGAAATGTTAAAACAAGAAAGAAAATACCCACGCCCTTTTCACCGCCTAAAATAAATAAAAGCGAGCCCATCAGCATAATAAAAAAGTCCGCAACCAAGACGAGAATTCTTCTGTTAAAAACCTTTTCTTCCTCTACGGCAAGTTTAATATGTTTTGCGTTTTTCTTAAGACTTTTTCTTTCGAAGTTATAAAGCCATTCAAAGGCATCATCTAACTGTAAGCTTATTTCCTCACAGATGTTTTCAGCAGTTATTTCATCAAAGGGCTGTAAAAGCTCCCAGTCCTCAGGTGCGGTAAATATGTCCGCCCTGCTTTCGGGAATATCCTCATAATAGCCGTCGGGAAGTCTGTAAACATCTCTGTAGTAAAACCATCCGTCAAATAAACCATTAAGGCGGTACCGCTGATTAGTGCAGGCTACTTCAATGTCATTCTCATCAACCTGTGCATTCAAATCCGAAAGATTAGTAACCTTACTATCAGGGAACACTGCAGAAAGCTCCACAGTAAATGAGCCGCCGTATTTATTAGTCTGAAAGCTTATAAGCTCGATACAGCTATCCTTTTTCTTTTTGAAATGAGGATATTTACCTGTAAAGCCCTGTGATTTCAGATCTTTGATTACTGTTCTGTTAAGTGCTTTAAGCATTATTTCACGGTTGGACATATATTCACCACCTTTTGCCTATGCCAAATTATACCATAGGCTGTCATTATTTTCAACAGTTGAAAATAACGCCCGTCTGTGCTACAATATTTACGGTGATAAAAATGAAAAAGAAGAAAAAATACCGAAAGCCCTCTTTGGTTCCTTTGAGAATAAAGCTTTCCCTTCCACTTTCAATAATTGCTTGTATTATGGTTTTTCTTAATTGGTATTATTATTCTCCCATACCGAAAGATGTCTGTGAAACCACAGTTGCAACCTACAGCCACTGCAAAATGATACAGGGTAGACGGATAGAAAATAAAGGTCTTAATTTATATTTTACCGACGAAAGCTCATACTACATATATTTAGGATATCTCGGTAACGGTCTCAAAGAAAGTGTAGAAGCTATCAAAAGTGGTACACCGTTAACAGTTACATATGACAGCATTGACGGAGAAATTGTGGAGCTTGCTGACGAGGATAAGGTTATACTTTCCTATTCCGAGTATACTGAAAAGGTGGAACAGGACAGAAAATTCAGCTTCGGCTTTTTCATTTTCACTCTGATTTTACCGATTGTTTCACTTGCAAGAATATATAAAGAGAAAAGAAAATATGACTAAAAAAGGAACGGCACCGACCGTTCCTTTTTGACTGTATTCGTATGTGGAGAAGTGAATCCGTTTGTCGTAAGGTAACTTCATTCATCTATGTTCCACAATGAAGTACGGCTTAAAAGCCGTAATGAAGTCAGTGTCACAAGCTCCGCTGAATGAAGTTATGTCCTTCAGACATAAATGAAAAACCTCGTTCAAAGAACGAGGTTTTTTGGAGCGGATGACGAGGCTCGAACTCGCTACCTCCACCTTGGCAAGGTGGCGCTCTACCAGATGAGCTACATCCGCATATTTGGTGCCTCCGGTCGGAATCGAACCAACGACACGTGGATTTTCAGTCCACTGCTCTACCAACTGAGCTACAGAGGCATACAGAGAACTCTTTTGAATTCCCCTTAAAATGGCGACCCGGAACGGGCTCGAACCGTCGACCTCTAGCGTGACAGGCTAGCGTTCTAACCAACTGAACTACCGGGCCATTGGTGGGAACAACAGGGCTCGAACCTGTGACCCTCTGCTTGTAAGGCAGATGCTC
>JAZTZH010000030.1:0-39165 GCA_045637365.1 Acutalibacteraceae bacterium
CCGATTCTCATAAACTCCATAAAACCGCCAAGGTTAAGGAAGGTCATAAGAAGTGAGGGAAGTGTTGCGATAATCCAGCAGATACGCTTATCTTTCTTAATCTGTTCTTCTGTAATGTCAGCAAGGGCAAGGGAGATTGCCCAATAGCTTGTAATCATAGCAAGTACGGTGAAGATTGAGCCTGCAATCTGTGCCCACGCACCGATACCCTTACTCCAGCCGATCATAGCAACCTCTGTAACCTCTGTTGAGGCAAGGAGCGCACAGAGAATGATAACAACCATAAATATGAGGTTGTTTGAAAGACCGATAAAAACAGCCTTTTTAACCTTTTTAGCGTCAGCGTCAAGTCCTTTAACTGCCTGGGGTACGGAGAAGAAAGCCGAGAAGGCAAGCATAGCCATACCAAAGAAGGCAAGGATGTGATTCGGCTGACCGATAGAAAAGCTGAGAGGATTTTTGATGTTAAAAAGGGAGCATACACCGAGCACACCTACAACACCGAAGATAACAGACACGGCTACACTTTCACTGAGGCCTACAGCCTTAAGTCCGAAGAGAACAACACTTGCGGCTGCCACGTAGAAGATAAGCTTTGACACTATCATCGGCACACCGATAAGGTCGGTGATGATTTCAGCGGCACCTGATATGTAAGCGGCAAGGTTAGTGAACATAACGAGAGCCATAACCACGAAGAAGAAAAGTGTAATAGGCTTTTGGAATTTACCTGTGAAAAGATACTTTGAGAAAACCTCAACAATCTGTGATTTGCCGCCGCTTTTGATTGAAATATCGGCAATCATAAGGTGGATGATTAAGTTGGCAAGGAAGGACAGCACGAGAATAACCATAGCCATTAAAATACCGTTCTTTTCGGCAAGGTAGGGCATAGCCATAATACCGCCGCCGACACCGTAGCCTGTGATTATGCAGGCACTTTGCCATACTGAGAGTTTGTTCTTTTCCATTTTTTTGCACTCCTTAGTTTTACTTATGATTTCATTATATATCAAAAGTAAGGTTAAGGCAATGGGGTTGGAGAAAACTAAAATATAAAAAACTCCTTACGTTGTGATACACAAGGTAAGGAGGGGTGATATAAGAGATTAAAATCAATCATCAAAATGATAGTCGTCTGGCAGATTGAGAATATCTTCGTCGGCAAAACCTTTTACTACTTTTTTTATTTCCGGGGCGTGTATGGTCAATGTTATTCCTGCATAATCGGTTACGGCAACTATACCATAATCATAAAACGATGAAAACTCCAGCTTTTCTCGTTTCCAATCATTTTCTTGTTTACATACTATGGATATTTTAGTGATATATGCGTCCTGTTCATCAAGTTCAAGACCATGAGATCCTGTAAAATCATCACACTCTGTAGATGTAGTAACTTCAACCGAAACAACTCTTTTTCCAATAAGGCTTTCAAAAAGAATATTGGGATGAAATGTCTTTCTATTTGTCCCGAAATCTATATTTTTAGGAATAGTATTCATTTCCATTCTGACACTGCTGCCCTCGCTGTAATCAATGCAAAGGATGTCTCCGTCTTCAAACTCAATTAAAAATGGTTCATCAATTTCAGCGTGTCTTGAAATATATACACCGTTAGGCAAAAACGGAAAAGGCCCTTCAGCAGATATTTGTTTTGAATTAATCATTTCTTCCAATGAATTATAAATCGCTTCACCTATATTATCTTCTGTCCAATTGTATCCCATACCAACTGTGTAGAAGCTTTTTATAACCTTGCCATGCAAATTCAGTTCTTTTATCTTTGATATAACCTCATCGTAGGTTTGTAAAATAGGCGCAGACCACTCCCAATAAGAATACTCGTTATTTTTGAAATTGTTTTTTCCTTTAGAAATAATCATTTATTCTCACCTCTTTATTACAGTATAAACCACCTTATTATATAATTCAACAAGAATCTTTTGTTTGATGTACTGAAAAAGGGACTTTACAAGTAAGCCAACCACCTTGACCAGTACACTACCGTACAAAATCAAGGAGGTAGTTTTGTTTTTTAGATTTCGACGGGATTTTTTTAGAAGATTGCTCCAAAGTGCCATCCAAAGTGCCATTTTTGAGTTATCGTGGCACTTTGGAGTTTTCAAAGTGCAATCCAAAGTGTAAAGTTTGTTGTCTGCTTTGCACTTTGACGTTTTATATCACTGCAATTACAAGAAGTATCACCACAGTGATACAAAACTTTTACACCTCGACCTATCCCTTTGTAAACGTATCATACGCAAACCTTGCACCCAACCTGAACCCCGATATAAAACTATCAGAATTGCTTATGCTTGAAAACTCATTGTAAGCACTCACATAATTTGCGAACAGCTCTTTTTCCTTTTCGGGGAGCATAGCTGACAGCTCTTCCTCTTTCTTTACAAGTGCACTCAGCTTCTTTTTAAGCTTAGGTGTGATTTCCGTTGTCAGCTCCTGCGGCTCGAGGTTACCGTAATATAACTCTTCAATAACATTTGACATAATATCACCTCTCAATCTTGTGACGGAGAAGCTTCTTATACCTTCTGTAATGATAGCCGAGTAGATAGTCGATAACACTGTCTTTCGGTATGTAATACACATTTCGCAGCTTAAAATGCTCAACTCTGTTTTCCTGCATCAGTTTCAGTGCGGTGCCTTCACCTATGCCGCCAAGCATTTCACGGAACTGCTTGAGGTTTACTATGTCGGGATAGGTTGCAAATTGAATTTCATAATACTGTCTTTTTGTCATATAAATCAACTCCATTTTTTAGTCTGTCAGCAGCTGATTCATATTTTGCCCTCCAAATGCCCTCCGTTTGCCCTCCGATTTCCGGGATTTTTCTGCAGGGCAACAATGTTTGTAACGAGGGACTTTGGAGGTGTTTTTTGTATTATCAGGAGGCTCTGAGGCCTTGTGCGGTCTATGTTTCAGACGGCTTGCAGTGACCGCAAAGTTCAACGAAAAAGCTTAAAAATCCGAGAAGAATTCATCCCCTTAAAATCCCTCGGTGGCAACACAGTACCGGTTCAGCACCAATGCCCTAGAATCCTTTATTTATAAGGCTTCACGGGCTTTTGTTTTGTCTAAAAACACCCAAAAAACGGGCGAAAAAGTGACCTCAAAAAAGGGCCTAAAATGGGTACATCCCTACAAGTTGCTGAGGAATTTTTTAAAACAATATCCCGAAAATCCGTGAATGGCGGTATTTTCGGGATTGATTTTTATGCTTTATATATTTATGTAATGACATAATAAGTTGAATATAGCTGAATCTGATGAATTTTGTATCCTTGAAATTCTTGTCCGATTATGATAAAATATAAAAAATATCATCGGAGATGATAACAGGGAGGGTCAATATGAATATTATACAGACCATTATTTCTTATCTTGCCATAGCGGCGGCTTTTATTTCATCACTTTTTTCGTGGGGGAAAGCGGAAATGATACCATATACAAATGATTACAGTATTCCCGAAAGTATTCCTGAATACAGAACCGTTTTTACAGCGGAGAAAACCGACTGGAAGGCGAAGTGGATATGGGATAAGGAAAATCTGACTGAGAAAAATGTGTGGATGTGCCTGAATAAAAAGGTAACTATTGACAAGCTTCCCAAAAAACTTACGGCTCACATCTCGGCTGATTCGAAATATTGGCTTTACATAAACGGAGAAACCGTTGTTTTTGAGGGAAATGTAAAACGAGGTCCTGATAAAAGCGGCGGATATTATGACAGCGTAGATATTGCTCCGTATCTCAGAAAAGGTGAAAACTCTGTTTCTGCTCTGGTGTGGTACTGGGATGATGAAACGAGTTATTCCTATAGCGGCAGCGGTCAGGGTGGATTCCTTTTCGAAGCTGTAGGAGAAGGTATCACTCTGATTTCCGACAGTAGCTGGAAGGTAAAAAGAAACAGTGCTTATGTGGACTCGGATCTGTATCCGCCTAACTACAGGCTTCCCGAATATAGCATTTATTTCGATGCGAGAGAAGATATGAGTGACTGGTTAAGGGAAGATTATGATGTCAGTGCCTGGGAAAATGCGGTCGAATATGCTGTCGGCGGTGAGGGTGCTTACGGAAAGCTTTATCCGAGAGGAATACCTTTCCTTAAGGATTACGGCCTTAAAGCTTATGAGAACTCAATGGATTATGAAAATTATACCGTACGTAAAGTTTTCGGTGAAAAAATCACTGTGGATATTCCCTATAATGCACAGCTTACTCCCTATCTTAAAATCATAGCACCTGCCGGTAAAAAGATTCGTATAACGACGGAGAACACATTGATCGGTGCTGTCTCGACCACCTATATAACCAAAGAGGGCGAGCAGGAGTTTGAGGCTTTAGGCTGGTTTAACGGTGAACATATTACCTATAAAATACCTAAAGGTGTTACAGTTCTTTCTCTTATGTACCGTGAAACGGGTTATGACAGCTCATTCAGCGGAGATTTTAAATGCGAGGATGAATTCCTTAATTCTCTGTGGCAGAAATCTCTGCGTACGCTTTATGTTACTATGCGCGATAATTTTATGGACTGTCCCGACAGAGAAAGAGCACAGTGGTGGGGTGATGTCACCAGTGAAATGATTATGACGATGTACTCTATGGACAGTAATTCCTATCTGCTGTATCAGAAGGGCGTGGAGGCTATGCTTTCCCACACTGATGAAACGAAGGTTCTGCAGACCGTAGTACCTATAAGCGGTGACTATTTTGAGCTTCCCGTTCAGCAGCTTGCGGGAATCGTGGGCTTCCTCACCTACTATGAATATACCGGAGACAAGGCTTTTATCGAAAAGGTTTACGGTCCTTCCATTGATTATCTTAAGCTTTGGGAAATGGGTGAAAATAATCTTGTTGTTCATCGCAGCGGCTCCTGGGATTGGCCCGACTGGGGCGATAAAGCGGATATGACCGCTATCGAAAATGCCTGGGTTTACTATGCTCTTTCCGCTACGGAGAAAATGGCAGAGCTTTTAGGTAAAGATGAGGATATCTCATTTATTACCGAAAGAAAGAATGCTATTTCAGAAGGATACAAGACTCTCTGGACGGAAAAAGGATTCAAGAGTGAGGATGTGAAAAAGCCTGACGACAGAGCCAATGCGCTTGCGGTTCTGTCGGGACTTGCAGAAAAAGAGCAGTATAACACTGTTATGAAAGTGCTCACTTCCACTAAAAACTCGAGTCCTTATATGGAATACTACGTTCTCGAGGCTCTCTGTAAAATGGGAGAATATGAGGCGGCAAGAGACAGAATCAAGGCAAGATATGAGGGTATGGTGAATGAAGATTACTCTACTCTCTGGGAGTTCTGGGAGTCCTGGCGAGGTACTATGAATCACGCATGGAGCGGCGGACCTCTCGTTATAATGAGTAAGCATTTCGCAGGTGTCGCACCTGTGGAGGCAGGCTATGAGAAGGTTAAAATAGATCCGCAGTACGCTCTTTCTGACAGTATGAGCTGTACGGTTCCGAGCGTAAAGGGCTTAATCACACTGGATTATGAAAAGACTTCAGAGGGCTATGCTGTCAGCCTTACTCTTCCCGAGGATATGAAGGCTGTTCTGTATGTGCCTGAGGGTGCTTCGGTAAGCATTAATTCGAAGGCATATTACAGTAACGGCGATTATGTAAAAGGTGGCAAGGCTGACACTGTGGAGATAGTGACAAAGACATCGTAAGATAAATAAGAAATTTCGGAGGTATCTTTTTGAATAATCAGAAAAGAATTCCTGATGATAAATACCGTATTATAAAAATCGGTAAGGATGCATTGTTTGAGCTTATACGAGAGGCATTTAAAGACGGCGAAGAGGAATTCTTTGACGTTTCAGATTCGACAACAATGGTTACAAGCTTCAGTATAGATTGGGAAAAAGGTGAGTTTATCTGTATCGCAAGAAATGAGCTTCCCGAAGAAGAGGAACACCTTCAGTTTGAAGTGGATGCTTATGAACTATTATCAAAACTTGAAGATACAACCGATACACTCTTTGCACCCGGTCGATATGTTGAAGTGCCAAAGTCTGAAATTGATAATTTATAGTTTTTTACCGTTCTGATTTATTATATCAGCAAACCTGCTGCCCTCACTTTTTGTGGGGGCAGTTCATTGTTTACATATATTTAATTAATCATTTTTGCTTTATTTACCATTTCTTTCGTATAATGAATATGTTAAGAGACAGAAAATTTTCATAACATCAAAAGGAGAGGTTGTTTAATATGAAGATTACCTGGTACGGAACTGCTACCGTCGGAATTGACGACGGTAAAACCAAGCTGCTTTTCGATCCCTTCGTGAGAATGAATAAGCACATAGAAACCACACCCATAGAAGGCTTTGTGGGATTTGATGCTGTTTTTGTAACACACGGTCATTTTGATCATATCTACAGCATTCCCGAACTGGCACAGAAGGATGAAGCTGTTCCCTTTTATTGTACTGCAACGCCTAAAAAGTCACTTACGGAGATGGGAGTGCCTGAGAAGAGAATTAATGTCATAGCACCTGACGATACGGTTCAGATAGGTGATTATACTATCCGTGCACGTCGCTTCAGACATATTATCTTTGATCCGATTTACATTCTTTCTGTCGTGCCTAAATGTGTCGTAGGCTTTCCCCGTTTACTCTGGCAGGCAGGACAGAACCGTAAAATGCCCGAAGGAGGAGAGATAGTCGCCTATGAGATTGAAGCTCACGGGAAAAAGATTTTTCTTACAGGCTCCTTCCGTGAGCATCCGGACGAGGTATATCCCGAGGACGTAGACCTTCTGATTCTCGCTAACGGAGGAAGCGTTTTCGTTCCCGAAAAAACGAAGGACTTTATAGACAGATACCGTCCGAAGAAAATCTTTGTCGATCATTTTGATGATGCTTTTCCGCCGCTTACACGTAATGTCAGCGTGGAAAGACTGAAACGAATGACTGAAAAGAATCATCCGGAAATAGAGTTTATTGTTCCGGAAATCTGTAAATCGGTAGAATTATAAGTACATAAACGGAGAAGCTTCTTTTTCTCCTGCGTATGAATCAACCCCCGACTTTCTGAAGGTCGGGGGTTTTTGCCCTTAGGTATATTTGATTTTTTTAAATCTTTTTCCGTAAGAAGCTCTTTCAGAGGACTGTTCCTTTTCTGATACTGTTCGAAGTTTACCGTGTTAGAGAGGAATTTTTCTTTTTCGTGTTGACTCTGTTTCTGATTTGGTATAAAATATTTACAATAAAAAAACAGAGGTTAAAATATGAAAAATTATATTGAAAGCATCATTAAGCCAAAGCTTCAGGGTGACGGCGGAGAATTCGATTTCGTTTCCTATGAGGGCGGTATTCTCACCGTGCTTCTGCAGGGAGAATGCTCGAAATGCCTTATCGTTGAACGCTGTATCAGCTGGATTGAAAGTGAGATACTCCGTGATATGGGCGAAAAGGTAAAGATTATCGCTCAGAAGAAAAAGCCATTCTTCTGGGATAAGGACTGAGGGGTGAATCGGTATGGCACACATTAAAGTTGTAAGAAGAAGTATGAGGCCTGAAGAGTGGACAGATTTACGCTTCGGATGGCTTAAAAGATACATATACGATGAAAAATTCGAAATAGAGAATCTTACTGTCCGTGATGCCCGTCAGGTAGCGGAAATGCAGTATGAATATTATCCTGAAGGATGGAGAGCTCTCCGCAAGGGCGATATGTACTTTACGCCCGACGGCACTGCATTTTTCGAGGCAGAGGTTACTGTTCCCGAACATCTTAAGGGTAAAGAGCTGTGGTTTTCACTTAAAACTGCCGCTGAAATTATCGTAAAAGTAAACGGTAAGTATGTGGGCGGTGTCGACCCTAACCGTGACAGAATTCTTCTGACGCCCTACATCGATTCGGATGTTCTTCACTTTGAAATGGAAGGCTACAACCGTTCAAAGCCCGATGACGAGCGTAATCCCGAATCTCTTTCGGTGCGTGGATGCCGTCAGATTTTTGAGGGTGCTTATCTTGCAACGATTAATCATACTGTTCTCGATCTGGTTTATGACCTTGAACTGCTTCTGGATATAGCTAAAAGTGAGCTTTTCAATGAGGATTACAGAAGCTTTCTTAACCGTGAAATCAATAATGCTCTGAACCTCATTGACTTCGATGAGCTTAAAACAGAGGATGTGGCCAAGGCTAAAAAGTACGTCGATGATGTAATCTATGCCAATGATGATTACAAGGGTAACGGTGATGTTGCGCTTGTTGCTCATTCTCATCTCGATATTGCATATTACTGGAGAAGAATCCACAGTGTGCAGAAAAATCTCCGTACTATTCTTATTCAGCTTCGTCTTATGGACAGATATCCCGACTTCAAATACACTCACACTCAGGCATACACCTACGAAATGCTCGAAAAGTATTATCCCGATGTTTTCGAAGAGCTTAAGGAAAAGGTCGCAAAGGGTCAGTTTGAGCCTGTGGGAGCTATGTATGTGGAGCCCGACTGTAACATTCCCTCGGCAGAAAGTCTTATCCGTCAGTTTATGTACGGTCAGCACTATTTCCGTGAAAAGTTCGGCAAGACAGTGAAAAACTGCTGGCTTCCCGATGTTTTTGGTAACAGCTGGATTTTACCTCAAATACTGAAAAAGAGCGGAGTCGACTACTTCGTTTCAAACAAGATGTCAACGTGGAATGATACCAACCGTTTCCCGCACAATAACTTTATCTGGAAGGGGATTGACGGAAGTGAGGTTTATGCCTGTGTGCCGCCTACACACTTTATAACCTGGAATATGCCATCACAGATTCAGGAAAACTGGGAGGCCTATCAGGATAAAAATCAAGGCGGTCAGACTATGTCTATGTTCGGCTACGGCGACGGAGGAAGCGGATGTACTGAAGAAATGATAGAGGTTATGCACCGCTTTGAGAAGCTTTCGGCTATGCCTAAAACCGAGCATATCAGCGGTCAGGAATTCCTGGAAAAGAATCTTAAAGATAATCCGCATCTTGCCAAATGGGACGGTGAGCTTTATCTCGAAATGCACCGCGGAACATTCACTACAAAGTCAAAGATGAAGAGGTACAACCGCCAGCTTGAATATAAGCTCCGAGAGGCGGAAATTCTTTCAACTCTCCGTCACTTAAAGGGTGAGGAGTATCCCCACGGGGAAATCCGTGATATTTATAAAAAGCTTCTTATAAATCAGTTCCACGATATTCTTCCCGGCAGTCATATTACTCCCGTTTACCGTGATGCTATGGCTGATTATGAGGAAATCGAGCAGAGAGTGAACAGAATTATCGGTACCGGTGAAAAGTATTTCAATTCTCTTAATTTCCCTCGTACACATCTTACATTTATACCTGACGAAAAGGGAGACAGTGTCCGCTACGGAGAAAAAGGCAACTGGGTTATTCCCGGGCTTCCTGCTCTTTCTTCGGGCGAAATCAGAAAAGATGAGTACAAGGAAGAATGGATTACTCTCGGTGATAAGGTTATAACTCCCTTCTATGAAATAAAGTTCAATCCTGACGGAAGCATAGAAAGTCTTTATGACAGGGAGCTCGACCGTGAATGGGTGAAGGGTGAATTCAATAAGCTCAAGCTTTACAAGGACAACCCCGGTGTGTACGATGCCTGGGATATTCTTCCCAACTACACTGACCGTGAGGTTGAGATTAAAGTCCTTTCACCTTTAGAGATGATTGAGAAAAATTCAGAGGTTGTGTCCTTCGCCTGTACTCTTGCCACAGAAAAGAGCACATGGAAGCGCATCATCAGAGTTTTCCGTCAGTCACGAGGTATCGAAACGGAAAATATCGTTGACTGGAATGAAAGACATGTACTCGCCAAGGCACAGTTCGACTGTAATATTCTGACAAGAAAGGCTGTCTGCGACACAAGTGCAGGCTTTACCGAAAGAGAAACCCACAGAAACACCACCTGGCAGCAGGCACGTTTCGAGGTGTGTCATCACAAATGGGTTGATATGGCAGAGACTGACGGCGGTATCGCACTGATAAACGACTCTAAATACGGAGTGGGACTTCTGGAAAATTCGATGAGTCTCAGCCTTCTCCGTGCTACGGTTCGCCCCGATGTTACAAGTGACCTGGGACATCACGAGTTCAGTTATATGATTTATCCTCACGGCGACGATTTCGTGAAGGCTGAAATCAATAACATCGCTTTTGAGTATAATATTCCCGTGGGCAAGGCTGACCTGTCAGCGGAAAACATCTTCGGCGACCTTTATATGCAGACGATGAAAATGAGCGAGAAGGGCGATATGGTTGTGGTACGCCTTTCAGAGCAGAACGGCAAAAGAGGCAGAATAAAGCTCGGTAAAAAGGTTAAGCTTCTCAATTTCCTTGAGGACGTGGAGGGCGAAACTGATGTAATCGAGTATAATCCCTTCGAAATTCTGACATTAGGTATAGAAATATAATTTACAGTAGTGTCTCTGACCTGAAAAGTCAGAGACATTTTGCTGCGGAGGTTGAAAACAGTCTGTTCACTGTGGTATAATCGGAAGAAAGAAAAGTAAATTTACGGAGGTAGAAATAATGAGGATTCCCCGTATGTTTCAGCGTCGTTACGACACTCTTAGACCTAACCGGTATGCACTTGACCCTTATCTTTTAGATGACGGGGAAAAGCATCCGTTCGCCGTTATATGTCCCGGAGGGGGCTACAGTGAGGTGTGCTCCTTCTGTGAGGGAAGACCCTTCGCTGAAAAGCTGAACAGACTCGGTTATCATGCCTTCGTCGTTTATTACAGGGTAAAGGATGAGGCAAGATATCCTAATCCGCAGGATGACCTCGGACGAGCCATAGAAGAGATTTTTGCTCACGCTGAGGAGTGGAGACTCGACACGGGAAGCTGGTCTGTATGGGGAAGCTCTGCAGGAGGACATCTCGTCGCCAGCTACTTTACAGAAAAAAGAAAAACACCGAAGCCGACTGCACTGGTGCTGATTTATCCCGTAATCACTATGGGTGAATATACACATAAGGGCTCTAAAAATAATCTTCTCGGAAAGAATGCCGGCAAGGATATGACAGAAAAGCTTTCTGTGGAAAAGCATATTGATTCCGATTATCCGCCTGTATTTGTATGGTACGGTACTGCTGACAATACGGTAGACACTCTTA
Organism: Acutalibacteraceae bacterium; assembly: GCA_045637365.1. Lineage (GTDB taxonomy): Bacteria > Bacillota > Clostridia > Oscillospirales > Acutalibacteraceae > UBA6857. The sequence continues at coordinate 11,165 of JAZTZH010000030.1, forward strand.
ATGCGAAAATGCTCGATGAAGCTCTCGAAAGGGCCTCGGTTCCTCATAAGGTAGAGGAATACGATGGGATAGGACACGGGGCAGGTCTGGCTGAGGGTACTGTAGCAGAGCAGTGGTTTAATAATGCCGTAGAGTTCTGGGAAAAGCAGAGCAGTGCTTCTTCTGATGCTGCTCCGATAGAGGTGTTTATGAACAGCAGGAAAGATAAATGCGGAGAGCTTTATTACAAAAACGGATGCTTTACTTATGTAGTAATGGAAAAGCTTTTTGATGACTATGAGGGACATATGCACTATTATTGGTGTCCTGCACAAACACCGGCAAGCTTTTTTGATACAAAAGAAAAGGCTGTCGAGGAAATCTTGTCTGAAATAGAAAAATAGGTATGCGGAGCTTTGGCGATTACCTTTCTTTTGTTGGTCTCATCTTGTTTTTACGGATTAACTGTGCTATAATTCTTTTATAATTTATTCAGGAGATGAAAAATATGAGCGAAAACCGTTCAATGCAGTATGCTGAAATTCTTTCAAAGCTTATTAAGGTTGAAACTATTTCATCAAGAGAAAATAACGACATTACTAAATTTCTCGGATTTCACGAGGTGCTTCGTGAGACCTTTCCTAATCTTTTTGCCGTAACCGAGGTTGAAAACTTTGACGGCAGTCTTTTACTTAAATGGAAGGGTACTGACTCATCCTTGAAGCCTGTTCTTCTTATGAATCACCACGACGTTGTAGAAGCGAGCGGTGAGTGGACACACCCTGCTTTTTCAGGCGAGATTGCAGACGGCAGAGTATGGGGCAGAGGTACTCTTGACACTAAGGGCGGTCTGGCGATGATGTTCCAGGCGGCAGAAGAGCTTATCAAAGAAGGCTTTACTCCGAAGAGAGATACATATTTCGTAACTGCCTGCACTGAAGAAATCGGCGGTGAAGGCGGAGAGGCCATTTCCCGTGCCCTGGAGGAAAGAAAAATCAGATTTCATATGGTACTCGATGAGGGCGGCATGATTCTGCATGACCCCATCGGCGGTGCTGACGGCACCTTTGCTATGATAGGCGTCGGTGAAAAGGGGTACGTAGACCTTAAGTTTATCGCCAAATCAAACGGCGGTCATGCATCTGCTCCCGGCAAGAACACACCTCTCGTTCGTCTGGGTAAATTTATGGCAGAGGCAGAAAAGGCAGAATGCTTTGATGTTTATATGTCAGATACAGTAAAGGAAATGCTTTCACGCTTCTCACCCACAATGAGCGGTATTATGAAAACAGCGTGCAGTAATGTCAATGCTTTCAAGCCTGTGCTTAAAAAGGTAATGCCCATGATTTCACCTGCCGGTGCAGCACTTCTCAGAACTACTCTTGCTTTTACAATGAGTAAAGGCTCTGACGGAACAAATGTTATTCCTCAGGAAGCCTGGGTAGTGGGTAATATGCGTTTCTCACATCATCAGGGTAAAAAATCAAGTATTGATGCTATTACTGCTCTTGCAAAGAAATACGACATCGAAACAGTAGTTACCGATGACGGAATCGAGTCGGGAATCACTGATTTCAAGGGTGAGGCATTTACTTTTATCGAGAAGGCAGTCAATAATATTTTCCCTGAATACAGGCCTGTTCCCTATATTATGAATGCTGCCACAGACAGCAGATACTTCGGCAGAGTCTGTGATAACTGCATCCGTTTCGTTCCCTTCAAAATCGATAAGCAGCAGCTTGACAGTGTTCACGGTATCGATGAAAATGTGGATGTAGCCACACTTGCTCCCGCTGTTGATTTCTATAAGTATGTAATCAAAGAGGTATAATCTCACATAAATTCAAAAAGGACGGTCAGGAACCGTCCTTTTTAGCATTTACTTAACTTTAATTACCTCACAGGGTTTATCGACATAGAATTTGTACATAGTATCATAATCCATACCCGCACACATAAGCATAGATTTTTCACTGCAGTTGTAAACAGCACTCCAGAGAGTAATAACCATATGCTTGAGAGTTTTATGCTGATAATGAAGAGTAACCTTTGAAAGAAGCTTCATTGCCTCTTCCTCGGTGAGTATACCGTTATTTGCTTTGAGAGTTGTTTCTATTTTTTCGTAACGGTCATAGCCTCTGCCGTCGTGATTGTCACCGCCGGGAGTAAGGAAGTAGTTAGTAAGTATAAGATTTTCTTTTCCGGCTTCCTGACTGATTACGACCATTTTATTGTCTACGTATTCTATGATGGCACTGTTTCCTTCGGCGTCTGCCATCTGATAGTGATAATTTATACCTAACAGGTCGTGCATATCGTAGGATGCGAAAAGCTCGATACCTTCCTGTACGGTGGCACATTTATCGAGAGCAGCACGTATTGCCACAGTAGTTATGAAAGGCTTTTTACCTGTGTTCTGCTTTGTGGCTTTTGATTTAATTTCGAGAACAGCCACAGAAAACCCCTTTTCGTTTATTCCGTCCATTGATGTGTAGGGAGCTGCCAGGGCACGGAGATGATTTTTAGCCTTTGACATGGGGAAATATTTTGTTCCGTGAATGAAAAATGTCGTGTCAACAACAGACATGCTTTTATATCCGTTTTCAGGTGCAGTCCAGCAGACAAGACAGGGAGCGGCCTTGTAGTCGAAGTTTCTGCCTAAGATATAGTCGCCGTCGGGTGTTTTTGCGTTATATGTAGAACAGGCGAAGCCGTCCTTATCGGGATTGGGCACGAGGTGGGGGAACTTTACCTCCTTCTGCAGAAAGCGTACAGCACCCATAATTCCCTTGGTGCCCTGCTCTAAAATGCCGTCGAGACCGTAGGAGCATTTGTAGTTCATAATCCACACATTGTCATCGATCTGCTTTAATGATCTGAGAGTTTCTTCCTGTGCTTTTTTTGCAATAGTTTTCTGATTGTTGTTCATTTTATCATCTTCTTTTCTGAAAATTAAATCCGGTACATTTGAATTGCTTATAATAATAACACATTTCACTGCCAAACTCAATACACATTTTGCTTTAGTGTTAACATTTCTTTCTCTTTTACTGTTTTCTGTAATTGAAATTAATTTTATGTTATGCTATAATGATTTCGAATTAAAAAATAAGGCGGTGCTTATATGCCGAAAAAACCTAATGTGCTGTTTATCGTTACCGATGACCAGCGCTTTGATACAATTCACGCTCTCGGAAACAGTGAAATCATTACTCCTAATCTTGACAGGCTCGTCAGCAGAGGTACGTCCTTTGTCCGTGCCCATATAGCGGGAGGAACCTGCGGAGCTGTGTGTATGCCGAGCCGTGCTATGATTCTTTCGGGAAGAAATCCTTTTCATCTCGAAGAGCTTGGAGGTAATATACCTGAGGCGCATAAAACCGTAGCTGAAACCTTTAAAAATAACGGATATGAAACCGTCGGTCTGGGTAAATGGCATAACGGATGTCCCTCTTATGCACGAAGCTTTACACAGGGTGCAAAGATTTTCTTCGGCGGTATGTGGGACCATTGGAATGTGCCTACCTGCCGTTATGACGAGACGGGTAAGTACGATAACGTAATTAATTTCGTGGTGGATTTCTATAACGATAATCATCCTGATAAGCAGCATTGTGATGAGTTTGAGCCGGGTAAGCATTCGAGTACACTTCTTACGGACTCAGCCATAGAGCTTCTTAAAGAGAATGCAGGTAAGGAAAAGCCCTTTTTTATGTATCTCGCTTATCTTGCACCCCATGACCCACGTACAATGCCCGATGAATTCCGAGAGATGTATGATGCGGATAAAATCAATCTGCCACCGAATTTTCAGCAGATTATCGATACCAATTATCCTCTTATGGTGCACCGTGACGAAGCTCTTGCTGCATATCCCCGTGACGAAAAAGAGATAAAACGCCATATCGCAGAGTATTTTGCGATGATTACTCATCTTGACCATGAAATAGGCAGACTTCTCGATGCACTGAAGGAGTCGGGCGAGGAAGAGAATACTATTATCGTATTTACCGGTGATAACGGTCTCGCTGTCGGTCAGCACGGCTGGATGGGTAAGGAGGACATCTATGAGCACGGTGTCCGTATTCCTCTTATTATGGCGGGTCCCGGTATTGCCGAAGGCAAAAGAAACGATGCCTATGTTTATCTTTATGATATTTTTCCGACACTGTGTGAAAAGGTGGGCATAGATGTACCGCCGTCAGTTGACGGAAAAAGCTTTGCAAGTCTGCTTGACGGTGAACACGGTGAAAATTTCCGTGATGAGCTTTATCTGATTTTTGATAAGTTTGTCCGTGGCGTCAAGGACGAAAGCTATAAGCTTATCGAATACCGTAACGGTGATAATGAGGACGACAAATGGACTTTCCTTTATGACATAAAGAATGACCCATGGGAAACCGAAAATCTTGCCGATGATGAGAATTACAGAGAAAAGATAGATGAAATGCGGGAGAAGCTTATCCGTCACCGTGATGAATGGGAGGAGCAGAAGCACCCGTGGGGTGTGGACTTCTGGACAAGATTCTGATTTAAAAGAGGTTTATTATGAAAAAAGTAATCGTAGTTTCAAAAACTCATCTTGATTTAGGCTTTACGGACTATGCCGAAAATATCAGACAGAAATACATCGACACATTTATCCCTGAAGCCATTGACCTGGCAGAAAAGGTTAATACTGACGGAAAAAAGTATTTCGTGTGGACCACAGGCTCCTGGATTATCAAAGAAGCTTTGAAAGATGAAAAGTGTAAAGATAAATTAGAAAAAGCACTCAGAGAGGGCAATATCGCACCTCACGCTATGCCTTTCACTACTCATACAGAGCTTCTCGATGCTGACACTCTTGATTTCGGTCTGTCCATGGTTGATGCTCTGGATGAACTCCGTGGCAGAAAAACCGTTGCAGCCAAAATGACCGATGTACCGGGTCACACTAAAGGAATAGTTCCATTTCTCGCAAAGCGCGGAATTAAGCTTCTGCACATCGGCGTAAACGGTGCTTCGGCTCTGGTGGATGTTCCTCCCTGCTTCCTGTGGAGAAACGGTGACAGCGAGGTAGTAGTTATTTATTCAGGTGCTTACGGCGGTGCATTCCGTAGTGACCTCGTGGAAGAAATTCTCTATTTCGACCATACTCTCGACAATCACGGTGCGCCTTCACCCGAAAAGGTTCTTGCACATTTCGATGATATTCAGAAGGAGTATCCCGAATATGAAATTACGGCGGGTACTATGGATGAATTTGCAGATGTTATATGGGAGGTCCGCGAAAAGTTACCTGTATTCGAGGGTGAAATGGGTGACAGCTGGATTCACGGCGCCTCTACGGATCCTTACAAATCAGCGTGTCTTCGTACACTTATGAGCCTTAAAAGGAAATGGCTTTCCGACGGCAGTCTGCAAAGAGACGGTAAAGAATACAGAGAGTTCACTGATGCTCTTCTCTGCATTGCCGAGCACACCTGCGGTATGGATTCGAAAACCTGGTTTTCCGATTACGGACACTATCTTAAGAAGGATTTTATCAGGGCAAGAAAAGCCGATAAGGTTAAATTCCGCCATTTATTTTCCGATTTACCTCAGAGTATTCTGCCGTTAATCAGCCTTTTCGACGGCAGAAGAAAAAGAGGATATTACAGTGTAATCGAAAAAAGCTGGTCAGAGCAGAGAGAGTACATAAATAAGGCTTTATCTGCCCTGAGTACCGAGCATAAAAAGGAAGCCGAAAAGGAGATAGCATCTCTTATTCCCGAATGTCCTGTTTCTTTTTCTCCTAACGGTAAAAACAAAGCCGAAGCAGGTGATTGGTCTCTCGAAATCAATGAAAAGGGCGGTATCGGTTCTCTCACACATAAAGGCAAAGAAATTCTCAGACAGAACAGTGAAGCTCTCATAAGCTACCGTTCATTCTGTAATAAGGATTATGAATACTGGCTCGGCCACTATTCCAGAGACCTCCACGAAACTGCCGTGTGGGCACTGGGTGATTTCGCCAGACCTAACCTTAAAGCCTTTGAGGGTAAATATCCCGCAGGCAGATTTGATTACATAATCAAAGACATTTCTGCACAGGATAATGAGGTTAAGGTTAATCTTGTCTGTGACAGAAAGCTCTGCGATGAGCTCGGTGCACCGAGACTTATTCAGGCGGTGTTCACCTTAAATGCCGGTGGACTCGATATAGATGTAAAATGGTTCGATAAAGATGCAAACAGACTTACGGAAGCGATTTATCTTAACCTCTTCCCTAATGCAGATAATGTGGAACTCACTAAGCTCGGATGTAAGGTAAAGCCCGAAGAGGTTACTCTTAACGGCAGCCGTAATCTTCACGCAGTACAGAGCGTATGCTTTGATGACTGTGAGATTATTAATGTTCATTCACCTCTTGTTTCTTTCGGCAGAGGTAAAATCCTCGAGTTTGACAATAAACACGAAAGTGTAAGAAATGACGGTATCAGCTTCGTACTGCAGAATAATGTGTGGGGAACGAATTTCCCACTGTGGTATGAGGATAATGCGAGCTTTAAGTTTGAAATAAGAATGAAATGATATGAAAATTCCCTCTGTTGACAAACACAACAGAGGGATAATTTTATTCAAATATATTCCAGCCTACTACTTCGATCCCCTTATCTTCAGCTCTCTGCAGTAAATCACCGCTTTTTAAAAGCTGATATTCGAACTCTCTTTTCTGCCATTCCTTTCCGTATTTTTCATTGGGTAAGGCAGGGTGGAGAAAGATTTCCGTTACACCGTCGAGGCAGTTATCTACGGCATCGAGATAATACTTTCTCAAAGTGTCATAATCTCTGATTCTGTCTATTGACCAAGGGTTGGAAACCAGGTCGGTGAGAAGCTTTACACCGCGCTTTTCAGCCGAGGAGACTATCATCTGCTGAATTTTAACTACAGGTGATGGTATCTTCATACCAATCTGTCTTTCGAGAAAGCCTGCAGTTTTCGGAAAGCGGAAGGGGAGACCGTGTTCTTTACAGAAATCGAAAGCATCGAGGTAAAAGCGTCTGCCGTTTATGCCGTAAACCGTACCGCAGTGGCTGTCAGCATGGTCAACCTCTCCGCCTTTGTCGGTAATGTAACGGTACTGTGCTTCGAGCTCGGCTCTTACATCCTTCCTCTTTGCTTTGAAGGTGAGGCTTTTGCTTTCGTGCCACAGACCGTCTTTTCCGAGAGACTGCGAGCCTGTAAGAGAAGGATAAAGCTCCTTTTCGTCGTCGGAATTAAGGGTGATATGCACGCCCACAGGAAAAGATATATCCTTTGCGAAGCTTACTGCATCCTCTGCTTCGGGAGCTACAGACATAAGAGAGGCGGAGGTTATAAGCTTTCTTTGAAGAAGGTCTTTTATGGCTTCGTTCTGCTCATTATTAAGTCCGAAATCATCGGCGTTTATTATAATATATTTAGCCATTTTCTTTTTCGTCCTTGGGGAATTTAAGGAAGAAGGTGATGACGGAGGCCACTATCATGGCTGCAGCAGGGAAAATGCAGAGAAGAACTCTTGCCGCCATAGCGGGGTTTTCACCCGGCTCGTCACCGCTGATAAAGCCGAAAAACTCGGAAGCCACGAAGAAGGCAAGAGAGGTGTAAAGACCGTTCAGCCTGTTCATAACACCCATAAGGCTGTTAATGATGCCCTCTCTCTTAATGCCGTGCTTACGGTAGTCGTCGTCGACTATCTTAGCTCCGATGCAGTCCATGGTGGTAAGACAGGCGGCTACACCTACGCCTACAACTGATGCGATAGCGATAGCAGGAGCGAGAGTGTTTACGAAGAACAGGGGGATAAAGGCGGTGGCCATAATGATGAAGCCTGTTCGCCATACCTTCATAATGTCAACCTTCTGCAGAACCTTAGACCAGATAACTATACCGATAACAGCTACACCTAAAACGATTCCGAGCATAACCGTGGTCATACTTCCGCCGAGACCGAGGGTGTATTTTACAAAGAAGGGTACAGCCTGTGAAATAAGTGAGAATGCGGCTGAATAGAATGCTCCTGCAAGACCGAAAATCCAGAAACGGGGATTTGTGACAAGAGCCTTGATACTGCTGAACAGCTGGGGTTTTTCCAGTTCTTCGTAGTTTGTGTCCTCACGGCAGCCCCAGAAGCAGTACATCATAACTGCGAGGGCAATAACGCCGTAGATAACAGAGGTAAGCTTGTAACCGATAGCATCGGTAATCATCGGGGTAAGAGCGATACTGATTGCCATAGCGAATAGCTGACATATCTGACGGATGCCGTTTGTTTTTGCTCGGTCCTCATCCTTTTTGAAAAGCTCGACAAAGAGGGAGCCGTAGTTAGCGTTTACAAGCGAATCAAGTGTACCCGTGAGTATGTACATCAGAAGCATATAGATAAAGAGCATACCTTTTTCGCTTTCGATGAAGGAGGGTACATTATAGAACAGAATGAAGAACAGGACAAGCAAGGGAGTACCTATTAAAAGCCAGGGCCTTCTTCTGCCCCATTTGGTACGGGTGCGGTCTGAAAGGAAGCCGTAAACGGGGTTGTCTATGGCATCTACGAAGGTGTAGATGAAGAGAACCAGGGAGTATTTCTTCATGTCAAGACCGAGCATATCTACATAAAAGATAGCCGCGAAGGACTTGAACATATTGATGGGGACGGATGTGCCGAACATGGCAAAGCCATAACGGGCAGGGGATGTTTTCTTCGTAAGTGCGTTTGTCGGTGCCATTTTTGTTTCTCCTTTTATTTAAAATATATGGGATTTGATACTGCACAAATCCTCTTAAGCTTACGGGAGCCTTTGCAGACTTTTATGTAAGCAAATTTTACTTTACCTGTTTTTACTCTGACACTGCCGCCGATGACATTCAGCTCTTTTTCGTACTTGTCAGTGACGAGAGTGACTTTTTCTGCATTTGTCTGAATGATAAGAGGTATTTCTTCCGTGTATTCTGCCGTCTGTCCCATAACACAGTCGCCATAGGTAAGCTTTATTTTCACATCATTTTTACCGTCTGTCACGAAACAGTTACCGTTTCTGATTGCGTACAGAATATCTTCAGCACTTCTTGACTGTGAATAAACAGCCGTGACGGGACTGCCGAACTTAGCAAGCTGCTTGGGCTTGTGGAAGTCGCTTCCGCCTACAGCGGGGATCTGTCTGCCTTTTTTCAGAAGTGAGGTCCACCACTCTATTGCCTTTACATTTGACGGGCGCATAGGTCCGTTCCATATCTCCATCATATCAAAGGCATCTTCATCCTCCCACTTGTAGGGGCAGATAGGACAAAGAGGATGGTTGACAGATATAACCGCACCGAGAGTTTTTGCGTGGCTGATAATGGACTGCATTTCTTCCTTCGTGTTAGCGATGAAGCTGTTTTCGAAGGGGGCGGGTACGCCGAAAAAGTTCATATGTCCTTTATAGTGAGTCCATTCCACAGCGGGAACGAAGGTAAGACCGTCTATATGAGGCAGGGCAAGATTTTCCGAAAAGTTATTATGATTTGCTATGCCGATGAAGTCGAGACCCTTTTCCTTGGCGAGCTTACCGAGCTCATAGGCACTGAAAACACCGTCAGAGGCTGTGGAGTGCATATGCAGATCACCGAAAAGAAGAACTTCACCCTTATATTCGAAATCAATGTCATAGGTAACCTCGACACCTTCATCCATAACGTGGTAAGCACCAATGATTATTTTCCATTCACCGCTGTTTATCTTTTCACAGAGGTAGCCTGCCGAAGAGTCGTACTGACCTACATAAATTGTCCTGTGTGTGCTTCCTGACCAGCCGAGAAAGTTACCCTTTTCATCCATAAGACCGATGTCTATGGTATTTGAAGGCTTCAGGTCACCCATAGCACCCTTTGTAGGCTTATAGTAGTCATAGGTGACGGTGATTTTTATTACTCCTTCGGGTACATCGAAGGGAAGAGTGTAATACTGCCCCTCTTTTTCTTTTTCTATTTTATGCTTAATAACCGTAATATCACCGCCTTAATGTTTTCGTTATTTTCATTTTAGCATTTATAATTTCGGTAGTCAATGGTTAAATAATGTTTTATCTTACTCCACTATCCGTGGGTTGTCATTTGCTTGATGCAGAGTTATAATGTTTTCAGTATACCAAGGAGGAAAAAACAATGAATACTTATATAACAGGCGCTACCGTGAAAAAACTGCGTGAGTCAAAGGGTATTACACAGCTGCAGCTTGCCGAGAAAATCGGTGTAACTGCTAAAGCTGTTTCCAAATGGGAGACAGCTAAGGGGCTTCCCGATATTTCGCTTATCGAGCCTTTGAGTCAGGCACTGGGTGTTTCGGTAATGGAGCTTATGTCAGGTGAGACGGTAAGTAACAGAAATGTCTCATCTAATCTTCTGCTGTCGAAATTTTATGTCTGTCCTCTGTGCGGTAATGTAATACACACCACGGGCGAAGCGGTGATAAGCTGCTGTGGAATAACCTTGCCTCCTCTCGAAGCGGAAGAAACCGACGAGGAGCATAACATAAACATCGAAAATGTGGAGGATGAGAAGTTCATAACCGTAAATCACGAAATGACCAAAAAGCATTTTATTTCATTTATGGCTTATGTAACTACGGATAAGGTACAGTTTGTAAAGCTCTATCCCGAGGGTAACGCCGAGACGAGAATGCAGTTCAGAGGCAGAGGCTATCTTTACATTTTCTGTAACAGGCACGGTCTGATGAGAAAAAGAGTATAAGAAGAAAAGGCGAAAATCACCGATAATGCTGACGCATATCGGTGGTTTTTAACGTGTTATCGTGAAGCTATTTCGCTTTTTGAAGAAATACTTCCTTATGGGATGACGGCGTAAGTGTCGGAATATTTTTGTTCAATGCTTATAAATTATTGAAAATACAGTTAATTTATGGTACAGTATATTAAAAGGCGGAGTGTCTGCACGAAAGCCGGCATTCTGCTGTTACAGAAACTACTGTTCAGTACGGTAAAGAAGGGATAATATGAATTTCGAGCTTAAAAATTTTACCGTGAAAATCATCTGCGAAGGTGATAACACGGATACGGTCATAGAAACTGAATTAAGAGAAAAGGAAATGGAACTTTTTATAACCGCTGAGTCTGATAAGCCTGAATTCGTCGAGCTGCACTGGGAAGCAGAAGCGGGAGAGGATTTACTCATTCTCGGCGATGCCTGGGAGAGAAGCTACGGTAATCTGCAGTTTCTTCCTCTGTCGGAGAATGACCGATGGATGCCCTGGTATTTCATCGCTACGGATAAGAAAAGCTGCTTCTGCCTGGGTGTAAAGACAGGGTGCAATTCCTTTGTCAGCTTCAGATACGATAAAAAGGGCATAACTGCTCTTATGGATGTAAGAAACGGCGGAAGCGGAGTTCATCTTTCTGGAAGAAGATTATGCCTTGCCACTTTTATCTGTGAGGAATATGACAGCGGAGATGTTATTGGAAATCTCAGTGATTACTGCGGTAAGCTGTGTGAAAAGCCTCTTCTGCCCAAGGAGAGAATTTACGGCGGTAATAACTGGTACTACGCTTACGGAAAGAGCAGCTATCAGCAGATAATTTCCGATGCCCGTCTTCTTTCGGCGCTTTCTGAGGGAATAGAGAACAGACCCTTCGAGGTTGTGGATGACTGCTGGCAAAAAAAGAAATGTGCAGGACCCTGGTATCCTAACCGTAAGTTCGGGGATATGAAAAAGCTCGCTGACGACATTAAGGAAACAGGTGTCAGACCCGGTATATGGGTGAGACTTCTGCGTAATAAGGACAGAGCAATTAAAAGGAAGTGGAGAATTCTCCGTAAGGGCAGAAGAACATATCTTGACCCGACACATCCTGAGGTGCAGAAATACATCAGAGCTGACATCGAAAGAATAAAGAGCTGGGGCTATGAGCTTATAAAGCACGATTTTTCCACGGCTGACCTTTTCGGTGATTACGGCGGAAACCTTACTTCGGGTATAACTAATATTGACAACTGGCATTTCTACGATAAGACTAAAACGAACGCAGAAATAGTTCTCGATTTTTACCGTCTGGTCAGAGAGGCAGCGGGAGATATGTACATAATAGGCTGTAACACGGTCTCTCATCTTTCGGCAGGTCTCGTTCACATTTACAGAACGGGTGACGACACCAGTGGTAAGGAATGGAACAGAACGAGGGATTACGGTGTAAACACTCTCGCCTTCCGTCTGGCACAGAATGAGAAATTTTATATGTGTGATGCCGACTGCGTAGGTATACTTGAGGATTACATCCCCTGGGAAAAGAACAGCCAATGGCTTCATCTTCTTTCTTACAGTAACACACCGCTTTTCGTTTCCTGCTGTGATGCGATCGGTCAGAAGGAGAGAGAGGACCTGAAAAAGGCCTACAGAGTGTTCAATGAACCGCACTCTTTTAAGCCACTGGACATTTTTGCTTCGAAAACTCCCTCAGAATGGGAGATAGACGGAGAAAAGATAAAATATGAATGGTAAACGGAAAAGGAGGAAGATTTTCGTGGAAAACAAAGAAAAGAAAGGTATCGTTTCAAAGGTGAAGACTGTTTTCAGTACGGCTAAAGAATACTGGACAGAGCCGGCAAAGGGTAATTATATTCCGTATAAAGAAGTAGTGAGCATCAGCGGTGCAGGCTTCGGTGTTCACTGGATGACGCTTCTTGCGAGCACCATAGGTCTTGATGCAGCTAACCTGCTTGTAGGTGCCAGTATCGGTATGAAGCCTACGGATTTACAGATTATGGCTATCGTGGCTAATATAATAGGTATTCCTATAGGTATTTTCCGTTCATGGTATTACGATAATCATAATCTCAAGGGCGGTAAATTTCTTCCGTTTTTAAGAATGACAGGCTTTCCCATCGTTCTTCTCGCTACGGTTTTCGTGTGGCTTCCCTTCGAGAATATGGACTACACACTAAAAGCAGTAGTGATATGGATTATGTATTTCATGATGAGCATATTCCTTGGCTTTTTCAATGAAAGCTATGTGTTTTTTCAGCAGATAATCACACCTAACTCTCAGGAAAGAGCGAATGTAATGAGTATATCTCAGGTTATTTACTCTCTTGCTCCTACCATTACAGGTCTCGTGGTGCCTCTTATCGCAGGTCTCACCTGGGGTCTTAATAATATATGGACCTACAGAGTCATCTATCCGCCCTTCACTATCGTAGGTCTGATAGCCTGTACGGTATTTTTCAGAAAGGTTAAGGAGAGACTCATTCTTCCTAAAAAGAAGCCTGAGCCTGTCAGAATGCTCGATGCCATCCGTGAAGTGGCAAAGAATAAGTATTTCTGGATTACCCAGGCTGCAGGATGGGTTGTTTTTCTTGAGTCGGGCTATGGTATAATTCTCAGCTGGTCCTTCGTTTACGGACACGGCGGAGAATATCAGGCATCTCTCGGTCTGGCGAATACTGTTATCGGTAATGCGGCATTATGGTCTATGCTTCTCTGTCCTCTGGTAATCAAGGCTATGGGTAAAAGAAATCTTCTCATTATGTCAAATGCGGTTAACGTTATCTTCCTGGCTGTTCTTTATTTTACCTACAGAAATCTCGTGATGATATGCGTTCTCTGGTACATCAATAACTTCATCAGTACCTTCTGGAATATCGTTCAGCATCAGATAAGTGCAGATATGAGAGATTATCATCAGTGGAAAACAGGTGTACGAGTTGACGGACTTTTCGGACCTCTCGGTATCATAGGTACATTTATCGGTTTCTTTACAGGTATGTTTTATCCTGCTGTTTATGAAAAAATGGGACTTACCACAGATTATAATGTCCTTTATGATGACGCTGTCAGAAATAATCTCTTCGAGGTTCTGATTATCTGCTCGATTTTCGGTGCTATACTTAATCTTGTTCCCTTCTTCTTTTATGACCTTACGGAAAATAAGCATAAAGCATATGTGGGAGTGCTTAAAATCCGTGCCATGTTCGAAAACTACTTCCTTGGTGAGCTCGAGGACAGAGAGCTTGAAGAGGCTATGTCTGTCATTTACGAGGCTAAGGAGCATTACGGTAAGGAAAAGGTATATGTGAATAAATCGGATGATAAGCAGCTGAAAAAACAGGCCAAGGAAACCAACCGTACCATCGAAAGAGCCGCAATAGTTATGGAAGATCTTAATAAGTTCAGCGGTGAGGCAGGCAGGGCAAGGCTCACTCAGGCGAAAAAAGATGTGGAAAAGGGTAAAATCTGTCTTTATGAGGATGCCGCAGAAGAGCTGAAAAAAGCGAAAAAGCTTCCTAAAAATACTGCAGAGGAAAAGGAAATCCGTTCCGATGCCATTAAAAATGCTCAGATTAAAAAGAGAGCAGCAGCACTTCTGAAAAAGTACGGAGTAGAAAATATAAAGGCTCCCGATGAAGCGGTAAAGCAGGAGATTATGGACCGTGATGCACACAGCTTCGCAGAAAGCATAAAAATCAGACGTGAGCTCAGCAGATGGCTTAAAGAAGCATCGGTTTATGCCGACATAACCAAGCCTTATACCAATGCACAGGCTCTTCTTGCTCAGGCTGAATATTATACTCATTATGAGGAGCTCGAAAAGAGATATAATGAGCTTATGTCACAAGCGCAGTAAGATCGGTTAAAGTTTTTCGTACCTATTGCAAAAAACATAAAATAGTGTTAATATACACGGGTATCAAATAAAAGAACGGAGAATAACAATGGCTTATTTCTACAAAAAAGACGGGGAAATCTTTGTTCCCGAAAAAATCAATCCTGACCTTGTGAAGCTTTGCTTCGGTATTACCAAGGCATGCAAGCTTTCCTTCAGGTATCAGATGAAGTCCACTTCTCTTACTAATGCTCTTAAGGCAGGCAAGGACGCTCAGATGCTTTCTCTTATCCAGAAGTGTCTGGAAAAGAATAAGAAAATCTACGATCAGGATATGGCTCTTGCCGGTGTTACGGTAGAGGAGGTTGACGAGGCATTTTTCGCAGACAAGGATACGGAATTCCTTAAGAATCAGCTTCAGGTGCTTGTTGACTTTGCTATGATAAATACGGTAGTAGAGTCCGGAATGATGAAGCTTCTCGCTGCAAGCTGTGAAAAAGTTCTCGGCAAACCCCTTAATAAAATCAAATTCTTCACCAATCAGGAAGTAATTCTTGAGCTTGATGAGGAAGAAACAGAAGAATAATAATGAAGAAAGAGGCTGAAAAAACAGCCTCTTTTTTTATGAACTTATGGATATTGTTCAGCAGTAAATGCTTCTGAAGTCATACATATCCTTTGTAGTGCTTTCTCTGGTGTGGATGGTTATAAGAGTTGCGGCTACGGAAGCTTTAGGTGTTACATGGTAGTAGGTGTTTTCATAAAAGCTGCACTGTACAGTGGCAGGATGATTATGTCCCATGGAAAGAAGTCCTACACAGCCGCTCTCGGTAAAAACATCATCCAGGGGCTGGTTTTTCGGAATGTTGTATTTCTCGGGACGTATGTTAAGAACGGGATAACCGAATTTATACATTTTACCTTTTTTTGCAGCACGGAAGAAGTTGGGGGTATTTTCGTGGAGAAAGACGCTCATATAAATATTTTCGTTTTCGCTCTGCTTACGGGTGATTTCTTCTTTGCACCAGTTCACCTGATCCTCATGGACATAACCGTAGATGTGCTTAGGGTCCTCATTGTCGTAGTCCATTGTATCGAGAAATAAAAGTGAGTGGGTAACTGTGCTTTCATCGGTAATATCTATGCTGTATTGGCAGCCGCCTGAAATTTCAGGCTCATCGGATACAAGACAGTGCTCATACTGTGAAAGATATGCGACTACATCCGCTGATGTACCGTAGTTAATACCGTCATTGTTACCGGGTACATATGACCAGTATTGATCTGCTTCTTCGAAAATTTCGGCTACGGTGCGAAGCACGTAGGCTTTATTGAAATCTCCGTCGTTACCGTCATCTATCATATCTCCCGTTATTACTACCAGATCGGGATCGTATTTATCGGTAAGCTTTTCTATTTTATTGAGTGTAAGCATATCGGAAAAGCTCACGCCTGTGGTGAAGTGTGTGTCTGTAAACTGCATAACGGTAAAGTCACCGTTTTCGTCGGAGGGAAGGGACGGAAGCTCTTTCTGTACATTGACGGTCTGTGCGAAGCCTGAAATATCACCTTTGTTTTTCATTTCGTCAGCGAGAGCACCGCCTGACTGAAGAGAAACTATCATAGTTATGAAGGCGATGAGTGTGGCTAAAAAGTTTGTCATAATCTTTTATCCTTTCTTTGTATATTTTTCGTGTTTAGAAATTTTACCTCCTGTATAAAAAAGTGTGTGCAAACCGAAATCCGCACACACGAAAAATGCAGAATCGATTTAGCTACCACACAAAATCCGATATTACCCTCACACAAGAAATGCGAAAATAGAAGTCTGCATTTTTACCGAAATAAAAAGCACACCTCTTGTATAAGGAAGCAACGATTATTCAGATTTTGTGTGGTGGCTTTATTATAACAGACATATTATTTCCTTTCAAGTAAAAATTATCCTTTTTTCTTCGTCAATATATCCAAAAACCTGCCGTTTTTTTCTATAACCCAAAAATACGAAACTGTGATATAATCAAAAGGAAAGAAAATTACAGGAGGTAAGAAAAATGAATACTTACACCAAAAAAGAAAGGAATATGTACCTTGTAGGTCTGCTTGGACAGAATATTATCTATAATATCATCGCCACGGGTATGACCTTTTATTTCCAGAGCGTTATCTTTATCCCCGCTATGGCTATCAGCGTAATTACGGGCGTAGCCAGAGTATGGGACGCAATCAATGACCCGATGATGGGTACGATAGTAGACAGAACGAGAAGTAAATACGGTAAATGCCGTCCTTATCTTTTCTTCGTTCCGTCTGTAGTATGTATTACCACCATTCTTACATTTATCAACGGACAGTATTCTTCAGCCAATCCTGCTTCAACCAACGCTATGATTATCGGCTGGGCAGCTGTTTCCTACATCCTCTGGGGTATGACCTACACAGCAGGTGACATTCCTATATGGGGTATCACTGCACTTATGACAGAGAACGATAAGGACAGAGCGAAGCTTCTCGGTCTGGCAAGAGTTGTCGGCGGCGTCGGTGGCGGTGTGGTTCTCGTGGCACTTATTCCCGTTTCACAGAGTGTGGGTGCAGCCTTCGCTGAAAGCATGGGACAGGCCAAGGGTCTGCAGATGGGCTTCATAGCAGTCTGCGGCGGTCTTACCGTTCTCGGCTCACTTCTCTTCCAGTGTGCAGCCTTCGCTAAGGAAAGAGTTACACAGCCTTCCGACGAGCACAAGGGCTTCATCGACAATGTAAAGATAATGTGGAACTGTAAGCCCTTCAGACGCATTCTGATTTCGGGCGTTATCAAAGCTCCCACGCAGATTCTCTCTCTTGTAGCTATGACTCTTCTTTCTTATTACTTCGGTGATAACGGCGGCAGCGGTCAGAGTTATATGCTTTATATGGCTTGTCTCGGCGGTCCGATGTTTGTCGGTATGTTCGGTGCTATGGCTCTTGTTCCGAAACTTTGTGATAAGTTCGAAAAGAAGACGGTTTATAACGGCACAAGTATTATCGGTGCTATTCCCTTCGGTCTTATCTTCGTAGCTTATCTTATCGACGGCACAGGTCTTTACAAGCCCGGCTGGCTTCCCGTTATGGCTGTTCTCTTCCTTATCGCAGGTGCAGGTACAGGTGCATCGAGTGTTATTCAGTCCATTATGATTGCTGACTGCGTAGACTATGACGAATACCACACAGGTTACCGTCCCGACGGCGTATTCTTCTCAGGTCAGTCCTTCATCACCAAGCTTGGCGCAGGTCTCTCATCCTTCATTCAGGGTATCGTTTTTGCTGCCGTTGGCTTCAGCGGTGATGCGGTCAAGGCATGTAATGAGGCTCTTGCAGCTTCTGCCGCTACAGACTTTATGTTCGCCACAGCTCCCGAGTTTGAGTCCTACCGTTTCGGTATGTTCTTCCTTATCACTATTCCTGCATTCGTGACGAGTCTTATTTCTGTTATTCCGATGAGAAAGTACGAAATCGACAGCGAACAGTACACGAAGATTCTCACAGAGCTTAATGCCAAGAGAAACGCTGAGTAGATAAAAAATAAATGCTCTTACAGATGAAATGTAAGGGCATTTTTTAATGGGTATTGAATATATAAATACCAACTGCTTTCTGTTTATTGACAGGAATTTAACGTGATGATATAATGAAAAAAATATTAAAAATAAGGGTGTTGAAAGTGAAAGAATTCAGATGGATGAAAACCGATACTGCATCTATAATGTTTTCAAGCCTGAGCAACAGAAAATGGGGAAGAACCTTTCGTGTTGCGGTGGTTCTTAAAGATGAAGAGGTAAAAAAGGATATACTTGAAAAGGCAGCAAGGGATCTTGTTCCGTCGTTCCCTAATATGTACAGTTTCATAAGGAAAGGCTTTTTCTGGAATTATCAGCAGGCAGCTCTGCTTCCGCCTGAAATACGTGAAGAACACTCGAGGCAGATTCTGCCTATAACCTATCGGAATGACGGCAGACCGGATTTCAGAATTGTTTATTATAAAAGGCGTATTGCTATAGAGTGTGCCCATTATCTTTGCGACGGTAAGGGTATGGATGACTATTTCAATGCTCTGCTTAACAGATATTTTGAACTCTGTGACAATCCCGACAGCATATACACGCCTGTTTCTGTGACTGCAGAGAGGATGGCAAATTCTTATGAAGATTATTTTCAGAAGGACGGAGAAAAGGCTGATAATGAAAATCTCGATGCTTATCGTCTTGAAGGTGAATTGCGACGTGACGGTATTCAGCTTATTTTTGCTATGATGTCTGTGGAGCAACTGAAAGAAAAAGCCAAAGAGTGTCAGTTTACAATTACTGAATATATTGTCGCTGCTCTTATGCTCGGTACAATAATCAATTCAGACGTGCCTGTAGAAAAGCCCGTGGTTGTCGCAGTTCCCGTAAATCTTAGGAGATTTTTTCCTTCTGTTACGGTGCGCAATTTCACGGTACAAAGTAAGCTTGTATTTTATCCCGAAGGAAGGAGAGATTGGACATTTGAAGAAATATGCGATGCCTTGAGGGGACAGTTAAAAAATAACACGAAAAAGGAAGAGCTTCAGAAAACTCTTAACCGTTTCGGAGCGCTTGCCGGAAATCCGGTTATAAAGTTTGTTCCGAATTTTATAAAACAGCCTGTTATACGCAAATCACAGAAGGATACCCATGCAGGGTTTACTACCATTTTTACAAATACGGGTGTTTCGGATTTCGGACCGCAGGCAGGTAAAAGAATAGAGCGTGTCGACGGTGTAAACGGTGATACAAGCGGTTATGGACTTATGTGTACCTGCTCTGCTGTGAGCAATAAGGATATTTTTAATCTGTGCTTTTCAAATTGCGGAACAGATATCTCATGGGTAAGAGACTGTGTAAGAGTACTTTCTTCTCTCGGTCTTGATATAAGGATAGAAACTAACAGAGTAAAGGGAGAAAATGAATAATGAGATGCAGAGAATGTAATGTGGATTTAAGTGAAGAATATAAAAATTGTCCTCTTTGCGGTTTGGAAGCCTTTGAGGACGAGGCTAAAATCAAAAATATTAAAGATGCCCCTTATCCGAAAAATGTAGTTGCAGAGTCACAGGAAAAGGTTAAAAAGCCGAAAACTGCTTTTACCTTTGAAAAGATAAAGGCATACTTCAATTTATAATTGACAGAAAAACTCTTCTTTCGTCTTTTATTCTTTACCACTTGAAATTAATTTTTCTTTCAGTTATAATCAAATACAATAAACAATTAGGAGAAATATTATGCCCATTAAAATAGATGACAGACTTCCTGCCAGGGAAAGTCTCGAACAGGAAAATATATTCGTTATGACCGAGTCCAGAGCGAAAAGCCAGGATATCCGTGCGCTGAAAATCATTATCCTTAACCTTATGCCTACGAAAATTACCACGGAAACACAGCTTCTACGCCTTCTGAGTAACTCGCCTCTGCAGGTAGATGTGGAGTTTCTTCAGATGGCTACCCATCAGGCTAAGAATACCTCGCAGAGCCATCTGAGCAAGTTCTATTATACCTTCGATGAAATCAAGGACAGAAAGTATGACGGTATGATTATTACGGGTGCACCGGTGGAGCTTATGGATTTCGAAGAGGTGGATTACTGGGATGAGCTCTGTCAGATTTTCGAATGGACGAAGACCAACGTCTATTCCACCTTCCATATCTGCTGGGGCGCACAGGCGGGTCTTTATTATCATCACGGAATTCCCAAGTATACGCTCCCTGAAAAGATGTTCGGTGTATTTCCTCATAAGCCGCTGGATTTATACCATCCTCTTATGAGAGGCTTCGATGATGTTTATAATGTTCCTCAGTCGAGACATACGGAAATCCGCTTTGAGGATATTGCGCTTTGCAAGGATTTGCAGATAATTTCCTATTCCGAGAAGTCGGGAATCCACCTTGTTTCCGATCTTGAATGCAGAAATTTCTACGCTACAGGTCATTCGGAATACGATGCGGATACTTTAGCTAAGGAATATTTCCGTGATAAGGATAAGGGACTTGATATTAAGATACCCTATAACTATTTCCCTGACGATGACCCGACGAAAACACCCGTCATCACCTGGAGAAATGTCGGCACACTGATGTTCACTAACTGGCTTAACTATTTCGTTTATCAGAGAACACCTTATGATATAAATGATATTTAACTTTAATGCAGAATGCGGAATTCGGAATGCGCAATCGCGGGGGAGTTTTAAGGCGAAAAGAAAAGATTCACCGCCGAAATTACGAGTTTTATAATGTAGGGCGGGATGACCTAATCCCGCCGCTTTTTTTATCTGCTGAAAATTTATACGCTTTTATCTTGACTTATTCATTTTAATGAGTTATAATCTTTCAGATATATTTAAAAACAATGACTGAGTTTCAGTAGACTACGGATAAGGCTTTGCAGAGAGGGATTTGTATGCTGAAAAAATCCTATTGCTCCCGTTGTCGAATTTCGCCTCACGAGTTTTCTGTGAAAAGCAGAATGTAGTCGCTGCATTAAAGCGAGCCGAAGTGGCAAGGGATATTCTCTTGCAATTTGAGTGGTACCGCGGATTTTATTCGTCTCATTATTTAATGGGACGATTTTTTTATTTAAAAAAAGAATTTATAATTTATACGGAGGTTTAATATGGAAAGTAAAATTTCTCTCGTAAGAGACGAGTTTCTGTCTGAGCTTGCGAAGGCTGAAAACTCTGCCGACCTTGAAGCCATAAGAATAAAATATCTCGGCAAAAAAGGTCCCGTAACAGAGCTTATGAAGGGTATGAAGGACCTTTCAAATGAAGAAAAGAAAACTTTCGGTCAGAAGGTTAACGAGCTTAAGGCTGAGCTTACCGATAAGCTCACTGAAAAGACAGCATTTTTAAAGGAGCAGGAAATTCTTAAGGAAATCGAGGCTACACCTGATTTCGACATTTCTATGCCTGCTACACTCGGTGAAGGCTCCTACCATCCCGTTACTCTCGTTCAGCGTCAGTGTGAACAGATTTTCAAATCAATGGGCTTTGCTGTAGAGGATTATGCAGAAATCGTTTCCGACTATGAATGCTTTGAGGCTCTCAATATTCCCAAGCACCATCCCGCAAGAGATATGCAGGATACCTATTATCTTGATAACGGTCAGCTCTTAAAGAGCCACACCTCTGCAGCTCAGAATGCTATTTATAAGAAATATAAGGATGCTCTTATCAATGACGGTGTTCCCATCAAGGCTATTTTCCCCGGCCGCTGCTTCAGAAACGAAGCCACCGATGCCTGTCATGAAAACACCTTCTTCCAGATGGAAGGCGTTATGGTTGATAAGGACATCTCTATCTCAAACCTTATCTATTTTATGAAAACTATGCTTTCCGAAGTGTTCCAGAAGGATCTTAAGGTAAGACTCCGTCCCGGCTTCTTTCCCTTCGTTGAACCCGGCTTTGAGCTTGACATCAGCTGTCTTATCTGCGGCGGCGACGGCTGTCCCTCCTGTAAGCACAGCGGCTGGCTTGAGCTTTGCCCCTGCGGTATGATTCACCCTGAAGTGCTCAAGGCAGGCGGTATTGACCCCGAAGAATACCCAGGCTTTGCTTTCGGTCTCGGCCTTACCCGTCTCGTTATGATGAAGTACGGCATCAAGGACATCCGTGACCTTAACAGCGGAAGTCTCAAAACACTCACACAGTTTACTGACGACGAATAAGAGGGGAGGAGGAATAATATGTTTTTATCAATGAACTGGATTTCAGACTTTGTTGACTTTGAAGGTCTCGATAAGTTAGAGCTTATCCGCAGATTTTCCCTTTCAACAGCTGAAGTAGAAAATGAAATCTTCTTTAAAGGCTCCGATATCAGCGGTATCGTTGTAGCAGAAATAAAAAGCGTGGAGGACCATCCCGAATCAAAGAAGCTTCACCTTCTTAAGGTAGATGCAGGTGACCGACAGCTTACCGATGTAGTCTGCGGTGCTCCCAATGTAAGAGTAGGTATGAAGACCGCCTTCGCTAAAATCGGTGCTAAAATCGGTGAAATCGACATCACTCCCCGTGCTCTTGCAGGCTACACCTCCTACGGTATGTGCTGCAGTGAAAAGGAAGTGGGCATCAGCGACGATAACTCAGGTATTATGGATATTAAAGAGGATGTTGCCAACGGTACCGACATCAAGGATGTTTATGCTGTCGAGGATATCGTGTTCGAGGTTGATAATAAATCCCTCACTAACCGTCCCGACCTCTGGGGTCACTACGGAATAGCAAGAGAATTTGCCGCCATCGCAGGCAGACCTCTTAAGCCTCTCGAAATGGTTGACCTTTCAAAGTATGACAGTCTCAAAAAGATTGATATGAAAATCGAAGACGACCTCTGTCAGAGATATTCCTGCTTACAGGTGGAAAATATCACCGAAAATGTAAGCCCCGTGAATATGAAAATCCGTCTCTTCTACTGCGGAATGAGAAGCATCAACCTTCTCGCCGACCTTACCAACTACCTTATGCTCGAAATGGGTCAGCCCATGCATGCTTTCGACTCAAGAAAGGTAGAAAAGCTCCGTATCAAGCGCTTTGACGAATCATTCACCTTCACTACTCTCGACGGTATCGAAAGAAATATCGACGAAAATACCCTTATGATCTGTAACGGTGACACACCTGTAGCCATCGCAGGTATTATGGGTGGCCTCGATTCTGAAATCGTGGACGATACCACTACTCTTACACTCGAATCAGCTACCTTTAATGCTGTTTCTATCCGTAAGTCAACTGTTCGTCTTGCTCACAGAACAGATGCTTCCATGCGTTATGAAAAGTGCCTCGACCCCGAGCTTACAGTTCCCGCTATCGCACGTTTCGTAAAGCTTTTACAGGATATCGACTCAGGCGTAGAGGTTGTTTCCTCACTTACTGACGAAAGAGCATTTGAATATGACAAGATTAATCTTGCTTTCAATAAAAACTTCGTAGACCGTTACACAGGTATCAGCATCGATAACGAGACTATCGTTAAAACTCTTACCTCACTCGGCTTCGGTGTAGAACTCAGCGGTGATGATTTCTCCGTTACCGTTCCTTCCTGGAGAGCTACCAAGGACGTTACAATGAAGGCTGACATCATCGAGGAAATCACCCGTATCTACGGCTATGACAACTTCGACATTCACACCACAGCCACACCGCTTTATCCTGTACGTCCCGCTACTGAAAAGACTGTGGAGGACAGAATCAAGGATATTTTAGTAAAGAGATTCTCTCTCCACGAGTCTCACTCCTATGTATGGGCATATTATGATGAATACAAGGCTCTCGGTATCGAAATCGAGGAAAATGTAAAGCTTATGAATGCCACTAACCCCAATATTGAGGTTATCCGTAAGTCTATCATCCCCACACAGCTTTGCCAGGTGAAGCTTAATAACACCTATGCTCCCGACTTCGGTATCTTCGAGGTGGGCAGAGTAGTAGAGGGCTACAGAGAAGACGGTCTCTGCAACGAAAGAAAGAAGCTTGCTATCTCTCTTTTCAGCAAGACAAAGCCTGTACAGCAGCTCTATTTCGAGCTTCGTGACATTCTTCTTACTCTCTCTGCGGATATCAAGCATCTTCCTCTTACATTTGAGACTGCAGAAGTTGCACACAGCTACGAGCATCCGAAGAATCTCAATACCATTATCTGTGACGGTAAGGAGCTTGGCAGAATCGGTCTCGTTTATCCCACAGTTCTTAAAAAGATAGACAAAAAAGCAAACATCGTATGGGCAGAAATCGACGTAACTGACTTCTCTCTCATCGAAGCAGACAGCATCAGATACGAAGAACCCTCTAAGTTCCCCGGTATCGAAATCGACCTTTCCTTCGTAAGCGGTAAGTTCGCACCTATCGGCGAAGCAGTAAAGAATGCAAACTGCTCTCTTATCAAGGGCATCGATGTGGTTGACACCTACGAGGATGAAAACGGCAAATCAATTACCTCCCGTATTTACTTTGCACATCCCGAAAAGACCCTCACCAAAGAAGAGGTAATGGATGTAGTAAACGGAATTATTGCCGAGCTTGAAGGTAAGGGTATCGCTCTTAAGAAATAAGTTAATACTTTCGGCTCCACTGCAGAAATGTGGCGGAGCCTTTTTATATATTCAGGTGGTTGAAAGACGGAGCGAGGTTATGATATAATCATTTTATAGGAGATGATGTAATGACTCTGAAAAAGAAAAAAATAACGCCCTTTCTTTCTGTCGCCGCCGTTTTTATAACGGCATTTGCTTTATGGCTTATCTGGGGTAATACTGCCCTTCAGTTAAATGCATACACGGTGACCTCTGATAAAATAACCGAAGAGTTTTACGGATGCCGTATTGCCCATATTTCTGATTTACATAATGCAGAGATAGGTGAGAATAATGAAAAACTGATTTCGATGCTCAGTCAAGCCGAGCCTGATATAATAGCCATTACTGGTGATCTGATTGATTCCCGTAATACCGACATTGAAACAGCCATAAGCTTTGTCAAAGAGGCGGTGGAAATCGCACCATGTTATTATGTTACGGGTAATCACGAGGCGAGAGTGGCTGAATACGGTGAACTGAAAAGCCGTCTTGAGGATGCAGGTGTGGTTGTCCTTGATAATAAACAGGTCGAATTGACGAGGAAACACAGCAGTATTACTCTTGTAGGTTTAGCTGATCCAAGCTTTGAAGAGGACTATTTGTTTGATGATGAGGAAGCGGTAGCGGAGGTGCATCTGCAGGAATTACTCCACGGAAGCGACGGATATACCATACTGCTTTCCCACAGACCTGAACTGTTTGAATTATATTCGGAAAGCGGAGCAGATCTGATACTGAGCGGCCACGCCCACGGCGGACAAATCAGACTGCCTGCTATCGGCGGAGTGTTTGCTCCGAATCAGGGATTTTTACCTGAATATGACGGAGGTCTTTACAGTAAAGGAACATCTGATATGATAGTAAGCAGGGGAATAGGAAACAGCCTCTTTCCGCTGAGGATAAATAACCGCCCTGAGATTATATTGATAGAATTGTACGGAAAGACAGCTTAAAGGATAATTTATCTCTAGTGAAATAAGTCTGAAAAATAATTCTGAAAACACTCTTTACTTTTTTGATTTAATGTGTTAAAATAGCAGAACGAGAAAATATGTGCTGTATTGAAAGGATATTTTAACATGGCAGAAAGAATCAATGAAAAAACATTAAAAAACATTCAGTATCTTTACGAAACCATACTGAAAATCGAGACTATGGAAGAATGTGAGGCTCTCTTTGACGACCTTTGTACGAAAACAGAGCTTGCATCTATTTCACAGAGACTCGTAGTAGCTAAAATGCTCAGCGACAAAAAGGTTTACAGTGAAATCGTTTCCGAGACGGGTGCTTCTACGGCTACTATCAGTCGTGTTAACCGCTCACTTGCCTTCGGCGCAGGCGGTTATGATAAAATCTTTGGTAAAGAGGCATAAAAATGGCTGGTTACGGTGATTTCGCTTATTATTACGACCTTCTTACAGGGAATGTAGACTACGAAAGCAGATGTGACTATATCGGTTCTCTCCTTGCTGAAAACGGTATCGGCAAGGGGATTTTACTTGACCTGGCTTGCGGAACGGGTACAGTTTCCCTTCTTATGAGTAAAAAAGGCTACGATGTTATCGGTGTAGATGCATCTGAGGAAATGCTTTCTCAGGCGCAGGAAAAGAAAATGGAAGCGGGTGCAGATATAATTTTCCTCTGTCAGAAAATGGAGGAGCTGGACCTTTTCGGTACCATTAATGCGGCTGTTTCTACTCTTGACAGCCTTAATCACGTTACCGATGAAGAAAAGCTTCAGGAAATCTTCCACCGTGTTTCTCTTTTTATGGAGGATGAGGGCATCTTCATTTTCGATGTCAATACTCCTTACAAGCATAGAGAGGTTCTCGGTGACAGTACCTTCGTTTACGATATGGACGATGTTTACTGCGTGTGGCAGAACAGCACCGACGAAAGCCTTCTCACACAGGTAAGTCTGGATATTTTCGAGCGTGACACGGAAAGTGACGATGAGGATGTCTACTACCGCTACAGTGAGGAATTCTGTGAAAGAGGCTACAGTCTGGACAAGATAAAAGGTTATCTTGAGGAAAACAAATTTGAAGTTTTGGCTGTGTACGAGGAAATGACGAAAGAGCCTGTTTCGGAAAAGACTGAAAGAGCGGTTTTCGTCGCTAAAAAGCACGGAACACAGTAATATAAATAAAAGGAGCTTGTTATGGGTAAATTAGCAAGATGTATATCATTGGACGGCACGATAATCGCTATGGCTGTGGATTCCACGGATATAGTTAACCGTGCTCAGGAAATTCACGAAACCTCAGCCGTATGCTCTGCGGCGCTGGGCAGACTTATGACGGCTGCATCACTTATGGGATCTTCTCTTAAGGGAAAGGATGACTCTGTTACTCTGCGTCTTAACGGCGGCGGTCCCATCGGCAGTGTTATCGCTGTTTCCGCCAGTGAGGGTAATGTAAGAGGTTATGTGACACAGCCTGTGGTAGAAATACCTCTTAATAAAAAAGGTAAGCTCGATGTAGCGGGTGCAGTAGGAACAAACGGATTTCTTACTGTTATCAAGGACCTCGGCATGAAAGAGCCTTATGTGGGACAGAGCCCCATTATGACCGGTGAAATCGCAGAGGATGTGACCGCTTACTATTCCACCAGTGAGCAGACTCCTACCGTCTGTGCATTAGGCGTTCTGGTAAACCCTGACCTTACGATAAGAGCTGCTGGCGGACTTATCATTCAGCTGCTTCCCACAGCTCTTGATGACACTATTGACAAGGTGGAGAAGTGCATTGAAACTCTCGAGCCTATTTCCACTCTCATCGACAAAGGGATGACACCCGAGGAAATCTGCAGACACGCTCTTCATCTGTTTGACCTTGACATTCTCGATACCGCCGAGCCTACCTATAAATGCTACTGCTCCAGAAACAGGGTAGAGGGCGCACTTATCAGTACGGGTATCGAAGAGCTCGAGGATATGGCGAAGGATGAAAAGACAGAGGTTTCCTGTCAGTTCTGTGACAAAAAATATGTTTTCACTCCCGACGATATCAGGGAGCTTATCCGTAAGGCGAAAAAGTAAGTTTTCACCTCAGAAAAACTTTTCAAAAAAATCAAAAAAACTTTTCAAAAAGTGTTGACAAAAATACTTTTTTGATGTATAGTATACAAGTCGCTTGTGAGTAATGGCACACAAATGACTTGGAAATGGGAGCATAGCTCAGCTGGGAGAGCATCTGCCTTACAAGCAGAGGGTCACAGGTTCGAGCCCTGTTGTTCCCACCAATGGCCCGGTAGTTCAGTTGGTTAGAACGCTAGCCTGTCACGCTAGAGGTCGACGGTTCGAGC
>JAZTZH010000031.1:0-17123 GCA_045637365.1 Acutalibacteraceae bacterium
CGATGAATTAAAGAAATATATACATTACTACAACAACGAAAGAATTTCCTTAAAATTAAAAGGAATGAGTCCGGTACAATACCGAACTCATTCACAAGCAATTTAATATTTATTTTTGTCTAATCTTTGGGGTTCACTTCAGATTTGGTACTGCTGATTTTTTTGTCAGTTACTTATTTATTCACAAGGCAGAAGCGTATAAGCTCGTCTTTTTCATTCTTCAGATTTCCGTCGATAACTGCCTCCAGTGCAGAAGACAGGGCAGTGCCGATTTCTTTACCTCTGAATCCTTCTTTTATAAGATCGTTACCGTTTATCTTTAAATCTTTCAGAGAGAAACATTCTTCGCTTTCTATTATCTGCCTTGCCATCTTTTCCAGTGTATCGAAATGCTCTTCTCTGCTGTGAAATTCGGGTGCCAGACCTTTTGTATCGGCTCTTTGTAGATTTATGAGGTCAAAGAAAAGCTCCTCTCCCATACTGCGCAGTCTCTTTTTGATTATTCTTTCACTTTCTTCGATAGGGGTATCGTGTACCCTGACGAGCTTTACGACATTTTCACGGGTTTTAGTATCACTTCTGAGTCTCAGGAGTGCTTTTTCTGCTTTTTCGGCACTGACGGACGGGTGGGAGTAAAAATGACCGATGCCGTTTTCATCCAGTGAAAAGCAGTCCGTTTTTCCGCAGTCGTGTAAAAGAGCGGCAAATCTTAGATGGGTGACAGGGGAAATGCTTTCCGTAACCACAGCCGTATGGGTCAGTATGTCGTATATGTGGTGAAAATTATGCTGGTCGAAGTTTTTCATTCCTTTTATTTCAGGGAGAATCACTTCGAGTATATCGCTGTAATTTACGAGAATCTCTCTGACATTTTTTCCGCACAGAAGCTTCGACAGCTCCGAAAAAATTCTCTCGTTAGAAACCGCCTTGAGAAGCTCCTTACATTCTCTCATAGCCTCTGCAGTGTTCTTTTCTATTTTGAAGCCGAGGACAGAAGAGAAACGCAGTCCTCTTAAAATGCGCAGAGAATCTTCGGTAAATCTTTCCGTGGGATTTCCTACACATCGGATGATTTTTCTTTCTATGTCTTCTTTACCGCCGAAAGGGTCGATGAAACCTTTTTCGGGAGAGTAGGCTATGCTGTTTACGGTGAAATCCCTTCTTTTCAGGTCGTCTTTGAGACTTCGGGTGAATACAACCTCGTCGGGATGTCTCCCGTCAGAATATCCCTTTTCGATGCGGTATGTAGTTATTTCTAAAGGTGTACTGTCAATTATAACCGTAACCGTTCCGTGCTTTATGCCCGTGTCCACTGTGCGCAGGTCAGAGAAAACCTCTTTTACCTCTTCGGGCAGTGCGGAGGTGGTGATGTCTGTATCCTGACATCCTCTTTCCATAATCATATCTCTTACACATCCGCCTACGGCATAGGCTTCATAGCCGGCCTTATGCAGACAGTTTATGGCTTTTTTCGCTTCTTTTGAAAGTAAATTCATCGGATATTCACGCTCCTTTCACACCCGTAGTTTATCATATTATATAACAAATGAAATTAATTTTTCAATACAGTTGCAATTATACCTTATTTTATGTTAAAATTATTATGTAAAATTTTGTTTAAAGGCAGTGAAAGACTATGGAAAATAATTTTATGAAACTCAGAAAGACCACCTTCGGCGGATTTAATAAGCAGGATGTTATTGCTTATATCGAAAAAGTAAAAAACGAAGCTTATGAAGAAAAAAGCCGTTTACAGAAGCAGGTTAAGGAATTAACAGATAAAATTTCAGAGCTCGAGGGACAGGTATCAGCCTTCGGAGAAGAAAAGGATAAGCTCGTTAAAAAAATAGGTGAGCTTTCTGTTAGCGGTGAAGGTAAAAACGAAACCGTAGAGGAAATCAACGAGGCTACAAATCATCTTAAAAATGTGGCTGACGAGCTTTGTCAGAGTCTGCGTGATTTTATGGAGCGTATTTCCGAGAACTGCTGTTCCGTAATTATCGAAGACGGTGCCGGTGAAACCGAAGAAGAATTTGACGGTGCTAAGTTTATGGCTGAATTAGAGGCTGAAATCTATGCTAAATTGGGCGTGGAGGAAGCTGAAAAGACAGAAGAGTCCGAAGAGTCAGAGGTGATTTCACAGGCTGCACCCGTTGCACCTGACGATGATAAGGTTTCTTCTATTCTCTCATCTGTAAGCTCTTTCGCAGCTACCGAAGAAAGCAGAGAAGAAAAAGAAGTGAATATGGAGACTGATACTACTGTTTCCGATATTTTAGGTTCTCTTTCTTTTCTTAAATAAAGTTAATATTTAAAACAGAGGAAGTGACAATATGAAAAAAATCCTTAAAAACAAAAAAGGAATACTGTTTGCTTTTATTATAGCTGTTATGGTTTGTATTTTCACGGCTACAGGTTCTTTTGCTGCTGAGGATGATTTTGAAAGTAAAATCGCCGCTTTCCCCGAAAGTTACAAACCTTATTTAAGACAGCTCCATCAGGCTCATCCGAACTGGGAGTTCGAGCCCTTCTTTACGGGACTTGATTTCAATGTTTCCGTTGACAGTGAGCTTGGTGCCAAATCTCTCGTATCCTCCACTGCTTCGTCAGAGATTTTTAAAAGCAAGGATATAGGAGACTATAATTACAGTAAAAAAACTTACATTGAAAAAGACGGCGGCTTCGTTGAGGCTAACCGACTCGCCGTCGCCTACTTTATGGACCCGAGAAACTTCCTTAACGAAGACGGAATCTTTATGTTCGAAACTCTTTCTTTCAGTGATTCCTTCACCGTTGAGGCTGTAGAAAATGTCCTTAAAGGCTCATTTATGGCGAACAAGAAAATAACTTATTACACTTCTAAAGGTAAAAAGAAAACGAGTTCCGTCAAATATTCGGAAGCTATTTTCAATGCGGGTAAATCCTATAATGTAAATCCCTGTTATCTTGCCTCAAAAATCCTCAACGAGGTGGGAACTGTGGGAAGCAGCAGTGTTACAGGTAAGCATAAAACCTACCCCGGTATTTATAATTTCTATAACATCGGAGCTACCGACGGTGCCAATGCCATTGCCAGAGGTCTTAAATGGGCGAGCGAAGGTACGACCTATTCCCGCCCATGGACAACTCCCGTGAAATCCATTAACGGCGGTGCGGAATTTCTGGCGTCGTCTTATATCGCAAAAGGACAGTTTACAGGCTATCTTCAGCGCTTCAATGTAAACCCGAACGGTTACTACAAACCCTATGACCACCAGTATATGACAAATCTTACAGGTGCACTCAGTCAGGGCTATTCCACCTATGTCTCCTATGTTAAGTCGGGACTCATTGATAACAAATATGTTTTCTCTATTCCTATTTATGAGAATATGTCCTCATGGACTACTACTGAAGGTAATGGCGAGCTTGCAGATGGATTTGAGCAGACAGGTAAAGCGACGATAGCCGTTAATTTAAGAACGGGACCTTCCACCTCTTACAGCAGCAAAGCGACAGTTCCGAAGGGGACAGATGTAAAGATTCTCAGTAAGGTGAGCACAGACTCAACCTATTACTTATCTGTTCTCAAAGATCCTTATTGGTATAAAGTGAGCGTTGTCATAAGTGGTGTCGCTTATGAAGGCTATGTGGCTGCAGGCTACATCGATATAACTGAAACTGTACAGACGGCGATAGGTGAGTATGAGCCATCCTTTATAACTACCAGCACTGAAGTTGAAATGCATCTTGTGTCCTATGATGCCAAGGTGGCTGAAATTACCCCCGATAACAAGATAAAATTTCTTAAAACCGGAACAGTAACCATCGGTGCTTATGACTCTCTCGGAAACTTCGATAAAGTAAAATATTCGGTAACCAAGGGTTCTTTGATTATGCCGACACAGGTTACTCTTTCAGATATAAAATCAACCTCTGTAGTGCTTAATTATCTTCCGTCGTATCTTGCATCGGAATACGAGATTATCGCTGTGAACGGAAAAGGCAGTATCTCTCACAGAGGCTTCACATCGGTTTCTCCTTACACAGTAAATGTTTATAACAGTGTTCCCGATAACACCAATATTTCAAAGGTAATAAGAAATGCTGACGGAAGTGCCTCCGTTTATTGGTCTGCACCCGATAAAACTGATAACAAAATATATATCCGTGCAGTTATCGAAAATACTCCCACATCGAAAAAGTACGGGCCTGTAGTATGTCTGTCGGCTACGAGCTACATCGGAGGCTACGAGGTGTACAGCTATAACCCTTCCGGCGGAGCTTACACAAATATCGCTACTCTCGGACCTGCTGCGGCATTCTATACAGTTCCTGCAGACAAGGTTTCGACGGGGATGTATGCAGTCCGTGCTTTCGGTAATGTACAGGGAGAGAATGTTTACGGCAACTATTCGGAAACGGTAGATATGAAAAATATTCCTCTGTCTGTTACGGGAATGAGTCTTACTAAAGTCACGGATAAGGGTTATACTCTCACCTGGACGGCAGTTTCCGGTGCCAAGTATAATCTTTACAAAAAAACTGACGGTCAGTATAAGCTTTTTAAAACATTCAAAAATCCTAAATATAAGCCTACTAAGCTGAGTAATTCGGATTTTTCCGCATACAAGCTGGTAGCAGTGAAAACCGTAAACGGAATAGTGTATGAAGGCGCTGAAAGTAAAGAATTTTCAGCCACTACCCTTCCTTCAAAGGTTAAAAACCTTAAAATTTCCGCTACTGATGTGGGCGGCAAGATTAAATGGGACCGTGTGCCTAATGCTACAGGATATGATGTTTATATTTATAAGTCAAATAAGAAAAAGTTCGTTAAGCTGAAAACCGTAACCACTAACAGCTATGAGCTTAAGGGCAGAAATCCCGGTAAAGAATACACGATCCGTGTCAATCCGAGAATAAGAACTACTTTTGAGGTTTTCAAGGGTGAAGGCACAGAGCTGAAATTCCGCACCAAGCCCGGCAAGGTGACAGATGTTACGGCTTCTTCAGTCAAAACGACTTCCTTTACTCTGAAATGGGAAAAGACCGCAGCGACAAGCTGTTACTATGTCTATCAGTACAATACCAAGAAAAAGAAGTATGTAAAGATTGCTACGGTAAACGGTACCTCTTACAAGGCTACAGGTCTTAATGCCGGTACAACTTATAAATATAAGATAAAATCGGTCAAGCTTGAAAAGGGAAAATCAGTCTGCACCAATACATCGTCTGTATTTTCCTTTACCACTAAACCCGATAAGGTAACCTCAGTTAAAACCTCTGCACGTAAAAAGACTTATCTTACCCTTTCATGGAACAGTGTAACAGGTGCTGAAAAGTATCAGGTGTTTATGTATAACAAGGAAAAGGATAAGTATGTGCGTATTGCTACGGTGACAGGAAAAACCAAATACAAGGTAAAGGGTCTTAGTGCAGGCGAATCATACAAATTCAAAATAAAAGCAGTGAAAAATCTGAACAGTAAAAATTATTTCAGTGATTTTTCTAAGGTATTTACCTTCACTACGAAGAAATAAATATATTTTAAAGAATTTTTTAATCAATTTTCAGTTTTTTATTGACAAATCAAGCCTATATCTATATAATGTTATCTGTTAATATGAGGTGAGTTATGTATATTGCACTTGAAAGTTTATTCGCAGGCGGAGTAAATAAGATCCCCGTTGACTGTGAATTTGATTTTTCGAAAGAAGAATTGGACGGTGTGTTTCCATTCACGACACCTGTTTCAGTTAAAGGTGAAATCAGAAACATAGTCGGAGTTGTAACAATCGAGGCGGAAATCACTTTTACTTTAGATGTCTTCTGCGACAGATGTGCAGAGCCTGTAAAGCTTGATTTTGTGATTCCGATGGTACACGGTCTTGTTTCTTCTCTTAATGAGGATGATAACGATGATTACATCCTTATCGAGGATATGAAGCTTGATCTGCTCCAGCTCACTTTAGAGGACATATTCCTTGCTCTTCCTTCAAAGTTTCTTTGCAGCGAAGACTGTAAGGGAGTTTGTACCAAATGCGGTGCAAATCTTAACACTGATTCCTGTAGCTGTAAAAAGGACATTGACCCCCGTCTGGAGGCTCTGCTCGGGTTACTGGAAGATTAAAAGGTTATTCATTTAATTATTATTTATAAGGAGGTGCTGGGCAATGGCAGTACCAAAGAGAAGAGTATCAAAGGCAAGAAGAGACAAAAGACGTTCAAACGTGTGGAAGCTCGACGCTCCTACACTTGTAAGATGCAAGCAGTGCGGCGCTTATACAGTTCCCCACAAGGTTTGCGCTGAGTGTGGTTACTACAAAGGTAAGCAGGTAATTGCAAAGGACGAAGACTAAGCCTTTGAACTTTGAGAGGTGGAGAAGCGGTACTGCTTTCTCTGCCTTTTTGCTTTAATAAAGGTAATGATTTCAGAAAGGAGGAAGAACAGTAATGTCAGTTGTAATAAAGGGTATAATAAAAAAATCTCCCGCTTACGGCAGGGGGATAAAGGACGGTGATGTTCTTCTTTCTCTCAACCGTAATCCCGTAAATGATTTTCTCGACTATCAGTTC
The DNA here is from genome assembly GCA_045637365.1 of Acutalibacteraceae bacterium. Taxonomy (GTDB): domain Bacteria; phylum Bacillota; class Clostridia; order Oscillospirales; family Acutalibacteraceae; genus UBA6857. Next base: position 6,556 of record JAZTZH010000031.1, read on the forward strand.
TATGCCAAGGAAAAGGATATTCTTGTCGAATTTAAAAGCGATGAGAAAATCAAATATACCCGCATAAGAAAAAACGAAGAGGAAGATTTAGGGTTAGAATTTGACTCATACCTTATGGATGAACAGCAGCACTGTAAAAATAAGTGCATCTTCTGCTTCATCGACCAACTCCCGAAGGGTATGAGAAAGACTCTTTATTTTAAGGACGATGATTCCCGTCTGTCCTTCCTTTTCGGAAATTACATTACTCTTACCAATCTCACTGAAAGAGATGTGGAACGAATTATCGAAATGCACATCAGTCCTGTTAATATTTCTGTTCACACTATGAATAAAGAGCTTCGTGTGAAAATGATGAAGAATAAAAGGGCGGGGGAATGTCTCGATATCATCGGCAGACTCGCCGAAAACGGTATCGAGATTAACACACAGCTGGTGCTTTGTCCGGGCATTAACGACGGTGATGAGCTTCGTTACAGCCTCGAAGAGCTTGGGAAGCTTTATCCGGGAGTAAAAAGTATAGCTGCCGTTCCTGTAGGTGTGACGAAATACCGTGAAGGTCTTTTCGAAATGCCTGAATATAACAGTGAAACAGCAGGAGAGGTAATTGACATTATCTCTTCCTTCGGCGATTCCTTTAAGGAAAAGCACGGGACAAGACTCGCTTATGCGGCTGACGAATTTTACCTTAAGGCAGGCAGAAAGATTCCTGACGGAGACTATTATGAAAATTACAGTCAGATAGAAAATGGTGTCGGTATGTGGACGAGCACTAAAGAAGAATTTCTTTCAGCGCTCGAAAACAGCAGTTACAGCGGAAAAAATAAGCATTTAAGTCTCGCTACAGGTGTAGCCGCTTATCCGCTTATGAAGGAGCTTTCAGAGACTGTTGCACGTAAATATCCGCAGATAAAAGTCGATGTTTATTCTATCGTAAATGACTTTTTCGGTCACAGTATTACCGTAGCAGGACTTGTTACAGGCGGTGACCTCATAAATCAGCTAAAGGACAAACAACTTAAAGGCAGGCTTCTCATCCCTTCCGTTATGCTTCGCAGTGAGGGGGATATCTTCCTTGACGATGTTTCTCTCGAAGAAGCGGAAAAGGAGCTTGGTGTGGAAATCACACCTGTTTCCTGTGACGGATATGAGCTTGCAGATATAATACTATCAGAATAAAAGGAGGAATTACACTATGGCAAGACCGATTGTAGCTATTGTAGGCAGACCGAATGTAGGTAAATCTACTCTTTTCAATAAACTTATCGGACAGCGTCTTTCCATCGTTGATGATACCCCGGGTGTTACCAGAGACAGAATTTACGGTGACTGTGAATGGCTTAACCGTCATTTTCTTCTTATTGACACAGGCGGTATCGAACCTCACAGTGACGACATTATCCTGAAACAGATGCGCCGTCAGGCTCAGCTTGCTATCGACAGTGCAGATGTAATTATTTTTGTTACGGATTTACGCAGCGGTGTAGTTGCTACCGATGAAGATGTGGCGGCTATGCTTATAAAGAGCAATAAGCCTCTCGTTCTCTGTGTAAATAAGTGCGACACTGTCGGTGAAACACCGATGGAATTCTATGAATTTTATAATCTCGGATTAGGTGATCCTATTGCTGTTTCTTCCGTACACGGACACGGAACAGGTGACCTTCTCGATGCTGTTTTAGAGCATCTCCCCGAGGAGGAGACAGAGGAGGAAGACGATAACACCATTAAGGTAGCCGTTATCGGTAAGCCTAATGTGGGTAAGTCCTCTCTTATCAATGCTATTTCGGGTGAAGAAAGAGCAATCGTTTCCAATATCGCAGGTACGACCCGTGATGCCACCGATACATTTATTACCAATGAGTTCGGTGAATTTATGTTTATCGACACTGCGGGTCTTCGCAGAAAGAGTAAGGTCGAGGATCAGATAGAGAAGTATTCCGTTATCCGTGCCAAAATGGCGGTAGAAAGAGCTTCTGTATGTGTTATTATGATTGACGCCCTCGAAGGCTTTACCGAGCAGGATTCTAAGGTAGCAGGTATCGCTCACGAAATGGGCAAGGCCTGCATCATCGCTGTCAATAAATGGGACGCACTCGAAAAAGACGGAAAGACTATGGACAGCTACCGTAAAAAGCTGATGAATGACTTCTCATTTATGTCCTATGCTCCCATTATCTTTATTTCTGCTAAAACAGGCCAGAGACTCGACCGACTTTTCGAGCTTATCAAGTTCGTTGATGAGCAGAACTCTATGAGAATTTCCACCGGTAAGCTTAACGATGTACTTGCATCGGCTACTGCGAGAGTTCAGCCTCCCACGGATAAGGGTAAGAGACTTAAGATTTACTATATGACTCAGGCTTCCACCAGACCTCCCACGTTTGTATGCTTCGTTAACAGTAAGGAGCTTTTCCATTACAGCTATCAGCGTTATCTGGATAATCAGATAAGAGAGGTTTTCGGCCTTGAAGGTACGCCTACGAGATTCGTTATCCGTGAAAGAGACGGAAAATAAGCTTTTTGTGAAAATAACTAACATAAATAGTACAGCTGTCTTTTTGGCGGCTGTATTTTTGTTTCTTCAAAAAAATATTTACATCTGTCCTATTATTCGACATAATGCCCCTTGAATGGATAGAAATAATGTGATAATATCTCACTGTAATTCGAAAATATGTTAAAAATTTACACATTACAGGAGGTTTTTCCAATGGCGAACAAAATTAGAATTATGATTACAAAAGAAGACAAAGAATTTGAGAGACAGTGTGAGAAAAATCTGGCCTTATCGGATTTTGATGTTATTTTTGTAGAAAAGGACGGCTCAAAGATTTTAGAGCAGATTTACAAATATAAGCCCGATATGGTGCTGATGGATGTTTTTATGCAGAAAATCGATGCGCTGGGCGTTCTGGCAGAGCTGAAAAAGTCAGGCATTCCCAAACCGGTGGTTGCATTGATGTCATCTATAGATAATCCCGCTTTTCATAATGAGCTTATTTCAGCAGGTGCTGATTATTACTTCCTCAGACCCTTCGATTTCGAAATGATGAGCCGCAGACTTATTCAGCTGATGCAGTGGGCTGATAAAGGTAACACAGGCACACAGAGAGATACATATTCCGTGGAAACTGTAATTTCCGACATTATGCGTGAAATCGGTGTTCCCGCCCACATAAAGGGTTATGAATATCTTCGTGAATCGATTAAGCTTGTTATCGGAAAGCCTGACCTTATTCATGCCGTAACCAAAGAGCTTTATCCGACCATAGCCAAGAATAATATGACTACTCCTTCGAGAGTGGAAAGAGCCATTCGTCACGCCATAGAAGTAGCGTGGGACAGGGGAGATGTGGATGTTCTCAGCTCCTATTTCGGTTATACTATTCTTAATTCCAGAGGGAAGCCTACCAATTCGGAATTCATAGCAATGATAAGTGATAAACTCAGACTTAAAATGGTAAGATAAGAAAAAAGAGACTGAAGTTTCCTTCAGTCTCTGATTCGTTTATAGGTTGATTAGCCTTCAACAATAGCCTCTACGGGGCAACTACCGGCACAAGCGCCGCATTCGATACAAGTGTCAGCATCGATAACGAACTTGCCGTCGCCTTCAGAGATAGCTTCTACGGGGCAGTCACCTGCGCATGAACCGCAAGCAATGCATTCATCTGTGATAACGTATGCCATTTTTCTTACCTCCCTTTGATTTTGTAACTCTATTCTAACACATAAAATCAAAATATCAATAGTATTTGAGAAAATTTTTCGGTTTTTTTATATATTTTTTACCGCAGAGGGGGCATAATAATTATTTTCTTTACAAAAGTAAGTTTATTGTATTGTAAAAAAAGTTTTTTTAATGTATAATATGATGGATTATGATTAGCAGGTGAAAGCAGTGTTTGAAAATTTAACGGTAACAGATTCCTTTAAGAATTCAATAACTACGGCGATAAAACACTCCAGGCTGTCTCATGCACTTATTTTCGAAGGTGCTGATGAAGCTACACGCCTCTCGGCGGCGAAGGAGGTAGCCACTGCTCTTGTCTGCAAAGGCGAAGACAAGCCCTGTAAAAGCTGCAATGCCTGTCTGAAGGCTATGAAGGACAGGCATCCGGATATTCACATACTCTGTAAAGAAAAAGACAGTACAATGATAAAGGTTGATTCTGTCAGAGAGATAAAGGCGCAGGCTCTTATTTTTCCGAACGAAGGAACGAGAAGTGTTTTCATCATTTCTGAGGCTCAGTATATGAACCCTCAGGCGCAGAACGCACTTCTGAAAATTTTCGAAGAGCCGTCACCTCATGTCTGCTTTATATTGACTTGTGGCAGCAAATCTTCTCTGCTCGACACGGTAATTTCACGTGCCACATCCTACACGTTGGGTGAAGAGATATCTTCGGGTGAAAACAGCGGGGATGATAAAGCTACCGTTCTGGCAGCGGAGTTTATTTCTTCTCTTGTCAAAGAAAGTGAATTCGATTTTCTTAAAAAGACAGCTTGTTTTGTTAAGGATAAAAAGCTTTTCAGAGATGTTATCGAAAAGATGATTTCTTTTTCGAGGGACGCTCTCATTCTTCAGAGCGGAGGTAAGGAACTTCTGAACGGTGAAAGGGAAGAAATCCGTCTTCTCAAAAACCGCTTTACACAGAAGAAAACTCTCGAGCTTACGGAAAGTCTGAAGGCGTTAGCTGATGACCTTGATTCGTCAGCAAATCTTAATCTTACCGTAACCCGCTTTTCATCGGTTTTAAACGGTATAAAAATCAATTAATGTTCATCGGTACGAAAGGAAGATAAATATATGGCAGTAGTTGTTTCAGTCAGATTCAAGGAAGTGGGGAAAAATTACCACTTTGACCCCTGCGGTAAGGAATATAAATGCCGTGACAAGGTTATAGTAGAGACAGCCAGAGGCGTAGAGTGCGGAACCGTTACCATTGCAAACAGAGAGATTCCTGACGAAGAAATCACGGCTCCTCTTAAGCCGGTTCTGAGATTTGCTAATCCTAACGACCTTAAAACTGTCGAGGAGAACAAGATAAAAGAGAAAGAAGCATTTGATATCTGCAACAAAAAAATAGCTGCACATAAGCTTGAAATGAAGCTTGTAGATGTAGAATACACCTTCGACAGAAACAAGATTCTCTTTTATTTTACTGCTGACGGCAGAGTGGATTTCAGAGAGCTTGTTAAAGACCTGGCTTCCGTTTTCAGAACACGAATCGAGCTTCGTCAGATAGGTGTCCGTGACGAAAGTAAAAAGGTGGGCGGTCTCGGTGTCTGCGGAAGACCCTTCTGCTGTAACACCTTCCTCGGAGATTTCCAGCCTGTTTCCATTAAGATGGCTAAGGAGCAGAGCCTTTCGTTAAGCCCTGTTAAAATCAGCGGTACCTGCGGAAGACTTATGTGCTGTCTTAAATACGAGCAGGAGGCTTATGAGCATTTACTCAAGACTACACCGAAATGCGGTGCAATAGTCGAAACAGCCGAGGGCAAGGGCACCGTAGTGGATAATAACCTTCTCACAGGTATGCTCAAGATATCACTGGAAAAGAAGCCTGAAGCCGCTCCCATAAGCGTGAATAAAAATGATGTTAAAATTATAAAGGATTCTCAGATAAGAGTAGACCGGAAAGAACTCGAAGCACTTAAAGGCATCGAATAATAATTATATAATATAGTATGGAGGATTAAATATGTCTAAAGTAAAAGTAACCATGGAACACGGCGGAGAGTATATCATCGAGCTTTATCCCGAGTATGCTCCCGAAACAGTTGAAAATTTTGAAAATCTCGTAAAAGAAGGATTTTATGACGGTGTGGTTTTTCACCGTATAATAGATAACTTTATGGCTCAGGGCGGTGACCCTACAGGTACAGGTATGGGTGGCAGCGGTAAAAACATCAAGGGTGAGTTTTCCGCTAACGGATTTACACAGAACACACTTTCTCATACCAGAGGTGTAATTTCTATGGCGAGAAGTCAGGATCCGAACTCTGCTTCCAGTCAGTTCTTCATCTGCTACAGCGACGACTGCACCTTCCTTGACGGTAACTATGCCGCTTTCGGTAAGGTTATCGAAGGTATGGAGACTGTTGATGCTTTTCTTGAAATTCCCAGAAATTACAGCTCGATGGGAGAAAGATCACAGCCTGTTATCCCTGTAGTTATTAAAACTATGTGCATAATCGACTGATTTTTGTCTCACGACAGTGGATAATCGGTAACATTTGAAAAAAATGGATTTTTAAGTAAAAAAATTACGAAAAGCCCTTGACGAGAAGGTTAAGTTGTGGTAAACTACTTGTACCTCTTGCAGAGGGCTTTATTTTTGTGTCCTGAAATAGAGGGAGGCCTTACCGGGCTGAAACGAAGGAAAGTGTTGCTTTCGTTTGGCCTTTATTATCCTATAATGGAGGTGCCGTTCATGAGAGTAAAAATTACTTTATCTTGCACAGAGTGCAAACAGCGCAATTACAACACAATGAAAAACAAAAAGAACAATCCTGACAGGTTGGAGATGAACAAGTATTGCAGATTCTGCAAGAAGCACACTCTCCACAAAGAAACTAAATAAGCAGGAGGTAGAGTAATGGCTGACAAAGAAAAGAAAGTTGCCAAAACTTCAGAAGTTGAAAAGGCCACAACTGATGAAAGCAAGGCTGCTGCTAAGGTAGCAAAAGCCGCAAAGGGTAACGCAAACAAAAAAGACAAGCCAAACTTCTTCGTCCGCACAGGCAAAGGTACCAAGCAGTTCTTCAAAGACTTCAAAGGTGAATGCAAGAAAATTGTTTGGCCCGATGCAAAAACTGTTCTTAAAAGTACAGGTGTAGTTCTTCTCGTAGTTACTATCGTATGTATCGTTGTTTACGGTATTGACCAGGGTCTTTCAGCAGGTATCGGCGGTCTTAAGTCACTCGCTAATCCCGAAGAAACCACTGCAGCCGTAGAGACAACTCTTGCAGGCGATGAAAACGACGAAAAGGAAGACGAAACCGCTGAATCCGAAGAAACAACGGAAGAAGCAACCACAGCAGCAGAAGAAATAACTTCTGAAAAAGCTGAATAATTATTAGCGGTTAGCTGGAGGTGTAACAATGGCAGAAAACGCCAGATGGTTTGTAGTACACACCTACTCAGGCTATGAAAACAAAGTAGCCTCAAACATTCTCACGGTTGTAGAAAACCGTAAAATGCAGGATCAGATCTTCGAGGTGAGAATCCCCACTGAAACCGTAACTGAAATCAAGGATGATAAGGTACGCGAAATCGAGCGTAAGCTTTTCCCCGGTTATGTTATGGTAAAGGTTGCCTGTATTTACAAAAAGAAAAGCGAGTTTGAACCTGAAGAACTTTCCATGACTGATGAAGCATGGTATGTTATCAGAAATACCCGCGGCGTAACGGGATTTGTCGGTCCCGGAAGCAAACCTGTTCCTCTCAGTGATGCTGAGGTTATAAACCTCGGAATTGAGAAGAAATCCATCGAAGTAAACTACAAGGTAGGAGACTTCGTAAACATCCTCAGCGGTCCCTTCGACGGCTACAGCGGTATCGTGGATTCGATAGATACTGTAAAGGAAGTAGTTGTTGTTATGATTTCAATGCTCGGCAGAGAAACACCTGTTGAACTTGAACTCAATCAGATCGAAGTCGCTGAATAAGACTTAAGTTGATAATTTTCGGCTTATGCCGTTTATTATGACGAGGGAGGTTATTCTCCCTGTGGGAGACTTGTAAAAACTTTATACAGGTCGCCATCAACCACATAAATTTGGAGGTGCAAAAAAATGGCTCAAAAGGTTGTAGGTTTAATCAAGCTCCAGATTCCTGCAGGTAAAGCTACTCCGGCTCCCCCGGTTGGTCCGGCTCTCGGTCAGCACGGTGTTAACATCATGGCATTTACTAAGGAATTCAACGAGCGCACAAAAAATGACATCGGTCTCATTATCCCCGTTGTCATCACAGTTTACGCAGACCGTACATTCTCATTCATCACCAAGACACCGCCCGCAGCAGTTCTTATCAAAAAGGCATGCGGCATCGAAAGCGGTTCAGGTGTACCCAACAGAACTAAGGTCGCAACAATTACCGGTGAGCAGGTTAGAAAAATTGCTGAGCAGAAGATGCCTGACCTCAACGCTGCAAGTGTTGAAGCAGCTATGAGTATGATCGCAGGTACAGCTCGCTCAATGGGCATAGTAGTCGCTGACTAATGCTTCCGGGTGGGAGGAAAAATCCGATTTAACCACTCTATAGGAGGATGAAAGACAATGAAACATGGTAAAAAATATGTCGAAGGCGCAAAGCTTGTAGACAAATCAAATCTTTACGATCCTGCGGAAGCACTTGATTTAACTATTAAGACTGCTACCGCAAAGTTCGACGAAACAATTGAAGCTCACATCCGTCTCGGTGTTGACTCACGTCATGCTGATCAGCAGGTTCGTGGCGCAGTTGTTCTCCCCAACGGTACAGGTAAAACTGTACGTGTAGCTGTTTTCGCTAAGGGCGAAGAAGCTAAGGCAGCAGAGGCTGCAGGCGCAGAAGTAGTTGGCGCTGAAGACCTCGTTGCTAAAATCCAGGGCGAAGGCTGGATGGAATTTGACGTGGCTATCGCACATCCCAGCATGATGGGTCTTGTAGGTCGTCTCGGTAAGGTTCTCGGTCCCCGTGGTCTTATGCCCAGCCCCAAGGCAGGTACTGTAACTCCTAACGTTGCTCAGGCTGTTACTGAAGCAAAAGCAGGTAAGATTGAGTATCGTCTTGACAAAACAAACATCATTCACTGTCCCATCGGTAAGGCTTCTTTCGGTGTAGAAAAGCTCAATGAGAACTTTACTACTCTTCTTGATGCTATCATCAAGGCTAAGCCCGCCGCAGCAAAGGGTCAGTACATCCGTTCATGTGTTGTAGCTGCAACCATGGGCCCCGGCGTTAAGGTTAACCCCAACAAGGTTGGTTCTGCTGCTAACGCTGAATAATTTTAAAAATTTGAAATAATACTTGACATTGTATAAATGTTGTGGTATTATATCTAAGCTGTCCAGCCCTAAGACAGCAGGTGTCAGACTTAAAGGCTTAGTGCCGCCTGCCGAGGAACGGAACATAATTAACTCAGATTTATCTTAGTTTAACTATGTCACCCTTTCTCTCGGTTTGAGGGAAAGGGTTTTCTTAATTCTTACACCAAGGGTACAAAATATTACAGGAGGTGAATTCATTTGCCAAGCGCTATCGTTTTAGAACAGAAGAAACAGGTTGTTACTGAACTTACTGAAAGACTCAATAGCTCCATCGCCGGTGTTATTGTTGACTATAAGGGTATCAATGTTGCTGATGACACTGCACTTCGTAAGGAGCTTCGTGAAGCTGGTGTAGAATACACAGTTGTAAAGAACACTCTTTTAAAGCTTGCTATCGCAAACACAGAACTCAACGGTCTTGATTCAGTACTTGAAGGTACAACTGCTATCGCAACAAGTGCAGATGATTATGTTGCTGCTGCTCGCATTCTCAGCAAGTTTGCAGACACACACAAAAACTTTGAAATTAAGAACGGCTTTATCGACAAGGAAGTAATCGGACTTGAAAAAATCAGCGGTCTTGCTAAGCTTCCCTCACGTGAAGTACTTCTTGCAAACGTTCTTGGCGCCTTCCAGGCACCTATCTCTGCTTTCGCTCGTGCTATCCAGGCTATCGTAGACAAAGACGGCGAAGCTGCTCCTGCCGAAGCTCCCGCTGAAGCATAATTAAAATTTTAAAATTACAAATTACTTGGAGGTAAACTACCATGGCATCAGAAAAAATTACTGCTATTATTGAAGAACTTAAGACTCTCACAGTTCTTGAACTCTCAGAACTCGTACACGCTGTTGAAGATGAATTCGGCGTATCAGCTGCTGCTGCAGTTGTTGCTGCAGGTCCCGTAGCTGCTGAAGCTGCTGCTGCAGAAGAAAAGACAGAATTCGATCTCGAACTCACAGAAACAGGCGCTAACAAGATCGCTGTTATCAAGGTTGTTCGTGAAATCACAGGTCTTGGCCTCAAGGAAGCTAAGGAAGCTGTTGACGGCGCTCCCAAAGTTATCAAGGAAGCAATGTCTAAGGATGACGCTGAAGCTGCTGCTAAGAAGCTCGAAGAAGCTGGCGCAAAAGCAACTCTCAAATAATTTATCCTTTTGTAAATATGAAAGCCACTCTTTTAAGGGTGGCTTTTGTTGTAGGAAAAGAGCGATTATGAGGGGAGAGAAACACACAAAAAATAATATAAAATTACAGAAAATCTATTGACAAATCATACATAGTTTGATATACTATCAAAAGTCAGCTGACGTAGATGGGCCATTAGCTCAGTTGGTTAGAGCAACCGGCTCATAACCGGTTGGTCCGGGGTTCGAGTCCCTGATGGCCCACCATAATATATAGGGGTATAGCTCAGTTGGTAGAGCAGCGGTCTCCAAAACCGCGTGCCGAGGGTTCAAGTCCTTCTGCCCCTGCCAAAACGAAAGCCTTGAAACTACGTTGTTTCAAGGCTTTTTCCTTTTATTTCAAGA
>JAZTZH010000032.1:0-13621 GCA_045637365.1 Acutalibacteraceae bacterium
ACCCATCATGGGGTTGAACTCGTGGAGAGAAGCAATGATGTTCTTGATCTGCTCTACTGTCTTGCCCTGAGCTGCTGCAAGAGCTGCGATGTCAGCTTCCTCAGTGGGAACGAACTCGTGGAGAGGAGGATCAAGGAAACGGATGGTAACGGGGTTACCTTCAAGTGCTTCGTAAAGAGCTTCGAAGTCGCCCTGCTGCATGGGAAGGATCTTAGCAAGAGCTGCTTCTCTTTCTTCTACTGTATCGGAGCAGATCATTTCACGGAATGCTGCGATTCTGTCAGCTTCGAAGAACATGTGCTCTGTACGGCAAAGACCGATACCTTCTGCACCAAGCTCAACAGCCTTCTTAGCGTCAGCGGGTGTATCTGCATTTGTTCTAACCTTAAGGGTTCTGAATTCGTCAGCCCAACCCATGATTGTTCCGAAGTTACCGGAGATTTCAGCGTCTACTGTAGCGATGATGCCTTCGTAGATGTTACCTGTTGAACCGTCGATAGAGATTTCAGAGCCTTCAACGAATGTGATGCCTGCAAGAACGAACTTCTTGTTTTCTTCGTCCATAGCGATTTCCTGGCAACCGGATACACAGCAGGTACCCATACCACGAGCAACAACAGCTGCGTGAGATGTCATACCGCCACGAACTGTAAGGATACCCTGAGCAGCCTTCATACCTGTGATGTCTTCGGGAGATGTTTCGAGACGAACAAGGATAACCTTCTCGCCCTTTTCTGCCCATGCTACTGCATCTTCAGCTGTGAATACAACCTTACCGCAAGCAGCACCGGGAGAAGCGCCGAGACCCTTACCGATGGGAGTAGCAGCCTTAAGTGCTTTAGCATCGAACTGGGGATGAAGAAGAGTGTCAAGGTTTCTGGGATCGATCATTGCAACAGCTTCTTCCTTAGTCTTGTGACCTTCAGCAACGAGGTCAACAGCGATCTGAAGAGCAGCCTGAGCAGTTCTCTTACCGTTTCTTGTCTGAAGCATATAGAGCTTTTCGTTTTCAACGGTGAACTCCATATCCTGCATATCGTGATAGTGATTTTCGAGAAGTGCGCAAACTTCTGTGAACTGCTTGAAAGCAGCGGGGAATTTTTCTTCCATTTCAGCGATGGGCATCGGAGTTCTTACACCTGCAACAACGTCTTCACCCTGTGCGTTTGTAAGGAATTCACCCATAAGCTTCTTTTCACCGGTAGCGGGGTCACGTGTGAAAGCAACACCCGTACCGCAGTCTTCACCCATGTTACCGAAAGCCATAGCCTGAACGTTAACAGCAGTACCCCATGAGTAGGGAATATCGTTGTCACGACGGTAAACGTTTGCACGGGGGTTGTCCCATGAACGGAAAACAGCCTGAACTGCACCCATAAGCTGTTCTTTGGGATCTGAGGGGAAGTCAGAACCGATCTTTGCTTTGTATTCAGCCTTGAACTGTTCTGCGAGTTCCTTAAGGTCAGCAGCGGTAAGCTCAGTATCCTGAGTAACACCTCTGTCTTCCTTCATTTTGTCGATAAGCTCTTCGAAGTACTTCTTACCAACTTCCATAACAACGTCAGAGTACATCTGAATGAAACGTCTGCAGCAGTCATATGCCCATCTTTCGTTGCCTGATCTCTCAGCCATAACCTTAACAACTTCTTCGTTAAGACCAAGGTTGAGGATTGTATCCATCATACCGGGCATGGAAGCACGTGCACCTGAACGGACTGATACGAGAAGGGGTCTCTCGAGGTCGCCGAACTTTTTACCGGTGATTTCTTCCATCTTGTCGATGTTTTCCATAATCTCAGCAACGATTTCGTCGTTGATCTTACGGCCGTCTTCATAATACTGTGTGCAGGCTTCTGTTGTGATTGTGAAGCCCTGAGGAACGGGAAGGCCAAGATTGGTCATTTCAGCGAGGTTAGCACCTTTACCGCCGAGAAGCTCTCTCATTGTGCCGTTGCCTTCTTTAAAAAGGTATACCCATTTTTTGCTCATTGGAATCTCCTCCTAAAAAAATAATTTATTGGTTTAAGTTACAGCGAGAGGGTATAGAAATACCCACCTACTGTTTCATCCTTTAGTTTAACAGATTTTTGTGCCGTTGTCTATTGTTTTTTTACATATAGATTACCTTATTTTATCGTCAAATTTGTCAAAATTTACAGAGATTTCTGTTTTTGCTTACTGTCAGCTTGAATATTGTGTAAATTTTTTCCCTTATATATAGAATTTAAAGTAAGTTTATGTTAGAATGATAAATTGATAAAGAATCAGATTTTATATCCGTAACGGTGCAGTGAAAAATCCGCATGGTGAACACAAAAGGATAAGCGGACGAAAAAAGACTTTCTATACCCTATTTTACACTCACACACCGTGAATCAAACAGAAAAGGAGTAACAACTATGAATAAAAAGCTCATCGCACTCATCGCAGTAATCATAATAGCCGTAATCGCTGTCTGTCTCGTCTCCTCCGGCAGTAAGGATGAGTCTGAAACCACTGCTCCCCCGACAGAAGATGCTCAGCCCGTTACCGTCAATATCGACCGTGAGACTCAGCAGCCCACAGCTACTGCTGCCTATGATAAAAAAATCACCGTTACTCTTCCGATGGATGTAGTGGACAAGGAATACGGCGGAGATCTCGATGCTTACGCAAAAGCCAAAGGCTACTTTTCCGTAAAAAAAGCGGGAGACGGTATGGTAAAAATCAGAATGCGTGAATATTCCTACAGACTTCTTCTCACTTCTGTGGGTATGGAGACCGTCAGAGGTATCGGTTATGCCATGGACTCAGGTGATTACGCCTTCGTGGACAGATTCGCCAAATACAACAGCGATTTCAGTGAAGTGATTTTCACCGTAGATAAAGAAAAATACGAATCAGCTGAAAACAAGGATGATTTTTTCACTATCGTAGCCTTCTACTGCCATTACTATCAGAAATTCTGCGAAGACAACAAAGCGCTTTGCAAAATCACTGTCTGTGAAAAAGGAACCAATCTCCTCATCGAAACCAGAGAGATAACCGAAGCTGACCTCGGGTAAATTCACAATGCGCAATGCGCAATCGCGGTGAAGACTTCGAAAAACGGATAAAGGTATTCCGTCCTTGTTTAATACGGAATGCAAAATTCGGAATAAAGGGTAACTTAAATGCAAAATGCAGAATGCAAAATAAAGGGTCACTTCGTTCCGGATTATATCCGTGAAAGTTCCTACTGTGAATTTATCTTTACACCGCCACTTTTATGTGATTATCGTAGGGGATGGCATCCCGACAACCCGCATAAAATCTACTCTTTGCTTTTTACTACCCCACTTTTCTCTGCGGAGACAACTTAAAAATATTATATAGCGGTAAACCCGCGACCGAAATTTTGCATTTTGCACTTTGCATTTTGCATTTACTATGGTCCGCGACCACCGTTTAGCGTTTAAAAAAGGCGGACTACCGCTGACCATTAAATCAAACCTGTTTCGCGATTGCGCATTGTGAATTGCGCATTGCGAATTGAACAAATCCTCGGCCCTTGGCCTCACAAAAGGAGTCACAAAATGAGTTTTATCGAATTTGAAAATGTTTACAGAAGATACCAGACAGGAGAAATTATTATTCCTGCCGTAGACGGTGTCAGCTTTTCCATAGAAAAAGGCGAATTCTGCCTTATCGTCGGCACCAGCGGTGCAGGTAAATCCACCGTACTTAACATTCTCGGCGGTATGGACAGCTGCGACGACGGAAAGGTCCGTGTAGCAGGCAGACCCATCAACGACCTTTCTAAAAGTGAGCTCGTTGACTACCGCAGATACGAGGTAGGCTTCATCTTCCAGTTTTATAACCTGGTGCCTAACCTTACGGCTCTGGAAAACGTGGAGTTGGCTACCCAGATGTGTAAAAAACCCGTAAAGCCCGAAGAAATTCTGGCAAGAGTGGGCCTCAAGGAAAGACTCGACAACTTCCCGTCTCAGCTTTCAGGCGGTGAACAGCAGAGAGTTTCCATCGCACGTGCCCTGGCAAAGAATCCGAAAATTCTCCTCTGCGACGAGCCCACAGGTGCTCTTGACTACCGTACGAGCAAGCAAATACTCTCCCTTTTACACCGTCAGTGTAAAGCGACAGGCACCACCGTCGTAGTTATCACTCATAACCAGGCTCTCGCCGCCATGGCTGACAGAATCATCACCATGCGTTCGGGCAGAGTGGTACAGATAGCAGTCAATGACAGACCTGTACCTGTAGAAAAGCTCGAATGGTAAGCCAACTATAAATTAAGGAACACGAAAATGAACAAGAAGAAAATCAATCCAATTCTTATAACCGATGCACGGCGGACCATTGAAAGGTCTTTCTCGAGATTTATTTCCATAATCTCCATCGTAGCCCTCGGTGTCAGCTTTTTCGCCGGTATGAATGCCATCGCCCCGAATATGTATGACACAGTGGAAAAGTACGTGCAGGACAGTAATGCTATGGATATTCAGATCATATCCACGGCAGGTCTCACAGAAAATGATCTGGCTGTTATCGGCTCGGTAACAGGCGTTGAAAGCATCAGCGGTGAAAAATTCGTCGACGGCGTGGTAAAGGTAAACGGTGAGCCCGTAAACGACATCGACGGCTCGGAAATGACAGTACGAGCCTACAGTCTCGACATAAACAAGGTCTATGCTCAGGCAAACGGCACAGATGACCCCTATTATATGAACCGTCCTCAGCTGGTAGACGGCTCCTGGCCTACATCGTCCAATCAGTGTCTGGTGGATGCAAGCACCCTTTCCACTCCCGAGGAATTCAGAATAGGATCTGTTATCACCCTCAGCGGTGACGGTACGGATCTTTCATCCTCTCTTCAGGGTAAGGATTACACCATCGTGGGTATCATCCGTACACCTCTCTACATTTCCTACGACCGAGGAAACACCACTGTAGGTACAGGTAAGCTCGGCACCTTCGTTTATCTGCCCTCAGAGAACTTCCTGAATGAATACTATTCCTCCATTTCCATCAGAATAGCAGGCAGTGAAAACTACGATACATTCTCCGAGGAATATGAAAACTTTATCACTCCCTACAGAGACTATATTGAAAAGATTTCCTCAGAGCTTCTCGAGCCGAGAATAGCATCTCTTAAGGCTGAATACACCGAGCTGGTGGTAAAAAGTGAAATCGAATACGCCGAAGCCAAGGCCGACATTGAGCTGCAGCTCGCCAATGCTGAAGAACAGGTAAAGCAGATTCTTGACATGGCGGCAAACGGTGATAAGATGCTTCTGGAATACAAGCAGCAGTATAACGACAAGGCTATGGAGGCTAAAAACGCTCTCGACTCAGGCAAGACAGAGCATTCGGCACAGTACACTCTCTGGGAAACCAAAAGAGAGGAATACAACCAGGCCAAATCCACCATAGAAAAATACACCAACGCTGACATAAATTTTGCTACGGCAAGAACCGAATACAATACTACAAAAACACAGGTTGACTCTATGCTCAGCACAGTGGAGTACCTCGAGGATCTCATAGTCACTACCCGTTCAGCTATGGATCAGTTTGATGCTACTCAGGAAGACACCGTAGGTCAGCTCATTTCCAAATTTGAACAGTCCGGTCTTGTAGGACAAGAAGTAGATAACATAATGGCTTCCATCAATTCTCTTACTGCCGTAGGTACAGCAGAAGAAATGATAGCATATATGGAGCCTCAGCTTCAGTCCTTTGAAGCCAAGCTCGCCGCTTCAAAGCAGGAGCTTTCCGCTGCACAGACCGCCCTCGCCGAAAAGAAGGCGCAGCTCGATAAAGCAGAGGAGCTGGTCGGCAAGCTTGAGCAGGCACAGGTGAAATTAGACCAGGCACAGATACAGCTTCAGGAAGCCGAAAATCAGCTTACCTCAGCCGGATATGACATACAGATAGGTGAAATCGAGGTTCTTTCTCAGCTGAGCGATATGAAAAATCAGATAAACACCTTCGAAACCAACCTCATAATCGCCAAGGATAAGGCTCCTACCGTAGAGGCTGACTTCGAAAAGGCAAAAGCACAGGCAAACGAGGAGCTGGAAAATGCCCGTGATCAGCTGGATGCGGCCAAAAACTTCCTTTTAGGTCTCGACAGTGCAAAATGGTACGTAAATGACAGAAGCGACTGTCTTTTAGGCTTCGAGGAATACGCTCAGACAGCAAACCGTACTGCCGCCATCGCCTTCCTTTTCCCCTGGTTCTTCTTCATTGTGGCAGCACTTATGTGTCTCAATACTATGGCACGAATGATCGAAGAGGAAAGAACGAGACTCGGCACATTCAAAGCCTTAGGCTTTACCGATACGGAAATCATCTCAAAGTATCTCGTTTATGCAGGTCTTGCCTCGACGATAGGCAGTGTGGCAGGCTCATTTATGGGCTTCGCTCTCTTCCCGACTCTGGCTCACACGGCCTTCGGCATTCTTTACGACCTTCCCGAAATGGTCATAAAATACCGATTCTCCTTCGCACTTCCTGCTATCCTTATTTCCATCGCATCCACCGTAGGCGTAACCTATTACACCTGCTATAATAACCTTAAGGTAGTCCCCTCCACCCTTATGAGACCCAAAGCTCCCAAGGGCGGTAAGCATATCATTCTCGAAAGAATTCCTCAGCTCTGGACTAAGCTCAGCTTCACCTGGAAGGTTACCTTTCGTAACGTTTTCCGTAACCTTAAGAGATTCCTTATGGCTACGGGCGGTGTTCTCGGCTGTACGGCACTTCTTCTTGCGGCCTTCGGTCTGAATGACTCCATTCATCAGATTATGGACAGACAGTTTACCGACGAAAACAAGATATGGCGCTACGATATGCAGATAGTGCTTAACGGCTCTTACGATACCACTGTATCATCCTGCGAGGGCTACGAATTCATTAAGAGCCAGGCAAGCATAGGCTCTGCTATGCTGGAATATATGGAGGTCTTCGAGGCTACTAACGAAAAGGGTGACAAACCCATGGAGATTTATATGCTCGTTCCCGAGGACGCTTCTGCTGTAGGTAACTACATCGCACTGAACGATGCGAAAACAGGTGAGCCGCTTCCCATCTCCTCGTCAGGTGCCATCATCACCGATAAGCTCGCCAAAGAGCTGGACATATCTCCCGGTGACACCATAGATATCATTATCAATGAGGGCTACAGTGTAAAAGTACCCGTGTCAGGCATAGCTGAAAACTACTGCTTCCATTATGTCTATATGACAAAGGACCTTTACAAGGCAATATTCGGTATAAATCCCCTTTACAACTATGTTTCCGCTAATCTTGCCATACCCGATATGGAGCAGGAGCAGAAAAACCTTCTTGCTAAGGAGCTTATGAGTGAATACAGCATCAGTGCCGTAGCCTTCACCAGTCAGATTCAGAATTCCTTCCAGAACATTATGAACTCCATTAATTACATCGTAATTATCCTCATCGTCTGTGCGGGACTTCTGGCATTCATCGTTCTTTATAACCTTTCCGTAATCAATATTACAGAAAGACTGAGAGAAATCGCCACCATCAAGGTTTTAGGCTTCGACGATACGGAGGTTTCCTCTTACATCTTCCGTGAAAATATCATTCTCACCCTTATCGGTACTCTGCAGGGTCTGTTCTGGGGCGTTATCGTTCACAGACTGGTGCTCAGTGTGGCAGAGGTAGACATCATCACCTTCGTAAGGAACATATCTTTTATGAGCTTCCTTTACTCGGTGGCACTGTCCTTCGCCTTCTCCATGACCGTAAACCTCGTCCTTCACTTCAAGCTCAAGAAAATCGATATGGTAGAATCACTCAAATCAATAGAATAAGGAAGTGACATTATGCTCGTCAATATGAAAGATCTGCTGAAAAAAGCTCAGGACGGATCTTATGCCGTCGGCTCCTTTTCAGTAGCGAATATGGAAATGATTTTAGGCGTCATAAAAGCCGCCGAGGAAATGAATTCACCTATTATCCTTCAGATAGCTGAGGTAAGACTCAACCACTCTCCGCTGAAAATAATCGGTCCGACTATGCTCGCTGCAGCTGAAAATGCCAAGGTACCCGTAGCCGTTCATCTCGACCACGGCACTACGGTAGAATGCATAAAGGAAGCTCTTGAGCTCGGCTTTACCTCCGTAATGTTCGACGGCTCACATCTTCCCTTTGAGGAAAATGTGGAAAAGACTAAAGAGGTTGTAGCCCTTGCGAAAAAATACGGTGCCGCCACAGAGGCCGAAATCGGCTGTGTAGGCGGAAGTGAAGACGGAAGCGTGGATATCGCCATGCGCTGCACCTCCCCTGCTCAGGCGAAGGATTTTTATGAAAAGACAGGCGTAGATGCTCTCGCCATCGCCATCGGCAATGCCCACGGCTTTTACAAGGATGCACCGGAGCTTCGCTTCGATATCCTCGAGGAAGTGGCCGAGACTGTACCCGTCCCCCTCGTTCTTCACGGCGGAACAGGTATCGAGCCTGAGGATTTTATAAAATGCCATCAGAAGGGCATCAAGAAAATAAACATCGCCACCGCCACATTTGCCGCCTGCGAAAGCAAGGTAAGGGAAGGATACGAAAACGGCGAAATCAAAGGCTACTACGACCTTCATCAGAAGGAAATAGCAGGCGCTTATGAGAATGCGAAAAGGCATATAGAGATTTTTTGGTCGGAGAATAAAGCGTAAATAATTCGGAATTCGGAATGCGAAATTCGGAATAAAGGGTAACTTAAATGCAAAATGCAGAATGCAAAATGCAAAATAAAGGGTCACTTCGTTCCAATTATATCCGTGTAAGGTTATACTATAAATATATCTTTACACCGCCACTTTTATGTGATTATCGTAGGGGGATGGCGACCCCGACATCCCGCATAAAATCTACTCTTTGCTTTTTACTACCCACTTTTCTCTGCGGAGACAACTTAAAAATATTATATAGCGGTAAACTCGCGACCATAATTTTGCATTTTGCATTCTGCATTTTGCATTTACTGAAAATTTGGCCCTTGGCCCTCAAATACAAAAATCTGAAAGGAAGCACACACTATGAAATACGTAGAATTTGACCAGAGCAAACCCCTTGACGTTATCCCCATCGGCAGAGTTGCCATTGACTTCAACCCCACCGATATGAACAGACCTTTAGCAGAGAGCTGTAATTTCAATAAATACGTAGGCGGCTCACCTGCAAACATCGCAGTCGGTCTTGCCCGTCTCGGCAAGAAGGTAGGCTTCATCGGCAAGGTTTCCGATGACCAGCACGGTGATTTCGTTATCGATTACTTCAATAAGGACGGTATCGACACTTCTAACATTTACCGTGCAAAGAACGGTGAAAAGTTAGGTCTTACCTTCACTGAAATCAAAAGCCCCACAGAAAGCTCTATCCTTATGTACCGTGATGCTATCGCTGACCTTATGCTCGAGCCCGAAGAGGTTAAAGAGGAATACATAGCCTCTGCCAAGGCAATCGTTATTTCAGGTACTGCTCTTTCGAAGAGTCCCTCCAGAGATGCGGCACTTAAGGCTATGATGCTCGCTAAGAAAAACGGTGTGGTAGTTATCTTCGACATCGACTACCGTGCATACACCTGGAAGAATAAGGACGAAATTTCCGTTTACTATCAGATGGTTGCCCGTAATGCCGACATCATTCTCGGTTCAAGAGAGGAATATGACCTCACAGAAGCTATCACAGGTGTGTGCGGCTCTGACGAAGAAAGTGCTAAGCTCTGGCACTCCTACGGTGCTAAAATCGTAATCATCAAGCACGGTAAGGACGGCTCCACAGCCTACACTAACGACGGCAAGAGCTACTCCATCAAACCCTTCCCCGTTAAAGCTATGAAGGGCTTCGGCGGCGGCGACGGCTATGCAAGCGCATTCATCCGCTGTCTCCTTGACGGTTATGAAATGATTGATGCACTCGAATTCGGTACAGCATCCGCTTCCATGCTCATTTCTGCTCACTCCTGCAGTGCTGCGATGCCTTCAGTAGAAGCTATCGAACAGTTCATCAAGGAAGAAAAAGAGCTTTACGGTGAAATGGTAGCAAGAGCCTGATTTAATTCGGAACTCGGAATACACGATTCACAATCGCGGGTGAGATTTTGGGAAGGAAGGAATGACTGTCTGCCAAATCCACCGCAACCCCATAATGAACATACACCCTGTCGAAATAATCGGCAGGGTGTTTTGTGTATTGCAATAAATCACGGGAAATGTTATACTGTGTTCGAGGTGAAGGATTATGAAAAAAGGAATAGCAATATTCGTTGCAGTATTATTGGCTGTCATTTCAGTCTTCGGAATATATTTTTATTTTTTTGGCGGTAAGGCACGAATTGAAAACTTCAATGATGTTTCCGCCGATTATGAAGCTGTCGCTGAAATGTGCCTTGAATATTATAAAAAAAGTCCGTCAGAAGAGGGCAGAAAAACGCTTTCCATCCGTGACGGTTACCTCGAGGACTACACAGACGGAGGCACTCTTACATTAACAGATGAGCAGATTAAATCCATCGAAGTCTTAAAAGAGAATTTTGATTTTCTGTGGGTTACGGAAAACACGGTTATTTTTTGGCGTGATGAAACCAAATATTACGGGATGGTTTATTCAGATAATCCTTTATCCGTCATCCGTGAAATGAAATCCGATTGGTATAAAACAGCAGACTATCATAGAATAAACAGTCATTGGTACGAAATTGGTTTTTTCGGAATCTGACCTTTCACCCTGTCATTACTAAAAAATTACTCCCCACCGTGATGGGGAGTTTTATGATTTTATACACTCTGAAAAAAATGAAAAGCTTCAACGTCCACACGTTATATCCGCTGCGAGGTTAATTCAGCTCCTTGAAAAACACGAAGTGACTAAGGGAATTCAGTGTGAAGCCATGTTTGTAACAGTAATGTGTATTTTTATTTGCTTTGTTTCAAGGAAACATTTAATCGTCATAGCTTCGCAGAGTTACTTTTGTTACGACAAAAGTAACCAAAATCATTCTTCTTTAATGGAAAACCAATCCGAACACGATAACGGAGTAAGAGACGCCTTTCTTTTACAGCTCATCCTTAGTCTGCCGTTAATTAAGAAACAGCCTTTTAAGACTACCGTTATCTATAGTTCTATGCTCAGCCTTACCGACAGAGTGAGCGTACAGAGTGCTTTTACTGAAGACAGTGCAGAAAAATCGCTCTCGTAACTCCCTCAACTCACAGATATTTTGTGTACCCTGTGGTGCCTGACATCACCACACGCTTCATCTCCTTATGTACCGTCAGTCCGACAGTCGCTTCCCGCTCGGTCATCTTTTCAGATAAGTTCTACAGCCAGTGATCTTTTAAACTTATACCAACATAAAAGTAATAGGGGTTACATCAAACTTTACTGTACTTCCGAAGCCTTATCGGTTGTCTTTGCCCCTGCCACGGGGCAACCCCTTGCAGAGCGTTTCGTAAGGAGGTGCTGAAAGATGAAAAAGCAGAAGCACTGCTTAAGAAGGCAAATTACACAAACATAAACTTTAATGTAGAACGGCAGTTTCCTGTCTGCACACCTGCCACGGTGTGCCCCCCCAAGGGAAAGTAATTGTTTTTGAACTTTTGCTGAAAAACTAACTGTTACTGTTTCTATACACTTAGCTGAACAGCATTCTCTTTTCCCGTCCTAAAAAAAGGGAGCTTTGTTTCCTTTGCCGACCGGGGCAAAGGAAAAGCCTTAGCGGCTCGAGCGATGACGACTGAATGCTTCCTTGAAACGAAAATTATAAACCGCACCGCAGAAGCGGGCGGATAATATCTGCCCCTACAGGTAAAAAGCAATTCAGCCTCCCTTATAAATCAAGAGAGGCTGATAATTTTACTTTATTCCGCATTAACCAAAGCACGGCTTTCCGTCTCTGAACTCCAGCTTCTGAACATAAGTAAGTCTCGGAGTTTTAAAGAAATCCATTTCACGGTTAGCGTGAAATACGGTGTAGATATCTCCGTTATCTCTGTAAAGGAAGCTACAATGTCCTGCATTGTAAATCTCCTTAAGAGGCCTGTGATAGGAAACACGTGTGGGACTCTTTTTCCAGCTTGTCTTGTCCATAACATCGTCACCGTTAAGAGTGAGCATACCCATACAGTAGTGATTAGAGTAATAACCGCTGGCAGAGTAAACGATGAAAATATCCTCACCGTGATAAAGAACTGCAGGGCCTTCGTTTACAGGCCAACCTCTCTTTTCCCAGCTGTACTTCGGATAGGAAATCTCTGTAGCTTCACCCTTGAGAGTGTAGGGATTTTCCATTTCGCAGATGTAGAGTCCCTGATTACCGATGTCTCTGTAGGCAGAGCATACATAATAAAGCTTGCCGTCCTTCTGTAAATAAGTACCGTCGATGTTATTGAGTCCGTTCGGAGCAAGAATTCCCTTAAAGGTGTAGTCGCTCATAATATCTTCGCTTTCACTTTCTAAAACGAAACTGTAGCGGTAATAGTCGTTATCCTCTTTATCGGGATCACCTAAAGGCATAGAACCCTTCGGTACTGCATTTTTATCGAAAAGAGCAGCAGCGATTATGTACCATCTGTCTCCTATTTTATGAAATTCAGGAGCCCATACATCACCGACAGTACCGTTTTCACCACTCCACATAACCACCTTACGGTCGAGCTCTGTGGCATCGTTGAAGGCTTTGATTTTCACCACATCGACACCTCCGCCTGTGGTATAGGTGTAATAGGTTTCTCCTTCGTATTCCACGATAAAGGGATCTCCCCCGTTTATCTGGTCGATGGGATAATCCTCATCTGTAGTGAGGGTAATACCGAAAAAGGCTATAATAGCAGCGATAGTGGCTGCAAGGGTTTTGATCAATGCTGACACAAGAATTTCCACCTTTCATATTTTTGTTTTATCAGAAAGAAAATTATTTTAAAGAGTGACGGCTACCTGACATCACTCATCGTAACCGAAGTGCAACTGATTAATAATGCCGGAAGTGTTAGTCTTTGTAATCTTTGTTTCAAGGAAACATTTAGTCGATATAGCTTCTCAGAGTTATTTTTGTAATTTAACCCGTAGAGGCGACCATCGGTCGTACGCTTCTAAACTGCAGTTTATGATTTTCGTTTCAAGGAAGCTTTTAGTCGTGATAGCTTCGCAGAGTTGCTTTTGTTTTTGCTGAAAGTATTTTTCTGATGTAACAATAAGATATATTTTTATTGTTTTCGTTTAAATGAAACATTTAGTCATCATCCGCTCGAGCTGCATCGTCGTTGAAGCGCTCCCTGCGGGAGAAGAAGCGAGGCGAGGATGGCGCAGCGGTCAAAGTTCATAGGCGCTCCAAGCCGTAATGAACTTTGGGAACCGCAAGAGAAAAGGGCTTTTGCTTTGCTACGTTCGGCAAAGCAAACAAAGCACAGTGTTTTTAACAACTATGTGCATCTTTATAACTATTCGTTTCAAGGAAGCATTTAGTCGACATCCGCTCGAGCTGCATCGTCGTCGAAGCGCTCCCAGCGGGAGAAGAAGCGAGGCGAGGATGGCGCAGCGGTCAAAG
Source organism: Acutalibacteraceae bacterium (assembly GCA_045637365.1). Taxonomy (GTDB): domain Bacteria; phylum Bacillota; class Clostridia; order Oscillospirales; family Acutalibacteraceae; genus UBA6857. Next base: position 13,544 of record JAZTZH010000032.1, read on the forward strand.
TTCATAGGCGCTCCAAGCCGTAATGAACTTTGGGAACCGCAAGAGAAAAGGGCTTTTGCTTTGCTACGTTCGGCAAAG
>JAZTZH010000033.1:0-11601 GCA_045637365.1 Acutalibacteraceae bacterium
AAGCGTGTGGTGACGTCAGGCACCACAGGGTAGACAAAATATCTGTGCGTTGAGGGAACTCGGCAGCGATTTCACTGTATTACTTTCAGTAAAAGCACTCTGTTCGCTCACTCTTTCGGTAAGGCTGAGCATAGAACTATAGATAACGGTAGACTTAAAAGGCTGTTTCTTAATTAACGGCAGACTAAGGGTGAGCTACGAAAGGAATGTATCTCTTATTCCGTTATCGTGTTCGGATTGGTTCCGACAAGGGAGCTTTGTTTCCTTTGCCGACCGGGGCAAAGGAAAAGCCATAGCGGCTCGAGCGATGACGACTGAAAGTTTCCTTGAAACGAAAATTATAAAAATATATCTTATTGTTACATTATCTAAAGCGCTTTTGGTTACTTTTGGCAAGGACAAAAGTAACTCTGCGAAGCTAAGATGACTGAATGTTTTATTGAAAAGAAACCTTTACTGTTTAATAAATAACACCAAAGGAAATTTCAATCCGTTATTGTATTATTCCGTGAATAATGATATACTCATAATAAACACAGCCTTCGGGCAAAAATAGGCGAAAAGAGGAAAATATTATGATTATTTTAGAACGTGACGGCATTTTCATTCTCGAAACAGAAAATACCCATTATGTTATGGGCGTGGACTGTGAAGGAGTTCTCAACCATCTTCATTGGGGTAAAAAATGCGCTGTAGATGATTATTTCTGCAACTATAAACCCTGGGAAAGAAATTCCAACAATCCGGCCAGAGATTTCTCAAAGACTGAATATGTAACTTACGGTTCTGTGGCTTTCAGACCCGTAGCCTTTACCTGTACATACGCAGACAGATGCAGAGAAGCTGTACTGACCTACAAGGATTTCAATATCACTGAGGATGACGGCGCATTCGTGCTCGAAATCATCCTCGAGGACAAGCCTTACAGTCTGGAAGTATCTCTTTTCTATAAGCTCCGTGAAAATACGGACATTATCGAGCGCTGGAGCGTAATCAGAAACTGCTCCGAGTCTCTTGTCGTCTTAGGCAAGATAGCTTCGGGTGAATTCAATTTCCCATCAAAGCGTCCCTATACCTCCACTAACTTCAACGGCACCTGGCTTGCAGAGTTCAGAAAGGAAGAGACAGTGGTTAAAAACGGCGTCCTCACTTATGAAAGCCGTAAGGGCGGCAGCGACCACACAGTAAGTCCCTTCTTCGTTCTCTCACAGAATGCCGACGAAAAACATGGCGACGTGTTCTTCGGTGCTCTCGCCTGGTCAGGCAACTTCAAGGTAGAGGTTTCCCGTGACTGTGTAGGCGTAACGAGAGCCGTAATCGGCATCAACGATTTCGACTTCTCCTATAATCTTCACGCAGGCGAGGAATTCACCGCACCATCTGTTTATTGCGGATATGTTCAGGGCTTCGGTAAAATGAGTAATCTTATGAACGATTATGCAGTAGAATACATCTTGCCCAAATCCTTCGCTAAAGAGCCCCTTCCCGTTCTTTACAACAGCTGGGAGGCTACCTGGTTTGACGTAAACTGTGAGGGGCAGCAGAAGCTGGCTGAAATCGCAGCAGATCTGGGTGTAGAGCTTTTCGTTATGGACGACGGATGGTTCGGACAGCGTAAGGACGATCACGCAGGTCTCGGTGACTGGTATGTAAATAAAGAGAAATTCCCCGAGGGTCTTAAACCGCTTATTGATAAGGTAACAAGCCTCGGTATGAAATTCGGTCTCTGGTTTGAGCCTGAAATGGTAAATCCCGACTCCGATCTTTACCGTGCTCATCCTGAATGGGCATACCATTATGATACACGTACATCTACCCGTCTTCGTGACCAGTTAGTGCTTAATCTTACCAGAGAAGATGTACAGGAGCACGTATTCTCCTGTATGGATGATATGCTTAATGAGTACGACATCAGCTACATCAAGTGGGATATGAACCGCTGCTATTCCGAAACAGGTGCGGAAAATCTCGAAAATCCCCAGGAGCTTTGGTACAGACATACCAAGGCAGTTTACGACATCGCTGACAGACTTAAGGCGAAGCATCCCGGACTTCAGATAGAATGCTGTGCTTCGGGCGGCGGCAGAGCGGATCTCGGTGCTCTTTCACACTTCGATATGGTATGGACATCTGACGACACAGACCCCATCGACCGTCTCGAAATACAGGACGGCTTCTCGCTTATCTATCCCACCAAATCAATGCGTGCATGGGTTACGGATACAAACCGCGGAAGCAGACCCAACGACTGGGATTTCCGTTTCAATGTAACCATGCAGGGATCACTCTCCATAGGCGGTAATCTCCTTAAATATGACAAAAGAGAACTTGAAATCCATAAAAAATACATCGCTCTTTACAAGGAAATCCGTGAAACTGTTCAGTTCGGCGCACTTCACCGCCTTCTTAACTTCGCACAGGACAGCATCTATGCCAACGAATATGTTTACGGCAACCAGTGTGTTCTCTTCCTCTGTACCGATGTAACCACCTTCTTTAACGATAAGTTCTATCACATCCATCTCGCAGGTCTCGAAGAGGATGCTCTTTATAAATTCGAGTACGAGGGCAAGGAAAAAATTCTCAGCGGTGCTTATCTTATGAATGTAGGTCTTGATTACGAAATGGGCGGCTCCTTAGAGTCAAAGATTATCGTTTTCGAAAAGGTTCAGTAATGGCTAAAAAAGAAGAAAAGACCAATGTAATGCGCATCCTCGAACAGAAGAAAATTCCTTACACGGCTCACTCCTATGCTTCTACGGGTGCCATCAGCGGTACCGAGGTAGCCGAGGCACTGGGACAGAATCCGTCGCAGGTTTTTAAAACCCTCGTAACGCAAGGGGCATCGAAAAGCTACTATGTTTTTATGATACCCGTGGCAGAGGAGCTTGATCTGAAAAAGGGTGCCAAGGCTGTGGGCGAAAAGAGCATCGCCATGATAAAGTCGAAGGAGCTTCTTCCTCTGACAGGCTATATCCACGGAGGTTGTTCACCTATAGGTATGAAAAAACAGTTCACCACCACTGCTCATCTGACAGTGAAGGATTTCCCCACAGTGATTTTCAGTGCGGGCAAGATAGGCTATCAGGTCGAACTTTCCTTTGAGGATTTATGTAAGGCAGTGCTGATAGGTACGGCAGATGTGATAGCATAAAAAAGTAAAATCCATCGTAAAAGCTGACAGCTTCAGTACGATGGATTTTTTATTTCGGTTCAGGTTACCGTTTCCGATGTCGGTGACTTTTTTTGGGCCATGGTAACATCTATACCGTCGTTGTAATCACCGGAATGCTCAGTGTTTTCCTTAAAAGGCTTATCTTATTTATTTTTTATCAGCGGATAGCCTGCTTCTTTAAGTGCTTTTTTCATTATCTTTTCGTCGGGTGAAGAATTAAATCTGATTTTTACCTTACCCGTATTAAAATCTGCCACGGCTTCATCGATGAATAGCAGAGCTTCAAGACAGTCCTTTACTCTCTTTTCGCAGTGCTCACACATCATATTTTTTACTCTGATTTCACCCTCTCCTTCGATTACTTCTGCATCATCGGAGGGAGCTTTTATTCTTTGTCTGATTTTTCTGTCGTGCTTCGTGGAGTAAATGTCAAGGAAGTTGAGTCTTAAGGCATTTGTCACTACACAGAAGGAGGAAAGACTCATCGCCGCCGCACCGAACATAGGGTTAAGCTCCCATCCGAAAATCGGAATGAAGAGACCCGCAGCAAGCGGAATACCCAGAGCATTATAGAAGAACGCCCAGAAAAGATTCTGATGAATGTTTGTCAGCACTCTTCGGCTCAGTCTTATGAGAGCGTGAACATCGGTGAGTCTGCTTTTCATCAGCACTATGTCTGCCGCATCTATTGCGACATCCGTACCCGCACCGATGGCGATACCTATGTCAGCTCTCGTCAGGGCAGGGGCATCGTTAATGCCGTCACCGACCATAGCGGTGATTCCTCTTTTCTGTAAGGTACGCAGAGCTTTTTCTTTTTCTGTGGGAAGAAGACCTGCCATTACCGTGTCTATACCCGCCTGTCTGCCGATTTCACGGGCGGTGTTTTCGTTGTCACCGGTAAGCATTACCACCTCGATGCCCATATCCCGTATCTCTTTTATGGCACGGGCGCTGTCTTCTTTAACTGTGTCTGCGGTGGCTATCATACCGATATATTCGCCTTTACGGCTGAAATAGAGAGGGGTTCTGCCTTTAAAAGATATTTCACGGTCGAGGTTTGAAAGTGCCTCAGGTATGTCTTTTCCATCGAAAATGAAGGGAAGATTACCGCCTTTCAGCTCATCTTCATCGTCTTTTCCTTCCACACCCTTTCCGCTTACGGCACGGAAGGAGTCGGCCAAAGACGCTGATACGCCTTCTTCGTCACATTTTCTTATAACAGCCTTAGCCAGGGGATGCTCGCTTTTCTTTTCCAGAGCATAAGCCACAGTCAGAAGCTCTCTTTCGCTTATGCCTTCGGGTATAATATCCGTAACCTCAGGCTCACCCTTAGTGACAGTGCCTGTTTTATCGAGAGCCACTATCTGTATCTTGCCCGCCTTTTCGAGGGCCTGACCTGTTTTAAAGAGGATGCCGTTCTTTGCGCCTACTCCGTTACCGACCATTATGGCGACGGGAGTGGCAAGACCTAAAGCACATGGACAGCTGATAACCAGAACGGATATACCGCGGGCAAGCGCATAACCGATTTCCTCGCCTGAAAGAAGCCACAGGGCAGTAGTGATAACTGCGATAATCATAACCGTCGGCACGAAAATTCCCGACACCTTGTCAGCTATACGTGCGATTTTCGGCTTAGCCATAGCCGCATCGCTTACGGTTTTTATAATCTGTGAAAGGGTAGTGTCTTCGCCTACAGCGGTAGCCTCGCATTTAAGAAATCCCGACTGATTTACCGTGGCGGCAGAGACCTTACTGCCTTTTATTTTGTCTGCGGGAAGACTTTCTCCCGTGAGTGCGGACTCGTTTACGGCACTTTCACCCTCCAACACCACACCGTCACAGGGGATGCTTTCTCCGGGACGCACGAGGAAGATATCACCCTTCACCATTTCGGAAGAAGGAATTTCTGTTTCTTCTCCGTTTCTTATGACTATTGCTTTTTTCGGCTTAAGATTAACCAGGGATCTGAGAGCATCGGTAGTTCTACCCTTACTTTTCGCTTCGAGCATTTTACCGACGGTGATGAGAGTGAGTATCATTGCCGCCGACTCGAAGTAAAGACCGTGGAGAAGGTGCATAGCTTCCTCACCTGTGGCAGAGGTCATCTGAAAAAGCACCACCGTACTCCACAGAAAGGCCGATCCCGAGCCGAGAGCCACGAGAGTATCCATATTGGGCGCTTTTTTCATAAGAGACTTAAACCCGCTGATGAAGAACTTTTTATTGATTATCATAACCGCCACGGTCAGCAGAAGCTGGATAAGACCGACGGAAAGAGGATTGTTTTCGAAGAAGGAGGGCAGAGGAAAATTCCACATGGTATGCCCCATGGAAAAATACATTAATATAATAAGAAAGGCGAGAGAGGTAAAAAGTCTCTTTTTCAACTTCGGTGTTTCCGTATCCTTAAAGGGATCTTCCTTTTCGGCCAAGGAAGTACTTCCTTCAGCTTTAGCACCGTAGCCTGCGTTTACCACGGCAGAGATTATTTCTCTTTCCGTAGCGGAGCCTTCCACGGTCATTGAGTTGGTAAGAAGATTTACCGAGCAGGAGTCAACACCCGAAAGTGAAGAAACCGCCTTTTCAACTCTGGCACTGCAGGCGGCACAGGTCATACCTGTTACTGTGTACTGTTTCATATAAGAACTCCTTTTTGTGGTGAATAAAATAATGGTTGAGCGAGGTGTGTGACAGTAAGGTGTATTTTTATTATTTTCGTTTCAAGGAAACTGTTAGTTATCATAGCTTCGCAGAGTTACTTTTGTTACGACAAAAGTAACCAAAATCATTCTTTTTTTAGAGAAATCCAATCCGAACACGATAACGGAAGAAGAGATTACTTTCTTTTACAGCTCACCCTTAGTCTGCCACTCATAAAGAAACAGCCTTTTTAGTCTACCGTTATCTATAGTTCTATGCTCAGCCTTACCGAAAGAGTGAGCGTACAGAGTGCTTTTACTGAAAGTAGTACAGAAAAATCGCTGCCACAGCTTCCTCAACGCACAGATATTTTGTCTACCCTGTGGTGTCTGACGTCACCACACGCTTCGACTCCTTAAGTACCGTCAGTCCGACAGTCGCTTCCCGCTCGGTCATTTTTTCAGATAAGTTCTACGGTCAGTGACCCTTTAAACCTACACCAACATAAAAGTAATAAGGGTTAACGAAGACTTTCCTGTAATTCCGAAGCCTTATCGGTTGTCTTTGCCCCTGCCACGGGGCAACCCCTTGCAGAGCGTTTTGTAAGGAGGTACTGAAAGGTGAAAAAGCAGGAACACTGCTTAAGAAGGCAAGTAAGTGAAACAAAAACTTTACTGTAGAACGGCAGTTCACTGTCTGGGACCCTGCCACGGGTCGCACCCCAAGGGAAAGTAATTGTTTTAGAACTGTAACAGAAAAGAACACTCTTACTGTTTCCATATACTTAACTGTAGGCACACTCTTTTCCCGCTAAAAAAAGAGGGGTTTTGCTTACTTTGCCGCCTCCGGAGCAAAGTAAGAGCCCCCGCGGCTCGAGCGGATGACGATTAAATGTTTAATTGAAACGAATAATTATAAAGATGCACATAGTTGTTAAAAACACTGTGCTTTGTTTACTTTGCCGACCTGAGCAAAGGAAAAGCCCTTTGCTCTTGCGGTTCCGAAAGTTCATTACGGCTTGGAGCGCCTATGAACTTTGTCCGCTGCGCCATCCTCATCTCGCTTCACCCCGCACTGCGGGCGCTTCAATGACGATGCAGCTCGAGCGGATGACGACTGCTTGTTTCCTTGAAACGAAGAATACAAACCGCACCGTTGAAGCGGACGACCGATGGTCGACCCTAGTGCTTCCGTATGTTATGATATAATTTGCAGCGGGATGAATCAGCGTACACGGTTCATCGTGACCCTACGTAAGAAAAAACAGAACCTCTGTGACTTTGCCACAAGTATGGCGCACTGATAAAAATTCTTTGTTTTACATTATAAAGTATACCCTCAAAACAATCAACTGTCAACTGAAATTACCCCTTTATAATAGGGCGGAAAGTGCCATTTTTTGCACACTTTACGCAAAAGTAACAGGAATATCTGCAAAATAATTTTTTCTTTTTTGAGAGTCTTGACAAGACTGAAAATCTCCGCTAAACTTAAATTATGACAGGTAAAAAATCCTTTCCGCAAGAGGATTTGTACTGTCTGTTTTTACTTTTTTAAGGAGGTTTAAATGATGAAAAAGGCATTACTTTTACATTACGATTTATTCGATACATTTTCTCTTCTTTCCGATGAGGAATTAGGTAAGATTATACGGGCGGTTTTCGAATACGACACCAGCGGAAATATGCCCGAGTTTGAGGATCGATTACTGTTGGCTGTTTTTATGCGCATAGCCGAGTGCTTAGACAGAAACAACACTCGCTATGAGGAGGTCTGTCAGAAAAAGGCTGAAGCAATGAAACGAAGATGGGAAAAAATCAGACAAACGAGTGTGGAAAACTAAACTAATTACAGGTCGGACGATGTGGAAAACTCCCTTGTCCGACCTGCTTTTTCATAGAACACTATAGTTATCTGCAGATATCTATAGAAATCTATTGAGTTTTAAGTAAAAAGGATAAGAATAAAATAATGATAATAAGAAAAAGAATAAAAATGTTAATGCTAAGAAGAAGGGTAAGGGGATTTTTCCACTGTGTGGAAAAATTTTCAGTGTGGAAAACTTCCATAAAACCGAAAACAGACAGAGATTTCTCTCTGTCCGTCTTACTTAAAAATTACCCGGCGCATAGCGCACAGTTATTATATGAACTTCTTTTCCTTCTTTGATAACACGGTATATGATTACATAATTCTTTACAAACATCTGACGGTAACCTCTGTTTGCATAAATACCGATTTGTCTTTCGGGACATCTTTCAGGCATCTGCTCCAGACTGTAAATCGCCTTTTCAAAGTCATTTATCATATTTTCGGCTACAGTCGGTTCTGACAGTTTTTCGGCTATATACCTGTAGACATCCTCTATATCTCTGTAAGCACGGGGATAAAGCTTTACAGTGTAATTATCCAAAGTATTTCTTCCTTAATTCGGGTAATACAGCTCTTGCATCATATAATTTACCGTCTTTTTCAGCTTCCTTTTCCGCTTCACTGATGGCAAGATCCGTCTTTATTCCTTCTGTCAGCTCTTCGTATGCTTCGATGCTCATTACCACAAGGTCACCGTAGCCGTTTTTGGTGATAAAAACAGGCTCTTTCCTTGCGTGGCAAAGCTCTGAAATTTCATTTGTGTTTCTCAAATCGGTTATAGGTCTTATCTGTGGCATAGACACACTCCTTTCTTGTACATCATTATAACATAATTATGTGCATTTTTCAATATATTATCCTATAAAAACCGAAAACAGACAGAGATTTCTCTCTGTCCGTCTCCGGTTTGGAATTTATAAATGAGGTATTAGGGTTATTCTTCCATATCCTTCTTTGCTTCCTCGATAACCTTCTGTGCTACGGGAACGGGAGCGTCCTCATAACGTGCGAAGGTAAGAGTGAAGTAGCCTCTGCCTGCGGTTACGGAGCGCAGAGTAGTAGAGAAGTCGCCCATTTCTGCCATAGGTACTTCGGCAACGAGTTCCTGCATTTTAGGCTCGTCAGCAGCACCCATACCGAGAACACGGCCGCGGCGCTTGGTGATGTCACCCATGATGTCACCGAGGTTAGCATCGGGCATATATACCTTTAATTCACCGATAGGCTCGAGGATAACGGGACTTGCCTGAGCCATACCGTTTTTATAAGCGATTTTAGCAGCGGTCTTGAATGCCATTTCGTTGGAGTCAACGGGATGGTAGGAGCCGTCATAAAGGACAGCCTTGAGACCTACTACGGGATAACCTGCGAGAGGACCCTTGAGGATAGCTTCCTGGAAGCCCTTTTCTACTGCAGGGAAGAAGTTCTTCGGAACGGAGCCGCCGACAACCTCTGTTTCGAAGATAAGCTCGTCGCCGTCATGGGGCTCGAAGCGTACCCATACGTCACCGAACTGACCTGAACCGCCTGACTGCTTCTTATGGCGACCCTGTACCTGACAGCTCTTACGGATGGTTTCTCTGTAAGCAACCTTGGGGATTTTGAGGTCGATTTCTACACCGTATTTTGTCTTGAGCTTGGAAACTACGATGTCGAGATGCTGTTCGCCGAGACCGGAGATAACCATTTCCTTGGTTTCTTCGTTGGATTCGAAGGTAATGGTGGGATCTTCAGCCATAATCTTACGAAGACCTGATGCAACCTTATCCTCTTCGCCCTTTTTCTTGACAACTACTGCCATGGAAAGAGAGGGAGCGGGGAAGTTAACGCCTTCAAGACTGATAACATTTTTAGCAGAGCAGATGGTGTCGCCTGTAGCAAGACCGGAAAGCTTGGTGATAACACCGATGTCACCGCAGGGAATTTCGGAAGTATCTTCCTGCTTGATACCCTTTACTGTAACAAGCTTACCCATCTTCTGACTTTCGCCTGTTCTCGCATTGTAAGCGGGAGTGTCGGCTGTAATCTTGCCGGAAATAACCTTAACGAAGGACATCTTACCTACGAAGGGGTCAGCAACTGTCTTGAAGCAGAGTGCAGCAAGAGGACCTGCGGGATCTGCCTTGACCTCGATGGGTTCGCCGTTTCCGTCAGTAGCTGTTTCGGGCTTAGCCTTATCGGGAGAGGGAGCGGAGTAAACGATAGCGTCCATAAGCATATCACAGCCGTCTACCTTGGTAGCGGAGCATGCGTATACGGGCCAGATTTCACCGGATTCAACACCCTCGGTAAGACCGCGGATGATTTCTTCCTTGGTAAGAGGTTCGCCTTCGAAGAATTTCTCCATAAGCTCTTCGTCTACGGTAGCTACTGCTTCCTCGAGAGCTGCTCTCATAGCGATGATATTATCATCGGAGGGAATTTCGATTTCAACGGGTCTGCCGTTGGGATATTTGAATGCTTTGTTTGAGCAGAGGTTAACAAAAGCTTCGCATACGGGGCCGTTCATATAGGGAACAACAACGGGGCAAAGCTTATTTCCCAGCTCTTCCTTAAGTGCTTCAAAGGTTTTATAGAAGTCTCTGTTTTCAGAGTCAACCTTAGTAATAGCGAAGAATTTAGCAATGTTTCTCTGGTCAGCTGCCTTGATAGCCTTTTCCAGACCTACGTCAATGCCTGAGCCTGCGGATGTAACGATAACAGCACAGTCAGCAGCTCTCATAGCTTCAGCCATACCGCCTGCGAAGTCGAACTTACCGGGGGCGTCAAGAACATTGATTTTTGTATCTCTCCATTCGAAGGAGGCTGTAGCGGAAGAAATGGAGCACTTTCTCTTCTTTTCTTCTGCGTCATAGTCCATAATTGTGTTGCCGTCTGCCACACGGCCTAATCTGTCAGTAATACCTGCTACATAAAACATGGCTTCGGAAAGCGCTGTTTTACCCTTACCTGTATGACCTGCAATGGCAATATTTCTGATGTTGTTTACTGAATAGGATTTCAATTCCAAAACCTCCTAAGACCTCATTTTCTTTATACGGTCTTCCAAAATTTGCTTCGCCGAAGTTCTCTCCGACGATAACAGTAACCATTTTATCACAAAATAACCAAAAAAGCAACGGATTATTAACTAATTTTGTATATTATTCTTTGGTGAAAGTGTATAAAAAGGACCGAGAAGTTGTAAGGGCCTGGGTTTATATAAACACCATAGAGAACGGTTTTGACCGTTCCGTGTGCGGTTAAAATGTTTTGCTTCGGGTTAAATGTAAGGCTTCACCTGAAAGAAGAGGTGGCAACCGTAAGGTTGGCGGAGAAGTTTTTTCGTTTCAAGGAAACATTCAGTCGTCAAAGCTTCGCAGAGTTATTTTTCTCCTTGCTGAAAGTATTTTTCTGATGTAGCGACCTCTCCGTCAACTCAGAGTGTACCACTTTCAGAAGAGGCAGACTAAGGCTCTCTTGAAAGGAGAGCTGTCACGCAGTGACTGAGAGGTTTCTTCGTTTCAATAAAACAATTAGTCGTCATCCGCTCGAGCCGCGGGGGCTCTTACTTTGCTCCGGAGGCGGCAAAGTAAGCAAAACCCCTCTTTTTTTTAGTGGGAAAAGAGAGTGCTATTCAGCTAAGCGTATAGAAACAGTAACAGTTAGTTTTTCAGCAAAAGTTCAAAAACAATTACTTTGCCTTGAGGTGCACACCGTGGCAGGTGTGCAGACAGTGAACTGCCGTTCTACAGTAAAGTTTATGTTTGTGTAACTTGCCTTCTTAAGCAGTGTTTCTGCTTTTTCATCTTTCAGTACCTCCTTACGAAACGCTCTGCAAGGGGGCACACCGTGGCAGGTGTGCAGACAACTGGTCAGATTTTATCTATGCTGAAAGGTTTTCACTAACCCCTATTACTTTTATGTTG
>JAZTZH010000034.1:0-15024 GCA_045637365.1 Acutalibacteraceae bacterium
GACCAACTTTGTCTTCCTAAGACCGCTTGGCCCTCCGACTTCCCGCGGCTCGAGCGGATGACGACTAATAGTTTTATTGAAACAAAGAGAATAAAAATATATCTTACTGTTTCACATCTCGCTTTATCCCGCACTGAAGATACTTCGTTGACGATGCAGCTCGAGCGGATGGCGATTAACTGTTTCATTGAAACTAAAATCATAAACCGCACCATAGAAGCTGACGACCGATGGTCGTCCCTACGGGTTAAATTACAAAAGTAACTCTGCGAAGCTATGCCGCCTGAATGCTATATATAAATGAATAACACTAAGATGTGACTTACCGTCAGCTGTCTATGCAGTTGTGTATTTTTTATTCACGAAATATTAACTTTAATATTTTTGCCCTTTCTCTTGACAAAAACACGTAAAACGAGTAAATTATATGTAATGCTTATTAGTATGGAAAAGTATATTATCTCAGATAAAGGAGAGAATTATTATTATGAAAAAAGAAATTAAAATTGTAATTGCTGTTGTACTCAGCATCTGGTTCTTTGTAATGGGCTTCGAGCTCGGTATTTACAAAGAAAGAAAGGCTAATGTTCAGACGGGAAATGAGGTGGTTAACACTGTTACTCCTTCTACCACACAGCCCACCACACAGCCTACTACAATTCCTACAACAATACCTACTACCCAGCCTACAACTCTTCCTCCCGTTATTGATCCCAATCAGAATTCGACAGCTCCTACAGCAGCTCCTTCTACTGATGCTCCCACCAATAATGCCGATCCTTCGTCTCTTTCCAAGGCTCAGATCGTAGAAAAGGTGAACACCTATATGAAGGCTCTTAAATCAGAGCAGAATGTTCAGGCTCATAGAATCGAAAAAATCGATGTTGAGGTTGTAGACTGCTCCGTTCCTGCGGCTGTCAGCCTTATTAATAACATAATTTCAGGTATCGCAGGTACAGAAGAGCTCGATTATTCCTTCGCGGGCGGCGTTACTACTGCAGGCGAAACAATATTTGCTTGTGTTCCTCCCGAAAACAAGGATTTCTCTATCGCTGAAGCCGGTGTTATTACTGCTACAGCCAAAGCATCAGGCACCGATACAGTTTATACTATAGTTCTTATTGAAGAAAACACCACTCTTACGGCACCGGCTCCTGTACACCATGCTACAACTGTCGGCTATCTCGATATTGCATCTCTTGACCTTCCTTCAGTAACGATTGCCACTGCTGATATGAAGTATCCCGGTTCAACCGTAGAAATCACTGTTAATGCTGACGGTAAGGTTACAAAGCTTATAAATAAGATTCCTATGAGCGGTAAAATCGGAGCAAAGATTTCCTTCTTTGAAGGTCACGCTACCATAGATGGCGGTCAGGACGAAACCTGGACATTTACTTATTAATCTTAAATGAAATTCAAAAGAGCAACCTGTTCGGGTTGCTCTTTTTTATACGGTGATGAATTATTCAAATATTTTTTTGAACAGCTCCAGACCGGAGACCTTCATAACAGCGCTGCCTGCGTGGGAGCATACTGTTCCGAGAAGCTTATTTCCTACACTCATCAGATGTGCATCAGTGCCGAATACCATATCGGCTCTTTTGTTTTTCATACCTCTGAGGATGAGGGTACACATTCTGTCGCAGTCGGTGCTGATGAAGTCCATAGCCTTCTGAGCCTTACTGCCTACAGAGGTTCCCTGATTGCGGAAGATGTTTGTTTTGGTGAAGCCGGGACACACGAGACCGATATAGCAGTCCTTTCTGTGCTCCTCTCTTATGGCATCGGTCAGACTTTTAAGAGCGGCCTTACTGGCTGAGTAAACTGATGTACCGGCCAGAGAGCAGAGAGCAGCGGAGGAGGCAATATTTATTATTGCTGCACTGTCTGACTGAAGAATTACGGGCATAAGAGCATTCATGGAATAAAGACAGGAGTAAAAGTTTATGTGCATAGCTTTATCCAGCTCTTCTACGGTGTAATTAAGGAAACGGTCAAACTTCGGAAGAATACCGGCATTATTGATAAGGATGTCAGGTCTGATGTTTTCTTCCTTTAAGGTTTCGGCGAAGCTTTCCCAGTTTTCTTTTACGGAAACGTCGAAGGTGTAATAGGTGAAGCGTTCACTTCTGACACCGAGAGAGCTTTTCAGCTCGAGAAGCCTTTCTTCGTTACGGGCTATGCCTATTACCTTACATCTGTGTTCCTTTATGAGTCTTTCTGTCAGATCTTTACCGATACCGCTTGACGCTCCCGTGAGGATGACAGTTTTATTATCATACCAGCATTTATTCATTTTCGTACACCTTTGTTCTTTTTAAGATTTTTTAATATAATACCACTAAGGGTATGCGGGGATGTTAATAGTGTATTAACAAAAGTTAAAAGGGCTGTTATCTGAAGATAAAAAGACTAAAGATGTTTTCTAAATATTGACAAACGTGTTTTTTTAGTCTATAATCAAGATAAGTAGGTGACTATACGCACCAAAAAATAAAATTATTGGAGGAATCCTTATGAAAAAGGCATTATCAGTTATTCTTTCTATGCTTGTAATCTTCTCTATGTTCGGTATGGTTGCAGCTGCTGAAGGCGAACAGACAGAACAGACACAGCTCGTTTCAGTTACTTTCTACGTAGACGGTGAAGAATATTACTACATCGAATGCTTACCCGGTGCTAACATTGTAGAGCGTTTACAGACCGGTGAAAACAAGCTCGTTACTCCTGTAAAGGATCTTGGCGACGGAAATGTTTACACCTTCAAATACTGGGTAAACAGAGCAAACGGTGACATCAGATACACCGGTAACATCCCTCCCGTAACTGAGAATACAGTTTACGATGCTGAATTCAACGTAGAAGAAAAGACAGAAAACCAGTCATTTTGGGCTTTCGTTAAGACTATCTTCGAAAGAATTAACCTTCTCTTTGAATACTTCGCAAAGGTATTTGAAGGCGTAATCGATTTCTAAGATAACTCCCTCAGGACAAATTGTATAACACAGTATGCAGAACTGCTGTAAAGGTATGATATCTTTACAGCAGTTTTTTTCTTTGGTAGTTATTTTTCATTGACAAATAAACTCATAAATGGTATATTTAATAATAATCGAAAATTATCCCTTTAAAAGAAAGAGGTATGTTATGAGTATTTATACAAAGGAAGATATAATCCGCATAACAAAGGAAGAAAAGGTTAACTTTATCAATCTTCAGTTCACAGATATTCTCGGTACGCTCAAAAGTGTTTCCGTAACTACAAGCCAGCTCGAAAAGGCACTCAAAAACCGTTGTATGTTTGACGGCTCATCTATCGACGGATTCGTAAGAATCGAAGAAAGTGATATGTGTCTTCATCCGGATCTTGACTCTTTCGTAATCCTTCCCTGGGATGAATGCTCGGGAAAGACTGCCCGTCTTATCTGTGATGTATATAACTCTGACGGAACTCCCTTCGAAGGAGACCCACGTTACGTTCTCCGCAGAGCTATAAAGAGAGCGGCTGATATGGGATATACCTGTAACATCGGTCCCGAATGTGAGTTTTTCCTTTTTCATAAGGATGAACAGGACAAGCCTACTACCAGAAGCTATGATCAGGGAGGTTATTTCGATTTAGGTCCTGTCGACCGCGGTGAGGGCTGCAGAAGAGACATCTGTCTGTGTCTCGAGAAGATGGGCTTCGAAATCGAAGCTTCCCATCATGAAAATGCTCCTGCACAGCATGAAATCGACTTTAAGTATGACGAGATTTTAAGAACAGCCGATAATGTTATGACATTCAAGTATGTAGTTAAAAATCTTGCCAATCAGCATAATCTTTACGCTACCTTTATGCCTAAGCCTATCTACGGTATCTGCGGCTCAGGTATGCATATCAATCTTTCACTTTTCAACGGAGACAAGAATGTTTTCTGTGACGAAAATGACGAAAGAGGTCTCAGTGAAATAGCATATAACTTCATCGCAGGTGTTATGCATCACATCAAGGCTATCACTGTTCTTACCAACCCTATCGTAAACTCATATAAGAGACTTGTTCCCGGTTATGAGGCTCCTGTTTATATCGCATGGAGCGCAAAGAACAGAAGTCCGCTTATCCGTATTCCTACAGCCAGAGGTACAGGTACACGAATCGAGCTTCGTAATCCCGATCCTGCAGCTAATCCCTATCTCGTTATGGCTGCTATTCTTCAGGCCGGTCTTGACGGTGTGGAAAAGAAAATGACTCCCCCTGCTCCGGAGGATTCAAACATTTTCAAGCTCACAGTAGATGAGAGAAGAGAAGCAGGTATTCATTCTCTTCCCAAAACTCTCTATGATGCAGTAAGAGAATTCAGAAAAAGCGACTTCGCCAAAGAGGCAGTAGGTGCCCACGTATGGAAAAAGTATATCGAAGCCAAGGAAGAAGAGTGGCGTGAGTACAGCACCAGAGTGTCTCAGTGGGAAATCGATAAGTATTTAGGTAAATATTAATAATTTCAGGGCAACGGCGAAGTGCTGCTTGCCCTGTTTTATCCCCGGAGGGTGTTTAAATAAATGGAATATAAAATAAATCCGATGACTTTCACCGGGATTTTTCCCGTGCCTAACTCATTGGTTGACGAAAATATAAGACTTGCCAGTGTGGTACAGCTGAAGGTTTTTTTATACATCCTGCGCCACAGTAATGACGGTATGGCAGAGACAACGAATATCGCAGAGGCTCTTTCCCTGGACAGTGACGATGTAAAGGATGCGATGATTTTCTGGGCGGAAAGAGGTCTTCTTATAAAGGATGGAGAGATGCCGTCACCCTCGCCTGTCACAGAAAAGAAAGCAGAAAAAAAGGAAGAACCGAAAACTGCTGAAAAGTCCGTAAAAGAAGAAAAAAAGACATCAGAAGTTTTCGTTTCACGTCCTACATACGAGGATGTGGCGAAGAAAGTCAAGGAAAACGATGAGTTTGTGGTGCTTCTGCAGGAGGCACAGACCGTTTTAGGCAGAACCATAGGCTTTGACGGACAGTCGGTGCTTCTTCAGATGATGGAAACCTTTGGTCTTCCGCCTGAGGTTATTCTTATGGCTATCGAATATTCTCTGTCTCTGAAAAAGTCGGGATGGTCGAGCATCGCCCGTATAGGTAAGCGTTGGGACGAGCTGGAAATAGATACTCTCGAGGGTGCTATGGAGTACATCGAGGAGCATAACATAGTCGATGAAACATGGAATAAGCTCCGTGAAATGACAGAAATATCAAACCGTAATCCTACAGAAAAACAGAGAAAATATATGGTTGCCTGGGTAAAGGAGTACGGCTACAGTGTGGATATGATTTACTGTGCCTATGAGGAAAGCATCGACAATACGGGCAGAATGAGTATGCCTTATATGGATAAGATTATCCGCTCCTGGCACGAAAAGGGAGTTAAGACTCTTTCTGATATACAGAATGAAAGAGTCAAGTGGGAAGCTGAAAAGAAAAACCGTTTTTCAAAGGATAAGAAAAAGGAAGACAAGCCACAGGGCGAAGCATCCTACGATATTGATGCATATATGAAAAAATCACTTAATCTGCAGTATGTAAAAAATAACGCTGAAAGCGGGGTGTGATTATGGCTTACAAAAGAAGCGTATATCAGAGAGCTAAAGAAATATTGGATGAAAGAAAAAAGAATGCCGAGGCACAGGCAGAGTACCGCCGTTCGGAGGTTATGATGAAATGCCCCGAGCTTCTCGAAATCGAAAGAGAGATGGCACAGTGCGGTGCCGATGTGGTCAAGGCTGTCGGTATGGGCGGAGATGTGGCAGAATATGTCCGTAATCTTGCTGTTAAAAATCTTGCCGCACAGGATAAAAGAAAATCTCTTCTTAAAAACGCAGGTTTTCCTGAAAATTATCTCGATGTACAGTATAACTGCATCGTGTGTAAGGATACAGGCTCTCACGACGGATATTACTGTCCCTGCTATAAAAAGCTTATCCGTGATGTGGCGAGAGATGACCTTGATGCCAACTCTCCCATTAAAAAATGCACCTTCGATAATTTCTTGCCCAACTACTATCCGGATGTGAAGGATTCTCTTTTAGGAGTCAATCAGAGAGAGCATATGGTGAATACCCTTAATTTCTGCAGAGCCTATGCAGAGGATTTCTCTCTCAGCTCCAAGGGAATTATTATGATAGGAAAAACAGGCCTCGGAAAGACACACCTTTCTCTCGCTATCGCTAACCGTGTACTCGAAAAGGGCTATGATGTCTACTACGACAGCATACAGACCATTATGTATAAGCTGGAAAAAGAGCATTTCGGAAGACTTGCTCCTGAGGAAAGCATAAAGGATGATGTTCTTAACTGCGACCTTCTCATCATCGATGACCTGGGCGTAGAGTTTACGACACAGTTCACCGTCAGTGAGCTTCATAACATCATAAACACCCGTATGCTCCGTTCACTTCCTACCATCATCAGCACTAACCTCGAGCTTTCGGAGCTGGAGGAGAAATATACCCAGAGAATCGCCTCGAGAATTATGGGCTCCTGTTATCCCATCAGATTCTGCGGTAAGGATATAAGACAGATGAAATAAGAAAATGGGCAGGAGATATAAAACTCTTCTGCCCGAAAATAAAGTTTTTTATTAAAACCCCTTGATTAAAGGAGACACTTTTAGTATAATCTAAAAGCAAAGTCAATATGCTGGAATAGCTCAGTTGGTAGAGCAGCGCATTCGTAATGCGCAGGTCGCGTGTTCGAGTCACGTTTCCAGCTCCAGCTATAACCCCCTCGGAAATTTCCGAGGGGGTTATAGTTATTAGGTTCAATGTTTCGTATTTTTTAATTTCTTATAGTATTAAAAAATTTAAAGTATTGTATTATCAATCTTGTCGATGATGTGCGGATCAACGGATTCGTCGAATTTTCGTGCAAACCAGCAGTCGCTTTGAAGAAGCTTATCATAGTCATCCATAGTAATAATGTAAGGGTGATGGACTATTGGCCTGTTGCTGAGATCTCCGAAATCAACATATGTTTTTAAATTTTGTATATTCATTTTTTGAGTGTTTGTTTTCTGATTGTCAGAGAAGAAAAGATGCATTACAACCGACTGGAAATATGTTTCCTCGGGAGTAGTAGATTCATCTATCATTATAGAGGAAAATTCTGTAGGTGAATAATAGATTTTTTCTATAGCGTCAATCACACAATCCGGGAAAATCCACCACGCGGAACCCTGGTAATATTTCCATCCTTTTTTGATAATTCGCTGACCTGCCGTTTGACCTAAGAGTTTTAAAATACGACGCATCAGTACACCTAACGCCTGTAAGGGTTTTCTGATTATTTTGATTTTACATTTTAAGATCAGGTTTCTGTATCGTATCAGAGCTTTATTTCGATTGAATTTTCTTTCGACGCAGTCTGCACTTTCTGCATCACGATAATGCATATATATATCCGGATAATTATTTTCCAGGTTTGATTCGATGTAGTTTATCGGTTTTATCAGATAGTCCTGTCCGCTCATATTGACAAAATATGAATAGTGAATGGAATTACGCTCGGCGACCTGTTTAGCATCGGATATCAAAGTCATAACTATATCTACCAATGAACGGTCATCAAGCTTTCCGTTTATTCGCTTTTCGGAAATATAACAGTTTTTCAAATCACTTGTATATGAAAGCAGACTTTCGTACACTTCAGGCGAAGCTTTTTTATCCACATGAATAAAAATGTGATTATTTTCCGAATGAATACGGTGGGCTAATCTTGATACATGCTTTATATTTTTGTGACAATTAATTAAATATGCAGTTTTCATCAGGATACTTCCTTATCATTGATTTATTAATAATATAATAGAAAAACAATATCTGTAAGTAAAGATAACAGTTTTTATACGGATGTTATTTATTTGAGATGAAGTACCATCCACAGATACATTATATATTAAAAACTCGGTTTAAATCAAGTATCTTTTTTTAAAAAGATAATCAAAAGGATAAGAATGACAGACGTGGTGTTTCCATATATTATGCTTCTGATCCCCAATGACACAAAAAAATAAGTGATAACTTCAACTGAAGTCATCACTTACTTTGGCGCGCTGTAAGGGACTCGAACCCCTGACCTACTGGTTCGTAGCCAGTCACTCTATCCAGCTGAGCTAACAGCGCATTTGCTTTTGCCCAAGTATATTATCATAAATGAGTGTCTTTGTCAATGATTTTGGGAAAAATTTTTATTTATTTCCAAGGCATTATAATTGATATTTGTGTTTCTTTGTGATATTATCTTCTTGTAAAATAAAAATTAAAGCAAAAGGAGACAGGGAAATGAATATATGGCATGATATTAATCCTGAAAGAATAAAAGTTGAAAGCTTTGATGCAGTAGTAGAAATACGTAAAAGAAGTAAGATGAAATATGAGCTGGATAAAGAAACAGGTATGCTTCGTCTGGACAGAGTTCTGCACACCTCTACTCACTATCCTGCCAACTACGGTTTTATTCCCCGTACCTATGCGCCTGACGGTGACCCTCTGGATGTACTTATCCTTTGCTCTGAAAGAATCGTTCCCATGTCACTGGTTGAGTGCTATCCCATCGGCGTTATAACCATGCTCGATAACGGTGCGGCTGACGATAAGATTATCGCTATTCACAGCGGTGACCCCACCTATAACAGCTACACTGACATCAGTCAGCTTCCTAAGCATATCTTCGACGAAATGGTGCATTTCTTTTCTGTTTATAAGATGCTCGAAAATAAAACCACTGTTATCGATGAGGCGAAGGGTGCCGATGTAGCCAAGGAAATCGTAAAAGACGCCATCGACAGATATAATGAGTTTTTCGGTAAAAAATAAAAAAATGAAGCTTATTATGCCCTCATACTGCACTGACTTTAAATGCTCTGCTGACAGATGCAGTGATAACTGCTGTATCGGTTGGGAGATAGACATCGACGGAAGCACCGCTGAATTTTATAAGCAGGTAAAAGGTGATTTCGGTGCAAGGCTCAGAGAAAGCATCGCAGACGGTGTGTGCAGTTCATTTATTCTCAAGGGTGAGAGATGTCCCTTTCTTAACGAAAAAAATCTCTGTGATATTATAATCAATCTCGGTGAGGAGCATCTCTGTCAGATATGTAATGACCATCCGAGATATTATGAATGGTTCGGTGAAATGAAAGAGGGCGGGGTAGGTCTCTGCTGTGAGGAGGGAACTAAGCTTATCCTGACGGCGGAAAATCCCACGGAGCTTACGGAAAGTGAAATCTCCCACGAAGACAGCGATGAATTCGATGAAGGTCTTTTCGCACTTCTTTATGAGGCAAGACAGGTTATTTTCTCTCTTCTAATGAATGAGGGCGAAAGTATAAAGGAAAAAGTTACGAAGATGCTTTCCTTCGCAGAGCAGTTACAGGTTAACATCGATAATTATAACGATATTCTTCCCGAAGACTATGAGACGGTTAAAGCTGAAAATGGCGATATGCTCTCTGTACTGAAAAGTCTCACCTTGTTAGAGGCTATCGATGAAAAGTGGACAGATTATCTTGCTCACAGCATCAGCGCCTACGAGGGCACCGAAAGCAGAGAAGATATTGCTCTTTATCAGAGAAATCTCCTTATCTATTATATATACCGCTATTTTCTTAAGGGTACATTCGACGGTGAGATTCTTTCCAAGGTGAAGCTCGCCTGCGTAAGTACAGCGGTTATTTCTTATCTTGTCAGCAGAAATAAGGCTGATTTTACGGAGACGGTAAATATATGTAAGCTCTTTTCGAAGCAGACAGAGTACAGTCAGGAAAACATAGATATGCTCTGCGAAATGTTTTACGAAAAGGATTTTTATGAAAGCGGAAAAATCATCGGTCTTTTCTGACCGGAAAGGAAATAATAATGGCAGACACTGTTTACAAGGATATAAGAAAAAAGCACGGTCTTACCCGTGATGAGGTTTGTGACAGGGCGATGGAAAAGGGGATGCCTTTTCAGCCCGAAAGACTCGAAAGAATCGAGAACGGCAAATACCCCATAAACCCGGAAGAGGTACTTCTTCTTTCTAAGGTTTACGGTGAGCCTGCTCTGTGTAACCACTACTGCGCTAAGGAATGCCCTATCGGTGAAAAGTATGTGCCTGAGGTCAAGGTAAAGGATCTGGCGCAGATAGTCCTCGAAATGCTCGCTTCCCTTAATTCTATGAAAAGCAGTCAGGAAAGACTCATCGAAATCACCGCTGACGGAAAAATAGATGATGATGAAATAAAGGATTTCGTTTTCATTCAGAATGAGCTGGAAAGAATTTCCATAACCGTGGAAACACTTCAGCTGTGGGTGGAGCAGATGCTCGCTGACGAGAAGATAAATTTAGAGAAGTATAATGAGATAAAGAACGGGTGAATGTTCGACGGAGATCTTTGGTCACGGCACGCCGTAACCCTATGTTTAAAAGAACAAAAAGGTAGGGACACAACGTGTTGTGTCCGCAAAAAACGTGTTTAGTACCTATGGTTTCCATTTATGTAAGTTCACGACGAATCGTGGCCGTTGATATATCGCACTTCCGGAAACTGTTCAAGATGAATCTTGTAAGCGAATGCGGTGTAGCTCATTATTAATTTCTGTAATAACATTTGCAGGCTGTCTTCGGATAGCCTTTTTTTGCACAAACTGCAAATTCAGTGTGGAAAATCTGCAGTTTTTGTCATTCACTTTTCAACTTTTGAGGTGTATTATATAACCACAGAGCAAGAAGTATTAAAATTAATTCTCTTGACAAAGATGCGGGAATATTTTAATATATATAATGTAATAGAAAAAAAGGAGATGATAAATATGAAGGAAGACGTTTTGCTCTGGCTCGGTGCTACGGTAATTCTCTTTATTGCCGAAGCAGTTACGGTGAATCTCGTAACCGTGTGGTTTGCTCTGGGTGCGCTGGCAGCCTTTATCGCAGCAGTAGCAGGTGCACAGTTATGGCTGCAGATTGTACTGTTCCTCGTCGTGACTGTGGTAACTCTTATCTTTACCCGACCGATCGCTAAAAAGCACATCAACGGTAAGCATGAGGCAACCAATGCCGATATGGTAATCGGTAAAACTGCCGTAGTGACGGAGGATATCGATAATCTTGCCGCAAAGGGTGCCGTAACCTGTATGGGTAAGGTGTGGACAGCACGAAGCCTGAACGATGAAAAAATCAGTGCGGGTAAAGAAGTAACCGTAGTAAAAATTCAGGGCGTTAAACTCATAGTCTTGCCTGAAAAGGCTGACAAATAAAAAATCTAAACATAAAAAGGAGAACACATTATGGAATTCGCATTACCTATTTTAATCATCTTAGTTTTAGCTATCGCAGTACTCATTAAAAACATCAGAGTAGTACCTCAGGCCCGTGCCATGGTAGTCGAGCGTCTCGGCGCTTACAAGACAACCTGGGAAGTAGGTCTTCACTTCAAGGTGCCCTTCATCGAAAGAGTGGCAAAGACAGTATCCCTTAAAGAGCAGGTTGTAGACTTCCCTCCCCAGCCTGTTATCACAAAGGATAACGTTACCATGCAGATAGACACTGTTATCTACTTCGAAATCACAGACCCCAAGCTTTATACCTACGGTGTCGAGCATCCTCTGACTGCTATCGAAAATCTCACAGCCACTACTCTTCGTAACATCATCGGTGATCTCGAGCTCGACCAGACTCTTACTTCACGTGATGTTATCAATACAAAGATGAGAAGCATCCTCGACGAAGCTACTGACCCCTGGGGCATCAGAATCAACCGTGTGGAGCTTAAGAACATTATGCCTCCCAGAGAGATTCAGGAAGCTATGGAAAAGCAGATGAAGGCAGAACGTGAACGCCGTGAATCTATCCTTAAGGCTGAGGGTGAAAAGAAGTCTGCTATCCTTTTAGCAGAAGGTGAAAAGGAATCTGCTATCCTTCGTGCCGATGCACAGAAGCAGGTTCAGATTCTCGAAGCTGAAGGTCAGGCAGAAGCTATCCTTAAGGTTCAGCAGGCTACAGCTGAAGGTATCAAGCTCATTAACGAAGCAGGTGCTTCTGAGCAGGTTATCAGAATCAAGGCTCTCGAAGCCTTCCAGGCAGCCGCCGACGGCAAGGCAACGAAGATTATTATTCCTTCGGAGATTCAGGGACTTGCAGGTCTCGCTACAGGTCTTACCGAGGTTATTAAGGAAAAGTAATCGGAAAACAGTAATTTAAGTAAAATTAAATGAGGGGCTGTACATTAAATACAGTCCCTTATGTTTTGGGCAAGATTGACTTTAAGGTAACGGTAGTCGGACATTTTGGCTTGTTCGGTTCGATTACCGTTACCTTAGGAAAACGGAGGTAAAATAAAATGAAAAGATTCAACACAATAATGTGGGGTGCGGTATTCATTGTCGGAGGCGTACTCTTCTCTCTGAATGTACTGGAAATAACGAACATAGACTTTTTCTTTGAAGGCTGGTGGACATTCCTTATTATAGTTCCGTCCTTTATCGGTCTTTTCACCACCAAGGAAAAAATAATTAACGGTATCGCTTTGTTCGCCGGCACGACAGCATTCCTGTGTATCCGTGAGATTATAACTTTCGTTATGCTGCTCAAGCTTATTCTGCCTGTGCTGATTATCCTCATCGGTGTGAAGCTGGTTTACCTGGGAGTGGCAGGAACCAGAAAGGCATAAGCTGATATATTATAGTATAAGAAAAACAGACTTTTGTTTCGGGCAAGAGTCTGTTTTTTGCTTCGGTCTAATTGTGAAGATTAGGGTGATTTTATTGACAAAGAAAATCAGAAATGGTATAAAAAAAGAAAAGCTTTGTTTGTTATAGAGGTTTTTTTATGAATGGAAAAACATTTGTATTTTTATTTATATTTGTTGCGATAGTCGGATTTTTTGCCTTCTCATTAAGGGAAACAGAAATGAGAGATTATGAGGGTAATGACAGCGTAAAGATTTTTGACGGTGTGGTTTACTGCCTCGGAGAAGACAGTGAATCCTATTATGTAAAAGATTATTTCGCCACCGATGAGCTGGCTGAAACTGCTACGAAAATCGTTATGGTAAGTGAAATCGAGGGCAAACCCGTAAAAGGGATAGCCACCGATTACCTTTTTAATGAGTCTTATCCCCGTGTGGATGTTATCACTATTCCCGAGGGTATCGTATATATCGGCGAAAAAGCTTTTTCATCTCTCGACGGTGTAAAAAAAATAAAGCTCCCCGAAACGGTATCGGAAATCGGTGAAGGTGCCTTTTCGGATATGGAAAGCCTCACGGAGGTTACTCTGTCATCGGGAATAACGGAAATCCCCGAGGATTTGTTTCTTTCCTGTCCGAGGCTTGTTTCCGTAAAAATCAGCGGAGAAATTACGGAGATAGGTGCTTATGCCTTTGCAGGATGCCGAAGACTTTCTGATTTTGAAATTCCCGAAAGCGTGACTTTTATCGGTGAAGCTGCGTTCAGAAGTACGGGCATTATTGAAATGTTCATTCCTGCGCAGGTGAGGTTTGCAGACGACAGTGAGGGCTTTTCATGTTTTAAAGATTGCTCTGCTCTTAAAAAGGTGGAGTTCGAAAAAAGAGAAGAAGAAAGATTCATTTTAAATGAGTATTTCTTTTCGGGCTGTTCCTCTCTGGAGGAGGTCATCTTACCCGAGGCAAGAGAAATAATAATCTGTGTAGGTGTTTTCGAAAACTGTAAGGAATTAAAAAGAATAGAAAACACGGAGAGTATTTCGGTTATAGACTCGGAAGCTTTCTATAATTGCGGATTAGAGACTGTCAGTCTGTCGGCAGATATTGAATATAAAAATCCCGACAGCGGAGAAGAAGCGGTGTCGGTTTTTGAGAACAGCAAAAAACTGAAGAGGGTTGTTTTTGAGGGAGAAACGGAAAGCTTTATTTTGCCTGAAAAGATGTTCAAGGACTGTACGGCTCTTTCGAGAGTTATGTTACCTTTAACCAAAAAGGGAATAACCGTCTCCGAAAAGGCTTTTTACGGCTGTCGCAGTCTCCTCGGTGTTTACAATACGGCGACAGTAACTTCCATAGGAGAAGAGGCGTTTTCGGGATGTGCTTCTCTGGAAAAGTTTGTCTTGCCTGAAAATGTTACCGTGATTTCCGAGAAAACCTTCTGCGGCTGTAAGCGGCTGAGAAGAGTTTATCTCCATAAGAATACCGAAAAAATCGGCAGCGGTGCTTTCGGTAAATGTGAAAAGCTGATAGGTGTGCATTATGAGGGTACGGCCGATGAATACAGAAACTTAAAGGGCAGCGCAAGTAAATCGGTAAAGAGTAAGCTCATAGCTGAAAATGAGTATTATCCGCTCCTCGAGAATGTCCGGACTGAAATCATGCCGAGGAAGGTAAAACTGACCTGGGTTGAGGACAAGAAAGCCGACGGATACAGAATTTACAGTATTGACGGTCTGGTGCTTAAAAAGATTGCGGATATAAAGGGTACGGAATATGTTTTCGGAAATCTTACTCCCGGGCAGGAGTATCTGTTTTCGGTTTGCGCCTTTTACCGTGAAGACGGCGAAAAGGTACTTTCCCCGCAGAAGGAGATAGTTGCGGTCGTTGCAGAGTGATAATGTATATATAAATCAAATACAGACTTTCGATTGAGAGAGTCTGTATTTTTGATATATACTCCATATAGAGAAAGAAGGGATAAAGAGGAGGGAAACACAAGATATGGTGCATAAAAAGCGTCTGCACCCAAAAACACCCGGCGCAGAGTAACAAAAGAGAGGCATATATGCATAATATCCAAATTTTTTATCGAAAAACTGTTGACAAAGACGGAAAGAGATGATAATATAAACAAGCTTTCTCGCAGGAAGTGAGGGAGCGAGCGAAAAAAGTTGATACAAAGAGGCTGAAAAGGAGTTTGAAAAAACTTGAAAAAAGTTTCGAAAAAGTATTGACAAGTGGTAAAGAGTGTGATATACTCGTTAGGCTGTCTCGAAAAAACGAGAACAGCACGGACCTTAAAATTAAACAACGAGAT
>JAZTZH010000035.1:0-14526 GCA_045637365.1 Acutalibacteraceae bacterium
CTTACTTTGCTCCGGAGGCGGCAAAGTAAGCAAAGCCCGTCTTTTTTTAAGAGGGAAAAGAGTGTGCCTACAGTTAAGTATATGGAAACAGTAATAGTGTTCTTTTCTGTTACAGTTCTAAAACAATTACTTTCCCTTGGGGTGCACACCGTGGCAGGTGTGCAGACAGGGAACTGCCGTTCTGCAGTAAAGTTTATGTTTCTCTTACTTTCCTTCTTAAGCAGTGTTTCTGCTTTTTTACCTTTCAGTACCTCCTTACAAAACGCTCTGCAAGGGGTTGCCCCGTGGCAGGTGTGCAGACAACCGATAAGGCTTCGGAATTACAGGAAGGTTTGATGTAACCCCTATTACTTTTATGTTGGTGTAAGTTTAAAAGGTCACTGACCGTAGAACTTATCTGAAAAGATGACAGAGCGGGAAGCGACTGTCGGACTGACGGTACTTAAGGAGACGAAGCGTGTGGTGACGGAAGTCACCACTGGGTAGACAAAATATCTGTGCATTGAGGGAGCTGTGGCAGCGATTTCGTTGTAATACTTTCAGTAAAAGCACTCTGTACGCTCACTCTTTCGGTAAGGCTGAGCATAGAACTATAGATAACGGTAGTCTTAAAAGGCTGTTTCTTAATTAACGGCAGACTAAGGGTGAACTGTAAAAGAAATGTATCTCTTATTCCGTTATCGTGTTCGGATTGGTTCCACCGAAAAAATGGGCGCTTTGTTTACTTTGGCGCTCGCCTGTGCCAAAGTAAAAGCCTCCGCGGCTCGAGCGGATGACGACTAATTGCTTCCTTGAAACGAAGAAAACAAACCGCACCGCAAAAGCTGACGACCGATGGTCGCCCCTACGGGTTAATATACAAAAGTAATTCTGCGAAGCTATGACGATTGACATTTTTGGTGAAGCTAAAGAAAAAAAGAACCACTGTACATTCACAGTGATTCTTAAAACATATTTTATTAAAGAACCTTTGAAAGGAATTCCTTGGCTCTGTCGCTCTTCGGATTCGCAAAAAATTCCTCGGGAGCAGCTTCCTCGACGAATCTGCCTTCGTCCATAAAGACGATTCGTGTGCCTACCTCACGGGCAAATCCCATTTCGTGGGTAACCACTACCATAGTCATTCCTTGATTAGCCAGCTCCTTCATAAGCTCGAGAACCTCGCCGACCATTTCCGGGTCAAGAGCTGAGGTAGGTTCGTCAAAAAGAATAACATCGGGCTCCATAGCCAGGGAGCGAACTATAGCCACTCTCTGCTTCTGTCCGCCTGAAAGAGATGACGGATAAGCATCAGCCTTTTCTTCAAGTCCGATTCTTTTAAGAAGCTCTATTGCTTTTTCTCTTGCCTGCTTCTTTGCGTCTGCTACAGTATTTGTAACAGGCGTGATTTCACCTTTTTTAAGATGAAGCTTTACGAGAAGATTTTCTCTTTTCTGCTTTTTAATGTTCTTTTTTGCCACGTAAACGGGTGCCATCATAATGTTTTCGATAACCGTCTTATTGGCGAAAAGATTAAAGTGCTGGAAAACCATACCCATCTTCTGACGGTGGACATTGATGTCTACGGACATATCGGCGATATTCTCACCGCCGAAGATAATCTTGCCTGCCGTGGGGTCTTCCATGCAGTTAAGACAGCGGAGGAAGGTGCTTTTACCTGAGCCTGAGGGGCCGATAACTACCACCTTTTCACCTTTTTTAATGGTGGTACTGATGTCCTTGAGAACTTTATTGGTACCGAAGTCCTTACAAAGTCCGTCTACTACGATAAGGTCTTCATTTTCTGCGGGGATAATTTTACTGTCTGTCACCTTTCCTCAGCCTCCTTTCCATAAGCTTGATGCCGAGACTTATGATGCATACGATGATAATGTACATAATAGCCATTACCAGATAGGGCACCATAAACTCGTAGCTGTTTGAACCGATATAGTTGAATGCCACATAAAGATCTGTGGCACCGATAAAGGATACGACAGAGGTTTCCTTTACCAGAGCGATGAACTCGTTACCGAGGGTGGGAAGGATATTCTTTATCGCCTGAGGAATAACTATTTTCATCATCGTGGCACCGTAGGACATACCCACACTTCTGCCGCCTTCCATCTGACCGGGATCAACGGAGAGAATACCCGCTCTCATCATTTCTGAAATGTAAGCGCCGCTGTTAAGACCGAAAACGCAGATGGCCACACTCAGAGAGGTCATTTTTATACCGATGAGAGGGAGCATAACATAGTAGAAAACCAGAAGCTGGGCTACCATAGGTGTGCCTCTGAAAAGACCTACATAGAAGGTGCAGATTTTGTCGAGAATTCTCGACACCTTGCTGTATTTCGGGAGAACGCGTACCGTAGCAATAAGAGTACCGATAATTATACCGATAATAAGACCGGACACGGCGATAAGAATGGTGTTTTTGAGACCGCCGAGAACTTCGTTATAGCCGCCCTGATTGATAAAGATGTCAATAAAGCGGTTAACCTTTACTAAAAAACCGTTCATAATATTTTTCCTTTACACATTTGAATACCCCACTTAACAAGTGAGGTATCCTGCAAAAATATTTTATTTTTTGTCAGTGATTATGCTACTTCGTTGATTGATTCTACGATGCATGCTGCGGGAGCTGCGTCGATAACAACGTAGTTGATGTTGCCGTTTACGAGATCCTGAACTGCAAGAGCGCCGTTCTTATAGCCTACACATTCTGTTGCGAAGCCGTCGAAGCCCCAGTCTGCGTCACCCTTTACATAGAAGTTACCTGTAGTGCCGTTCTGAACACCGATTTTGGTTGTGTTGTCGAAGCCTTTGAGGATAGCTTCGACAGATGCTGCGTCTGTGCATGCATCGAAGGTGGTGTCGTCAGCCTTTACGATGAGCTTCTGAGAAGCCTGATAGTATGTAGTGGTGAAGTCAACGTGTTCTTTTCTGTCTTCCTTAACTGTAAGACCTGCCATAGCGATGTCACACTTGTGCTGACCTACTGAAAGGCAAACAGCGTCAAAGTCCATATTGCTGATAACGAGCTCTTTGCCGAGTTCCTGTGCAAGGAGAGCAGCGATTTCCATATCGATACCGTAGTACTTCTCACCCTGTGTATATTCGAAGGGCACGAAAGCAGCGTTAGTAGCAACAACAAGCTGATCCTTTGTTTCGTCAAGCTCTGCAGATGTTACTGCTGTGGGTTCACCGTCACCGAAATACTTGTTACAGATTTCGTCGAATGTGCCGTCCTTCATGATCTTTTCGATGAAAGCGTTTGTCTTTTCGAGAAGTTCGGGCTGAGCCTTGTCTACACCGAATGCATATTCTTCTTCTGTGAGATTGATGTCGATAACTTTAACGACATCCTGTTTTTCTGATGTTCCGCCGCAGGCTGCGAGTGCGAAAAGCATAAGAGCAGCAAGAGCGATTGCTAATAATTTTTTCATTGGAAATTACCTCCGTAAATTTTATGATGCGGATATTCTATCACCAAAAAACACCTTTGTCAACGGTTTTATGCAAAAAACATGCAAAATTATGTATATTTATGAAACTGTGCTGTTTACTGTTACGGTTTTGACGAAGGGTGCTTCGGAAATAAGAGAAGCGAAGCTGTAGTCACCCGAGTTAGAGAAGGTGATTTCGTTTTCACCCTTTTCGAGAGTAATATTGAAGGTCATAGTCTTATATGTATAGTCGCTGTAGGTGTTTCTGCAGAAAATATCTCTGCTTTCACCGCCGTTTACGCTGACGGTGAGATATCTTTCGATAAGGTCTACATTGTAGTCGTGATAACCGCCCTCTGAATTATTTGAATAAAGGATAGTTACACGGTAGTCGCCGCTTTCGGGAGCGTTAACCTTAAAGGTGCCCTTGCCCTGACCTCCTGTTATATTTCCGAGATAGGTGTTGCCGTATTTGTCGGTAAGAATTTCTGCACCGTCACTTACGGTGATGTCTTCTGCTCCGATTACAGCTACGGGTACTTTCGGTTCTGTTACGGTAAGCTCGACAGAAGAAGGAGAGGAAAGTGCGATTTCATTGAGACCTCTTCTGAGGTAAACCGTGTCACCGTTTTCAGCCTTTGCTTTTGCTCCGTCGATGCTGATGTCGTAGGTGCCGTCGCCGAGTTTTATATTATAGTATCCGTCTTCAGGAGCCACTGCAAGATATTCAGTACCATCTTCTGAGTCGTCAAGAACAGCTACGGTTTTATCCTTCATAGCCTTTTCCATAAGAAGACTGTCAAGGACGAAGGTTCCCTCATTGTTGGTAAATTCGATAGTGTGATTGCCCATTGAAAGGTCAAGATAAAGAGTTTTAACGGTTGTGTATTCACTTTTGATGGTGTTTTCGAGCATAAGCTCTGTAGTCTTGCCGTCTACGGTAAAGTTTACGACACCGTAATCTCTGGTGTTTTTCTTTCCGCCGTCATTGTGCTTACCGTAAATGATATCAAGCTTATAGGTTGCTTTTTCCTTTGCGTTAACGGTGATTCTTACTCCGTCACCGTCATTTTCCATTCCGCCGACCATACCCTTCTGCTCACCTGTGGTAGCATAAGCGCTGTCGTAGGTGTAGGCATTACCGAGAAGCTTACCTTTTTCGAATTCGTATCTTACGGGAAGATTTGTATTTCTGACAACCTCAACGTCGCCTTCACTTGCTGTGGCAGTTACAAAATATACTGCATCGGCATCTGTAGAAGGAAGATTGATGTTAAGAGTGCCGCAGCTGGGAGAAGCGGTGTACTGTCTTACTAAAACAGGCTCTGAAACGATGCCTGAAAGACCTTTATAATAAACACATTCCACAGTAACATCAATTCTTTTTCCGAGGCTTGTTTCATCGAGATTTATTATCTTTACAGCACTTCTCTTTTCCTGTCCGTTCACAATCATTTCAACTGTTCTGCCGTCATCAGAAACAGAGGCGATACCGTCAAGTCTCTCTCTGGGGTTATATTTTTCATCTGTTCTGCTGTCGGTTTTAAGCATCTTGCCGTCCATTTCGGCATATTTTCTGTAAAGCCACCAGTTTGAGTTAGGTGAGTTATCGTCAGCAGCCGTATCATTAAGGTTATTGGCAAGTCTCCAGAAAGCCATATCACCGTAAACGTTGGTTTCTTCCATACAGATTATGTAGTGAAGCATATCTGCGGGATTACCGCACTCTTCCATTTCACCGTATTCCGTTACGATAATGGTAAGCTCGTCAAGACCGAGCTCCTTTTCGATTCTTCTGTAATCATCCACATGAGCATACCAATCGGGAACTGACCAATAAGCGAGCTCGTGGTAAATCATAATTTCGGGAACACAGTCATTTTCTGCGGTGTATTCCATAAAGCCTTCCATTTTTGTGGTTTCATAGTCACAGAAGCCGGGACCGCCTATTTTCGCATCGGGGTCGATACTCTTTATAAGGTCATAAGTGATTTTCCATGCCTTGTAGAAATTGGCCCTTCCCACTTCATCATAGTGAACATTACCGTCAACGTAATTACCGAACCATATGGCATTGTCACATTCATTGTAAATGCAGTAAACGATATCGTCGGCATAGTCCTTCTGAGAAAGCTCTGTCACCTTTTCTTCCACGATGGGGAGATATCTTTCATAAAGAAACTCTTCCCAGTCATAGGTGCCGTTCGCTCTCATTTCCATGATTTCCTTGTGGCAGTAGTACCAGGTGTCGAAGGAGTCTTGAAGATAAACTACTCTGTAGTCGCAGTTTTCCAGCTGGTCAGCCACACGGTCGATGTCACCTGTGGGATGCTGAAGTCCGCCCACTACCTTCTGTGAAACAGTGGAAATGTCGAGGCTGTTTGTCATCGCTTCGCTGGGCACTCCCGGCTCGGCAAGACCGTAAAGAAAGCCTGTGGCATAGTTTGAGATTTCGTCTCCTCTTTCAGCCGCATCTACCGTAAGGGTAGGTGTCCAGGCGAGAGGAAGAGATTCCAAGAGCATTATAATCGTAATAATAAGAGATGTTAATTTAGTCATTTTTCTTTCTCCTTTAATTATGTTTAAGAAGTTCGGGTAGCTTTTTAAGAGCAGGAATCAGTCCTGAGAAAATTTTCATCATCGCCGCAGCAGAGCCTTCATCATTGAGAAGCATCAGAAGGCCCTCTGCCATTTTCTCGGAGAAGCCCACCCAGCCTGTCGTATATAAGTTTCTTATGGGGCTTTCGAGAACCACATCTCTCATCGGGTCACCGCCGACGGCTTTGGGGTCAGGCTTCTTTCCGCCTGTCATAACGGTAATTATTCTTTTTCCCCATTTCGTATGCTCTGCATCAATAAGACAGCTTTCTACAGTGAATTTAGCATTCACATCGGGGTACTGAGGCGGTATGTCTCTGCCCAAAAGTACTCTGTACTGCTTGTCGGGTACATTCTTAACATCAGCACCGTAGTAGCAGGGGGCCGTCTCTCTGTAGTCGGGAGACTGAACATCGGGGAGTGAAGAAACAACCTCTGTCTTAGCACTGAGTCTTATGTCACGACTCGAGGCACCGATAAGGATTTCGAACTCACCCGATTCCACGTGCCAGTCGTTTATATTGATATTATAGTATGCGAAGGCTCTTTTCGAAAGAGTGAAGGAGACTTCCTTTTCTTCACCTTTTCTAAGATAAATCTTGCAGAAATCATGAAGCTCCTTTTCGGGTCTGTAGATGGTGCTTTCACAGTCCTTTACATAAAGCTGAACAATTTCTGCACCGTCAAGATTACCGGTGTTTTTTACTTTACAGGTAACGGTCAGCGTGTCGGTGTCCTTTATGCTTTCAGCGGAAAGCTTTATATCCGAATACCTGAACTGAGTGTAGGAAAGCCCGTGACCGAAGGGGAAAAGAACATCCTTCTTCGCTGTATCGTAGTAGCGGTAGCCGATGTAGATGCCTTCTCTGTGCTCTGCCGTAAGTCCTGTTCCCGGATAATAGTTACTGCAGGGAACATCCGTTTCCTTAAGAGGATAGGTTTCGGCAAGCTTGCCCGAGGGATTTATCTTGCCTGAAATGATTTCTGCCACGGCTTTACCGCTTGCCTGACCGCCGAGATAGCCGTTAAGGATAGCCTTTACCTTTTTCGCCCAGGGCATAATTACCGGTGAGCCGCCCGAAAGAACGACGGTGACATTTTCATTAACCTTTAAAATTTCCTCTAAAAGCCTGTTATGGGAAACGGGGAGGTTCATAGTCTTTCTGTCGTAGCCTTCGCTTTCGTATTCTTCCGTAAGACCGATAAAGAGAAGGACTGCATCAGCTTTTGAGGCTACATTACAGGCATCCTTTACCATAACCTCGCTGGGTTCATCCTGTTTTTTGAAGTAACCGGGAGCGAAAGAAACCCTATAGCCCTCCTCTAAAAGACCGTCGAAGGCATCGGTGATTTTCGTGGGAACTATGATGGAGCTTCCTTCACCCTGGTATCGGGGAGCTCTCGCCATTTCGCCGATGACAGCTACTGTCTTGTCCTTCGAAAGAGGCAGAGTGTTATTTTCATTTTTTATTAAAACTATGGAATTGGCACAGATTTCCGAGGCAAGATTATGATGCTCGTCCTCATCGTAAGAAAAATCGCCGAGAGCTGTCTTGGATTTTTCGATGAGGGTAAGCATTCTGTCTGCGGCGATGTCAAGATATTTTTCGTCAAGTGTGCCGTTTCTCACAGCCTCGCAGATTTTCTTTGTGCTGTATCCGTTTGAGGAAGGCATTTCCAGGTCGTTGCCGTTTTTAAGACCCTTTACACGGTCATTTACCGCACCCCAGTCGGACACAACCACGCCCTCAAAGCCCCATTCATCACGGAGAATTTTATTCTGCAGGTATCCGTTTTCCGTGCAGTATTCACCGCTAACACGGTTGTAGGCACTCATTACTGTCCACGGCTGAGATTTCTTTACGGCTATTTCGAAGGCGGTGAGATAGATTTCACGAAGGGCTCTCTCGTTAACTACGCTGTCGATAACAAGACGGCGCTTTTCCTGGCTGTTTACGGCGAAGTGCTTAAGAGAGGTTCCTACGCCTTCAGACTGTATGCCGTTTATGAGTCCTGCAGCGAGTTCACCTGCTAAAAGAGGATCCTCAGAAAAATATTCGAAGTTTCTTCCGCACAGAGGGGAACGCTTCATATTTACACCGGGACCTAATATAATGCTGATGTTTTCCTTCAGGCATTCTTTGCCCATAGCCTTACCCATCCTGAAAAGAAGGTCTCTGTCCCAGGAGCAGGCAGTGGTTACTGCTGAGGGATAGCAGGTGGCGGTAACAGATTCTCTCAGGTCGCCGTCAGGCTTACGAAGACTTAATCCGTGGGGCCCGTCCGTAAGAGTAACAGAGGGGATATCTAATCTTTCCACACCGTTCAGATGCCAGCAGTCCTTACCTGTACAGAGAGCGGCTTTTTCCTCGAGGGTTAGTTTTTCGAGTATGTGT
This sequence comes from Acutalibacteraceae bacterium, assembly GCA_045637365.1. GTDB lineage: Bacteria > Bacillota > Clostridia > Oscillospirales > Acutalibacteraceae > UBA6857. Next base: position 8,429 of record JAZTZH010000035.1, read on the forward strand.
TTGTTTTTCATATTTTCCTCCGTGTGTTTGCTTATGATTATTTTCATTATATAGCTAAATTGAACTTTGGTCAAGAAAAATTAAAATTACAATGTTGTACACGACATAGGGGTTAACTTTATCTTTGTGAAGTGCTATAAATTTTTAACAGTAAAGTGCATACTTATAGTTTTTGTTTACAAAACATCAATGTTCTACACCGCTCGAGCCGCGGGGGCTCTTACTTTGCTCCGGAGGCGGCAAAGTAAGCAAAGCCGCTCTTTTTTTAGCGGGATAAGAGAGTGCCTGCAGTTAAGTATATGGAAGCAGTAAGAGTGTTCTTATCTGTTACAGTTCTAAAACAATTACTTTCCCTTGGGGTGCACACCGTGGCATCGTCATCGAAGTGCGTCCGGTGGACGATAAAACGAGGTGAGGATGGCGCAGAGGTCAAAGTTCATAGGCGCTCCAAGCCGTAATGAACTTTGGGAACCGCAAGAGGAAAGTGTGCAGACAACCGATAAGGTTTCGGAATTACAGGAAAGTTTTCGTTAACCCCTATTACTTTTATGTTGGTGTAGGTTTAAAAGGTCACTGACCGTAGAACTCATCTGAAAAGCAGTCAGAGCGGGAAGCGATTGTCGGACTAACGGTGTCTGAGGAGTCGAAGCGTGAGGTGACGAGAGTCACCTCGGGGTAGACAAAATATCTGTGGGTTGAGGGAACTACGGCAGCGATTTTCCTGTACAAGTGTGAGGAAAAGCACAGCGTACGCTCACGACTATCGGTAAGGCAGAGCATAGAACTATAGATAACGGTAGAACAGAAAGTCTGTTTTTTAATGAACGGGAGACTAAGTCCGATATATAAAAGAAACGAAAAACCTTACTCCGTTATCGTGTTCGGATGGTTTCCACCGAAAAAAGCGCTTTTGGGTACTTTTGGCAAGGACAAAAGTACCTCTGCGAAGCTATGACGACTGAAGGTTTTATTGAAACGCAGACCGCAAGCGGCGTGGAGACGATTGCACACTGCCTTAGTGCTTGACAAAAAACTGCCACAAAAAACGGACGACCGATGGTCGCCCCTACGAATTTACTATTAATATTCTATGAGTTTTTATTTTTTAGGCAAGGGTTTCACCTCATTGGTAAAGCCTAAAATGTAATCAGCAGAAACATCATAATAATGGCATAATGTTATGAGATGCTCCACTGGTAAAGGTCGGGTTCCTCTCTCGTATTCTCCGTAATAATTTCTTGCAGTTTTCAAAACTGCAGCAATATCCTGTTGTGTTAAGTCTCTATCCTCTCTTAAATCTCTGATTCTTTGTTTATAAGACATAAAAATATTTCTCCTGTTTTGTAGTATATGCTGATTTTACCACGTCTTATATATGATACTATTGACAAGTCTTATATTTGAGACTATAATAACGTTGTCGCCAAACTAATTCTCAAGTTGCTACGCAAATAAGGGAATATACCATGACACACTTTTACAGCAGAAAGGACAGGGAAATTCTCTGTCTTTTTTGTTTTGCGGACCTCTTTGTCAGCTACGCCGACGGAGAGGTTCACCCGAATAATCCCTCAAAAATCTTCCTCTTATCCTTTTCTCTCGCACAGCAGCAGTTACACTCGTCCACACACACGAGAACTGTTTCCTCGCCGATAACCTGTATGTCCTTCCAGGGAATACGTATGTCGTCGCATCTTCCACTCAGGTCAAAAAGCTTACTCTTGCCCCAGATGATAATGGCACAGAGCTGTCCGTTTTCACAGCAGATTTCCACATCGCTCACACAGCCGAGACGGTGGCCGTTTTTAGTATTGATAACCTCTTTGTTGTGAAGGTCAGTAACACAGCAGTTCATAAAATACACCTCTTTACAGTATATGCGCTGAAACACAGTCTGTGAAAAATACTTATATTCTTTCACTGTGCCTGTAGAAGGACTGTTTTTTACATTTACTCTCTTTTTTACCAAAAAATTTTCGCTAAACACTATTTACAATTTGATATTAAAGTGTTAGAATGTTAGGTGGTAATTTAATTGCTAAATTATAATGTATAAATACAAGGAGGACAAATCCAATGGCCAGAAAAATGAAAACCATGGATGGTAACAATGCCGCTGCTCACGTTTCCTATGCGTTCACAGAAGTAGCAGGTATTTACCCCATCACACCTTCCAGCCCCATGGCAGACTATGTTGATCAGTGGTCAGCACAGGGCCTTAAAAACATTTTCGGCACAAGAGTAAACGTTGTTGAAATGCAGTCAGAAGCAGGTGCCGCAGGTACTGTTCACGGCTCACTCGCAGCAGGTGCTCTTACTACTACCTACACAGCTTCACAGGGTCTTCTTCTTATGATCCCCAACATGTACAAAATCGCCGGTGAGCTTCTTCCCTGCGTATTCCATGTTTCCGCACGTTGTGTAGCATCTCACGCTCTTAACATCTTCGGTGACCATTCCGACGTTTATGCCTGCCGTCAGACAGGTTTCGCTATGCTCGCTGAAACAAATACTCAGGAAGTTATGGACCTTGGTGCTGTAGGACATATGGCATCTATCGAATCCAGAGTTCCCTTCCTTAACTTCTTCGACGGCTTCCGTACATCTCACGAGCTTCAGAAGATCGAAGTATGGGATTTCGAAGACCTTAAGGAAATGACAAATATGAAGGCTGTTGAAGAGTTCAGAAAAAGAGCTCTCAACCCCGAACGTCCCGTTATGCGCGGTTCTCACGAAAACGACGACATCTTCTTCCAGAACAGAGAAGCATGTAACAAATACTATGATGCAGTTCCCGCTATCGTAGAAGAGTACATGGGCAAGGTTAACGCTAAGCTCGGTACAGATTATCAGCTCTTCAACTACTACGGTGCTCCCGATGCTGAAAAAGTTATCGTTGCTATGGGTTCATTCAACGACGTTGCTGAAGAAGTTGTTGATTACCTCACAGCAGCAGGCGAAAAGGTTGGTCTTATCAAGGTTCGTCTTTACAGACCCTTCTCTGCTAAGCATCTTCTCGCAGCTATCGCTGCAACATGTAAGAAAATCGCTGTTCTCGACAGAACAAAGGAACCCGGTTCACTCGGCGAACCTCTTTATCTTGACGTAGTTACTGCTCTCGCTACTGCAGGCAAGGCTGACATCAAGGTAGTAGGCGGCCGTTACGGTCTCGGTTCTAAGGATACACCTCCCTCATCTGTTTTCGCAGTTTACAACGAGCTCGCTAAGGATGAACCCAAAAATGGCTTCACACTCGGTATCGTTGACGACCTCACAGGTCTTTCACTCGAAGAAACAGAAGCTCCCAACACTGCAGCAGAAGGCACCATCGAATGTAAGTTCTGGGGTCTCGGCGGTGACGGTACTGTTGGTGCTAATAAGAACTCCATCAAAATCATCGGTGACCACACTGACAAGTATGTACAGGCTTACTTCCAGTACGACTCAAAGAAGACAGGTGGTATCACCATTTCTCACCTTCGTTTCGGCGACAAGCCCATCAAGAGCCCCTACTACATCAATAAGGCTGACTTCGTAGCATGTCATAATCCCTCTTATGTAGAAAAAGGCTTCAAGATGGTTAACGACGTTAAGCCCGGCGGTGTTTACCTTATCAACTGCCAGTGGTCTGACGAAGAGCTTGATGCACACATGACTGCAGATGCTAAGAGATACATCGCAAAGAACAACATCCAGCTCTATACAGTTAACGCTATCGACCTTGCTCAGAAGGTTGGTATGGGTAAGAGAACAAACACAGTTCTCCAGTCCGCATTCTTTGCTCTTGCAAATGTTATGCCTTCAGCAGAAGCTATCCAGTATATGAAGGATGCAGCTACAAAGTCCTACTCAAAGAAGGGTCAGGATATTGTTGACGCTAACCATAATGCTATCGATGCAGGCGCTACAGCATTCCATAAGGTAGAAGTTCCCGCAGCATGGGCAGACGCTACCGACGATGCAACAGCAGCTAAGAGCGAAGGCGCAGAAAAGCTCGTTAAGATGGTTGACGGTATTCTTAAACCCATCTCAGTTATGGGCGGTTATTCACTTCCCGTTTCTGCTTTCGCAGATCACGCTGACGGTACCTTCGAACACGGTGCTTCCGCTTACGAAAAGAGAGGCGTTGCTGTTCTCGTTCCCGAATGGGATGCAGCTACCTGTGCTAAGTGTAATCAGTGTGCTTATGTATGTCCCCATGCTACTATCCGTCCCTTCGCTATGAGTGAAGAAGAAGTAGCAGCAGCTCCCGCAGCTCTCAAGAAGGCTGAAAAGCCCATCGTTAAGACTAACTACACTTACACCCTCGCTGTTTCTCCCATGGACTGTATGGGTTGCGGCGTATGTATCGGTGTTTGTAAGACAAACTCACTCAAGATGGTTGCCCGTGAATCACAGCTCGATCAGCAGGAAGTATTCGATTACTGCGTAGCTAATGTTACTGAAAAGCCCGAAACAACTGCTACTATCAATGTTGTTTCCAGCCAGTACAAGAAGCCTCTCCTCGAGTTCTCCGGTTCATGCGCAGGCTGTGCTGAAACTGCTTATGCACGTCTCGTAACACAGCTCTTCGGTGACAGAATGTATATCTCCAACGCTACAGGCTGTTCCTCAATCTGGGGCGGTCCCGCAGCAACATCTCCCTACACTGTTAACGAAAAGGGTCACGGTCCCGCATGGGCTAACTCCCTCTTCGAAGACAATGCTGAGCACGGTCTCGGTATGTACTACGGCCAGAAGGCTCTCCGTGACAGACTTATCGCTGAAGTTAAGGAAATGGTTGCTTCCGATTCCTGCAAGGCTGAAGTTAAGGCTGCTGCTGAAGCTTATCTTGCTACAATCGAAGACGGTGAAAAGAACACAGCAGCTGCTGATGCTCTCGTTGCCGCTATCAAGGAAGCAGGCGCTACCTGTGATCTCTGCAAGGACGTTCTCGATAACAGCGAATACCTTTCCAAGAAATCCGTATGGATCTTCGGTGGTGACGGTTGGGCTTACGATATCGGTTACGGCGGTCTTGACCACGTTATCGCTTCAGGTGAAGACGTAAACATCTTCGTATTCGACACAGAAGTTTACTCCAACACCGGCGGTCAGGCTTCCAAGGCTTCCAACATCGGTCAGGTTGCACAGTTCGCAGCCGCAGGTAAGGAAATCAATAAGAAGAGCCTTGCTGAAATCGCTATGAGCTACGGTTATGTTTACGTTGCACAGATCGCTATGGGCGCTAACATGAACCAGACTCTCAAGGCTATCCAGGAAGCTGAAGCATACAAGGGTCCCTCAATCATTATCGGTTACTCACCCTGTGAAATGCACTCAATCAAGGGCGGTATGGTTAACTGCCAGGCAGAAATGAAGAAGGCTGTAGAATGCGGCTACTGGAATCTCTTCCGCTTCAATCCTGCTCTTAAGGCAGAAGGCAAGAATCCCTTCACTCTCGATTCTAAGGAACCCAACGCAGAGTATCAGGCATTCATTAAGAATGAAGCACGTTACACCAGACTTATGCGTGAATTCCCCGACAGAGCTGAAGCACTCTTCAAGAAGAGCGAAGAAGTTGCTCTTGCAAAATATGCACACCTTCTCAAGCTCAAGGATCTCTACGCTCCTGACGCTGAATAAGAAAATAATAATTAAAAGGCTGCTTTCGGGCAGCCTTTTTTCTGTCAAATTAATCGGGATGAGGATGATTAAGCGGTCAAAATGTAGGTGAAAGTATTTTTTGATGTAGTGACCTCTACGTCACTCAGAGTGTACTTATTTCAGAGGAGGCAGACTAAAGGCTCTCTTGAAAGGAGAGCTGTCATGCAGTGACTGAGAGGTTTCTTCGTTTCAAGGAAACTGTTAGTCGTCATAGCTTCGCAGAGTTACTTTTGTAAATTAACTCGTAGGGTCGACCATCGGTCGTCCGCTTCTGCGGTGCAGTTTATAATCTTCGTTTCAATGAAGCATTTAGTCGTCATCGCTCGAGCCGCTTGGGCTTTTCCTTTGCCCCGGTCGGCAAAGGAAACAAAGCTCCCTTGTCGGAAAGAATCCGAACACGATAACGGAATAAGAGACTGCTTTCTTTTACAGCTCACCCTTAGTCTGCCGTA
>JAZTZH010000036.1:0-32478 GCA_045637365.1 Acutalibacteraceae bacterium
TGTAGCAAAGTAAAAGCCCTTTGCTCTTGCGGTTCCCAAAGTTCATTACGGCTTGGAGCGCCTATGAACTTTGACCGCTGCGCCATCCTCGCCTCGCTTCTTCTCCCGCTGGGAGCGCTTCGGCGACGATGCAGCTCGAGCAGATGACGACTGAATGTTTTATTGAAACAAAGAAAATAAAAACATATCTTTCTGTTACAGAACTTGCTTCATCCCACACCGCAGAAGCGGGCGGATAATATCCGACCCTATGGTAATAGATAAAATCAACCCTGCGAAGCTATGACGACTAAATGTTTCCTTGAAACGAAGAAACCTCTCAGTCTCTTCGTGACAGCTCTCCTTTCAAGAGAGCGTTAGTCTGCCTTCTCTGAAAAGGGTACTGCAGTAACTATGCCCTACATAGCAACGATTCTTTACAAGTAATAACCTTGCATTAAAAATAAAAAGAGCTGCAAACTACAGCTCTTTTTATTTTTATTAGTAGTAATTTCTTATTTAGCAAGTGCGCCGATTTCAAGCATAAATCCACCGATCTGTGCACCGAATTCGGGACCGCCGTCCATTACAAGACGTCCTGCCTTTGTAGCTTCGAGCATATCGTCGATGCTCATAAGGATACCAAGTGCGCTGTCAAGATTATTGAAGCGAAGAGTGAAGAAAGGCATCGCTCTCTTATATTCGCCACGTCCTGCACGGGATTTACCTGCTTTGATTCTGATGAAAGCAGAAACCTGAGGATAATTATCTACAGCGAAAGCATAAACACGGTCGGGACTCTTTAAAGTCCAGTCTCTGATTTCGGGATGTCCCATTTTATTAAGCTGGCTGATACCGCTGGAAAGAAGATAGAAATAGCACTTAACAAGAAGTTCTTTTGTCTCTTCGTCCTTCGGCGGTTCTGTTGCACCTAAAAGACCAGCCATCTTAAGAAGTACCATTACGAAAGAAATGAGAACGGGAGCCTTCTTGAGACCTTTGATTTTCGGAATACCTGCCGGAGTAATATTGCCCTTGAAGAAATCATTGAGAGCTTCCATGCTCTTGAAGCAAAGCTCGATGTCGGGGTTTTCTGTAAGACAGGTATGAACGAGCCATTCACCTTTATTTACGATGAAGTGCATACCCTGTTTGCCATCTTCACATTCGGGATCAAGACAGCTTACCTGGATAACTGCTTCCACATTTTCGAACTTTTTCTTAAGAGAGGGAACATCGTTAGCAATAACCTTTACAAGCGGCAAAGCTGCATTAAGGAAAATTTTGTTTGAATATAAGGCTTCTTTTGTATGAGCCATAATCTTTGCCTCCTTGTATTAATTAAAATTCGTCGTCCCAGTTGTCGTCTTCTTCGAAGTCTGCATTCATTGTTTCACGAACTGCAGCGATGATACCGTTAGCATCGATACCTGGGTCGGACATAATATCCTCCTCAAGACCGATCATTGCGAAGCTCTTGTGACCGAGCATCTTGAAAGCACAGCCTTTACCATACTGAGCGATAACCTCAGAAACTGCTGAGCCGAGACCGCCGGTTACGAGATGGTCTTCAACTGTAATAATTCTTCTTGTGTCAGAAATTGCCTTCTGAATAGCCTCTACGTCAATGGGGCTGATTGTGTGCATATTAAGAACACGAACGCTGAGTCCGTCTGTATTCTTAAGCAATTTAGCAGCTTCACGAGCCTGGAATACACACGAGCCACAGGCGATAACTGTGATATCTGTACCCTCATGAACCTCTACTGCCTTACCAACCTCGAAGCCGTAGTCCTGATTATCGTAAAGAACACGGTCAAAGCCACGGTTGATACGGATGTAGTAGGGACCGAAGTTTTCGTATGCTGCGTTAACAGCGTTAGCTGTTTCGAAGCCGTCAGCGGGAACGATAACTGTAAGGTTGGGCATAGCTCTTGTGATAGCAAGGTCAGTAATAGCATGGTGAGTAGAACCTGCCTGACCGAAGGATGTACCTGAATGTGTTGCGATGATTTTAGCGTTTACATTCTGATAGCAGATGTCTGTGTGGAGCTGATCGCATGCTCTCATTGATGTGAAAGCAGAGAAACCGGAAAGGAAAGGAACCATACCTGCTCTTGCCATACCGGCAGCCACGCCAAACATATCCTGTTCTGCGATACCTACGTTGATAACTCTTTCGGGGCAAACCTTAAGAACGTCACCGAGCTTTGTTGATTTTGCAAGGTCAGCTGTGATAGCAACAACCTTGGGGTCCTTTAAAATAATGTCAGCCAGAGCCTTACCGTAAATTTCAGCTGTAGAAAGTTCAGTCTGGTCAACTGCTGTATAAACAAATCCGCCTGCCATAATTATTTACCCTCCTTTTCTGCTCTTGCGCAGCGTGCCTTATAATCTTCTTCGAGTTCTTTATTGAACTTTTCAAAGCGAGCATCGTCGATTGCGCCGTAATGCCATGTGTAATCGCCTTCGATAGATTTGATACCGGCGCCCTTCTTTGTATCCATAAGAATACATGTGGGTGCGCAGGATTCCTTTGCTCTTTCGATAGCTGCATCGATAGCGTCACAAAGCTCACCGATGTTGTTACCGTCAATAACGATTGTGTTGAAGCCGAATGCTGTCATTTTGTCAGCAAGGGGTTCAAGCTTCATAACATCCTCTGTGTTACCGTCGATCATGTTATGGTTTCTGTCGATGAATACGATACAGTTGGAAAGGTTGTAATGATTCATTGTCATAAAGCCTTCCCAGCATGAGCCTTCACCGAGCTCACCGTCACCGGTAACTACATATGTAAGATAGTCCTTTTTGAGAAGTCTTGCTGCCAGAGCAGTACCTGCTGCTATTGAGGGACCGTGACCGAGTGAACCTGTGGATGCGTCAACACCTACAACCTTGTTTGAGTCAAGGTGCATACCCATCTTTGAACCTGAGAGGTTGAAAGATTTAAGCATTTCTACATCGTTGAAGCCCTTGTCACAGAGTACGGGAGCATAAGCAATAGCTGCGTGACCCTTTGAAAGGATGAAGCGGTCTCTGTCTTCCCACTGGGGTTCTTCGACCTTGATGTTAAGATACTTGTGATAGAGAACGGTAAGAAGATCCATAACGCTCATACCGCCGCCGAAATGTCCGCTGCCTGCCCATACAGTGGTCTGAACTGTAAGCTTACGAAGGTCGTAAGCCTTCTTTTCGAGAGCAAGCCATTCGTTTTTTGAAAGTGGCATAATGTTTTCCTCCATTTATAATGTTTTTATTTTGTTCTCCCTTCAGGGAGAAGGTTTCACATAATTATCTGAAAAGCTCGGGATGGTTCTTTGCTACGATACTGAAGCATTCCTCAGCAACCTCGATTGAGTGCTTGATGTCCTTTGTGGAAAGAGCGGCATTGATAAAGTGGTTGTGATGAGAAGCAAGGAAGATGCCTCTTGAAACCATTTCAGCAATCCATTCCTGATGAAGGAGCATACTGTCGTCGTTGCCTATTCTTAAGTAGAAGAGAGCGGGAGCACCTGAAACAACAAGGTCGATGCCGTGCTCTTTACCTGCCTTAACAAGACCGTCGCAGAGCATTTCGCCCTTCTGCTTGAACATGGTGGGAATGTCGAGAGCCTTCATCTTATTGATGTTTGCGATACAGGCTGCGAAGGGAACAGCTGAAAGCCAGTAGGAGCCTGTGTATGCGAGAGAGCTCATTGCACCCTTAAGGAATTCCTTACCGCAGATAGCTGACATATTGTAGCCGTTTGCAAGTGCTTTACAGAAGCAGATAAGGTCAGCCTCGAAGCCAAAATAGTGGTCGGAGCCTGCAAGGTCAAGACGGAAGCCTGCACGAACGTCATCTACGATAAGAACGATGTCATTCTTTGTACAGATTTCTCTTACCTTAGGCCAGAAGCCTTCTTCGGGGAATGCGTTATCGTGGAAATTACCGTGATCATAGGGCTGAGCGATAAGGCAAGCGATTTCGCCCTTATTTTCTTCGATAGTTCTCTCAAGAAGGGGAATATCGTTCCAGGGAAGCATAATGTTATTGGCAACATCCTCGGGAATAACACCCGGATAGTCAATCTTCTGACACCAGGGAGAAACACCGTGGTAATAGCCGGTAAACATAATTACTTTCTTTCTATGAGTATATGCTCTGGCGCACATAATAGCACCCTGAGTAGCATCGTTACCGTTCTTTGCGAAGAATGCCCAGTCAGCAGTAGCAACAGTGTCTACAAGAAGCTCTGCACATTCAACCATTACCTTACCGGGCTGTGTGGTACAGTTACCCAGAGCAGTCTGTTTTGCTGCTGCTGCGTCAACATCGGGATCGCAGTAACCTAAAACGTTGGGGCCGTATGCGCACATATAGTCGATGTATTTGTTTCCGTCCACGTCCCATACATATGTACCCTTTGCCTTTTCAGCGAACATGGGCCATTTGTTAACGGGGATGAACTGACCTTCAGCGGGGCCGAGGTGACCGTAGATACCTGAAGGAATTACTTTAGTGGCACGAGAGAACATCTCTCTGCTTTTTTCTGTGTTAAATACGGGAAAACTCATTATTAATTCCTCCTTATGCAAGATAGAGTGCTACTCTGTCAAGAATTCTGTTAACGTTGTCGATCATATTGATAAGACCGTGCATTTCAACCTTGCCTTCACCAACTGCGGCAATAGCATTGATTTTACCGTCAAAGAGAGCTCTTGCAGTACGGATGTCACAGAACTGCATCTGTGAACGGAAGGCTTCAGGCTTCTCCTTGATAGTGATCATATGATGGTCTTTAACCTGGATGGTAGCAGCAATGCAGTCCTTAATGGAAACATCGATGATACCGTCGGGGATGAGACTTGCACTGAACTTACCGATTTCATCATTGTTACCGATCTGTGAAAGGGCAACAGTGATAACACAGAACATAAGCTTTGTGCTGATTTCAAAGAATCTGTCATCCTTGAGATCTTCTTCAGAGGGTCTGAGATATTTAGTAAGGATGTCTGTAAGGGGAGTGAACTTTTTAAGAAGGAAGCCTATCTTAGAAAAGCCCTTTGAAGGGATGGGAGTAACGGTGCCGTCGATAAGACCGTTAAACTTTTCGCAGGAAGAGAAGGGAAGAAGAACGTCACAGTCAGCTGTGCCCTGTTCCATTCTGCATCTGCCGTTAGCGAAGGTGAGAGTAGCACTGGGGCCGCCTTTTACTTCGAGACCGACGGAAACAGGCTTCTTTGTTTTGATAAGCTCGCTTGCTTCCTTGTCAAGTTCGCAAAGGTTTTCCAGAGTACCCAGAATAGCATACATATTTATGTACGCTAAGGTTTTTGCATCTGTCATCATGATATAATCCTCCTTCGGTGAGCGAACACTCACCCGAAATTTCTTTTGCAACCAATTGCAGTTGTAAATATTTTACCAAAATCCGCCCTCACTGTCAATAGTTATGTTTAAATGTTACAGAATAATAATATTTATTATAATGTAATAGAATATGTTGTGTGTGGCGAAAAAAGGGTAACAAGATATAATATTGACAAGGGTACTGATGGGTGTTATAGTAAAAAAAGAAAGTCACCGGGAGGTGTAAAAATGAATAAAGCAATCATCATAGGCTGCCCCGGCTCCGGGAAAACAACCTTCGCCGAAAAGCTGAATAAAATCACCGGACTTCCTTTATATTATCTTGACGCAATATGGCATAAGCCCGATAAGACACATATTCCGAGAGAAGAATTTGATGAAAGAATTTTCCATATTTTCAATGAACCGATGTGGATAATTGACGGGAACTACAAAAGAACGATAGAAATGAGATTAAAAGAGTGCGACACGGTTTTTCTCTTTGATTTGCCTACAGAAATATGTTTGCAGGGAGTAACCGATAGAATTGGTAAAGAAAGATACGATTTACCCTGGCTCGAAAAGGAATTAGACCCTGAGTTCAAAAAATTTGTAGAAGACTTTCCGTCAGACACCTTGCCGTATATTTATAAACTTCTGGATAAGTACAGAGATAAAGATATAATTATTTTCAAAAGCAGAGAAGAAGCGGATGAGTATATAAAAAATTATGGCATTTAACGTATATCTGTCTTTTTTTCGATAGATAATCAGAAATACAGAAACAGCCTCCGCAGGTAACAGCTACTGCGGAGGCTTAAGTTTTTATATTCAGTTAAATCGATTTTTCTGTAACAGCCGACTTTACTGTCAGATTTTTCACAGCCGAAATTATTATTGGGGATGCCTTTCGGATAAGCTTTGATATAAACATCACTGCGAAAGCACTCGCAAAAGAAATCGCAAGATATACGACCAGCTTATCTCTGTTTCTCATACCTTCCGTAAAGGGAGCAATCCGGGCAAACTGAAGCGAAATAACGCCGTGTACAAGATAAAGAGAAAAGCTGAACCTTCCGAGGAAATTAAAAATACGCTTATTTAAAAGATCATGACCCAGGCTTTTTCCGCTGAAAGAAATTATGACGCTTATGCTCAGAATAAAAATGTAGAAGAAATCCTTGAGTCCGTCGGAATCAAACACCATATATAACACAAATATTATATATCCCGCAGCCTCGACAAAAGCAAGAAGAGCTTTTCCTGCATTACTGAAATCAACTGCTCTGAGCTTTTTTGTCAAACAATAACATATGCATCCCATGCTCAACTCTGCCAGAGCACGCAGATTAGCATAATAAGTAAAACCGTTCCAGTTCAGCGGTCCTCGCACTGTGCCGTAATTTCTGTACATAAATCCGAAAATAAGAAGGGTACCGAGAGGAAGAACTACATTGAGAGCCATATTTTTATATTTACGGATAAAGGGATAAAGAACCGTCATACATATCAGCATAGAAGAGACATACCATGTAACCGTAATGACTCCCGTTCCCCTGAGACCTGTGGAAATAATCAGAAAAGCATCAAACCAGCTTTGCTCAATAAGAGGAAAGAACTCTGCAGAGGTACATATACACATAATAATCACACCGAAAAAATACGCTACGGCTACATCAGGGTAAAGAGATTTATATTTTTTCAATATGAAAAAAGCTGTTTCTTTACCGAGAGGTCCGGAAATACTTTTCTCGGCTTTTTCTATCGAGACCATCATAAGCCAGCCTGATACGAGAAAGAAAAATTCGACACTCAGAGAAAAACCCATAAAATATTTTTCGAACTCTGCAGGTAAAACGTATTTAGCGTGATTAAGTACAACACATACGGAAAAAATAAATTTGAGTAAATCTATTTTTCCGTTTCTTGAACTTTTAGCCATATATACTCTCCTTTTAATCATCCTTTTTCTGTTTCATATTATCATCTGCCATAATTTTTGTCAAGAATTATCGTTTTTCGGAGTATGCGGCAGACTTTAATCTAATAAATCTGTTTTCCCTTGACTTTTTCTTTTGTTTTGTATATTATAGTATTTAACTATTTGGAACTTTATAAATTGAAAGGAGTTTTAAAAATGCTTTCAAACAAAGAAAAATCAATGGAAAAGCTCGTTGCTCTCTGTAAGGGCAGAGGCTTCGTATATGCAGGCAGTGAAATTTACGGCGGCCTTGCAAATACCTGGTACTACGGCCCTCTCGGTGTAGAGCTCAAAAACAATATCAAAAAGGCATGGCTTAAGAAATTCGTTCAGGAAAATCCCTACAATGTAGGTCTTGACTCAGCTATCCTTATGAATCCACAGACATGGGTGGCTTCAGGTCACCTCGGCGGCTTCTCCGACCCCCTTATGGACTGTAAGGAATGTAAGACCAGACACAGAGCTGACAACCTTATCGAGGATTTCGACGGCACTAATGTAGCAGGCTGGTCAAACGAAGAAATGCTCGCTTACATCAACGAAAAGGAAATTCCCTGCCCCGACTGCGGTAAGCATAACTTCACCGACATCCGTCAGTTCAACCTTATGTTCAAAACCTTCCAGGGCGTTACAGAGGACAGCAAAAATGAGCTTTATCTCCGTCCCGAAACCGCTCAGGGTATCTTCGTAAACTTTGCAAACATCCAGAGAACAACAAGAAGAAAGGTTCCCTTCGGTGTTGCTCAGATCGGTAAGTCCTTCCGTAACGAAATTACTCCCGGTAACTTCATTTTCCGTGTACGTGAGTTCGAACAGATGGAGCTTGAATTCTTCTGCAAGCCCGGCACAGACCTTGAATGGTTTGACTACTGGAGAAGCTACTGCCGTGACTGGCTCTACTCTCTCGGCATGAAGGAAGAAAACCTCCGTCTGCGCGACCACAGCGCTGATGAGCTCTGCTTCTACTCAAAGGCTACCACAGACTTCGAATATCTCTTCCCCTTCGGTTGGGGTGAGCTCTGGGGCGTAGCTGACAGAACTGACTACGACCTTACCCAGCACTCCAACACATCAGGTAAGACTCTCGACTACTTTGATCCCGTAACTAACGAAAGATATATTCCCTATGTTATCGAGCCCTCTCTCGGCGTTGAGAGACTTTTCCTCGCTGTTATGACTGAGGCATATGATGAAGAAGTAGTAGATGCAGAAAAGAACGACTCCCGTGTAGTTCTTCACTTCCATCCCGCTCTCGCTCCCTACAAGGCAGCAGTTCTTCCTCTTTCAAAGAAATTAAGTGAGGAAGCTACAGAGGTATTCCACACTCTTCAGAAGAAATTTATGTGTGAATTCGACGATGCAGGCTCTATCGGTAAGAGATACCGCCGTCAGGACGAAATCGGTACTCCCTTCTGCATTACCTATGACTTCGAATCTGCTGAAGACGGCTGTGTAACAGTCCGTGACAGAGATACTATGCAGCAGGAAAGAGTTGCTATCGCAGACCTCGTTGCATATATCGAAAATAAGCTCGAGTTTTAATTTTTAAACAGTATAAGAGGCTGAACAAAACAGCCTCTTTTTTTATTGTCCGTACTCTGTAAGCGCTCTGAAAACATATCCTTCTGCTCTTGCCTTATCTATTATCTCACCCAGTGCATCGGCATTATCCTTTGAAACACTGTGAAGAAGAATGACGGCACCGGGATGAAGTCTTGACATAACCTTTTCCACGGCATAAGCTTTTCCTCTGACATTATCGGTATTCCAGTCATCGTAAGCTACCGACCAGAAGACACTCATATATCCCATACTGTTCACCGCATCGAGAGCATTTTCCGTATATTCACCGGCAGGAAAGCGGAAATATTTAGCCGCATAACCGAAATTTTCACGGAGATAATTCTCGGTTTCCTCGATTTCTTTTATCATCCTGTCACGTGAAATTTCAGCAAAGGACGGATGGGTGGTAGAGTGATTACCCACGATGTGTCCTTCACGTATCATACGGGCGATGAGGTCTCTTTCCTTTTCGATGTGGTCAAGAGTACAGAAGAAGGTGGCGGGAACCTGTTTTTCCTTCAGTATATCGAGGACACGGGCAGTCAGGTTTTCGTATTCATAACCGCAGTCTAAGGTAAGATACAGCACCTTATCACTGCTTTTTCTGTCGAGAGTAAATGCACCGTAGCGGTCAAAGGTGTCCTGAAATTCCTCGACAGTAAAATGAGCCTTACCGCCCGAGGCAGGGCCGTGGGAATGAGAAAGTTTTTTATCCGAAAGACCGTCGGGCGCCTTTGTGACAGGATAAGTAACTTTTTTAAGCGGTGCATAACCGGACAGTGTATCTGCACTTTTTTCACCCGTAATTATCATTTCTGTTTCTGCAGTGATGTTTTCTTCATCCAGAACAGTAGAAGAATTAATTTTCGGCGCAGCCTCACTGTCTGAAGGACTTTCCTGCTGACTCTGTGAGTTTTCCTGCTGACTCTGCGAGCTTTCCTGCTGACTCTGCGAGCTTTCCTGTGACTGTGATTCAGACTGAAACTCAGAGGTAAGGTCGTTATCCTCCATGGCACAGCCACACAAAGCAAAGCGCAGAACTGATATAACAGCAAATATGATATATTTTTTCATAAGTATTACCCTCCTATGTAAATACAGAAAGGTAGAAGGACCGAGTTTTTATCCGAATTTTTTTCGCATTCTCGGCCCTTATACCTTGGCCTTAGCCTCTTACCTGAACATATATCCGATGTCAGAAACGAGTCCTTCCATGGATTTCATCGCCTTGTTCATATTCTTTTTCATACTGCGCTTCATACCGCTGCCCTTAAATACACCCTTGGCGAAAGCAGCCGCACCGCCTACAGCCATACCTATTCCGATACCTGTCATAAGACTGTTCTTTTTCATTTTATCCCTCTTCTTTTAATCTGTTGTCTTGTCCTTTTCAGGACATTTATATTTTCTCCCGTGAAAATTTAATTATAAGAAGAAAAAATTTCTTTCATTATTTATTTTTAAAGGAAAGTATGATATAATCTCAAAAGAAAAAAATAAAGGAGCAGACTATGTCCGACATAAATATCGTTCTCGTCGAACCGCAGATCCCCCAGAACACAGGTAACATCGCACGTACCTGTGCCGCTACAGGCGCATCACTGCATCTGGTAAAGCCTATGGGATTTACCGTAGACGACAAAAAGCTAAAAAGAGCAGGCCTTGACTACTGGCATATGCTCGATATAACCTACTATGAAGGTCTTGACGACTTTTTCGAAAAAAATAAAGGTGGACACTTCTTTTATCTCACCACCAAAGGTAGACACATTTTCACCGAGGTTTCCTTTCCGAAAAATACCTTTATCCTTTTCGGCAGAGAGGATGCAGGACTTCCCGAGGAGCTTCTGAAAAACAATGAAGAAACCTCTCTTCGCATTCCTATGGTAGACGATGCGAGAAGCCTTAACCTTTCTAACACTGCCGCCATCGTAACCTACGAAATTCTCCGTCAGTGGAATTATCCCGGTCTTTTATGCGAGGGTCAGCTGACGAAATTTTCCTGGTAAGGAGAGTCTTATGAATAAGAAATTCACCAAAGAAGACATAATCAAAAAACATGAAACAAATGTGAAATCAGCGAACACGGCACTTTCTCTGGCAGGTATACTCGGAATTATTTATGTCGTACGTTATTTCATCACGGGCAACTTTGATTTTCATTTCAGTCTCTCTCTTCCCGAAATGATGTTAAAACTCGGCCACGGCGGAGCAGTAGGCTTTCCCGCATCCTACAGCGTAACAGCAGTATTCTTCGCAGTATACATTTTAACTGTAGTTCTTATATTAAAAAATCAGAACTTACTCAAGCTCGGTCTTGCTGTCTATGCCTTCGATTTTATATGCCTTCTCTTTTTTATGTTCGTGGTACCGGGACAGCTTCCCGATTTATTTTCCACCGATCTTTACATCGAAGTAATACTGCACTTCTTCGTTATTCTTTTCCTTTCCGTAGGAGTTTATTCTCACGGAAAGCTGAAAAATTCAGAAAAAAATTAAGGTAACGGACACCCTTAACCTCTTTGCTTCACAGAAAAATCATACCCACCGCAGAGTTCCTTTTCAGACTCACACGGTGGGTATCACTTTTTTATTTGACCTTTACTTTGACTGCCTTCGAATAGCTTCCGTAAACTCTTTCACCGTCTACGGTTTTATAGGCACGAACCTTCACATAATAGCTTTTTCCCGATTTCAGACCCTTTATAACAGCGGAGGTCTTACTGCCCTTTTTAACAGTCACCTTTTTATTGTTCATCATATCCTTGTTTCTTGCGCAGACAGCCACATAACCCTTGGCCTTCTTCACCTTGTCCCAGCTGACAGTGATTTTACCCTTGCCTGCCTGTGCCCTGATTTCAGGGTCAGGTAAAAGAGTAGTCACTGCCTTTTTACTGCTGAAGGAGCCCTTTCCGCTGTCACTTACGGCTCTTACACGGAAATAATATTTTTTATTCGATGAAAGCTTTTTGATTGTGCAGGAATTCTTTTTAACCGTAGCTTCCTTGCTCCAGCTTTTACCGTCAGTGCTTATCTGGACCTCGTACTTTTCTGCCACATCCATCGCCGACCATTTAAGCTTGACAGAAGTGTCCGTAACAGAAGTTGCTCTGAGATTTTTTATCTTTCCCGGAAGAGTGTAGACAGTTACAGCACTGTTTTCTGCTCTGTATACATTTCCGTTTTCCGAAACATAAGCTCTGACTGCAAGCTTATACTTTTTACCGGAAGAAAGGTTTTTCACGGTGTAAGATGTACTCTTTACTGTCTCTATATCCTTATAGCTGTCAGTTTTAGAATTATACATTCTGACTATATATCCGTCGGCACCCTTTACTGCCTTCCAGGAAAGCTTTACCGAGGTTTTTCCCGGATCTGCACTCAGTTTAAGCTTCGGAAGATTAATTTTAAAGGAAAGAGTTTTACTTCCTCTGTATCCGTTCTTGCTGACACCCTCTAAAATCATTTTACCGGTACCGGGATATTTATTATACATATAAGTTACATTATAATGCACTCCCGCTTTCAGTGCTTCACCACCGAATTTCACTGTAAGCTCAGGAATAATATTTTTCCCCGTATAGCTGAAGGAATCCTTATAGCTGAAGGAACAGGAAGAAAGATTAACTGTGTTTCTGTATTTAAAGCTGTTCACATAATCTTTTTTATGCTTTCCTACGAAATCATTACAGTCTGTGGAAAGGTCCGGATCTGTAAAAAGATAACCGTCATAGGTATCGCTTTTCGATTTTACCACATTACACAAATCAGCCGTGTACCATCTTCCGTCAAGATAAACCTGACTCCATGCATGGTTAGCTTCCATATTTACAGGTACTATGGCAGGTATTCCCGCCGCATTACATAAATCCTTGAAAGCATTCGCATAACCGCCGCATACGGTATATCCTACATTAAGAGCATACCTCGGGTCATTGGTATAACCGGTAAAAATCATATATTTAGCATTTTCATCGAGCCACTTCAGGAAAAACTGTGCCATTTCCTTATTACTGTCACATTCCTCCTGCGCCTGCTTCACCAGAGAAATGAGCTTATTATCGTACTGTTTACCGTATTTATCCGGCTCGCTTCCGTTAAGGAAAAGATTGAAATTCGCACTGAAATAATCTCCGCCACTGTATGAAGTGACACTCATCGTCATTTTGTTATATCGGCTCCACTCTGTAAAGAAGTTACCGAATTTTTTCTTGACAAGTGAAAGCTTTTCGAAAAAAATCTGAAAATCGCTTCCGTAAGGCTTATGTGTAAAGAAAAACTTAATGTTCACTCTGCAGTAATCCTCTACAGGCTCTGCCATCAGATTTTCCGCTACAGTGCTTATTACCTCATACATTTTTTCTTCGGAAGAGTCCCAGTCCTCGTATTCAAGATATGTAACACCGTTTTCTGCCTTCACATAAGAATCGGAATAATCCGAAAGTCTGGTTCTGACCTCCTTGTCAGACATAGCAGCCTGAGTATTAAAAGAAAGACACATACTGAAAATAATAAGTGTAAAGAGAGTAAATATCACTTTTTTCATTTTTTCGCTTCACTTCCCTTCATTTTCTGTTACCTCAATTTATATTTCCATATAATTTTTCGCTTCCCATCGTTAAAAAGGAGAGTGCCGGCCGACAGACTGACAAAGAGATTTATTTGACGGACACGGCACGCCATACCCCTACAATAATCTACATAAAAGCGGCGGACTATATCTTCTTCGTTTGCGAAGCCTTACTCGCGATTGTGCATTGCGAATTCCGCATTCCGAATTAATCTATCTCCATTCCAGCATAAGCATTAAGCTCTGTGCCTGCGATGTTACCGCTAAGATATTCATAATAACCCTGCGCACCGACCATAGCCGCATTGTCTCCGCAGAGAGAAAGCTCGGGAAGATAAAGCTTCCATCCGTTACGCTTACACATAGCCTCTATATCAGCTCTCAGAACGGAGTTAGCCGAAACACCACCCGCCAGAACGAGAGTCCTGTGTCCGAAATCCTTCATAGCCTTTTCCGTGTTTTTGCAAAGACAAGAGCTGACACTTTTCATAAAGGACGCACCCAGATCCTTTTCATTTATCTCTTCGCCCTTCTGCTTGGCATTATGTATAATGTTTATAACCGAGGTCTTAAGTCCCGAAAAGCTGAAATCATAAGGAGCATTCTCCACCTTCGGAGTGGGGAACTTAAAGGCTGTGCTGTCTCCGCCCTTAGCCAGTCTGTCGAGATTAAGACCGCCGGGGTAGGGTATACCCATAGTTCTCGCTGCCTTATCCAGTGCTTCACCGGCTGCATCGTCTCTTGTTCTGCCGATAACATTAAAGTCCGTGTAAGCCTTTACCTCTGTCATAAGGGTGTTACCACCGCTTACTACCAGACAGAAGAAGGGGGGCTTGAGTTCCTTATGGGTTATATAGTTGGCGGCGATGTGAG
The DNA here is from genome assembly GCA_045637365.1 of Acutalibacteraceae bacterium. Taxonomy (GTDB): domain Bacteria; phylum Bacillota; class Clostridia; order Oscillospirales; family Acutalibacteraceae; genus UBA6857. Next base: position 14,302 of record JAZTZH010000036.1, read on the forward strand.
AACGCAGATGATGCACAGGCACCAGAGGAATATTTCTCGAGTAAGAGAGACTTTTGGCGTAGTTCACACCTACCAGAAGCGCACCTATAAGTCCGGGTGCATAGGTAACTGCTATGGCATCAATGTCTGAAAGGTCACATTCTGCATCCTTAAGTGCCTTCTCAGTAACAGAAGAAATGGCTTCGGCATGTCTGCGTGATGCTATTTCAGGCACCACTCCTCCGTAAATTTTATGTTCTGCTACCTGTGAAGCAACCACATTTGAAAGAACCTCTCTTCCGTCTTCCACCACACTTGCGGCAGTTTCATCACAGGAGGATTCTATAGCTAAAATTTTCATATTATCATTCCTACTTATAAATTTTTAGTCATTATCAGTGCATTTTCCGTGGGCGAGGAATAGAAATTCTTTCTTTCTCCCACCTTTACATAACCTTCACTTTCATAAAGAGCTATGGCTGCACTGTTACTTACTCTTACCTCGAGGCTTATAAAAGAGCATTCTCTTTCTTTTGCCTTCTCTTCAGCGTAGCGAAGCAGGTGTCTGCCGATTCCTTTTCTTCTTTCGCCTTTACTGACGGCCACATTGGCTATATAGCATTCATCCAGTACACAGTGCATACCCATATAACCGGCTAATCTTCCGTCTGTTTTGACAGTAAAGAACACAGCACTTTCATTCGAAAGCTCTTCTTCGAGACCTCTTTCTGTCCAGGGTGAAGAAAAGCACTCCTTTTCCAGCTCTGCTATGAAGGGTATATCATCTTTTGTCATACATCCGAGCAGCATTTCCATCTCTCTTCTCTTTCCTGTCTGTTTTTTCACATATCTATCTATTATATATAATACTGTTTTTTTATGTAAAAGTAAATATTAATTATTGCTAATTTATTACTATTTTGTTTACATAATGCTTAAAGGATAATAAAATCTCTTATTTTTCTTTTTTGTAATTAAAAGCTGTTTTCTATGTTATATAATGACCTTGTACCTATAAAAAGGAGGTAAAAATTATGAAAAAACTTTTAGCTGTTATACTTTCTGTTATCTGCGTATTCTCCTGTTTCGCACTTCCTGCTTCAGCTGCGGGCGGAACGGGACTTCTCGGTGAACTCGCCGACAGCTTTTTCGAGAAACTTCTCGGCACCGGACTCGAAGAAGACACATCCCTCACTTACGGTGTTAATTATGAAATTGATTCACTTGACGGCATAAGCGTTGTTTACAAGCCGAATCCGTCTATCAGCTTCAAAAATCCCGGCACTTACACTATTACCAGCGACACTCCTCTGTCCGTCGACTATGAATTCATCTGCTGGGAAGACACTGACGGCAACCACTACTATGCAGGAGATAAGCTCTACGTGGACGGTACTGTCACCCTTTATGCTGTGTGGGCAAAAAAACAGGATAACGATGTCAGATTCGCCAGAGTTATAAAAACGACGATGGAAGCACTCAGAAGACTCGTAGGTAAGTTCCTCGGCATTTTCAAAGTAGTAGTAGAATTCAACGAAAACTATGTTCCGAAGGATCCTACTGCTCCCAAATACTACGATCTTCTCCTTAACGGAATGTATTATGCCGATTCTGATTTCTCAGTACATAACGGTGATGAAAGAGCTCTCTTTTACATCGACTCCTATATGATTCACAGAGATACCGATCTCGAGCGTATCGACACCGTAAACCCCGATGCTATGAAGAAGGGCGCTACTGTTTATCTCTGCACCGGTTGGGATGAGGTTCTGGAGAAGCCCGTAAACTATGTGGAATACACAGAGCTGTCTTACCGTTTTGCTGAGCTTCTCGGTCCCGACAATGAAGATGTTCTTATCATAGACACTGTACTTTCCGACGGAACAGACATCGTTTCCGAATACTTCAATGAAACACTCAAAGATAAAGACGGCATTAAGAATGTTTATATGGTAGTGACCGTAAACGATTCCGTTTATTCATCCTTCGCTCCCGATAACGGACTTATCTATGATGAACTCTGCAGTCCGATTTCCTGTGTCTTTACTTTACCTTATTAATTTCAGACGGCTTCGGCTTACGCCTGTCATACTGATTGAATAACCTGTGGGAGCTGTAGCTTACAGCTCCCTTACTTTTTACGGTGAAGATTATATATTAAAAGACCGTCATAAGCTATATGCCGATATGACGGTCTCTCTTTTCTTATTCTATTGTAGAGAAAATATCGTCGTAATCTTCTTCGTATTCTTCCTCATACTCTTCCTCGTATTCTTCGAACTCATCATCTCTTCTGTTTCTGAGAACGAGTGCGAAAAGAAGAATTATAGCGAAGGAAATTACAGCGGAAGCAGCCACTATGATAACATAATTATCCGTAAGTACTCTTATGATGCTGCCACGGTTCTCATAGGTGAGATAAACCACACCCTTACAGTCGTCACGGGAAACGAGAGTGCGTCCTCCGTCCTTTTCGATAACATAGAGAACCTCTCCGTCTTCTTTCGTTATGCTGTCAGTGCGCTTGCCGAGCTCGAAGGTTTTATTCGCATAATCCACATACATAAATAATTCGCCTTCTCCGGCATATTTCTTCTCTGTTATGATAAGAGCGTCCTTTGAGATTCCCATATCAGCGTAATCCTTATAGGTGGTGAAGACATAATACTTATCAGCTACAAGCTTACCCGTATTTACCGCTACGGCAGTTTTAAGAAGCGTAGCCAGAATACCTGTACTTATGACAGCCACGAGCAGAAGACCAAGAAGAATTCTTGTAAAGATTTTTCCGTAATCAAGCTTTGGCTTTTCTTTGTTTTCGGTTTCCAGTTCACGGATATCAGCTATTATTTCATTTTCCTTTATCCATTCGGGAGTATAATTTTCAGGGAAGGCAAACTCGTCCTTTTCTTCCTCCTGAAACTCCTGAACAGGCTCTTCTTCTGTAAAAGACTCTTCCTGAACAGGCTCCTCTTCAGTTACTTCTTCGGGCTCCTCCTGCTGAAAAACCTCAGGTTCTGTGTATTCCGTAAGCTGCTCCGGCTCCTGAACTGTAACCTCTTCAGCTTCCTCCTGTGCATCCTCCTCAGAAGGAACAGGCTCTTCCTGTGCAGGTTCTTCTACCGGAACGGGCTGCTCGGCTATTTTTCTTTCAGCCTTTTCTTTTTTTCTGAGTCTTTTCTTTTCTTTTCTTGACAGCTTTTTTTCGGAGGGAGACTCATCGTCCTCGTCAGACATTATTCTCATATATTCGTCGAAAAGCTCATCACGACTCGGTTTTTCGGTTTCAGGCTGTACCTTTTCCTCCACTGAGTCGGAGTCATCACTTTCGATTTCATATTCTTTTTTCACAGACTCAGGAGAAATTACTGTCATCTGAGGTCTGGCTTTTACGGGCTCTGTCCGGGAGCTGACGGTGTACTTAGCTATGAAATCACTGACACTGTCGCTGATTTCCTTGGACTGATTTTCTTCTGCTGAAAGGTCTTGATGCTCTTCTTCCGGGACCTGTGCAGTAAAAGATGAAAAGCTGTCCTCTCCCTTTTCAAGTAAAGAGGTGCCTTTTTTTATAGCCTTTTCAGCTGCCATAGTCTTATCGAAAATGCTGTTTAGTTCATCCAGGCTTTTAGGTCTGTAACCTGCCATTCCATCACTTCCTTTTCTTGGTTTTCAAATTCCCTTTATCAATAAGCGTTGTTTTCCAGTATAACCCCTATCATATCATTGATGCTTTTGAGGTTCTTCATAATTGTTGTATTATCAGTTCTCAGCTCCACGGATTTTTCCATAGCCTGACGAACGATGCCCTTTGATTTTTCGTGAGCAGCTTCGATGATTTCGTTAGCTCTTTTTTCGGCATCTACCTTGATTTTAACCACAGTTTTGCTCAGCTCCTCGAAAACTCTTTCGATAACCTCGCTGTGATTGTTTTCTTCGATAGTAAAATATATTCCCAGCTCCTGCATATCGTTTTTAAGCTGTTCGAATTTCTTTTCGTTTTCTTCGCCCCAGGCAATAGCATTGGCATATTCCTGCTGTATCATAGCTATATATTTATCTACTTCTTCGATATTGTATCCGTTTGCTTCGGTAGTGAAATTAACTGATGCCATTTTCTTTGCTCCTTCACTTTAAATTAATCTTATTCAGCATTAATTATACCTTATCAAAAAGCAAATTTCAACACCGTTTACACAATATTTATATTAATTTTTTTAAGAAATACCATAAGTTGTATACTAAACCCGCCATCGTAAAGTAAAACTGACTTTATTCCACCGTCACGCTTTTTGCCAGATTTTTCGGCTTGTCAATGTCACATCCTCTTTTAAAAGCTGTGTAATAGCTAAGGAGCTGTAATACCACCGCCTCCAAAAGACCGCAGAATTCATCGGCTGTGTCCGGGATAAAGAATACATTTTCCTCATCGGTAAGCTCCCCGGCATCTTTTTTCTGTGCGATTATCAGTACTCTTGCCCCTCTCGCTTTTACCTCTTTTATATTAGCGAAGGTTTTCGGAAAAAATCTTTTCTCACAGCAGAGTGCCACCAGTGGGGTGCCTTTCTCCAGAAGAGATATGGTGCCGTGCTTCAGCTCTCCTGCAGGATATGCCCCTGTATTTATATAACTTATTTCCTTCATTTTCAGGCTTCCCTCCATGGCCGCTGCATAATCACTTCCTCTGCCGATGAACCAGCCGTCTTTTTTTCCGTCAAAAAGTGAGCTGAAAAGCTCAGCCTTATCCCTGTCGTCGATTATTTTCTGCACCTTGTCAGGCAGAAGCTTCAGCTCCTTTAAAAGTCTGTCCCGTTCATTACGCCTTATCTGCCAGCGCTCATGAGCGAAGCAGAGTGCAAACAGATAAAGAGAAATAAGCTGTGCTGTATATGCTTTCGTGGTCGCTACTGCGATTTCCGGACCTGCCTGTGTGTAAATCACACACTCACTTTCTCTGGCTATGGAGCTCCCCTTCACATTAATCACCGAAAGAGTCCGTGCCTTCTTTTCCTTAGCCTTTAAAAGTGCGGCAAGAGTATCTGCAGTCTCACCGCTCTGACTGATAAAAATGCAGAGAGTTTTATCGTCCAGCGGCACATTGCCGTAACGGAACTCGGAAGCAGTTTCAGCTATGCAGGTTATGTTACCGATTTTCTCCGTCAGAAGCTTTCCCGCCAGAGCCGCATGATAAGCTGAGCCACAGCCAACAAAACAGATTTTCTGCAAAGCAAAAAAGCTTTTTCTCAGCTCCTTAATATCCGGAAGAAGCTCACCGTCCTTCAGAAGAGTATTCAGTGTGCTGCGAATCACCTTCGGCTGCTCGAAAATTTCCTTCAGCATAAAATGAGGAAACTCTCCTTTGTCCGCTGACTGTTCGGGAAGATTTATTTTTTCGGCTTTTTTATCTGCTCTTTTTCCGTCAGAAGCAAAAAACTCTATCCCTTCAGCGTTTATTACCGCACTTTCATTTTCGTCAAGAGAGTAAACCTCGTCTGTATAAGGCGTAAGAGCCACCGTATCCGAAGAAAAGAATACACCTGCCCTGCTTTTTCCGCAGAGAAGGGGACTGGCCTTCCGTGTACCGTAAATAACACCGGGAAGATCACGGCAAAGAATACACAATGCGTAAGAGCCCTCCAGTACCCGACGGCATTTTTCTATGGCACTGAACACATCTCCTTCATAATATTTTTCTAAAAGGTTGGCTATTACCTCTGTATCGGTACTGCTTTTGAAGGTATATCCTTCGCTGAGAAGTTCCTTTTTAAGAGAAAGATAATTTTCTATTATACCGTTATGAACTATAGTAAAAAGCCCTGTCATACTGCTGTGTGGATGGGAATTTATGTCATCGGGCTCGCCGTGAGTTGCCCAGCGGGTGTGACCTATACCGCACCGTGCCGTCAGCTCTATTCCCGTAAGCTTCTTTTTCAGCTCTTTTATTCTGCCCGAGGTTTTCACGGTTATCATTTCCGTGCCCTCCATCACCGCTACACCCGAAGAGTCATAGCCTCTGTACTCCAGATGCTCCAATCCTCTTATCAGATAAGGCACTGCCTTGTTTTTGCCCACATAACCTATTATTCCGCACATAAAAAATCTCCTTTCGGTAAAAATCCTTTTACTTTTTATTATTTTATGTTATAATAGGCTCAAATATTGATTAAGTTTGTTTTTACGGAGTGAATTATGAAATATTTTTTTTATGCTTTAATCTGCATAATACTTTTATCGGTTTCTGCTTTTATCATAGCTGAGCTGAAAGCGTACAAGGGTAATGCAAAAGGGAAAAAAGATTATCTTCTCATTTTAGGCTGCAGAGTAAGAGGAAACGAAGCCGAAGAAACTCTTCGTATGCGTGCAGAAAGGGCAGCAGAATACCTTAAGGAATATCCTGAAACTGTAGCCATCGCCTGCGGAGGCATCGTTCACGATGACCAGTACATCAGCGAAGCACAGGCTATCGAAGAAATTCTCCTTTCAAAGGGTGTAGAAAGGGAACGTATAATCAGAGAAGACAAATCCACAACTACTGTGGAAAACTTTAAAAATGCTAAAAAGATTATCGGAGACGAAAAAAGCACTCTTGCTCTTATTTCCAGCGATTTCCATCTTATGAGAGCAAACCTTATAGCCAAAAAAGCAGGTCTTGACTGTCAGACCGTAGCTGCTCCGTCGCCGAAAAAAGAAAAAGCAAAGAACTATGTAAGAGAGTTTTTCGCACTAATTATTTTTATCATAGGAGGAAGATAAAATGTCAAAAGTAAATATGCAGGCTTACAAGGTAAGTGAAATCATATTCAATAATAAAGTAAACGGAAAAGTTCAGCTCAAGCTCAGCAACAAGGTCTCACATAATGTAAAATACAGCAGTAACGGTACCTGTGAGGCTGTTATGACAGTGGAAGCCTTCGATAAGGAGCATAAGGATATCCTTAACATAAAGGCTACCTTACACGGTGTCTTCACCATAGACAGAGAAACGGAAAAAGAATTTATCCATGTAGAAACCTTTAAGGAGCTTTTCCCCTTCGCCAAGGCACTCGTGACCACAGTGTCAGCCAATGCAGGTGTTCCTCCTATTATTTTAAAAAATGTGGACATAGAGAAACAGGAAATCTACCGTTTCGAAATGAACAATAACAATGAATGAGGTGAAATAAATGTCAGAGCTTCTTAATCAGCTTAAGGATGACGAGCTGGATTTTACGGTAAGATTTACCGATACCGACGGCATAAGCGGTGTGTATGAATTTCTCGATATAGTCCTTTATAAGGGAAACGAATACGTTATTGCAGAGCCCGAAGACGGAGACGGTTATGTGGATATTTTCCGTATAATTCTCACAGACGGAAAAGAGGAATACGAAAGAGAAACCGATGACACCTCTCTTGAAGAAATATTTGAAATATTCAGAAAAAAGAATGAGGACGAATTCGATTTCGAGTAAAATTTTTACTGTTAAATCAGAAAACAACCAAAAACAGCCGCTGCAAAAAGGAAAAAATCCTGTGCAGCGTTTTTTTATCTGTGTTTTATGATTTTCTTGCATAACAGGTAATATACCGTCAATAATAAGCATAAGGTTATACCGAGAGAAGAGAAAGAAAAAATTTCTCTCAGTTAAACATAAACAATGACAAAAGGAGAATTCTCTATGAAAAAATTTTTAGTCCTTGCAGTAGTTTCACTGCTTATTCTTTCCGTTTTTGTTGCCTGCGGCGGCGGGGAAATGAAGGATGACATGACCACCATGATGGATGATATGACCTCTATGATGGATGCCATGACCAGTGAAGGCAGAGGCGAAGTCACCGAAGATGAGACCACAGAGGAGATTACTTCTGAAGACCTCACCGATGAAGATCTCACAACCGACGAAACCACAGATAATCTCGGAGAGGACCTCACCGAAGCCGAAAGCAAGGCAAAAAACATCCTGGACGATATAACTGAATAAAAGAAAGGCTGTTACCGTAAAAAGTAACAGCCTTTTAAGTTATCTGATTTTACGCATCCTTCTTTTTCTGAAAACGGGAAAAGACCTTATCCATAATGTTATCCACGATGGGGAACAGGAATTTTGCGATAAGTACACCGATGAGGGCATAAATAATACCTACGAAAGCTGCACCGATAACGTCTGAACAGTAATGTACCTGTACATAAATTCTCGAGAAGCCCATAACTGCGGCAAAGACTGTTACGGGGATACCGATTTTTCTGTTATACCATAAAACTGCGATAGCGGCGGCAAAGGCAGACGAGGTGTGACCTGAAGGGAAGGAGAAGCTTGTAAGCTTTTCTACAAGGTTGGGATAAACATAGGTAGATGTCCACTTCGCAGCCATCTCAGGATTCTGTTCGGTCATAAGCTTGATTTTTTCTACCATTACATCGAATTTACCGAGTCTGCCTGCCTGCTCGAAGGCTGCCTTGTCAGCTAAAAGTCCTTCGAGGTCGAAGATGTAGAAGGGTCTTACTCTTTCGAGAATTTCCTTGAGCACCACATTATTGATTATAAGCATAACCACAAGTGACACAAGAACGGTGAAGCCTACCTTACGGTATTTCTTTGTAAGTAAAAGTACGAGACCCATAGCGATAAAGATAATGCCTTCGTCACCGAGGGTGGTGATAATGACCATAATTGTCGAAAGGAAGGAGCTCTGTATACTCTGCACCCATTCGAAAACGCTAAGGTCAAAACCTAAAAATGAATTGAAAATTGCGTCCATTTCATTTCCTTCTTTCTTTGGATTATTTATATTCAGCCCGTGGCTCAATACCTTGTTTAAACTGTTTTATGCTCTATGTCAAATGTTCCCTTGTCCGTAGTGATGACACTGTACTGCCCACCCGCAAGAGAACCGGGATTAAGGTGAAAAACTCCGCTTACTCCGTCATTATATGTATTCTGCACGTGAGTATGACCGTAAAGGGCGATATTTCCTCTTACAGACCTCACATGCTCGGTAAGATCCGTAAGCCATCTTTTCACATTGAATTCGTGTCCGTGACAGGCCACAAAGGTAAGTCCGTCGATATATTTGTAGGCTACGGTATCCTTACTGCTGTTATAATCACAGTTTCCCCTTACCATTATATACTTTATCTGCGGATACATTACCGACAGATCCTCTGCTTCTGTTATTCCGTCGCCCAAAAAGAAGCAATAGTCTGCATCATTTTCCTTTTCCAGCATATGACGGACCTTAGTCCTGCAGCCGTGAGAATCAGAATATACTATTATTTTCATTCATAAATCCTCCTTAAACTGCATAAATTTTAGTGATATACATTTTAACACAAGTCAGGTGATTTTTCAATGGATAATGAGACAAAACTTTCTTCCGAGCAGATTAACTCCATTAAGGATGCACTTTCGGATAAAAAAGAGCCGAAGGACATAGAGCAGATTATGGAAAAGCATCTGAATGAAAAACAGCGACAAGCAGTAAAAAGCTTCCTTTCCGATGAAAAGAAACTGAAATCACTTCTGAATTCACCCTTTGCGAAAGCCTTTATGGAAAAGTACGGCGGTAAGACCAAGGAGTAAGCTATGGATTTTGGCTCATTGAATATGGAAAACATAGAAAATATTCTGTCCTCAATGAGCAGTGAGGATATGGAAATGCTGTCGGGGATGGCACAGAATCTTTTTTCCTCCATGGAAAAGAAAGAAGAAAAAGGGGAAGGCTCTGCACCTCCTCCGCATAGCAGCAATCCTTTTTCTTCTTTTAATATAGATTTTGAAACCTTATCAAAAATAATGTCCGTTATGGAAAAGCTGCAGAGCCGACCTGCTGACCCGAGGTGTAATCTTCTCCTTTCATTAAAGCCGATGCTGAATGAACGCAGACAGGGAAAAATAGATGAAGCGATAAAAATAATGTCGCTTTTATCCTTTCTTCCGCTAATCGACGAACTGAGAGGTGAGGGAAACGGATAAGCTTTTCTTTCCGCTGAAAAATCTTAAAAGCCTTAAGGACACAGACAGCGACACGGCACTGATATTTATTCTCATATTAATTATCTTAAAAGAAAAAGGGGATGCTCTTCTTGTTCTCATTTTACTTTATGTTCTTACTTGACAAACAGGAGAGAATCTAATATTATTGTATATTACAACAAGGTTCCTGAGTGCAAAGCACGAGGGGTTCTTATTAATCTATCAAAATACAGGAGGCAGAAAAATGGATTATACTTTTATCCCCAAAGGGGTATGTGCCAGAAAAATAACCTTTGACATAGAAGGTAACACCGTAAAAAACATCCGATTTGCAGGTGGCTGTTCAGGTAATACACAGGGTCTTGCATCACTGGCAGAGGGTATGGATGCCGATGAGCTGATAAAAAGACTGTCAGGTATCCGCTGCGGCTTCAAGGGCACATCCTGTCCCGATCAGCTGGCAAAGGCTGTAGCAGAAGCAAAAAACAAATAAGATAAACAATAAACCATCGTATCAGCCGTAAGACTTTTACGATGGTTTAATCTTTATATAAATCAGCTTTCACGGAGTTTGGTGTCGGGAAGAATTTCTTTCGCCTTTTCCGTAAGATTTACCATTTCTTCCTTCGAATAAGCAGAAAGACCGTCTGAGATAAGATTTCCGCTGTCCTTGAACTGCTGAAGGAAGAAGGGGGCTTCACCCTTTAGAATACGGGCTATTTCCTTTATGTCCTCTTCCGTGTGGAATTCCTTTACCACAGTGGTACGGAATTCACAGGGGATTTTTCCTTCTTTAAGAATAGCGATGCTTTCGAGAATTTTATCCGTATCTATAGCCTTGCCGACAGTGAGAGCATATTTTTCGGGTGTGTTTTTCACATCCATAGCCACATAATCGCATAACCCCTCATCTATAATCTCTCTTAAAAGGTCAGGTCTGTAGCCGTTGGTGTCCAGCTTAACGGCAAAATCCATATCCTTTATCCGTCGAAGGAAGATTTTCAGATCCTTCTGAAGTGTAGGCTCTCCGCCTGTTACACACACACCGTCAAGTATTCCCTGTCTTTTACGAAGGAAGGAAAAAATCTCTTCTTCATCTATGAATTCTTCTGCCTTTTCTGTTACTAAAAGCGCATTATGACAGAAGGGACAAAGAAAATTACAGCCGTAACAGAATATAGTGCAGGCTGTTTTGCCCGGAAAGTCGAGGAGGGTAAGTTTCTGTATTCCTGAAATGAGCATCGTTATCTCCTTAACATTTTAATGGCTTTTATCTTAGCCTTTTTTGCCGTAGGCATAAGCTTGGCATAAGAATAGTATTTCATCTTATTTCCCACTAAAATATACTCACCGATAAATTCGTGATAATCGGCAGAGAAGCTCTTTTTGAAATCGTAAATACCCTTGAAATTATCCTGAGGCTCTAAAGCACCTAATGTACCGTCCTCCTGTAATTCGGGAGTTTTAACTATAACATAGCCCAGGTCGTGAATATCACAGCCTCTGTTTACGCTTTCGCACAGACGGAGATAATTCAGATAATGGCTTGAACGGGTATTGTTTCTGATAACATTTCTCGTACCGCCGAAAAGACAGCTTCCCATTCCCGCATAGTAAATGGAGAGACCGCCTGCCACACAGATGCGGTTTTCGGAGGTAAATTCCTCTGCCTCTGCCATTCTCTTTTCGAAATGCTCTGTCTGCTTGTCCACACTCTGAATGGTTTCATTAAGCTGACGTGCTTTCTTTTCGTGTGCAGTTTCAAGTTCCTTAAGAGCCTGTTCCTTTTTAGCTAAACGCTCTGCCTGTAATTTTCTGTCGATTTCTTTATCGTAGTAAACGAGCTTAAGGTCGCTGTTGTCTCTGAATTCTCTTAAGAGCTTTGTGCAGTAGTCACCGTTTCTTTCCACGAAGTTGTCTCTTTCACTGGTGTCACGCATAACATCCATAAAGTCGTCCATTATTGACGGGTCTTTTTCCACATCCTCGTAGGTGAAACTCTTTGCCACGAGACCTCTCTGTTCACCTATTCTGATGCTGTAGCGTACACCCTTGTCACACTTTTTAAGGATTTTATCAGCTGAAAGGCTTTCTCCCTCGGCTGTATTAAGAGGAACGAAAAGCTGAACGGGCTGTTTGTAGGTATAATTTTCGATGGAAGGATTAAGCTCATATCCGAGGTCACAAAGCACCTTGTGCATTTCGTGACCCTTAGCCTGGTCTTCACCGTTAATGCGAAGAGAAACGGGCGGGTCCATAATAAAGCAGGTGACACCGTTCTTCTTTATTTCTTCCTTGATGAAAGCCGTAAATTCCTTTAAAAGCTCAGTATTTTTATAATCGCACACAGCACCGCCCGAGGCATACCATATCTTACCTGCTACGGGTAAGCTTCTTTCCATAACGAGTACTGCAAGAACAGTCTTTTCCCCCTCATAGCCGCAGTAATATTTGCATTTCCAGGTAGTCTTTACGTTCTGCCAGGCAGAGCACTGAATATACTGTCCGCCGTTTGAACAAATAAAATCATCATATTTTTTCAGGTCTGTTTCGATTTTAAAAGTGTACATTTTGAATCCTCTTTTCTTTTAAGATGACGGGTATTATACGGACCTCTCCTTAAGAGCCTTCAGAACCTCGGCTCTTTCGCTGAAGGGAAGCTTTTTACCTTCAATCTTCATATATTCCTCGTGTCCCTTACCCGCCAGAATCACTATGTCACCGGGGAGGGCATTTTTAACTGCATAATTTACTGCCTCGGCTCTGTCGGGAATAATGATGTATTCTCCTCCTGCCTTTTCACAGTATGATGCGATTTCCTTACATATTTTCATCGGATCCTCGAAATCGGGATCGTCGCTGGTGATGACTGTAAAGTCGCTTAAAGCACCCGACACCGTTCCGAGCTCCTCTCTTCTGCATTCTGTTCTTCCGCCTACGGAGCCGAAAAGGGTAATAATACGCTTATGCTCATAATCTCTCGCCGTGTCTATGATGCTTTTAAGGCTGATACCGTTATGTGCATAATCGATGATAACGGTAATGTCCTCACATTCACGGACAGTTTCACATCTGCCCTTTACGGACACCCCTGCGAGAGCCTCTGCGACCGTTTCATCCGAAACACCGTAATCTTCTGCTATAGCCAGGGCTATAAGTGAGTTATGACAGTTTATTTCAGCAGGAAGACCTACTGTGAAATGCTTTTTTATGCCCTTAGCCGTAACGTCCAAAGCCATAGAAAGTATGTTTCCGTTTTTCAGCTTCTCACATCTGCCTAAAACATAATCTGCCGATTTATCGTAACCGTAGGTTATTATTTTACCGACAGAGCTTTCTTTTATCCTTTCACTGAAGGGGTCATCTATGTTTACGATAGTTTTTTTACATAAGGGGAAAAGCTGTGTCTTCCAGTAAGCATATTCCTCGAAGGATTCGTGCTCATTGGTACCTATATGGTCAGGATAAAGATTAGTGAACACACCCCATGCGAATTCCGTACCGTCCGTACGGTGAGATTTCAGACCCAGAGATGAAACCTCGATAGCTGCCGCCTTACATCCTCCGTCTGCCATCATACGGAGCATTTTCTGCAGTTCATAGCTTTCGGGAGTGGTATTGACTGTGGGAAGGACAGTATCGCCGTAAGAAGCACCGACTGTGCCGATGATACCTGTCAATATTCCCGCTTTATCGAGTACAAACTTTATAAGATGAGCCACGGTAGTTTTACCCTTTGTACCCGTGATGCCGATAACATCTATTTCCCTCGATGGGTTACGGAAAAAGTTACAACTCATTTTCGCCAGAGCTGCACGGGTATTATCTGTTTTTATTATGAGGGCACCCTCGGGAAGAGAAACCTCTTTTTCACAGACGAAAACTCTGCTTCCCTTTTCGTAGGCACTCTCTGCGTACTTATGTCCGTCGGCGAAGGCTCCTGTGAGACACACGAAGATAATATCCTCACCGGCCTTACGGGAGTCGTAAGCTATATCCTTTATTTCTCTGTCGGAAAATTCAGCGTAGATAAAGTCGAGTCCCTTTAATATTTCACTAAGCTTCATTACTGTAACCCCAATTCTTTGAGTCTTTTAACTTCTGCTCTTTCGGCAAGATATGCCGCACGTCTTTCGTGTCTGCCCTTACCGCCGATTATACCCACACGGCGGAAGGCTTCTATAAACATAGCAACCAATGCACCGCCTGAACCGAGCATAAGGTCTATCATAGTATCAGTAAGACCGTAGGCACCGTCAATATGGCCGTGCTGCATAACGAAGCCGTAGAGTCTGTCCATGGTAAATTCGTAAAATTCCCAGCCGACTATTACGAAAAGAGCGCCGCCCATGGCGAAAATGGCCTTGACGGAGATTTTAGCGGGAGTTCTTTCTCCCTGCATAATTTCGATAAGAGCGAATGCTCCCGTACAGGCAAGATATCCCGCAAAAATGTGCTCGGGAATATCTATACCCGTAAAATCTGTACGTGTGTTAAGAGTAGTTCCCACCACACATCCGAAGCAGGTGAATACATTAAGCATAGTCTGTAAATAAGCAGGATATTTGGTTATGAAGGATTTTCCGCCGAAAAGCTGGAACATATCCCACAGATGTGTAAAGATAATAGCGAAGGTTGCCTGTATAAATTCGGAGGTATAGCCGTTAAGCATACCCCACACACCCCAGGCGAAGAGCAGTCCTCTGCATACCCACCAGGTAATCTGATGACCTTTTGAAAGCGGGGGAATAGAACGTAATTTTTTCATTATGTGAATCCTTTCGGTATTGATGTCATAGTAATTTATTATTATAACACAGATTAACTTCTTTTACCATATTTTTAGCCTGTTTTGCCTATCAGAAATGTAAATTTTTTTATAATTGTATTATAATCAATAAAATTCATTGACAATACACTATTTTTATTCTATTATCAACATAAAGGAAAACATTGTAAAACGGAGGAATGTAAAATGGAACAGATAATAACGGCTATCACAGAAATGCCCTCTTTATTTAATCAGTTTTTGGTTATTGTCAATAACCTTATGAAAATGATTCTTTCAGTGTTTCTCTCTTTTGGTGTCATTTCAGGTCCCGCCACAGATGAACCTATTACACTTAAGGATGCAGAGAATGTAAATTTAGCAGTGGTAGCCTTCGCTGATACTCATATAAGACCTGATGCCGTAAACCCCTATAATTTCGAATGCGGTCTCGAGGATATAAAAAATTCAGGAGTAGACTTCGATGCACTTCTCATAGCAGGCGACCTTTCCGAGCTGGGTGACGATGTTTCCTATGAGCTTTTGTGGAATGCCCTTGATAAGACAGAGATTGAAAATATCCTTCTCGCCACAGGTAACCACGATGTACGCGTCGTTTACGACCTGAGAACAGAGCAGATAATCGACAAAACAAACGGATTTCTGGGAACAGAAATCGACAAACCCTACTATTCCTATGACATTAACGGGTACACCTTCATAGTTATGGGCTCGGACAGTCAGCTTTTCGAAAAGGCTTTCATTTCCGACGAACAGCTCGCTTTCCTTGACAGTGAGCTTGAAAGAGCCACTAAAGACGGCAAGCCCGCCTTCGTAGTATGCCATCAGCCTTTAGAAGACACCCACGGTCTTCCCGATGTATGGGCAAACGGCGGTATCGGCGAACAGTCGGAAGAAGTAAGAGAAATCCTCGTTAAATATAAGAATGTTTTCTTCCTTAACGGACATCTTCACGACGGCGTTTATGAAAAGAGCCTGGAGGTTCTCAGTGAGGAAAACGGCGTTTATTCCGTAAATCTTCCTGCCTACGGTAAAGTAAACGACTACGGTAAATTCCTTCAGCCGGGTCTGGGCACATATTTCGAGGTTTACGATGATGAAGTGATTTTCACAGCCAGAGATTTCAGAGCAGGCAAATCACTTGAAGGCTGCACTAAATCCTTTACACTTATAAAATAAACAGTGCTCCCTCATCATACGGTGGGGGAGTTTTTGAAAGGTGATAAAATGACAGATAATTTACGCCACGCTCTCCACATTCTTAAATCGAACGACACAAAGCTGGTCCTCACAGACGGTAAATCAGTTTTCACCTCAGATGTAAGAGGAGTATTTTCACTACTTGACCTTATTGAGAAAAAGGAATATAATCTAAGTAACTTTTCCGCCGCCGACAAGGTTATAGGCAGGGGAGCCGCACTTCTTTATGCGAAAATGAAAATCAGAGAAGTACACGGTTCTGTTATGAGCGAAAAGGCGAAGGAAATATTCGACCTTTACTCAGTACCCTTCTCTTATGATACCCTCGTTCCCTACATTATAAACAGACGGGGAGACGGTATGTGTCCCGTGGAAAAGGCTACGGAAAACATAAGCGACTGTGAGCAGGCTTACCGTGTGATAAAAGACACCGTAAATTACAAAAATGTAAGCGGTGTCAGCGTTTCCGTTCCCGTTTTAAAAAAGATAAAAGGAGATATAGAAATGAAAAAATTAGGCTTCGGCTGTATGAGATTACCCCTCTCAGACAAACAGGATGATTCATCAGTAGACATACAACAGGTAAAGGAGATGGTGGATGCCTATCTCGCTGAAGGCTTCACCTATTTCGATACAGCATATATGTATCACAAGGGTAAAAGCGAATGCTTCGTAAAGGAGGCTCTCGTTAAAAGACACCCGAGAGAAAGCTTCCTTTTAGCTGATAAGCTTCCCGTAGGTATGATGAAATGTGCCGAGGATAAGGAAAAAATCTTCCTCGACCAGAAGGAAAAATGCGGTGTGGATTATTTCGACTACTACCTTCTCCACTGCCTTGACAAGAAAAACTTCAAGGCTGCTGAAGAGTACGGTGTATTCGAATATCTTGCCGAAAGAAAAAACGCGGGAGAAATCAGAACCTTAGGCTTCTCCTTCCACGATACTGCCGATGTTCTCGACGAAATCCTCACCAAGCATCCCGAAATGGAATTCGTTCAGCTTCAGATTAACTATCTCGACTGGGAAAATGAAAAAGTACAGTCCCGTCTCTGCTACGAGGTAGCGAGAAAGCACGGCACACCCGTCATCGTTATGGAGCCTGTCCGTGGCGGCGCTCTTGCCAATGTGCCGGGTCTTGTAAAGAATATGTTTACCGAAAAGGACAGCTCTCTCTCCGTGGCTTCCTGGGCTATCCGCTTCACAGCGAGCCTGGACGGTGTATTTATGGTTTTAAGCGGTATGTCGGATATGGCACAGCTTAAGGATAATATGAGCTATATGAAGGATTTTATCCCCCTTACTGATGAGGAAAAAGAGCTCTGTCTGAAAGCGGGCACAGTCATCGCTAACAAGGACACCGTTCCCTGTACGGCCTGCCGCTACTGTGCTGAGGAATGTCCCGAAAAGATAGCTATTCCGGAACTACTCGCACTTTACAATAAAAAAATAAACGGTGATGAAGTCTCCGCTGAGGAATATGCTTCACTTACCAAAGAAAGCAGTCCTTCCGATTGCATCGGATGTAAGAAATGTGAAAAAATGTGTCCGCAGAAAATCGAAATTGCGGATATGATGAAAAAGGTAAACGAAACCTTCTGATAAAAGTAAACACCTGTCGGAAAAAGCTTAAGGCTTTACGGCAGGTGTTGTTTTGTTAAGTGATAAGTTAAGTAAGCAGGTAGCAGGATAGCTTCGCAGAGTTGCTTTTTTGCATAGAGATAAAGCCTCGCCTGAAAGGAAATTCCCCTGACAGGGGAAATGTCTGCAAAGCATACAAAAGGGTGCCGGTCTCCCGGAGGGAAAGGTGGCAACCGTGAGGTTGACGGAGAGGTTTCTTCGTTTCATGGAAACATTTAGTCGGCATCGCTCGAGCCGCGGGGGCTTTTACTTTGGCACAGGCGAGCGCCAAAGTAAACAAAGCGCCCATTTTTCGGTGGAACCAATCCGAACACGATAACGGAATAAGAGATACATTTCTTTTACAGTTCACCCTTAGTCTGCCGTTAATTAAGAAACAGCCTTTTAATACTACCGTTATCTATAGTTCTATGTTCAGTCTCACCGAAAGAGTGAGCGTACAGAGTGCTTTTACTGAAGGCAGTACAGAAAAATCGCTGCCGTCGCACCCTCAACTCACAGATATTTTGTCTACCCTGTGGTGCCTGACGTCACCACACGCTCCGACTCCTTAAGTACCGTCAGTCCGACAGTCGCTTCCCGCTCGGTCATATTTTCAGATGAGTTCTACGGTCAGTGACC
>JAZTZH010000037.1:0-9321 GCA_045637365.1 Acutalibacteraceae bacterium
ATATGGAATTTCTGTTTTGGCTTTAATCTGTTTCAGGACAGACACAATAGCCATCGAAAAGACAGTTATTGATGAAACAATACCAATGGTTTTCACATCATAATCACCTAAAACATCCATAAGTGGCTTGATGATTACGCCGCCACCCATTCCTGTAAGTGAACCTACAGTTGTAGCAAAAAGTGCTAACAGAAAATAGACAAAAAACTGCAAAAGAACACCCCCATAAAGTCTTACTTTTAAATTAATTATATCTCCCCGAACAAAACAAAAAGCAACAAAAAATAGGCAACACGCTAACCTACCAATATTAACATAATAGCAAATTGAAGTTTGTTGGGATGAATGCATAATTAAGGTTGCTGCATCATATCAATCATCCCTACAAAGTCAATTTTTGTTTTCTTAAATGATTTTATATCCATAAGCTTATATCTCTTTTTTTACATTAAAATCTCTATAAAAATAACTATATTTTTTATAATTTAATTATATCATATCTGCTACTTGGATTTCAATACACACTATGATAAATGAACACTAGCAACTGCACAAGATAGAGATTTTGCGAAAAAATTTGCAGACGAATTTATCCGACTATACGGAGAAGGACATACAGTATAATTTGCGTTTTATATTTAAATATCAATTGTATGTTTTGTTTATCATAAAAGCAATTAGACAATACTCGAAGCGAAGAAAAATGATTTGTAATGACGAAATTAACTCAATATCATTTGCCTGTATGTCGCTCGCTTGCTAATATTCTGCTAATTTTCATTAGCAAAACAGCATAATATCAGAGAAAACCAAGTCAAACGACTTGGTTTTTTCATTTGTGTCCGCAGACATAACTCTGTTACGGACGAAGAGAGTATTCACTTACACTGCTTCTTCTACTGAAACTTTTCCGTCTTTCACATCACAGAGATATTTTTTGCCTTTTTCCATGGAGCCGTCGAGAATTTTTTCAGAGAGAACATCTTCGATTTTAGTTTGTATGGTTCTTCTAAGAGGTCTTGCTCCGTAAAGGGGATCGAAGCCTTTATCACTGACGAAATCTACAGTGCTGTCGGAAAAGTCTATGTCTATTTCCAGGTCGGAAAGCCGTGACTTAAGGTTTTTAAGCATATTTCCTGCGATCTGTCTGATTTCGTCCTTCTTTAATTGCTTAAAGATAATAATTTCATCGATGCGGTTTAAAAATTCAGGGCGGAAGGCCTTTTTAAGTTCGCCCGTCACCGCCTGTGCAATACGCTCATCATCAGAAATGGCGCTTTTCGTAAAACCGATGGAGCCTGTCTCTCCTGCGATAAGCTTCGCACCGAGGTTCGAGGTCATAATGATTACCGTGTTACGGAAGTCTACCTTTCTGCCCTGTGAATCGGTGAGTATACCGTCATCGAGTATCTGCAGAAGCATATTGAAAACATCGGGGTGAGCCTTTTCTATTTCGTCGAAAAGAATGACGCTGTAAGGTTTTCGTCTTACCTTTTCCGTAAGCTGTCCGCCCTCCTCATAGCCTACATAACCCGGAGGTGAGCCTACGAGACGGGAAGAATTATGCTTTTCCATAAATTCACTCATATCGAAGCGGATGACTGCATTTTCATCACCGAAAACTGCACTGCCCAAAGCCTTGCACAGCTCTGTTTTGCCCACACCTGTAGGGCCGAGAAAGATGAAAGAGCCCATAGGTCTTTTCGGGTCCTTAAGTCCGCTTCTGCCTCGTCTCAGAGCCTTCGAAACGGCGGAAACTGCGGCGGACTGTCCGATGATTCTTTCGTGGAGAATGTCCTCCATATGAAGAAGGCGCTCGCTTTCCTGCTTCGTAAGCTCGTCGGCGGGGATACCTGTCCACCCTGCGATTATCTTCGCCACCTCTTTAGCCGTGACAAGACCCGTCTCTGTCCTTTTTTCTTCCTTCCAACGGGTTCTGCCTGCAGTGATTTCGCTCATAAGCTCCTTTTCTCTGTCTCTGAGTCCCGCCGCACGCTCGAAATCCTGATTATTGATGGCGGCGGCCTTTTCCTCCTGAAGGGCCTTCAGCTTTTCTTCAGCCTCTTTTATTTCGGGCGGAGCAATGTAGGCTTCCAGCCGTACCTTCGAGGCGGCTTCGTCGATAAGGTCTATTGCTTTGTCGGGGAGAAAGCGGTCACTGATGTACCTTGTGGACATTTTAACGGCGGCGGTAATGGCTTCATCGGTGATTTTTACCTTGTGATGCGCCTCGTATTTGTCACGAAGTCCCTTAAGAATCGCCACTGTTTCATCTTCTGTAGGCTCGCCTACTTTTACAGGTTGAAAGCGTCTTTCGAGAGCTGAATCCTTTTCGATATACTTTCTGTATTCCTCTAAGGTGGTGGCGCCGATGACCTGTAATTCACTGCGGGCAAGAGAGGGCTTGAGGATGTTCGCCGCATCCACAGCACCCTCGGCAGAGCCTGTGCCGATAAGATTATGCACCTCGTCGATGAAGAGGATAACTCTCTTACTTTTGGTGACCTCGTCGATGCAGTGCTTGATTCTTTCCTCGAAATCGCCACGGTATTTGGTTCCTGCCACCATTCCCGTCAGGTCGAGGCTGACGATTCTTTTATCAGCTAAAAGCTCAGGTACTTCACCTTTGGCTATTTTCAGGGCAAGACCTTCTGCTATAGCTGTTTTACCTACTCCCGGCTCACCGATGAGGCAAGGATTGTTTTTATTTCTGCGGCAGAGAATCTGTATGACTCTTTCTATTTCTTTTTCTCTGCCTATAACAGGGTCTATTGCACCTTTACGTGCTTTATCCGTAAGGTCCTGACCGTACTTATCCAGATTAGGGGTGCTTTCTTCCTTTTCGGCGGTGTTTTTCTTATCGGAAAATCTTCCCTGAAAGCTGTTGGTGGTGTTTGAGCGGACCTGACTTAAGAGGATGTGAGGGGAAAGGCCCATCTGAGAAAGCAGAAAACAGGCGCTGTTGTCGTTTTCCTTCAGCATAGCGCAGAGCAGATGCTCCGTACCGATGTAGCCTGAGTTTTCCTTTCCGGCCAAAGAAACGGAAAGCTCTATCACACCCTTGCACCGAGGGGAAAAATCGTCGGGTGAAAGCACGGTGGGAATACCTACACCGATATGTTTTTTTATGAGCTCGAGTACACGCTGATAGCTGACACCTTTTGAAATGAGGGCAGAAGTGCCTGCACCGTTATCCTCTCTGACTATTCCTGCCAGAAGGTGTTCGGTTCCGATGTATGTGTGACCGAAATTTTCTGCGATTTCTACAGCAGAATTGAGAGCGCGGTTTGCCCTTTCGGTAAAGCCGGTGAATTTGTACATTTGTAAAGTCCTCCTTTGGTAAAAAGTATTGCACATAATAATTCGGAATGCGGAATGCGAAATGCGGAATTGTGGTCGCGGATTGATACGGTATATTATTCAAGTCATTTACCGCAGAGATAATCGAGTGGTAATCGGTAAAGAATTAATTTATAATAATCTTTTTGATTGGCGGCGTATCATTAACTGTTTGGCAAAGCCTTGTTAGCCATTCTACATTCCGAATAAAAAAACGGAACGTTTTTCTGAAACGTCCCGTTTAACAGTTAACCTAATGCTTCTCTTACCCTTTCTGCACGCTTTATGTCACGCTGTGAACGGGTGAGAGGTGCTTCGCTCTTAGTGTTCATAGTGGCCGGCTGTAGCTCTGTCATAAGAGCACTCAGCTTTTCCACAGGGATGTCGAAAAATCCCTCGGCGGCACCTAAACGAACATATGAGATAAGGTTTGTAAGCTCCTTTGAGGTGAGCTTGTAGGCACTTTTGAGAATACCGTAGGCTCTGAAAATCTTGTCCATAAAATCTTCGTCCTTGATGAGGACAGCTCTTGCCTGCTTTTCCTGAGTAACTATCTGCAGGGCGATGGAGTTAAGATTTTGCAAGGCAGCCTTTTCGGAAATACCTAAGGTGACCTGGTTGCTGAGCTGATAAATATCACCTAAAATTTCACCGTCCTCACCGTAGGAGCCACGAAGGGTAAGACCTAATTTGGCTACGGTGGTGGTAAGATTTCTCACGGCACCCTTTCTCGAAAGAGCGGGGAGATGGAGAAGCACCGAGGCTCTCATTCCTGTGCCTAAATCTGTGGGACATTGTGTAAGATAGCCTATGCGCTCATCAAAGGCATAGGAAAGCTTGTTTTCGATAATGGTGTCTATTCTGTCTGCCTTGGCGTAGGCCTCGTCCAGAGAAAGACCTGCTTCGATAATCTGAATACGGATGTGGTCCTCCTCGCAGAGCATAAGGCTGATGTCCTCATTTTCTGAAAGAAGAAGAGATCTGCCTGTTCCGTTTGAGGCAAATTCTGCACTGATGAGGTGCTTTTCTGCCAAAGATACAGCCTCTACGGGTGAGAGAGCTTCCATATCAATACAGGTCAGACCTTCACCGTCGAGAGCTTCTCTGACGATGGAGCATACTGCCTTTTTTTCTTCTCTGTCAAGACGGGCAGGGAAGGGGTACTGTCTGAGATTTCTCGCCAGTCTTACTCGGGTAGATAAAACCACATCGGACATAGCGTTTGATTTATTTTCATTATTCATATCAGTTTTCTCCCTTCAGTTTTTTTATTTCATCTCTGATGATTGCGGCTCTTTCGAAGTTCTGCTCGGCTACCGCCTTCTGCATTTCCTTTTCCAGATCAGCGATTTTTTCTTCGGCGGTCTTTTCTTTTACGGTAACCTCTTTCTCGTGAATTACGGGAATTTTACCTGAATGCTTTGCCTTGCCGTGGATTCGCTGAATAGAAGGAAGAAGCTTATTATAGAATTTTTCATAGCAGTCGGCACAGCCTACAGTGCCTGTTTTAATGATGTCGTCGAAGCAGCAACCGCATTTTTCACAGCGTTCCAGTCTGCTTTCACCGAGTGAAAGGGCGGTATCTCCGAAGAAAGAGGAGAAAATGCCGGGGAGATTAAAGGAAAAATCATCGAAAAGGTCTCTGTAGCCTGAGTTCTGTGCACAGGAGGAGCAGAGATGGCTTTCGGTGGTTTCACCGTTTATTATACGTTTGATATGGGTAGTTGCTTCGCTTTTTTTACAGTTCTGACATAACATAGTAATTACCTCCTTGGTGTTTTGGGTAGCCGCAAAGTAAATGCAAAATGCAAAATGCAGAATGCAAAATTGTGGTCGCGGACCATGGTAAATGCAAAATGCAAAATTATGGTCGCGAATTTACCGCTATATAGTATTTTTAAGTTGTGTCCGCAGAGAAAAGTGGGTAGTAAAAAGTAGATTATAATTAATTATACTTTTTAGTTGTACAAAGCAGTTTGGCGGTGTAAGGGTATTTTTAAAATAACCTTATACGGATATATTCGGAGCGAAGTGACCCTTTATTCTGCATTTTGCATTTTGCATTCTCTTTCACCTCGCTTTTTTTATTTGCCTATCGACAGTAGCATCTGCTTGAAGATGTCTGCTCTTACCATATCTCTTACAGGAGCGGGTAAGGAGCGGTAGGGTGTCTCTGATGTGGCGGCAAGAATAAGCTTAGCCTGTGGCTTGGTTATGATTTCACGGTAAAGAAGATTCATAATGTGTGCCTGTGCCGTATCGTAGTCGAGTCTGTCGCCTACTGATGAAATAATGCGTGGGAGAAGAGTATCGTCGTCGTAGAGTATACGGGTTATTTTTATGAATCCGCCACCACCGCGACGGCTTTCCACCATATAACCTCTTTCGGGAGTGAAGCGTGAAGAGAGTACATAGTTAATCTGACTGGGTACGCATCCTAAATTCTGTGCGAGGATGTTACGCTGAATTTCTATTTCGTTTTTCTCCTCGAGCATATCACTTATCATCTGTGCTATAGCATTGGAAAGGTTCATTTCGTCACTTCCTTTTTGTTTGACTTTGACTTTCTTTGACTTTATGCTTTAATTATATTCCGAAACGAAGTTTTTTCAAAGGTCAAAAAAGGTCAAAACTGTTGTGTTGGCCCTTGATTTTCGAGATTATCTTTATTTTTCTTCTGTTTTCGCTTTTTTATGAGAAATTTTGTTTTCTTTGTCGGAACAGATTCCTGACCTTTCAGCTATATTATGTTCGGATGTTTTTGACCTTGCCTCGGAGAAAACTCTGCCGTAAATATCCTCGGTATCAAGTAAAATCTTGCCCCGTGTGAAAGTAAAAATGTCGTTCATAAATTAATCACCGTAAATATTTTTGACCTTTAAAAAATTCTTATTCAAAAACAGTCACACACTTTACCCAAGACCATATACTGATGATGTAGGGCGACGAAAAAACGCCCGCAAGAAGAGAGGGGGTAAAGGTAAATGGGCTGTAATAACGGTTTATTCGGCGGCAACAGCTGCACCTGGATTATCATTCTTATTCTCTTATTCGTGTGCTGCGGTGACGGCGGCAGCGTATACGGCGGTAACGGTGGCTACAACAGCTGCAATAACTGCGGTGGCTGTAACAGATGTGACAACGGTTGCGGTTGTCACGACAACTGCTGCTGAGTGCAGTAAAAAAAAGAAAGGGGCTGGTGACAGCCTCTTTTCTTCATATTATACATTACGACAAGGTTACCGAACTCAGAGTGTGGGAGGTTCTCATCTTTCCGAAATGAGATCGGGATTTTCATTTTCCCTTTTCCATTTTTCGTATTTTTTAAGGTCAGATCTGGCGGCATCCTGAACGAAGCCGAAGATAATCATATCATCCAGATGCCCTATGAGCGGAAGAAAATCAGGAATGATGTCGATGGGACTGATGAAATACAGCACGGCGGCGAGCAGAGTAATAACCGTAGCTGTCGGTATCTGTGTGTAGCGCCTGCAGATGTAATCGTTGAGCATATTGCAGACAAGAGAAGCTTCTCTGAAATGCTTTCCTATAATGCGGATTTTTCCAAGGTCGTCACAAAGGGATATAGCTTTTTCCAAAACGGCACTGACTTTTTTCGGGTTATCGATAATTTCCTTTGCTTTTTCTGAAAATTTATCTATCTGCTCTTTGATTTTTTCTTTGGAAAGCTTTTTTCTTATTCTGCTGTTATCACCTGCGAAGGCTTCAGCTGATTTAATACTTTCTTCGAAAAGGTCAAAGCCTTCCTTTGACTTTTCGCTGACAAAATCTTCCATTTTTACCGCTTCTCCGTTATTTTATAAAATGATTTTTGATAGCTTCAAAGGTTTCTTCGGAGATAATATGCTCGATTTTACAGGCATCCTCCGAAGCAGTTTCCTTATTTACGCCCAAAGACATAAATGCATAGGTGAGAACGGTGTGTCTTTCGTAGAGGTTTTCGGCGATTTTTCTGCCGGGCTCTAAAAGTGTAATCCTGCCGTCGCCCATTACATCGATGTAGCCGTTTTCACGTAAATTTTTCATCGCTATGCTGACACTGGGCTTGGAAAAGCCTAATTCGTTGGCTATATCTATGCTTCGGCAGGAGCCGTTACGGTTTGTAAGCATTAAAATAGTTTCAAGATAGTTTTCTGCAGACTGATGTATTTTCATAGTTGTTTCCTCATATTTTTACTTCATAAAAATATTATACACGAAGATATGCCTTTTTTCAAGGGTATTAAAAAATTACTCAAAACTGTTGACAAATAAGGGCTTTTGGGGTAAACTAAACAAGATATTTCGAGGCGTAGCGCAGCTTGGTAGCGCATCTGCTTTGGGAGCAGAGGGCCGCAGGTTCGAATCCTGTCGCCTCGACCAAATAGAACAAATCCGAACCCTTACCTTATAGGTGAAGCGTTCGGATTTGTTGTTTATATTTAAAATATGTTATACCACATCTTTCACTAT
Source organism: Acutalibacteraceae bacterium (assembly GCA_045637365.1). Taxonomy (GTDB): domain Bacteria; phylum Bacillota; class Clostridia; order Oscillospirales; family Acutalibacteraceae; genus UBA6857. The sequence continues at coordinate 7,813 of JAZTZH010000037.1, forward strand.
ATCGTTCAGTTTATTCAGGGCTTTCAAATAATCTTCATCAGTTGAACCTATTGCTTCAAATCTGTAAGCATAACCACACTTCCTATCGTAAATGTTCACAAGGTCCACATCAACAAAATCATATAGGGTGTCGTAAATGCTTAAATCACGAAGATAGAAAAACTCTTTTTGAAGTCTCATACCTATCTTGCGAATTTCAGTATCAGCAAACTCATATATGGTGCTTTCTATCAGATTTTTCGGAACACCTTTATTCTCATATTTTATCCATAAATTACTAAACCCATTTGTTTCTGAAAAATAAAATAAAAACTCAATAATTTCATCATATATTCTCTTTATGGACTGGATCTGTAAATCTGTATACCTTTCTTTCATAATAACCTCTCTGCTTTCTTCTAAAAGAACCATATAATCGATATTAAATAAACCCGCAAGTTTTTTAATGGTCTCTAAATCTGCTATACCGTTCTTTTGGTGGCACCAATTATGAACGGCAGAACTGCTGACATATAATTCGTCGGCAATTTTCTGTTCAGCCTCAGCTACTTTCAACTTTTCCGTTTTACGATATTTAGTAAATGCATACTTAAAAGAAGAAAAACTAAAGCAATATTCCTTATCTTCTATTCTGAATTTTCTTGTGCTCATAAACGAACTCCTTTTGTTTTGTTATTTGAATTATATCACAGAAATATGCAAAGTTAAAGTTAGAAAAACATATCTAACTAAAACTAACTATTATGCATATTATTTTCCGTTTCTTTTACAGTTGAAATATCTCTGCTGCTGAAAACGGGTATGGCGATTGATTCCTTTGATCAAGATGTTTAGTTTGTATATTGTAATAAAGTCTATTTTATGATATATTGTTTTTGTAGTAAATCGTGAAACTCATAACGCTTGTTGTATCGGAGGAGTAAAGAAGCTATGGAATTTTCACAACTTTTGAATAATTATGAAAGAGAATTGGTATGTCAATATAAAGATGAAACGTATTCTGTGCGTGACAACGGAGCTGTTTTTCGTCACCCAAAAGTTAACAAAAAGCCTCGCCCAACAGACAATACTTGGACCTTTGGAAAATATAATACCAAAACAGGATATGCTGAAATCGCCGGGGAACGCGTGCACAGAATTGTTGCGACTGCTTTTCACGGCATAGCTCCTTCATCACAATATATTGTTGATCATATTGATACAAATCGCAGAAACAATCGACCTGAGAATTTAAGATGGATTACAAAACTTGAAAACATTTTGCTAAATCCCATTACGGTAAAGAAAATCGAAATGGCATGCGGTAGTATTGAAGAATTTTTAAAAGACCCATCAAAACTGCGTCAAAGTTACATAGATAAAGATTTAGAATGGATGAGAGCGGTAACCAAGGAAGAAGCGGCGGCAAGTTTGGAGAGGATGTTAAGTTGGGCTAAAAATGACAATCCTTCATCCGGCGGCTCACTGGGAGAATGGATATATAGAAGGAGTTTACCCAAGAAAACAATA
>JAZTZH010000038.1:0-15913 GCA_045637365.1 Acutalibacteraceae bacterium
TGGTGCGGTTTATGATTTTAGTTTCAATGAAACAGTTAATCGCCATCCGCTCGAGCTGCATCGTCAACGAAGTATCTTCAGTGCGGGATAAAGCGGGATGTGAAACAGTAGGATATATTTTTATTCTCTTTGTTTCAATAAAACTATTAGTCGTCATCCGCTCGAGCCGCGGGGGCTCTTACTTTGCTCCGGAGGCGGCAAAGTAAGCAAAACCCCTCTTTTTTTCAGAGGGAAAAGAGAATGCCTAAAGTTAGGTTTGTTAAAGCATTAAGAATGTATATTTCTGTTAAAGTTCAGAAACAATTACTTTCCCTTTGGGTGCGACCCGTGGCAGGGTCGCAGACAGTGAACTGCCGTTCTACAGTAATGTTTTTGTTTCTCTTTCTTGCCTTCTTAAGCAGTGCTTCTGCTTTTTCACCTTTCAGTACCTCCTTACGAAACGCTCTGCAGGGGGCACACCGTGGCAGGTGTGCAGACAACCGATAAGATTTCGGAATTACAGGAAGGTTTTCGTTAACCCCTATTACTTTTATGTTGTTATAGGTTTAAAAGGTCTCTGACCGTAGAACTTATCTGAAAAGATGACAGAGCGGGAAGCGACTGTCGGACTGACGGTACCTAAGGAGACGAAGCGTGTGGTGACGTCAGGCACCACAGGGTAGACAAAATATCTGTGCGTTGAGGGAGCTGTGGCAGTGATTTTCCTGTACTGCTTTCAGTAAAAGCACTCTGCACGCTCACTCTTTCGGTGAGACTGAACATAGAACTATAGATAACGGTAGTCTTAAAAGGTTGTTTCTTAATCAACGGCAGACTAAGGGTGAGTTATAAAAGAAAGCAATCTCTTCTTCCGTTATCGTGTTCGGATTGGTTCCACCGAAAAATGGGCGCTTTGTTTACTTTGGCGCTCGCTTGTGCCAAAGTAAAAGCCCCCGCGGCTCGAGCGGATGACGACTAATTGCTTTATTGAAACGAAAAAAACTCTCAGTCTCTTCGTGACAGCTTTCCCTCCGGGAGACCGGCACCCTTTTGTCTGCTTTGCAGACATTTCCCCTATCAGGGGAATTACCTTTCAAGAGAGACTTAGTCTGCCTCCTCTGAAAGTGGTACACTCTGCGTGACGGAAAGATCGTTACATTGAAAAAACACTTCCGACCATAACAAAAACCGCTGTACACCTGAGCATACAGCGATTTAAAATTATTTATTCACTTAAGCCACATCGCTTACTTCCGCTGCTGCGGGAGTTCCGCCGATTTTTTTCTGTGAGATTTTCTGAATAACGAGAACCACAGCAATAATAGCAAGACCGATAGCGTCTGTTACTATACCGGGATAGATAAGAAGCAGACCGCCGATTATGCTGAGTATACGCTCTACCCATGACATGCGGCACAGGAAATATCCCTGAAGAGCTGCAGAAACACCGAAGATACCTGCGAAAGAGGTAATACAGATAAGGATAACCTCCCACGCACTCGTATCAATGAAGAGCATAGCAGGGTTCAGTGCAAATACATAAGGAACGATAAAAGCACCGATAGCGAGCTTGGTAGCCGTGAAGGCTGTCTTCATCGGGTTCGCCTGAGCTATGGCAGCGCCCGCATAAGCAGCCAGTGCAACGGGTGGCGTCAGGTCAGCAACAATACCGAAATAGAATACAAAGAAGTGAGCAGCTATTACGGGTACACCCATCTGAACGAGAATAGGTGCACAGGTAGCAGCCATAATGCAGTAGTTAGCAGTGGTAGGAACACCCATACCGAGAACGATACAGCAGAGCATAGTGAGGAATAAGGCGACGATAACCTGATTACCTGCCAGTGTTACAATACCGTTAAACAGAGTGTAAGCAAGACCGGTAACACCGATGATACCTGCGATAACACCTGCTACACCGCAGGCTGCCACTACGGTAATCATACCCTGACCGCCGGCTGCGAGAGCTTCGAAAAACTTTTTGGGAGTGATGCGATGCTCTTTATTGAAAAGACTTACTGCCACAGCGGCTACAATCGCGATTGCAGCTGCATAAGCGATAGAACGTGTGCTGGTACCTACGAGATAGATAAGAAGAATAAGAGGGAAAAGAAGATAGCTCTGCTTGAGAAGAGGCTTGAGTCTGGGAAGCTCTTCTCTGGTGAGACCCTTAAGACCTTCTTTTTTAGCCTCGAGGTGAACTGCGATAAATACACCTGCGAAATAAAGAACTGCAGGAAGAATAGCTTTTACTACGATATTCGAATAAGGAACACCTACTGTTTCTGCCATAAGGAAAGCAGCAGCACCCATAATGGGAGGCATAATCTGACCGCCCGTAGATGCAGAAGCTTCTGCAGCAGCAGCGAACTCAGGCTTGTAGCCTGTACGCTTCATAAGAGGAATGGTAACTGCACCTGAGCCTACAGTATTGGCAACAGAAGAACCTGATACCATACCTTCCATAGCTGAGGCAACAACCGCTACCTTGGCAGGACCGCCTGAAAAACGGCCTACGAGTGCATTTGAAATATTGATGAAGAAATCTGCGATACCTGTTCTTTCGAGGAATGCACCGAAAATGATGAACATTGCTATATACTTTGAGCATACGTTTACAGGTGTGGAAAGAATACCTTCCTTTGAGTAGAAAAGAACACGGATGTTTTCCGTAATTCTTGCCCACATATCGGGATTAGTGGAACCCCATACGAGTGCATATACCAAAAGAACACCTGCTACTATAAGAATGGGAATACCCACACTTCTGCGACAGAGCTCGGCAAGACAGATAACACCGATAATACCTACAATAACCTCCACGGAAGTTATTTTATATCTTGCAACAATTTCAGAAGCATTTACAGCGTAGTATAAGAATGAACCTGTACCCGCTATCATAAAAATGAAGTCATACCAGGGAATGTGGTTGACTTTCTGAACACCTTTTTTTATAGGAAAAACCAGATAACCGATAAGCATTATGAATGCCATAAACGATGCGAGTCTGAATTCATCGAGCCATGTAGCAAACAGTGTAACATAGATACAGAATACGGAAAATGTAGCCAGAATGCAGTTTACCACTGTTTTCGGCACACCTGTCCATACTCTGGTGTTTGATTCACGGTCGAACTTTTTCATAACATCATCGAGATTCATAGCTTCCGGCGTCACTTCGGAATTTTTTTTCTCGAAAAGTCCCATATTAAGCCTCCTGTGATTTTTGCTGAAATTTAAGAAAACAACCGGCTGCAGCTATTCCGACTGCAGCCGATACGTTATCAGATAACCTTAATTATTTGGTTTCAACAGTAACGCCGTTTTCTGCGAAGTACTTAGCAGCACCTGCGTGGAAGGGAGCAGTCATACCGCTGGTAGCGTTTTCGATTGAAAGCTCTGCACCCTTAGCGTGTGCAGCTGTGATAGCGTCGATGTTTTCGAAAATACCCTTTGTGATGTTGTAAACATCTTCTTCAGAAGCGGATGAGCTTACGATAAGAGTAGCCTTAACTGTAACAGTTGTAACATCTTCTGTCTGTCCGTCGTATGTGCCTGCAGGAACCTTATAAGTGGTGTAGTAGGGTGAAGCTTCCATAAGCTTATCAGCTACGTCGCCGTCGATGGGAACGAGGTAAGCATCAGCAGATGTGCAAAGCTCCTGGATAGCGGGTGTGGGAGCACCTGCTACGATGAATGCTGCGTCGATCTTACCGTCCTTAAGAGCATCAGCTGAATCGCCGAATGACTGATACTGAGGCTGGATGTCTTCTTCTGTAAGACCTGCTGCTGCAAGAACGTCAACAGCGTTGAAGTAAACGCCTGAGCCTGCTGCACCGATAGAAACCTTCTTGCCCTTGAGGTCAGCTACGGATTTGATTTCGGGATCCATAGTGATGAGCTGAACTGCTTCTGCGTAGAGACCGCCGATTACACGGAAGGATTCGAGAGCGCCTTCTGTTTCGAAGGTACGTGAGCCTGCCCATGCATAAGCCATAACGTCTGACTGAACAGTACCGAGCTGATAGTTGCCTGCATCGATACCGAGAATGTTAGCCTTTGAGCCGTCTGTGGAAACAACATTAACTGTGATTCCGGTAGCTGTCTTAAGCTGACCGCCGAGGATGCCGCCGTAAGCGTAGTATGTACCCTGTGTGCCGCCGGTACCCATAGTCATTGCTGTTGTCTTTGTGCCTTCATCGCCTGTGCCGCCGCATGCTGCGAGTGCGAAGAGCATGAGAGCTGCGAGAAGAACTGCGAGAATTTTTTTCATAATAGTGTTCCTCCTTGGAAATAATATTTTTTTCGGGCATCGCCCTTTACTCACAACCGTTAAAATGAATAAATATTAATGTTTATTCACTTCAAGATTATAACTTGTCAATTATTTTAATATATTTGTACCCCTTTTGTCAAGTACTACGCTAAAATCTTAACAATTACGGACGATTTTCTTTTATTATTCCTGTGTATTGCTTTAAAAGATAAAAAATGGTAAAATGAATATGCAGATTTTTGTAAGAATATAAAAAAGCTGAAAAGTGAGAGTGTTTTATGAACGAATCACAGATAAAATCCCGTCTGAATAAAAAAAACAGGTACATAAAAATAATAACCGTCAAAGAAACCACCTCCACCAATGACGAGCTGAAAAAGCTCCCTCTGTCAGGAGAAAAAGAAAGTGTTCTCTTCGCCGCTCAAGCTCAGAGTGCTGGCAGAGGCAGAAAAGGAAGAAGCTTTTTCTCTCCGGAAAGTACCGGCGTATATATGAGTCTGCTTCTTCATCCCGAACTTTCACCTGAGGAATGTACTCTCATCACGCCTCTGTGTGCCGTGGCAGCCTCAGAAGCCATCGAAAATGTCACCGGAATAAGCTGCGGCATCAAATGGGTAAACGACATTTTCGCTCACGGAAAAAAGGTAGCAGGAATTCTCACCGAGGGCTCTTTTACATCCGAAGGTGCAGAATATATCATCGTAGGCATAGGAATCAATCTTGCTGCACCCGAAGAAGGCTTTCCCGAAGATATCAGAGACATCGCAGGTGCTCTCACTGAAAATGCAGAGGGTCTGCGTGAGGATATCATCGCCGAAACAGTAAACCGCTTTATGTATCATTTGAGCAGAATAAAAAGCAGAGACTTCGTTCCTCTTTACAAAAACAGACTTTTCTTTCTCGGCAGAAAAATAACCGTCCTCTCCTCCGAAGAAGCATACGAAGCTACGGCAGAGGGCATCGACGATATGTGCCGTCTTACCGTAAGAACAGGGCAGGGTCAACTCAGAACCTTAGGCAGCGGAGAAATAAGTGTACGTGTTTAATATTTATGCATAAGATAAAAAACAAAAAATCCCCGGTCGCTCCGGGGATTTTTTGTTGGGAATTTGATTGAGGTAACTATGAAAATGAAAAAACTATCAAACTTTTGTACATCAATAATACAACTTCTGTCATAATTTTTCAATAGTGCCCAGTTTTTATTTACTTTTAGTTCACAAATATTTTAAGTTTCGTTTTAAGTTTCGTTTTAAGTTTGCCTTGCTTAAGAGATAAAATCCTACAGCTGTCTATGTTTCATAAGCTGTATAATTTTTCATACCGTAAAAAGTCATTTGGTAAGCACTCCTCCGTCACTGTAAAGGAGAAGAAGGACATTTTCCTCTTTTCCGCTTTCTGCATTAATATACACCAGAGTCTCCTGCCCGTCACGGTCCTTGCAGTGAAACTCATAGCAGAGAGCCTCTTTACCTGTTTCGAGCGGAATATAAGCCTTCTCAGAAGAAATCACCGTAAGATAGGGTGATAGTATTTTTCTGCATTCCTTCTGTGAAAGCTTAGTCTTACCTTCTCTTCTTTCCCTGTGATTCATCAGATAACCGCGACTGTCAAAAGCCACCGCCTTGCCCGTTTCCAGTGAAATACTGACCTTCACAAGATCGGAATAGCATATGATACCGTCCTTTTCATAAGCATAATTCACCGTACATATTCCGTCATAGGTGCTGTAATAGGTCTCCCTCATGCTCTCCGGAAAGCCTGTTCTTTTCAGATATTCCTTACCCCTTTTTATCGCTTCTTCGGTACTGATGGCAACTTCACCCACATAAACAGGGTCAGTCATATAGCAGAGCATACCGCCTTTTTTGGTAATACCCACCGTCCTGTCACCGTAAGAAAAGCAATACAGGTCTATGGCTCCTTCAGTGTCCGCTTCTTTCTTTAATCCGCCCGCCTCGCATTCCAGGTACTCAGCCGCCTTTTCTCTTGCCTCATCTGCAGTAATTTCGTCACCGCTGAGACCGAGTGCCTTTTTATTTATGACCGCATCTGCGAAGGGTCCGTCATATAAAAGTGTGGGATAATCTCCCATAGTCTGCTGTATATCCGTAAAGGAATCAGTAAAGCTTATGCCCTCATCTTCCGCTGAAGAAAGCAGGTTGTTTACCTTTTCGGTAAATGCAACTCTGCCCGAATAATAATCACTGCTTATCTGCTCAAAGGAATCAGAAAGATATTTCGAATAATCATAAAGTGCCTTCAGCTTTTTTCTCTCTTCCTCGCTGAGAGAAAATTTTTCCTTCTGTGAGAGATAAATCGCATAATCTCCCGCCTGCGACAAAAATTTAAATATCTCATCGGTTATAATCGTCTCGTCAGTTATGCCTGATAGACTTACCTTGGCTACTGCCGCCTGCCTGGCAAGATCGTTACCGTTTTTATGAAACATTTCTGCCGTGGATGTGCACAGACTTTTACTCAGGCTTACGGTCATGCTGTCTAAGTTTTCGCATAGCTCCGAAAGATACTTCTGTCTCTGCACCTCGGTTTCTCTTTCAAGACTTTTCATCCTCGCAGTATTCATAGCCGTAAGAATAAAAAGAGCCAGACAAAGTGCCGACAGAACCCATATCGTTTTATTCTTTACATTGATGCTTTTTCGCTCCATTTTCATTTCCTCCGAAACATTATTAGTATTTTATAAAAGTATTTTACGAAAATTTAACAAAAATATCCCTTTATTTAGACAATGTACCATTGAATATTTTTTGCTTATATAGTATAATAAGAAGGATTATGATGAGGAGGTATGTCCTATGGGCGCATATCTGGATAACAGTGCCACCACAAAGGTGTGCGAAAAGGCAAAAAAGAATATGATTGATGCACTGGAAAACTGCTGGGGCAACCCTTCCTCTCTCCACGAAAAAGGTATCGAAGCCGACACTCTCCTTCTTAAAGCAAGAGAGACCGCAGCGAAAGCTCTTTCCTGTGAAAAGGATGAAATCTTTTTCACAAGCGGCGGAACAGAAGGTAATAACCTGGCTGTTTTCGGTGCGGCTTATGCGAACAGACGAAAGGGTAACAGAGTCATCACCTCCGCAGTGGAGCATCCCAGTGTACAGAAAGCCTTCGACAGACTCGAAAAGGAAGGCTTCGAGGTTATCCGTATCGGTACCGATGCTTACGGAGAAATTGATTTCGATGCTCTGACAGATGCAGTAAATGAAAAGACAATCCTTGTCAGCATTATGGCCGTCAATAATGAGGTCGGCACAATTCAGCCCGTGGATAAAATCGCTTCGCTGATAAAGAGAAAGAATTCTCCTGCACTTTTTCATATCGATGCCGTACAGGCCTTCGGTAAAATCCCCCTCAATGTAAAAAAGCTGGGCGCAGACCTTATGACCGTCAGCTCACATAAAATTCACGGCCCGAAGGGTGTAGGTGCACTCTTCATAAAAAAGGGTACGAAGCTCACTCCCGTCTCCGTAGGAGGCGGTCAGGAAAAGGACATCCGTCCCGGAACGGAGCCTATGCCCGCTATCGCAGGCTTTATGGGCGCCATAGAAGAGCTTACGGTGAAATCCTCACTCGAAAAAATCACAGCTCTGCGTGACAGCTTCACCGAAGAACTCAGAAAGAGAGAAGGCATAGTAATCAACAGTCCCGCCGACGCTCTTCCCTACATCATAAACATTTCACTTCCCGGCTACAGAAGCGAAACCCTTCTCAACTTCCTGTCTGACAGCGGAATTTATGTTTCATCGGGTTCAGCCTGTGCCAAAGGACACAAAAGCCACGTGCTTACAGCTATGAATCTTCCCGACAGTCTCATCGACTCGTCCTTAAGAATAAGCCTTTCCCGCTTCACCACAGAAGAAGAGCTTGACTACTTACTGCTGATGCTCGATAAGGCTATGAAAGTAATTATGAAAAAATAAGAGGTAGCAAATGAAAGAAGTATTACTTATCAAAAACGGAGAGCTCGCCCTCAAGGGTCTTAACAGAAGCACCTTCGAGGATGTACTCGTAAAAAATATGAATCGCCGACTTTTAAAATCAGCAGGTAAATTCACCTTCATTAAATCCCAGTCTACCATCGTGGCAGAGCCTGTGGATGAGGATGTGGATTTCGATGCGGCAGTTGAGACAGTAAAGAAGGTTTTCGGTATAGTTGCCTTTTCGAAGGCGGCTGTCACAGAAAAAGACCTTCAGTGTATGAAGGACACTTCTCTCTCCTATCTCGGCGATGACCTGAGAAGCGTTAAAACCTTTAAGGTAAACGCCAAAAGAAGTGACAAGCGTTTCCCACTCACCTCTCCCGAAATCTGCCGTGAGGTAGGTGCACATCTTCTCAGAAACATTCCTTCCCTTAAGGTGGATGTTCATAATCCCGATATTACCGTAACCGTGGAGGTAAGAGATAAAAATGTCTTTATCCACGGCAATCAGATAAAGGGTGCAGGCGGTATGCCCGTCGGCACAGCCGGCAGAGTCGCTCTTCTCGTTTCCGGCGGTATAGACAGCCCCGTAGCCGGCTGGATGATGGCTAAAAGAGGTCTTCAGCTGTCTGCCATTCATTTCGCCGCTCCTCCTTATACGAGCAAAAGAGCCGAAATGAAGGTCCGTGACCTTGTTTCCATCGTAGCTAAATACAGCGGCAGAGTCAACTTTGCCGTAGTAAACTTCACTGAAATCCAGGAAGCGATCAAGGAGCACTGTCCCGAAGAGCTCTTCACCATTATTATGAGACGAATGATGATGAAAATTTCCATCCGTCTGGCAGAAAGAGACAACTGCGGCGCTCTCGTAACAGGTGAAAGCCTCGGTCAGGTAGCATCACAGACTCTCGGTGCTATCGCCTGTACGGATGCAGCTGTGAATATGCCTGTTTTCCGTCCTCTCATCGGTATGGATAAAAATGAAATCATCGAAATTTCCCGTGCCATCGGAGCTTTTGAAACCTCCATCCTTCCTTATGAGGACTGCTGTACGGTATTCACTCCGAAGCATCCGAGAACCAGACCCACTATCGAACTTATCGAAAAGGCTGAAAGCGTATTCGATTTCAGCGAAATGATCGAAAGAGCGATCGAAACCACCAAATTTGAATTCGTCGATTAAACAAACCAATAAATGAGGTGATACTTTTGAACTGTGAGCTTATAAGTGTAGGCACTGAAATCCTTTTAGGTGACATTCTTAATACCAATGCACGTTTCCTTTCGAAAGAGCTTGCCGCTCTGGGTATCTCTCTTATGTATCAGACTACCGTAGGCGATAACGAAGAAAGACTTAAAGCTTGTCTTGACCACGCCTTCACGAGAGCCGATACAATCATACTTACAGGCGGTCTCGGACCTACTCCCGATGACCTTACCAAGGAAGTCTGCGCCGACTACTTCGGTAAAAAGCTCATTATGAGAGAAGATATACTCGAAGAAATCAAATCCTATTTTTCATATAAAGGACTGACAATGCCCGAAAGCAACAGCAAACAGGCTCTCGTCCCCGAGGAAAGCACAGTCCTTCCCAATAAAAACGGAACAGCTCCCGGCTTCATTATGGAAAAGGATGACAGAAAAATCATCATTCTCCCGGGTCCTCCCAGAGAGATGGAGCCCATGTTCAGAGAACAGGTTGTTCCTTATCTGAAAAAATTTACACATTCAGTCATAAAATCTCACACAGTCCGTACCTTCGGTATCGGCGAAAGCGATATGAGCGAAAGGGTAGCCGACCTTTTAGAAAAAGAAAATCCCACCGTAGCACCCTACGCCAAAGACGGTGAGGCACTTCTGAGAATCACGGCAAAAGCAGAAAGCGAAGAAGAAGCTGAAAAGCTCATCTCTCCCGTGCTCGGTGAAATAAAAGACAGACTCGGCTGCTACATCTACGGCATCGATGCCGAGAGCATCGAAGAAGCGACAGTTTCTCTTATGAAAGAAAAGAAGGTCACCGCAGCCTTTGCCGAAAGCTGTACTGCAGGCCTGTGTGCCAAAAGAATTACCGACATCAGCGGTGCGTCAGAGATTTTCCACTGCGGTGTCGTCTCCTACTCGAATGAAATAAAAGAAAAGGTTTTAGGTGTAAGAGCCGACGACCTTGAATTTTTCGGTGCTGTCAGTGAAATCGTGGCCGCTCAGATGGCTCTGGGAGTAAAAAAGCTCTCTGAAGCTGACTACGGTGTAGCTGTCACCGGTATGGCAGGTCCTACCAGCGACGACCCGTCCAAGGAAGTAGGACTTATCTATATTGCCGTTACTGACGGTAAAAATCTTTATCTGAAAGAATTTCACGGTAGAAAAAGCGGTAATTGCAGAGACTATAACAGATTTGTCTCCGCTTCCAATGCTATCAATCAATTAAGACTTTGCATATTGAACAGCCCTGAATTAAGGTCAGAGGGCAATATTACGGAATTTATAAATTCTTATCCAAGGAATTGAATTAACTATGAAAAACATCTACAACGACAAGGATATGTCATCTCAGGGTGTAAACCCTTCAGACACACCGGAAGGAGCAGAGGTAAATTCTTCTGCAGCTCCCGGTCAGGCTCCCTTACAGCAGCCTGTTTATGTTCAGCCGAACCCTTACGGCCAGCCCGTCTACTATGTACCCGTAGGTCAGGTGCCCTATGTACAGCCGGGTTATCCCCCACAGCAGGTCCCTCTCACTCAGGAACAGCTTAACATGATTTTTCAGCAGTACGCTGCACCGCCTCAGTTTCCTCAGCCTCAGCCCTTCCAGCAGACACCGGAAACACCTCAGGCTGATTCGGGTATGAGAGTTCTTTATCAGAGTGATGACTTTGATAAGCCTGCCACTCCCGAAGAGGATTATGATGAATACAGCGATTACGGTGAAGAAGAAATCGACGCGGAAGAAATCCAGCTCGAGCCTGCAGTGAACAACACTGCTCCCCGTAAGCCTATTCCCGTGAAAACTCCCTTAGCTGACGACATAGAAATCGAAGAGGAAACGGTAAATCTTCCCCGCAAGCCCGAAAAGAAGAAAAACACCTTCAGAGTAGAGGAAATGGAAATGAGCACCTATGAGCTTAACTCCATTCTCTACAGCAGACAGAACAAAGGTGCTTCCTCCTATCAGCGACCTGCTCCCGAAAAAAGCACAGATGTTCCCCTCGGCTTCGGTGAAGGTTTCGAAATAGAAGACACCGCTGACGAAGAGTTTACCGACATCAGCTCAAACAAGGAAGAGCCAAAAGCAAAGAAAAGTGGAAAAAAGCTTTCACGCTTCGAAATTATAAGACGCTCTGTCCTCGGCATCGCCATCGCCGCCATCGTGATTTCCTCGGCTATGCTTCTTAATGAATACCGGCTTTCAGCTGAAAACGATAAGCTGGAGGAGGGTGTTTCAGATCTCATCATTACTGAGGCTTCCACTCAGGCAGTAACGGAAACCACAAAGAAAAGTGACAAAAACAAGGATAAAACCACAGCCTCTGCCAATACAGAACAGCAGTGGGCAGAGATACAGAAGGAATATCCCGATGTGATTTTCCCCGTAGGACTCCAGCTCAAATATGCCCGTCTTTATGCCACCAACAAGGAGTTCGCAGGCTATCTTGAGGCCAAGGGAGTAAATCTCAGTCTCCCTGTCGTTCAGGCTCAGAATGACTCCAAATATCTGAACAAAAACTTCTACGGAAACACCACAAAGTACGGATGTCCCTTCGTCACCCATGTAAATAATATCGTTGAGCTTGACCAGAACACCATCATCTTCGGTCACCATATGAATAACGGAACTATTTTCGGTGCTCTCGATGCCTACAAAAAAATCGACGGCTTCAAGGCAGCACCCGTAATCACCTTCAATACTCTTTACAAGGATTATTCCTGGAAGGTCGTAGCCGCTTTCGTTACGAACGCCTACGAAAAAGATGATAACGGATATGTATTCAGATATTATTTCGCATCACTGAGCACACAGGACCGTTTCGCTGCTTACCTCAATGAAATGAGTCAGCGTTCTCTTTATGACACAGGTGTGGATGTGCTTCCCACGGACAAGCTTCTCACACTCTCCACCTGCTCACACGAATTTACTGACGCCCGCTTCGTCGTGGTAGCGAGACTCGTAAGACCCGGTGAAAGCACAGATGTTGACGTTTCAAAAGCAACAGTAAATCCTAATCCCAGATATCCTCAGGCATATTACAATAAAAAGAAGCTCGACAACCCCTACGCAAATGCAAGTCGCTGGGAAGTCGGTTAATGCGACGGAAAACATCATAACGACTGATAACAAACCTATTATTGGGAGGTTAAAAATATAATGATACGTTTATACACACTAAAGGACATTTCGGCCTTTTCTTCTGACTCAATATATAAAATCTGTCTCGCACTGGACAGATTCGGATTGTCTGAAGAAACCATCGAGAATTTCGAGGGCTACGGCGAAATGTTCGACTCGGTAATGTCGTCCCTCGAGGAAGGGAAGCATATTATCGTTGCCACAGAACACACAGATTTCATAAAGGCAAAGAAAGACCTTCTCTCAAAGCTCATCCTTGAAAGTGTTTTCTCATCGGAAATCGCTGATTTCATCACCCTTAATGCAGGTGACGATGTTTCTGAAATAGACGTGAACGGTCACTGTCTTATTCCCGAAGGCAGCATTATCCATCTCACTTCCGACGGTCTTTTCAGTGGTTTTACCTGTGACGCTCTTTCAGGAAGACTTACCTTCATTCCTCTTGACTTTATGCGACTTGACGATGTTCTTGCCAGCATAATAAAAAATGAAACAAAGATTCTCACCTTCATCAATCAGCAGAACAGCACTCCCTTTTCCGATTACGCGGATGAAGAAATCGAAATGCCCGACTACGACATAACTCCCGCAGCCGAAAAGCTCGTCTCCTCTCTTCTCACCTTCGAGAAAAAGGTAGCCCTCACCACCGGAGAGGCAGCGATGTGGATTTATAATCTTTATGACAAAATCGACGGTCTGACAGACACTGTAAATTTCGTTGAGATAACCGATCCCGACGAAGAAACCGAGGACGAACAGGAAGCAGACTTCGAAGAAGCACTTCAGAATAAGGACGAGGACTCCGAAATTCCGAAGGAAAGCGAATCTATGAAGGTTATCCGCCACGCAAGAGAGGCGATGTATAACACAGACTGCGATTTCGGTGCATCTATTTCTCCCGTTTATTCCACAGAGAACGAAAACGGTCAGACTGCCTACTATGCTTATGTGGCAGTAGTAGACAGAAGCACTGCCAAGGCAAAGAAAATCAACACCGTAAATGCCGACGACATTCCTCTCATCCTTCCCCACGCAGTCACCATCCTTTCAGAGGTTGTCTGTCAGAAGGCTGAGGCAATCAATACATCTATCGCAAAAATAGATTACAGTGAGGAAAAAGAGGAAGAAAAGGAAGCAGCACCGGCACCCGCAGTAAAAGACGGTGTTTTCACTCTTACCAAGGGTATGCTTATCTTCGCAGCAGTAGTAATGGTATTTGCTATAGTAAGTCCTATGATAATGACTTATTTTATGCTTAAGCCTCAGACCACTACCACCACTCCTACCGATATCAATGTAAATAATCCCGCATATTATCAGTCAACCGCCGCACCCACTACCACTGAAAACCCCTTCCTTACCACTACCAAAGCTCCCGAAATGCTCAATAACGGCGTAACTGAGCAGGTAGCTCCCGAGGTTTCGGCTACAACAACTACAGCAGCCGTCAGATCAGATAAGGGTGTGTTCACCTTCTACGTTTTCGGCTACGGTCACGGTGTGGGTATGAGCCAGATAGGTGCTAACTACCTGGCATCACAGGGCTGGAACGCCTGGCAGATTCTCGCTCATTACTACTATGATGCAGGTGAAAACACCAGAATCGTTTCCGGTGACGCTTATCCCGCTAAAATCAAATATTCGGGAACAGAATACAACACCAGAGATTTTATAGCATCCGCTCTCGAATCTGAAATGGGTGGCTCTTTCCAGATAGAAGCTCTTAAGGCACAGGCTATCGCTATCTACACCTTCGCCAAATATAACGGCTTCAACCTCGGTGCAGATGCCACAGCCTTCGGTAAAACTCCCTCCCAGACAGTTTACTCCGTAGTAGACGATGTTATGGCCGGCGGTTACTACATCGCCAACGGCTCCGACGTGGCAGTAACACCCTTCCACGCCATGAGCGCAGGTGTAACCACCTCTTACTATAATGTATGGGGCAAGGGTATCGGTGCATCGGTTCCCTACCTCAGCGGCGGCAGAAAGAGCTACGGTGACTATCTTGACCCGGACTTCAAATCAACCTATACCATTACAAGCGATGATCTGAAAAAGCTCGTCAAGGAAAATGCCAACATAGAGCTTTCAGGTGATCCCTCCACATGGCTCGGAATCATTACCCACGACAGTGCCGTAAGAGATGACATCGGATACATCTCCTCCATCAACGTAGGCGGTACTATTATGACCGGTAACGATTTCCGTATCAAGGTAATGGGCGGCAGAATCCGTTCACATTGCTTCGCATTCACCTACACACCGGGCGCATAAATCTTGACAATTATAAAATAACAGAGTATACTTTACCTGTTAAATTAATAAATAAAATCCAAATAAAGGAGTAATTAATTATGGCATTAGTAACGACTAAAAAAATGTTCGAGGATGCATACAAGGGCGGCTACGCTATCGGTGCATTCAACGTAAACAACATGGAAATCATCCAGGGTATCACCAGAGCTGCTAAAAAGCACAACTCTCCCGTTATCCTTCAGGTTTCCGCAGGCGCAAGAAAATACGCTTCTCACGGCTATCTCGTAGCTATGGTTAAGGCTGCAGCAGAAGAAACAGGCCTTCCCATCGCTCTTCATCTTGACCACGGCCCCGACTTTGAAACATGTAAGTCCTGCATCGACGGTGGCTTCACCTCTGTTATGATCGACGGCTCACACCTTCCCTACGAAGAAAACGTAGCTCTCACAAAGCAGGTTGTTGAATACGCTCATGCCCGCGGCTGTGTAGTAGAAGGCGAACTCGGTCAGCTCGCAGGCATCGAAGATGACGTTAACGTAAGCGAAGAAGACGCTAACTTCACAGATCCCGCTCAGGTTATCGATTTCGTTACCAGAACAGGTGTTGACTCACTCGCTATCGCTATCGGTACAAGCCACGGTGCTTACAAGTTCAAGCCCGGCCAGAAGCCCCAGCTCCGTTTCGACATCCTTAAGGAAATCGAAGACAAGCTTCCCGGCTTCCCCATCGTTCTTCACGGTGCTTCCTCTGTTAACCAGGAAGACGTTAAGACCATCAACGCTTACGGCGGTGAAATGCCCGATGCTATCGGTATCCCCGAAGAAATGCTTCGTGAAGCTGCTTCTATGGCTGTATGTAAGATCAACGTTGACTCTGACATCCGTATCGCTATGACAGCTGCTATCCGTAAGCACTACACAGAAAATCCCAAGCACTTCGACCCCAGACAGTACCTCACTCCCGCAAGAGATGCAATCGAAGGCGTTGTTTCTCATAAGATTGAAACTGTTCTCGGCTGTGCTGACAAGGCTTAAGTAAGTGCAGAGTGCAAAATTCAAAATTGCGCCCTACAGTGATTAAATAATAACAAAGTACCCGCCAAGTAAG
>JAZTZH010000039.1:0-34427 GCA_045637365.1 Acutalibacteraceae bacterium
TCTGCACCTAATGCTATCATACTTATCTTCCTTTCAAAAATAATAATATTTTACCCGAATATTCTAACATAAATCATTATTTTTGTAAACAGTAAAAAGAAAAAAACATCTCTCTCCGCTAAGGGAGAGAGACGAATAACGATTAATATAACGGATAAGCTGAGAAAACGAAGAGTATGCTTATACCGAGTAAAATCTGTGCAGCAAAATATGTGCCGATATTGATGTTACGCACGAGTCTCGTTGTCTTGCCCATAGGAATGGTAAAGCCGAGAATAATGTCGGAAACGGTAAAGAGTATCGCACCGAGACCTACTGTAAGGAAAACAGGAACCATGTTATCATTTGTTCCGTAGGCGATTTCACCGATAGCATAACGAAGGCCCTTCGTAAGCATAGTAAAGAGAATAAATCCGTAGGCGGCAAAGGCTACGAGAAGAACCTCTTTGCCTTTGAAAATGCCCATCTTAAGCATTATAGCAAGCATTATCGCCAGAAGAACAAATGTAGCCACAAGCTCATACCAGGTAAATACAGGCGAACCGGGATAAGTGGTTTTGATTGCCTTCCAGAATGCCACGATGTAAACTATGTGACCGACAAGAAAGGAAAGGAAGCCGACTACGAAATGCCATGATTTATTCTGAAGTGAATGAAGGAACACATCACCGAAGAAACCAAGCACAAGTCCCCACATCATAAGTGATGCATAGGGTGTATTATTACCTGAAATCTTCACACACAGGAAACCGCAAAGAACAAAAAGTCCGGCGGAAATAACCTTATAAATGAATGACTGTTTACATCTGTCAGGCCAATAGTATTTAAGGAATACAGGCACTGTTACACATTCTGCAAGAACGGTAAGTCCAAGTAAAATTTTTAAAAACATATTTTCACTCCCATTCTTTATCTTCTGTCAACCTTGATCTTACCTCTTTGAACTGAATCGATAATCGGAGCAAGGTGAGGTATAGCCTTACTTACTGCTGTCTGGAATACCGGCTGTTTGATAACATCCTTGACCGTTTCTTTAAGTGTTTCAGCCATAATGCCTACATCAGGGTTAGAAGAAGGACGCATAATAACATTGTCACCGTTGATTTTAAATTTAATGACTCTTTCGGAAGGAACCTCGATACAACGGATGTGTACCTCTAATTCGCTTTCACTGTTCCAGCAGCCTGTGCTGCAGGTGGTGTAAGGTATTTTACCTATTATAATGTTATCCCAGCGGTATTCACCGTCAAGACCTATATGTACAGTATTTACTTCGTCACCCTCTACCCAGGTCATATACATATCATCATCACCGAAACGGAAGGTAACCTCTGTAATGTTACCGGCCTTATCACTCTCCATAAAGAGTGCGGGAAGAGGAACTACGGAAACAGGATAACCTGCAACATTTACAAGAACAGGCTTTCTGAAATTAATTTTCTTTTCTGCTATTCTGCTCTCCAGTGCAAGAGAACGGGGTTTAACGGGTGCTTTAGGATAAGCGGGAAGAGAAAGAGGAACGCTTTCTGCTTTTTCATCTGCCTTTTCATCTGCTTCGATAAAGGCTCTGGGGAAAAAGTCCCAGATAACATCACGCATACCCTGCTCGTGAACTTCACCGCCGAGAGAAATAAAGCATGCATCAAGATCTTCAAATACGATACCGAACTGACAGAACATACCGTCGGCACGGTAAGATTTTTCATAACCGCCGTTTCTCCAGAAGCAGTAACCGTAACCTACCACACCGTCGCTGTCCTGCTGAGTAGCTGCTGTGTCGGCATGATATGCAGTAGCAGTTTTTACCCACTCTTCAGGTATTACCTGCTTTCCGTTAAATTTACCCATCTGCTGATAGCAGTAAGTGAATTTGGCGAGGTCTTCCAGTGAGAGCATCATACCCCAGCCACCTGCTTCAATGCCACGGGGACAGGTTTCCCAGAATGCATTCTCTATACCGAGCGGCTCGAAAAGACGGGGCTTAAGATAATCCATAACAGACATGCCTGTAACCTTATGAATAATGCAGCAGAGAAGGTACATATTTTCACTGATATAAAGGAATTCTGTACCGGGCTCAGAAATCCAGGGAGAATTGATAATATCCTTAAACCATCTGTCCTTCGTTCTATCGAGGAAAACGCTGACAGATTTACCGCTTCTCATAGTAAGAAGGTCCTCAACGGTCATTTCTTCAAGGTATTCGTCTAACTTATCACCTCTTGCCTCAGGGAAGATGTCAACAAAACGTGTGTCAACATCGAAATAACCCTCATGCACGGCAAAACCGATAGCTGTAGAGGTGAAGGATTTACTTACGGAATACATCATATGCTTGTATTCTCTAGCGAAAGGCTCACGGTAAACCTCACAGGCAATCTTTCCGTGACGGATAACCATAAAAGAGTGAAGCTCTTTATTTTTCTCCATGCAGGCATCGATAAACTCATTAACTACCTTCGAAGATACGCCCACTTCTTCGGGAGTTTTAGCTGTTTCAAGCCACGGTTTTTCTTTTACTACTTTCATTTTTCTTTCCTCCTGTTACTTTTCTTCAATTTATCAAAAAAATGCAATTATTATCTCTTTCTCTCCTTTTGCATTTTATATACAAAAATCTGTGCTGCTAAAATCACACTGCCCACGGCAAGGGCGGCGATAATTTTACCTGCGGTGATGTTAAGATGCCCCTTCTGAGTATCCTCTTCGGCGTTGATGTTATTTTCGTTCATTGCAAGAACGAGCTTTGAGTAAGCGGCTTCAATTTCATCAAGGCTCGAAACATCTGTGAGAGTAAATTTGGCAAGGAGTATCGCATCCTGTCGGTTTTTAAGCACTGTGTTTGATGCAGACCAAAGGTCAGCATTATCCGCCTTTACAGCGAGAGCCGAGAGAGCCTTCCACGACTTTTCGTGTCTGTCGGTATAAGAAACGAGAGAGACAAGATTATTGGTTTCTATGACACTGTAGCCCGCTTCGATAACCTCGTTCCAGCCCTCAGTGCTGTCTGTTCTCTGACCGGAAAAATCAGGATCGTACATCGAAGCTATGGCTTTCGGTGCTTCGTAATCAGAAAACCTTTTACAGAAAAAGTTTCCGAAAACAACACTGAAATAGTTTTTACTCTGATACTGCACAAACGGTGTATCGATTTCGCTCATTTTATTGAAATTTGAAAGGGCGGAAAAAATTATATTGCCCTTATAAACACTGATAACATTTACCTTTTCAGTTTTCGAGGAGACCCATTCATTTACCTTCGACGGAGATTCGTCTGTTCTTATTATTATTCGGCCAAAGGCACCGTAATGACTGATAAGGTCATAAATTCCGTCTCTTTCCTCCCAGTCAGCATCGACGATAATGATGAAATCTTCGCCAGTAAGAGAGATCGTCTGACTGAGTGAAATCATACGGTATTTGGTTAAGGCGCCCGTATTATCCTTTAGGTAATAATTCTGAAGCTCGTTATAGGTTATCTCATTTACTGTCTCATAAGGTGCATCACTTACATCTGAGAGCTTTTTATTTTCAGTGAGGACATAAATCCCGTCTGATGTTTTCTGTACTCCCACGCTTACACCGTCAGCACCCTTTTCCTCAGCAGAAAGAATACCTTCGAGAGAATTTTCAGGATAAAGTACCGTGTCACCTCTGAATGAGATGCACATTACACGGTTTTCATAACTGTAATCTGTTTCGACCTGAAAAGAATCCAGAGCGAAGCAGGAAAAAGCTGATACAAACAACAAAGCCGAAAGTGTCAGCAAAACAAGTATGTTTTTTATTTTATATGACATAAAATTACCTTTCGTAACCATTTGTAAATATTATTAATCATATAATAACATATAATAAATATTTTATCAATAATTTTTTTATTACTTTTATCTTACTTTTTATAAAAGAATAACAAAACCGCTGTATCAGCCATCAGGCCTTCACAGCGGTTGCTTATTGTGCTTATTATATTTTTATTTCTACCCTGTCGGCTATTTTCATTTCATCCTCAGTAACAAGACAGTCATAAGCTAAAATTCTTACGCCCTCATCACAGGCTTTTCTCAGCGTTCGGGCAAAAACAGGGTCGTGGTCTGCATTGGCAGTAAAACAAAGTACATCCTTCATCTGTATGACAAAGATTACATAAGCCTCATAGCCGTCTTTTATACACTCGCACAGCTCTCTCAGATGCTTGCTTCCTCTTTCCGTAGGTGCATCGGGGAAAGAGACTGTACCGTCATTTTCCAGAGTCACACCCTTGACCTCAATGAAGGCTTTCTTATCCTCATATTCCACATAAAAGTCAAAGCGGGAATTACCGTATTTACATTCGGGCCTGATAAACTTTACATCCGTGAAAAGTCTGCCTTCCGAAATCCATTCACCTACAGCTTTATTAGGTGCCTGAGAGTCCATATTCACCATTCTTTCGCCTTTTTTTACCGTCACGAGAGAATACTGATATTTTCGTTCAGGATTACTGCTTTTTTCGAGCCATACTTCTGCTCCCTGCGTGAGAAGCTCACGGCATCTGCCCGTGTTTTTCACGTGTACGGCAGTTTCTTCTCCGTCGATGCTTACCTTGGCCACGAAACGGTTAGGTCGGGAAATAAAGACAGCTTTCTGTATTTCTTTATATTTCATTACTTTTCACCGCCGAAAAACCTCTCGGCAAATCTTACCGTTTCCATAGCATCCTTAGCATAATGAGTAGCACCTATCATATCAGCATATTCCTTCGTAAGCACTGCACCGCCTACTACGGTAGAGGTGTCGGGACACTCCTTTTTCAGAAGCTCCACCGTCTCCTTCATAGCATCGGTGGTAGTGGTCATAAGTGCGCTGAGTCCTACAAGAGAGACTTTTTCATCTTTTGCCTTTTCAGCTATGACTTCGGGCGGTACGTCTTTACCAAGGTCGATTACATCGTAGCCGTAATTTTCTAAAAGAACCTTTACGATGTTTTTACCGATGTCATGGATGTCACCCTTTACGGTGGCTACGATAATTTTCCCTTTGCTTTCATCGGAAGCTGAAACCAGCTCCTTCACTGCATCGAAGGCACGGGAGGCAGCCTCCGCACTCATAAGAAGCTGTGGCAGATACATAGTCTTTTCCTCGAAGCGTTTACCTACCTTGTCAAGAGCGGGAACAATGTATTCATTAATTACCGTAAGAGGCTCTTCCTTTAAAAGAAGCTCTTTTGCACTCTTTAAAGCATCCTCCTTCATACCCTTGACTATAGCTCTTACAAGGGACGGCATATCGTCGCTTTCGTTCTGCACTGCAGAAGCAGATACGGTCACCGTTTCCTTTTTCAGTGCTGATGCGAAACCAATATAATCGGAACAGTTCTCATCGAGACCTGAAAGAGCTCTGTAAGAATAGTAGCTTTCCATCATCGCCACAGAATAGGGATTCATAATGGCACAGTCCAGACCTGCAGTAAATGCCATAGTAAGAAAATGGGAGTTTACTGTTTCTCTTGACGGAAGGCCGAAGGAGATATTAGACACACCGAGACTTGTCTTGACTCCGAGATTTTCCTTAATCATTTTCACCGAGTCAAGGGTAATCCTTCCGCTTCTGTTATCGGATGAGACGGTCATAGCGAGGGGGTCGACGATAATATCCTTTTTATCTATGCCGTATTTCGCACATTCTTTTACGATTTTTTCTGCTATGGCTGTTCTGCCCTCGGCAGTGTCGGGTATGCCCTCTTCATCGATGGTAAGAGCGATAACGGTACCGCCGTATTTTTTAACCAGAGGAAGTACGGCATCCATACTCTCTTTCTTTCCGTTTACGGAGTTAATGAGAGGCTTACCGTTATAAATGCGCATCGCCTTTTCCATAGCAGAGGCTTTTACCGTGTCAATCTGCAAGGGAAGTGAGGAAACTGTCTGCAGTTCCTTAATGCATCTTACGAGCATCGCATCCTCATCGATTTCGGGAAGGCCTACATTGACATCGAGGATATGTACACCCTTTTCCTCCTGCATTACGCCCTCATTGATTATGTAGCTGATGTTACCGTCACGCAGAGCCTGTTTGAATTTAGGTTTACCTGTGGGATTTATTCTTTCGCCGATAAGAACAGGTGTCTTACCGATTTCCACGGCGTGAGTATAGGAAGAAACGACGGTGTAATCCTTTTTCTTAACTGGAATAAAAGGAATATCCTTAGTCTTTTCCACGGTTTTTCTTATGTATTCGGGTGTAGTACCGCAGCATCCACCGAGAATCCCCGCACCGATTTCTGCTATCTCTGCCATACAGTCAGAAAATTCTTCACTGTCCACATCGAAAACAGTTTTTCCGCCGACACTTCTCGGCAGGCCCGCATTAGGACATACCATAAGGGGAAGAGAGGAATACTCTGCATATTCTCTGACTATATCCACCATCTGTCGGGGACCGAGAGAACAGTTAATACCGATAGCGTCAGCACCCAAGCCTTCAAGCAGTGCAATCATAGCCTTCGGCGAAGCACCTGTCATAAGCTTTCTGCTTTCATCGTAGACGTTGCTTACGAAAACGGGTCTGTCCGAGTTTTCCTTCACGGCTAAAACTGCAGCTTTGGTCTCATAGCTGTCATTCATCGTTTCTACGATATAAAGGTCGGGTGAATACTTTTCTGCTATTCTGACTGTCTCGCTGAAGACCTCCACAGCCCTTTCAAAGGAAAGGTCACCAAGAGGCTCTAAAAGCTTACCTGTCGGCCCCATATCAAAGGCGATAAATGCCTTTTCCTTACCGCTGAGCTCTACAGCTTTTTTCGCATTAGTGAAAGCGGCGGCAATAATCTCTTCGAGACAATCAAACTTAAGAGGGTTGGCACCAAAGGTATTAGTGGAGATAATATCCGACCCTGCATTAAGATATTCGAGATGTATGGCGGTTATATCGTCGGGACGGATTATGTTCCACATTTCAGGCTTTTCACCCGCTTTGAGTCCCCTCGCCTGTAAAAGTGTGCCGAAGCCACCGTCACTGTACAGGCGTTCCTTATTCAGTATTTCTTTTATGTTCATTTCACTTCACTCCTATGAAAGCAGTAACGGATTTTTTGGGTGTCATCATCATTGACTCATTAAGGCTGATACCAAGCTTCTTCTCTGCGTCAAGAAAAGATAGCAAAGCCTTCTGATACTTAAGGTCTGTATCTCCGTAACCGAGACTAAAACGAGGCTTCGTTTCTCTGCCCTCGGAAATAACAGCATTCAGCTTATCGCAGAAGCACTCTATTCCCGATGATGCTATACAGTCGGCAGTCATCAGCTTCAGGTCGGATAATGCTCCGTATTTAAGCAGAAGACGATCGATGTTAATCCCTGTCGTCGCCGCAAAGACGATTACACTTTTACAGCCTTCGAGATTCTTTTTAAGGCTCTTGCTCGAAAATGAGCAGAAATCAAAGAAAAGCTCATCCCCTTCGCCGAAGGAAAGAGAGCTTTCTCTGTATACACCCTTATAAAAAACATTTTTACAGTATTCAGCGAGACAGTCACCATATATCTTTTCAAACTCAGGATCATAATAATCTCGACTGAGTCCCATATAACGGTATGCCTCGCTTTTGTTCACACAGATTTCGTCACCTGTGCAGGTGAAAAGATTAATCATAATTCAAACCTCATTCAATAATAGAGGAAATGTTTTCCTTTATCTTTTTGGCCACCTCAGGCTTATTCATCGTGTAGAGATGAACGGCGTTTACTCCGTTAGCGTAAAGGTCCACTATCTGCTCTGTGGCATAAGCGATACCAGCCTGAGCCATCTGCTCGGGTGATGAGCCGAATTTATCCACGATACGGACAAAGCGCTGAGGCAGAGCCGTACCCGAAATGGCACATATTCTCTTTATCGATTTAGGATTCGTAACAGGCATAATACCTGCCACTACAGGCACGGTAATACCCGCTTCTCTTATGCGGTAAAGGAAGTTATAAAGGACATTATTATCGAAAAACATCTGCGTGGTGAGAAATTCACAGCCTGCATCCACCTTTTCCTTAAGGTATCTGATATCATCAAAGGATGTGGCACTTTCAGGATGACTTTCGGGGTAACAGGCACCGCCGATACAGAAATGCCCGTAGCCCTTAATTTCTTTCGTCAGCTCAGAGGCATAGTGATAATCGAGATGTTCTCTTCTCATCCCCTCAGGAATGTCACCTCTGAGGGCAAGGATGTTTTCTATACCCTTACTTTTCAGAAGGTCGAGCTGATGCTTGATGTCTTCCTTTTTAGAGGAAATACAGCTTAAATGTGCGAGAGCGGGAACGCCGTAGTTTTTCTGAACATTTTCAGCGATGAAAGCCGTGTATTCACTCGTTCCGCCTCCCGCACCGTAGGTTACGGACATAAAATCGGGGTTCAGGAGTGCGATTTTCTCAGTAGCTTCCTTCACCGTTTCGAAGGTATCACTTGTTTTCGGCGGAAAAACCTCCATTGAAAGCAGAGGCTTACCGCTGTTTATAATGTCGATAATTTTCATTGAAAAATCACCTTGATTTTTTGTTTTAGTTTTTAAGTGAGTGCATAGGTGCTGGGATTCTGCCGCCTCGTGCAATAAAATCTGCGGAAGAAAATTCGTGTACCGGCATTACGGGTGCCGATCCTAAAAGTCCGCCGAATTCGATTATCTCCCCTACCTTTTTACCTACGGCGGGGATAATTCTTACCGCAGTAGTTTTAGTATTGACCACACCGATAGCTGCTTCGTCGGCGATGATAGCAGAAAGTGTCTCAGCGGAAGTGTCACCGGGCACAGCTATCATATCGAGGCCTACGGAGCATACGCAGGTCATAGCCTCTAATTTGTCGAGGGTGAGGGCGTTTTTAAGTGCTGCCTCTATCATTCCCTCATCTTCACTTACGGGAATGAATGCACCTGAAAGTCCACCTACGTGGTTACTAGCCATAACACCGCCCTTTTTAACGGCATCGTTAAGAAGAGCAAGTGCGGCAGTAGTACCGTGAGTACCGCATACCTCGAGTCCCATTTCTTCAAGAATACGTGCTACACTGTCACCCTTTTCGGGAGTGGGTGCTAAAGAAAGGTCAACTATACCCGAGGGCACACCGAGTCTCTGTGATGCTTCGGAAGCTACGAGCTGACCCATACGGGTTACCTTGAATGCAGTTTTCTTAATAGTTTCAGCCACTACATCAAAGGGCTGACCTTTACATTTTTTAAGTGCGTGATGAACTACACCGGGACCGCTTACGCCTACATTGATTACGCATTCTGCTTCGCCTACACCGTGGAAAGCACCTGCCATAAAGGGGTTATCCTCGACTGCATTAGCGAAAACTACGAGCTTGGCACAGCCGAAACCGCCTCTGTCGGAGGTTTTGTCGGCTGTCTGCTTGATAATCTCACCCATAAGCTTTACGGCATCCATATTTATGCCTGCCTTGGTGCTGGCAACAGAAACAGATGCACATACTCTCTCAGTTTCGGCAAGGGCAGAAGGAATGGAGCTGATAAGGTTTATATCAGCCTTGGTCATACCCTTATGCACCAGAGCAGAGAAACCACCGATGAAGTTGACTCCGCAGGTATGTGCTGCTCTGTCGAGTGCTTTGGCGATAGGTGTGTAGTCAGTCTCCTTACAGGCGGCGGCTACAAGAGAGATAGGAGTGACGGATATTCTCTTGTTAACGATGGGAATACCGAACTCCTTTTCGATGTCCTCGCCTGTTTTCACTAAATCTTTGGCAAGAGTTGTAATCTTGTTATATATTTTTTCTGCCGTCACTTCTACGCTGTCACTGCAGCAATCTAAAAGTGAAATACCCATTGTGATTGTTCTGACATCGAGATGCTGATTGTCAATCATATCAATGGTGGCTAAAATCTCTTTCTGATTATGCATTGAGAAGCCTCCTTATCTTAAATCCTGTGCATACGGTCGAAGATATCTTCTCTCTGCACACGGATGATAAGCCCCATTTCCTTACCCTTTTCGTCAAGGCTGTCACTCACCTCGGCAAAGGATTTCTCACAGCCTGAAAGGTCGATAAGCATAGTCATGGTAAAGAAATCCTGCATAACAGTCTGGCTGATGTCAAGAATGTTGATATTGCTTTCGGAAAGAAGGACACACACACCTGCGATGATACCGGGGCGGTCTTTACCTGTTACTGTAATAATTGCTCTCATAATAAATACCTCGTTTAAATATAGTAATTCAGCTTTTACGGACGGCGGATACTTAAATTAAGTCCCAGCGCAACGACTGAAAGTGAAAGTAAAAGGATGAAGGGTGCAGTATAGCTTCCTGTGGAAAGAAGCAGATTACTGCTAAGTGTAGCTATAAAGGATGCGGCTAAAAGATTAAAGTTTGTAATACTGAAATTAGTCGGGAAGTGCTTTCTTCCGTAAAATGCGGCAGTGAAAGCAGAACATACTGTGGGGCATGAGCCGTAGGAAATACCCGTGAGACAAAGACCGATAATGCATAAAGGAAGGGAGTTTACATATACGGCGGCAAGAGTAACACCTGCGGCAAAAATGGTGATAATGTTTGCCGTAAGCATAGTGATACGTCTTCCTGCAAAATCAAAGAGTGCACCCGTGAAAATTCTGCCAAGACCGTTACAGATGGAAAGAACACCTACCAGTGTGGTGGCAAGAGAAACCTCTGCGCCTACGGAAAGAACAAGGTCTCTTGCGAAGCTGATAACAGAGTTACCTACTGCTGTCAGACACACAAGGCAAAGGAAAGCACGCCAGAAGGTAAAGCGCTTTACCATTTCGGCAGTGGTGTAATCTCTGCTTTCGAAGCTTTCTTTACCTGCGCTTTTAGTTGCCTTGACCTCGGGGAAAACCACCTCAGCCGAGGGACGCTTAAGAAGAATACCGCTCAGAATAAGAACAAGAGCAAGAACTATACCGAAAATAATGTAGGTTTTCTGCCAGCCGATGCTTTCATTCTGAAAAAAGCTTTCGATAACCTTACCGAGAATAAGTGTACTCGCACCGAAAGCCATCATAAGTGCACCTGAGCAAAGACCCTTTTTGTCGGGGAACCAGGCACTTACTGTAGAAATAACGACATTATATGCTATACCTATACCGAGACCTGCGAAAAGTGCATAAAACACATAAAGTAATGCTACACTGCCCGAAACGAAAGCAGTTCCTACAAAGCCTATGCCTACGAGTACACCCGAAAGAACTACGGCGAGAGTTACTCCCATACGCTTAAGGAGCTTACTGCCGAGAAATGCACCGATACAGAAGAAAGACATGGTAAGTGTGAAATTAAAAGCAAGAGATGAATCAGCAAAACCAAATTCCTCTTTAAAGGGTATTTTCAGTATGGACCAGGCGTAGAGAATACCCGAAAAGAGCATAGCGAAAACACCTACGCCAAGGAAAAAGATACGGTTTGAAAGTTTTTTGTCAGAGATCATTTTGTTCACTTCCTTATATTTATATAACATCAATTAATAATACCAAATCGGCACTTAAAAGTCAATATCTGCCCGGATAAAGAGAGTTCCTATACATAAAAACAGACAACACAAAAGGTGCTGTCTGTTACATAATCAGTCAAGCTCATTAAATGCCTTGAGCCATTCTCTTTTAATGATTTCGTGTCCCTTTTCTGTAGGATGAACACCGTCTCCCGTGAGCACTTTTGCTGTATGCTTTTCCGCTTCCTCATCGAGGATTTTACCCAGGTCTACGAACTTAATGCCGTACTTTTCGGCCACTTGCTTTTCTATGGTGGCTACCTGTGCCACACCCTCTCTGAAAAAAGAATATCTATCAGGCTGATCAGGTCTGTTCTGTGTCGCTGAGCCTTCGAGAGCGAATGGTCCAAGAATGATGAATTTCGTATCAGGAAGCTCATCCACAAGCTCGTCAATAAGAATATTGAACATTTTTTCGAATCTCTTAAGTCCTGTTCCGTTGTTCCAGTCTAAGCCGTGCCATATATCGTTGACACCGACCAAAAGGCTCATAACATCAGGCTTAATACTGATGATATCCCTGACTATACGGGCATAAACATCGAGAACTCTGTCACCGCCCACACCTCTGTTAACGAAGGTGTAGCTTTCACCGCCGAGCTCTTTGGCTACCATAGAAGGATAGCCTGAGCCCATTTCAGTGGCACCTCTGAGAGCATACTGTGTTTTCACATAAAGCCTTTCTATTATGTTAGAAGGCAGATCACGGGTTCTTCCGCAGTCCGTTATGGAGTCACCCTGAAAAAGTATGGTTTTCACTTAAATGCCCCCTTAAAAATTCACATCATAATGGTTAAGGAAAACACCGACAGCTCTGTTATAATCGAGAACGTGAAGCACCGGTCCGTTTTCACCCTGAGTGAAGGTCATACCTTCTGCCTCGTAATTTTCCGACCCGACATTTCTTTCTGCAGCGACAGCAACCTCGCCTGTGAGAACATTGACGCTGAGGATGTCTCTTACACTGCCCTTATTTTTGGTTTCCTGTGAAAGATAAAGTGTATCACCGAGGAATTCACCGCCCTGAATGCGTTTTATGGGAGTTGAAAGGTTGATAATCTTAACAAGAGCCATTGAGTTATTTGTATCGAAAACATGTATCTTATTAGTCTGCGACCACATCGAAGCATAAAGATAACCTGTTTCACTGTCTACGGCACACCAGGGTACACCGTCGGGGAAATCTTCATTGGGTAAATCGTAAACAGCTTCAGCCTTGAGTGTTTCAGCATCATAAACTACGATACATGCCATAACCTCCTCGCCGCCTTCGACAGGTGCATAAATTTTTCCGTTATAATAGCTTATTCCGCCGATGTGATTATTTCCTCTTTTTCTGCATTCGGAAGGAAGAGGATTTATGTTTTTCTTCACTACTTTGAGAGTGTCGATATCCATTTTAGAAATAGCTGTAAAGCCCACCGCCGCGATGGATCCGCTGGTGTAATAATACTCTCCGTCAGTGGTGATGCCCTGTCCCATTATAAGAGCGTTCTCCATAATAAAGGTATCAGTGCCCGTAAGAACGGCAGTTTCCGTGCTGACAGCACCGGGATAAACGACCATGGTAATAGCCATAAGTACATAGATAAAAATTTCACGGATTTTAATAAGTACGTCCATAATTATTTCTCCTTTTTATTTTACTGAAGCAATAAGCACCTCAAAAGCCTCTGTGAAAACAGAGCCTGCCTTTACTGATGCCACATTGATTTCCTCGTTTTCGGTAAACATCGAGCGGATATCATTATCGGGAAGTATGTAGCCTGTCTGGTCATTATTAAGACCGAAGCAAAGCACCTTTACACCTGCTGTAGTCTCGATAGGGATATAATCCCAGCTTTCACCGGTCCAGCTTTCCTTCGGAGAAACTGCTCCGCCCCATATAATTTCGGGAGCTATTTCACCGGGAACAAAAAGAATTCCGACTTCATTACCGAGCTCCATATAACCTATTTCGGTGATTATCTTAAAATCTCCGCCATCCTTTGCAGCTACGCTATCGACTATTCCTTCTCTTGCCGCAAGAATAAGAACGGGATTATCGGCTGTAAGAGCCACTTCTCTGTGAGTGACGTTCAGCACAGGCTCGAGAGCAGTCTCCTCTTCGATAGCAACAACTCTTTTGGCAAGCTCTGTACCGTAAGCCTTTACTCTCGCATTCTTTCCAGTGTCGGAATACTTCAGAGCTCCTCGTTCTGCAGTAATGGCAAGCTGTGAGCCTAACACATAAACAGCATCAGCACCTGTTGTTTCCTTTATGTACTGTTTGAAATAATAGGGATAGTCAGCAGAAATCGCCGTATTATCACCGCTGTAGCCTGTACAGTGAATTCCTGCTTCACATATCCAGATTTCATCGGATGTCTCATTTTCAGGATCGAAACGGAAACGGTGAATTTCATTATCGTAAACCTCAGGCTGACGCTTATCCTTCATAAGATCGGTAACATCAGCACAGGAATAATAAAGACTTCCTTCTTCCATATCTTCAACAGCTTCGATAATGCTCGAGGATACCACCTCATAAAGATTATTCATAAAGCTTTCTGTTTTACCGCTTTTAAGGTTATCTACTCCCATGGCGTTCATTCCCGGATTAATGATAAGAGCGGGAAGAAGAGCCACGCCCATACCTAAAATATCAATCGCAGAATGCTGATGAAGAACGGAAATGTTAATGCTGATTATGTTATTTTCTTCTGCGTAGGAGAGAAGTCTTTTTCTTATTTCAAGCACATCACCTCTCGCAAGTCCGAAGCCGTCAACCACAGCCTGGACCACTGTACCGCTTACACCGTCGGAAAGTGCATAAACGGTAACACCCTGATCGTCAAGAATTTCTGTAGGTTTGGCTGTAGAGCTTACCTGCAGGCTTCCCGCAAGATTATACTCTCCGTTAAGAACATCCAACCCCTCAAGAAGTGATGCATAAGCATAGCCTGCACTCCACTTCGCATCAGTGCTTACCTCTCTCTCAAAGGAGTCCTCACCCTCGAAAAAGGTTTCCGGTGTAACATAGTCATCATAATTCTGCCAGCTTTTGCCCCAATCGAGCCCCGGTATAACTCCGTTAAGAATCTTACCCACGAAGCGTATCAGCTTATCGACCATCATATAGAACACGGCCTGTGTCTGCTGCCACGGACCCTCCGAAGGATCGAGCTTAGACGCTGCCAAAGCAGGTGAAAGCATCATAAGCAGAAGCATTAATGCGGCAAGGAAAACCGAAATCATTTTCTTCATATTTTTCATTGTCTTTTCTCCTTTTGTTTATTTTTATTTAAGAATTTACTACTTTTTAATTATATGGAAACAAATACGATCTGTCAATATTTCAAATGCTTTTGTTTCTGTATTTTTCTACTGCAGAAACGAGCACGGGTATAAGTACGAGCTGAATAATAATTCCGGGAACTGCACTTATCACCACTCCCAGCCAGAATGCCCGAAGGTCAAACCTCGTCACATCAAGTCCAACACAGCAAAACTGAACAAAGGCACGTACAACTCTGCCTGCCACCATAGAAATAATCAGTGAAGAATAGAGCGTGCTCTTTTTCTTCGGCAGAAGCTTATATAAGGTTCCCGACACAAAACCGTATGTAGCAAGTTCAAAAGCTATGGAAATTGCTTTAGGAAACAGCGGTGCGGGTACTCCTACAATAAACGACCTAAGCAGCGGTCCGATAAATCCTACGACAAGTCCCCAGGGACCTGAGCATAAATATCCGCAAAGGAAAACAGGTATATGCATAGGACAAAATCTTTCACCAAGCTGCGGAATCTGTCCCGTCAGAAGCGGCAAAACAAACACAAGAGCCAGAAACATGGCCGCAAGGCTCAATCTGTATACATTTATTTTTTTCATAAGTTAATTACCTTTTGTTTTTTTCTTCTGACACATTATATACGATTTATTAAGATTTGAAAAGCCTTTTTATGGTTTATTAAAATTTTCCGAACAAATACACTAAAAAGGCTCTGAATATTTATTCAAAACAGCAATTGAAACCAATGTTTTTTTATTTTATAATTAGAACAACAAAGTAAAGGAGATCAAAAATATGAAAAAATTATATCTTGACACAAAGGAGAAAATCTACCGTGCCACATCGATTATCTTCATCGTTCAGCTTTTCGGTGCTTTAGGCGCAGGTTTTTTCTTCGTTATACAGAACATCTTTCAGTCATACCACATTTTCGGCTGGACAGGCGCTGAAACAGAGCCTACCTTATGGTTCATTCTTTTCTGGGCCACAGATTTCTTCTTCGTGGCTCTTGCGGTAATCGTAGCTTATCTTATAGCAGGACTGCCCGCTCTCGCTCCGTCGATGGCACTTTCCGTTTACTTCGCCCATTTCACCGAGGCTACAGGCGGTGCAATAAACACTTACCCCTGCTTTTTCGCTACTCCCGAAAACTACTCTTCCGCCACAGCCATAGGATATATGGGTTATCTTATTATGGCGGTTATTCTCGGTCTGCTCATTAAGCTCCTTTATGCCGGCTGGTCAAACCTCAAACCCATCATCGGCAAAAAAATCGACAGTCTTCTCGCCTCTCTGCGCAAAAAAATCAAGGCTATTCCCGAAGCAATAAAGGGACTCGAGATAATCGAGGGCGTGGATCTCATCGTGCTTATCCTTATTATCCCTGTTGCCTCTGCCGCCACTACCTTCGTACTCATCAGATACGGCATCGAAATTCCTTTCGCACACATCTCTGAAGCTTTAGGTAACCTCCTGACTTCTCTCACTGATACCAATATCATCGTTGCCGCTCTTATTATGGGTCTTATGGTAGGCTTCGACCTTATCGGCCCCGTTTCCCTTTCAGCCTTCAGTGTAGCTACGGCTGCCTTTTTCGCTACGGGAAGTGCCCGCCTTATCACCATCTACAGTGTATGCTTCATAACTGTCGGATGGACAGCATTTTTCGGTATACTTAACTGTAAGCTGTTCAAAAAAGGTAAGACCGACACAGACGATATGAACCTTGCCACCTCAGGCCCCATCAATGCATTCTTCGAAAACATCAAGCTCACTACAGCATTCGCTATGCCTCTTGCATGCAGAAGTCCCTTTACTGTTATCCCCGGTCTTATGGCAGGCTCAGCCATCGGCGGTGTAGCTACGGCTCTTTTCGGCATCGTAAACACAGCCTACACCGACGGCTCCTTACCCAGATACGCCACAGGCAATTACACCTTCGGTGCCGTGGATTACACCTATGCAGAGCTTTTTGAAAGAGGAGAAATTTATATGAGCTTCACTCTCCCCCTTCGTTCGGGCGATTGGCTCACCTGCCGTATTCCTCTCTTCTTCATCATCCTCATCAGCGCCTTCCTCGGCGGTCTTGTTATTATGGCACTTAAGGAAGGCGAATACCGTTTCCTTTCAAAGCGTGGCTGCTTCTACGAAGGAAAGGGAGATTTCGTTTTAGAGATGCGAGCTTACGGTAACAAGCTCAGAGATGAACTGAAAAAGAAATAAGAAAAGCTAAAGGCTGTTGCGTCGATGCAACAGCCTTAATTTTTACATATCATTCTTCACAAGGTCTTCAAAAGTCTCTTTCTTTACTGCGAGAGTGCTTTCTCCGTCCTTAAGCATTACGAGAGCCGGTCTCGGAATACGGTTATAGTTTGAAGCCATAGAGTAGTTATAAGCGCCGGTAGTAGCTACTGCGAGGATTTCTCCCCTTTCAGGTCTCGGAAGAAGCACATCAGGCTGAATAATATCTCCGCTTTCACAGCATCTGCCCACTACATCGCATCTGAAATCTGCTTCGCTGTTCATTCTTTCGGCAAGATATACGGTATACTTGGAGCCGTAAAGAGCATATCTCGGATTGTCGGTCATACCGCCGTCAACGGAAACGTAATTCTTATAGCCGGTGATTTCCTTAAGAGTACCTACGGAATAAAGAGTCATACCTGCATCAGCTACGATGCTTCTGCCAGGCTCCATAAGAACTTTCGGCACAGAAATACCGAGTCTTTCACATTCCGCCGTTATGTGATCTGCTAAAAGATGAATATTAGCGGATATGTCCACACCTGTGTCCTCTTCAGTGTAAGCGACACCGTAGCCGCCACCCATATTGAGAATTTCAGCTTTCAGTCCGTACTTATTTTCCATCTCTGCTGCAAAGGAAAGCATAATAGTAGCCGCATCGAGATAAACACTGCCCTCTTCGTCAAAAACCTGTGAGCCTACATGACAGTGATATCCCATAATCTTCACATTCTTAAAAGCAATAGCTTCTTTTACAAATTCATCTGCCTGACCCGTTTCGATAGCGATGCCGAACTTCGAGTCAACCTTACCGGTAGCAACGGCAGAATAGGTGTGGGGGTCGATGCCCGGTGTGAGTCGGAGAATTACCTTCTGCACAGCTCCTCTTTTTTCAGCCAGATCATTTATGGCTTTGAATTCATACATATTATCGACCATAAAATAACCGACACCGCATTCCATAGCATAGGCTATATCTGCATCGGTTTTATTATTGCCGTGGAAGAAGGAGTTTTCCATAGGGAAGCCCTGACTGTGAGCAGTATAAATTTCACCGGGAGAAACCAGGTCAATGCCCATTCCTTCCTCCTTCATAATCTTATAAATGTACTTAAAGCAGGCAGCCTTGCCCGCATAGACGGGATGACTTCCTTCGCCGAAGGCATCCTTCATAGCCTTCATATAAATACGGCATTTCTCACGGATGCGGTTTTCATCCATAAGATAAAGCGGTGTGCCGTATTCATGGGCGAGCTCCACTGTATCCTGACCCGCAAAGGTAAGATGTCCTGCGGCATTTACGCCGATATTTTCACATAACATAAAATTCACGCTTTCTTGTTTATTATAAAAGATGAGAGATTATTTCTTCTCTTGACTGAGCAGAAAGGTCTGCGGGAGCCACATCGAACACTGTCTTACAGCCGTGATTTCCTTTTTCAGCCATACGGCATACAGCACGTGCGAAGCACACGAGAACACTTCCCGTAAATTCGGGATTTGAGTCAAGAGTGAGCTTATACTCGATAACCTGCTTATGAGAGTCTCCGAGACCTGTTCTGCCTGTACGGATAACGCTTCCGCCGTGGGGCAGTTCGCCGTGCTTCTCTTTCATCTCTTCGGCAGAAATGAAAGTAACTGTCGTATCGTAAGGCTCAAAGTAAGCGGGCATAGTTACGATTTCTCTGCGGATTCTTTCCTTATCTGCGCCCTCCTCAGCTACTACATAGCATTCTCTTTTATGCTTATCTCTGGCGGTAAATTCGGGAGCTTCACCCTTTCTTACTCTGTCCACAGCCTCTTCGACAGGTACTGTGTACTGACGGGCATCGATAACACCGTCTATACGGCGGATTGCATCGGAATGACCCTGAGAAACGCCCTTTCCCCAGAAGGTATAATCGTTACCGTCGGGGATGATACAGCCTGAATAAAGGCGGTTAAGAGAGAACATACCCGGGTCCCAGCCACAGGAGATAAGTGCTGTCTTGCCACCCTCGAGAGCAGATTTATCTGTGTTTTTAAAATGAGTAAGTATTTCGGAGTGATTGTCATAGGAGTCGACAACATTGAAATGCTTTGCGAGGGAAGGAGTCATCTCGGGCAAATCTGTAGCACTTCCTCCGCAGATAATAAGCACATCGATTTTATCCTTCCAGGACAGAATTTCATCAGCGGAAACCACAGGTACATTCTCCGTAGCAATTTTAAGAGAGTCGGGATTTCTTCGTGTGAAAACAGCCACCAGCTTCATATCGCTGTTTCTTTTTATGGAGTCTTCCACACCCTTACCTAAATTTCCGTAACCGTAAATACCTATATTCATTTCATCACCTCATAGGAATAATATTTTAGTATTATAACATCACTTTTTTCTCAATGCAATATTTTTACGCAAAAAAAGAGAGAGCAACGCCCTCTCTCCGAATCAATATTTGCAGATTATGTATTTTTTACCGAGAACAGATACAAGTTTTTCCCTTAAGTCTTCGACACTGCCGTTCTCAATAGTTGTCTTGTCAACCAGAAAGGCCTGTCTTTTATTTTCAAAAAGCAGAAAATAATCCTTGGTTTCCATAGCCTTTTCCAGAAGAGAATACTTAATAACTGTATCTCCCTTATATTCCGCAGAGACGGTAGAAGCTGAAAAATCATCTTCACGGAAAATGTAATCATTCGATATATCCTTCATTTTAGACATGGAGTTATACTGCAGTCGGGGCATAAGGAAATACATTATCAGTTCGAGAACAACAATAAATAAGCAACATACAAAAGCAACCGTGTTTATTGCTTCTCCGCCCGTCATCTGAATCATAACAAGGTTTAAACCGGCAAGAACAACCGCAATAGCAAAATGTAAAAGCATAGTTTTCAGAGGATTTTTCTTTTTATAAGAATAAACATGAGCCATAGCCTTACAGGCTTTATAGTCATATTTCACTTTTGCTTTAATTTCCATAATCAAAAACTCCTTCACCGAAATCAAGATTTCATTATCTGTCCGATATTGTTACGTGAATAATCAATTATACTCTGATAAAGATTTTCTTTTTCGTAAAAGCATTTATCAAAGCTGTCAAAGTCAAACCTTTTCGTCTCTGCTTCATATTCGGAAACAGAAGAAATTTTAAAAGAAGACAAATCGTTTACATCGATATTATTATCGGAAATAAAGCTGTCATAAAGACCTTTGATTTCATAGGCTCCCACTGTCTCCAGAGCCTTGCTTACATAGGGAGCACATTCACTGCTCGAATTGACAAAGAACTGACACAAGCCGCCGTTATTTACCTCTGTAAGAAGCTTTATAAGAGAATAGACAAGCTTCTGTTCTTCATTTACCAAGGAGCTTTTAATATCAAAAACCGCATCCTCACAAAGGCACTGAACAGCGTCGAAAAATTCATCGTCACTCAATGAAAGAAGAGAATCTTTTCCTGTTCTTCTTAAATTTTTAGCCTTTTTCATATTTCTTGTATTAAAAAGAATTGCACCTAAAATACCCATGATAATCTCCTTGGTTACGGTAATATTCGCCCATATAAATTTATTTGTTTTTCTTGTGTTCTTCTATCTGAGCCGTAACCTTTTTATCGTTATAAAGAACGAAGAATACCACGGACAGAAGACTGAAAGCACCTGCAAAAACACCTGTAAGCTTTACACCCTGAAGGCTTACACTCTCCCCTGACGAAGCACCGATGGCGAGAATACTTGAAACACCCATCATGGCGATAGCAGAGCAGATTTTTTCGATAAATGTCTTTACAGCAGAGAATATACCTTCACGGTTAACACCGTTTACCAGACAGTCCTGCTGAATAATATCGGAGATAACAGACTGAGGCAGAATGTTTATAGCGGCAAAGGGGAAGGAAACTATAACACCCATAGCAAGACCGACAAAAAGCTCATTACCCGGTGCAAGAGCAGCTATCTTGTCTCCGAAATAAATAAGACCGAACACCACGGTAAATACTACACTGGCTATAACAAGAGGAATCTTCTTATTATATTTACGGCTGATTTTTATAATAAGCGGGAACAGGCATATTGCCACTGCGATAGCACAGAGCATTACAAGGAAGGACTGTGACTCAGGCACATTGAGAAGCATAGTTATGTAATAAAGCATAGCTGTCTGGAAAAATGCCATAGATACACCTACAAAAAGGTCACCGAGGCTGAAAATGACGAACTGTTTGTTTCTGAAAACCATACTGAAGGATTTAAGCATAGATTCTTTCGGCTTTACATTTTCATCCACATAATCCTTTTCTTCAAATGCATAAGCACTGAGCATAAGGCATACGATACCGATAGCGGCAAAAACCGTAAATACAGCTCTCCACGCCCAGAGCGGAGACAAGCCCGCATTTTTGAGTATATCTACAAAGAGAGTAGCTGCATACATAAATGAGCTCGAGCCCATAAAGAAAACAGTGCTGATTCCGTAATAACCTACTCTGACCTTAGCATCGGGAATAATTTCCGGAACGAGTGCATTTCTCGGAATGAAGAAGAAGGTATATGCAGTGTAATAAGTAATGAGGAAAAATCCGACCCAAATTGCATTCAGTGCAGAGCCCTGCTGAA
The DNA here is from genome assembly GCA_045637365.1 of Acutalibacteraceae bacterium. Taxonomy (GTDB): domain Bacteria; phylum Bacillota; class Clostridia; order Oscillospirales; family Acutalibacteraceae; genus UBA6857. Next base: position 21,609 of record JAZTZH010000039.1, read on the forward strand.
AGGGTGCATAGAATATAAGTATAACCGACAGAGCATAAGGCAGTGCTGCATAACGAAGGAAGGGCATACGTCTGCCGCTTTTGTGAGTACATTTGTCAGAAAGTGACGCTACAAGCGGATCTGTGACTGCATCTACTATTTTGCCCAAAGCGGTGATAAATGCCATAATCGTGATAAAGCCGAGAAATTTATTTTCCGGCAGAAGATTAGGCAAACCGCTTTTCGCTGTAGGCTGAAAGAAATACAGAAGATAGTTACTTATCATACCTGTGAACAGACCCTTTGCGATATCCGCAAGGCAATAACGGTACATTTTTCTTTTTGGTAAAGTTTTTAACATAGTATGTCTCCTCTCAGATAAATATAGATAATAATAGCATACTGCGACATTTTTTGCAAGGAAAACACCTTTATGCTGGCAAATAAAAAAACGGTAAGAACACCTGTTCTCACCGTTTATTCTATGTAATTTTTACTTATAGGCTTCCTCATAGGTGCATCGTACGGTAACTCTCTTCCTACCGCCGTAAGTGCAGGTGTAAAGTATCAGGTCGTCTCCGCTGTCCTTCACCTTATCGACATCCGTAGGCCACAGTTGCTCCACCGAAGTCACCTTATAATGCAGTGTCTTAGCATCCATATCGGTAAATATCACTGTATCCCCCGCTTTAAGCTTTCCGAGATAAGCGAAATGCACCAGATAGTTATGAGCAGCGATAACAAGATTATGTGTCTTGGTACTGCCGTAATATCTGCAGGGTGCGATTTTTAATCTTCCGTAATCACACTCTGCCATAACAGGAAGCTCCAGCTTCAGTGCGGGAACCGAAAGATATCCGATATAACCGTAGCCGTTTATTTCCTTGACGGTCATTTCTTCATCAAAGTAGTCAGTAACCTTATTTCCGAATCTGTCTTCAGCTATACTGAGACGTAATGACTCCATAAGCGCATCTGCACTTTCCTGTGCCTTCCTGTTTTCGTAATTATTATAAACGAGGACAGCCGCTGCAAAAGCAATAAAAATAATTCCGACGGTCATAAGGGCGATAGCTATTTTTTTCTTCATACTGTCTCCTCGTCTTTTCTACCGAAGTTAAGTATCGCCCAGCCTAAGCTGAAAAGAAGCAGACCTGCCGTCGAAAATACGGGAACGGGCCAATTAAGCTGTCCGGTATGTACGAGTTTTTCAGGCTTAGTGGTAGTCTCATCCGATGAACTGCCAGGAGAAGTAGTAGTCTCTTCTTCGCTATCGTCAGCGGTGGTTTCCGGCGGAGATGTTGTAGGTTCATCATTACCGCCCTTATTGATGATTGTCACTGTATTGGATGAGGTATCATAAGAAACCGTGTAGCCTTCGGGAACCTCGTTCTCCACTACGCTCCAGTTATGCTTCACGGAAAGATTATCCCAGCGGTACTGCCAACTGTTGCTTTCGTCAAGAGTAACCTTTTCAACCTCTCTGAAATCACAGAGAAGGCTTACAGTGACGAAATCGGGATGGCTTCCCTCTGTTTCCCACAGCTTCTCTACCTTAATATAGGTGGTTTTTTCCGTATCTTCAGATTCATAAATCTGCATTTTAGGAGTGGGATTAATATCATAAATCCAGTTTTTATTTTCCTTGTCATAAACCGGAATATTAACAACGAAGGGAGACGGCATAAAGTACTCGGGAAGATTTCCCATCGGCAAGATAAGATAGACACCGGGAACAAGATCATCAAATACTATGCATCCGTTACTGTCTGATGATTTAACCTTAAAGGGTAAATCGTGAGTCAGAGCAAAATGAGTAAGATGTACGGGCAGATAAGCATCCTGAAGGTTATCCATATCCATATTACAGTCGTCGTAGGGTACCACATATTCATAGCCCACACCTTTACCCTTTTCGTAAGCTGCGGCAAAGAAATACAGACGGAAGCTCTCGTTTGCGATGGCTTTTCCTGTGCGTGCATCTATCACATGAAGTGTTATACTGCCATTCTTACTGACAATAGCGGAAACAGCAGGAGAAAAAGTGTAAATACACATAGTAAAAATAAGCACAAAAGCAAAAATGCAGGATATGAGTTTATTCTTTTTCATCAGCTGTTTCTCCTCTCTTTTAATCTTTCTTTCTCTTTTTCTTATCCTTTGAGGATTTTACTATGAGATATATAAGCAGTGCTCCGAGAATTGGTGCGGCCACTGCAGGCGTAACTATAAGCGGGTCGATACGGTAAGCCTCTGTAATGACATTGACTACTCTGTCGGGCTCGATGTTTTCAATACGTGTACCACGTACGAGCATTCGGTGGGTATTTATGCCGTAAGGTGTACATGTAACAAGTGTACAGTAGTCCTCACCTGCTACAATATTCAGCTCGTCCGTTTCATTCGGCAGAACAATCAGTATCTGATCGACCTGATAAGTAATCGTTTTGTCGAGAATTTTTATTGTGAATATATCACCTGTCTCCATCTTATCAAGATTAGTAAAAAGCTTGGCTGAAGGCAGACCTCTGTGAGCCGACAAAACAGCGTGAGTGCTCTCACCGCCTACAGGCAGGGTAGAACCCTCCACATGTCCGACAGCTGAATTGAGAACCTTGTCGCTCGTACCGTGATAAATGGGAAGCTGAACCTTTATCTTCTCAATGGTGATGTAACCCATCATACCGTCACCGTTAACATCGAGAGTACCGTAATATTCATCGGTGATGTTTTTATGATTCATAAAAGGAAACTGCATATTACGGACTTTACCGTTATATTCATCAGCCTCAGAAAAAAAGCCTGAATAATCCTCGGGAGTCAGATCTACGATAAGGTCATCATAATTTATGACCGCCTGTGACTGCCTTTTTTCGTTCCAGAAGTCACTTACCGTAGGATAGAGAAGCACACTGAGTCCCAGAAAAAATATCGCCACAAGTATAATATTAGACGCATTTCCGCTTTTTTTCTTTTGAGTAGTTTTCTTTTCTTCCATATTAAATCTCTCTTAAATAAAATTCTCAACGTTATTCCTGATATTTTCAGAAACAACGGTCAGAATTTCAGGTATAACCCCGCCGACAATAAAGTCGGCAGGGATTTATTTTACCGTCCGTCAGCTCTTAACTGTGGAATCTTAAGCTTCTGAGTCAGTGGGTTCTTTATCTTCTGACTCGGAACCGTCTGATTCTTTATCCTTTCATGCGAAGGAAGCCATTCTCTTCTTTGAGATGAGAATGATACCTGCACCGAGCATCATTACGATACCTACAATGTAGAAGATTGTGGTACCGATACCGCCGGTTTCGGGAAGAAGTGTACCTGTCTTGTTTTCTACTTCAATTGTTGCAGCATCAGCGTTGTTAATTTTGTAGGTAGCTGTAAGAGCTTCTTCGTCATAAGTGCTTGTGATAATAACATCCTTGTCAACAGCAAGCTTGTTATAGCCTTCAGGAGCTTCTGTTTCGTGAAGCTTGTATTCGCCTTCATCAAGACCTACAAATTCAAACTTACCATTATCATCTGTTGTAATTGTATCAACAGTACCGTTCTCGTCAACCATGTATGTAGGAACTTCTTTGCCTGTTACCTCTGAGAACTTGATAACGTTATCGTTTTTGTCAAGAAGCTGGAACTTAGCGCCTGCAAGAGGTACTTTGGTGCCGTCTACAGTGTACTTAAGCACATTCATCTTCCATGTGTATGTTGTTGTCTTGTGTTCGGCTGTTTCCCATGTGCTGTCTTCACCGTAGGAAAGTTTAACCTTGTTGTCATTACCGTCTGTTACGATGTTTGCTTTTTCATTGAGAGTTGCTGAGTAGTAAACTGTGAACTGTGTTCCCTTGTCAAGACCTTCTATAAAGGTATTTGCAAAAGCAACGTCAAATGTGTGACCGTCAGCGGGAGATACAGTAACTGTGTAGTTTACGGGATCTACTACTGTGCCGCCGGCAAGCTTAACAACTACGTCGTTATTAAAGGTAAGACCTGCTTCCATAGTATCGTGCATTACATAGTTTGTTGCACCGAGACCTACTGTAACTGTTGACTTGTAGTTAACTACCTGGTCGATGTCAGCATCGTTAACCTTACCCCAGCCTTCGTCAGCGTTTGCGATTTCGCTGTCTTCCTGAACGAACTTGTCAATGTCAGGCTTTTCGTTCTTTTCGGTTGCTGTGAAGGTTGAGTTTGTGTTTGTAAGAGCGCAAAGAGTACCGAGTGAGGTGTCGATTGCATAGTAACCGAGAGCTACACCTGTGAATGCTACATCACCGTCAGCAGTAGCTGATTTTGTCTCTGTTGCATCGATGCCCTCAGCCTCTGCATAAGCGATAGCTGCTTTCGCAAGAGTCTGATCAACTTCAGTAACACCGTCCTTGAGTGCTACTGTTGTCTTATCACCGTTGGTTGTAACAGCGAAATAGTCTGTTGCAGGGGCGCTTGCAAAGAAATCAGCCCAACCGGCTTCAATTGTGTAAACACCTTTGTCACCGGCATCATTTGAGGGCTCAAAGTCGAGCATCTTGTAGATGTTGTAGGTTGCACCTTTGAGTGCATTCTCGATTGTGATTGAGCCTGTGCCGGCTGCGAGTGCGATTGTTCCCATAGAGAGAACGAGTGTGAGTGCTAATAAAACTGCAAATAATTTCTTCATAATTGTTACTTCCTTTCTTTTTTAAATTTGCAATTTTTTATGAGTTAATGTGCATTCTCCGTCTTTAGCGTTGGAGATTATGTCAACCTCCTTTCGCGTTTTCGACGAATTGTGCTATACAAAATCGGAGCTGCCATTAAGACAAAACCGATTATTGCCAAGGGTAGTGTGCCTGTACCGCCCGTTTCGGGAAGTACAAAGCCGTATGAAAAGTTTTCTACGGATATAAGAGTGGTTACCGTCTGGGTAATTCCGCTGGGATCAGGCTCGTAGAAATAAAAGTATACGGGCTTGCTCAGCTTCATATATCCTTCAGGAGGATTGGATTCCACTAACGCATAGGGTCCGCCGAAGGTGAGGTACTGTGTTTCTATTTTTACCGTACCGTCATCACCTGTGGTATATGAGCCGATATAGTAGAGGCGTTTGCCGTAATCCGTTACGATGCTTTCATCTGCACCGTCAGAAGGGACGGCATCCGGGTCACCCATAGGTCCGTAAAGAAGGAATCCGACATCCGGTAACCTCTCGTCGGTGTCACCGTCCTGTTTCAGAAGAGTGATGTTATGGATTGAACCTGTAGCGCCACCGCTGTGCTGTTCTACCTTAAAGGTGGCATCGATAATATCCGTTACCTGAGCCTTACCGTCAACCTTTACGGCATTGTTTACGGAAACCTGTCCGCTTTCGGTAATCAGGGTGGTATAATCTATTCTTATATGTAGCTCATCAGGCAGAACAAAGGTAAGTCTGTTAGCTGTCTGGTCGTAGGTAACAGTGTACGTGTGACGACTTCCGACGCTGTCAAAATCTATCCAGTTACCTGTAGTTTTATCCTGATAAAGAAGCTTTATTGAATCCCAGTAAACGGAAAGGTTATGTGTCATCGTGTCCTCGATGGTGATAGTGTCTGTGCCTTTAAGAATATCGAGAGCATTACGGTTAATATGAATATCGAAAAGCAGCTTGTTGTTTTCCTGTACAACATGCTTGTCTAAAAGACCGGTTTTGAACTCTACGGTATCTGTGACGGGACCTGATGATTTGTCTGCATTCCATTTCAGCTCTGCCGTGTTGTCAAGAGTATACTTGTTTTCTTCCGTTGAATTCAGGTATTCATCCTTTAATTTCAGCTTGTATGTGAAAACATGCTTACCGCCTGCACCTATTGCATTACAGTACAGCTGATAATCGGTAAAGGGACTTATCCACTCTATGGCATTCGTCGGCAGGTCAGGGTTAGTCTGGCTCAGTTTTAACTGATTTGCCTGTACAATCATTGTGTTGCCCGAAATTTCACCGTCATAGACATATTTGTTATACCATCTTGAATTATTCCACGGGTCATAGCAGGTAACATTCAGAGAACCCTTGACATATTCAAGTTTTTCGTCAAAGGTGTCATTGAAATTGATGGAATATGCTGATGTGAGATATCCCTGATTTCCTCCTGAGCCGGGAACGGTATTATAAAATGTAACGGTGTAATCAACTGTTCCGTCCTCGTTTACGGAGGATTTTTTCGTAATCATCGGAGAGTATTCGTAATTGGTTGTGCCTGTCACCTGAATGAGCTCAGTATAATTGAGGTATGCCTCGTTGGCAAGCTTGTAGTTTTGTAAAAGCAGGTCTTCGACCGTTTTATCACCTTTCAGCTCGCCTGTCCATTCGGTGCCGGTTTTAGCATCAAAGGGCATTTTATATGAAACAGTAAGCTTTGAATCTTCACTTAGTATCCACTTGGATGAAACGGAGTCTGCATCTGAGGTGTTAAAATAAATATTGAAGCTGTGATATTGGTTACCCTCAGCGGGTGAGACAAGAATATAAGTGTTTTCCGTGGGTCCGCCGGGAACATACGGAGTAAAGCTTACTGTACGACCGCTTTCTGTAACTGCAGTTATTACCAGGTCTTCCGGTATATTCTCGACATAGAGAAAACCTTCTGCGTTTTCGTTATAGCCCCAGAAGGCCGCCAGGTCAGTAAGGAAAAATCCACCCCAGTCCTTGATGACTCCGGGGACATCGGCTTCGATAGTGAAATATACATACTCACCGTCATCACCGCTCGCATTTTTTCTTATTCTCGGAATAAAGCCTACTACATCGGCTTCACCGCCTGCTACCTCTTCTCTCTGATTAATGGTGACCTTGGCGGTATTTGTGTAATGCTTCTGTTCACCGTCCTGAAGCTCTTCGTAGGTTGTATAGTAAACGATAACAAATCTGTGACCGTCGGGAAGGGCGAAGGACATCGAATTTCCGTCGACTTCCACATCATTCCACTTCAGGTCAGTCTCACCGAGCTTGTAGCCCCACTGGTCATAGCGAATTATTCTTATATCCTGTTCCGTGTAGTATTCCAGTCCGTGGCCGAGGGTATCGACTACTACTGTACCCTGAAGGTTGGTGTCGCTTTTTTTGATTTCGATTTCCCATTCGATTACGGGGACAAGACTGCCGTCGGGAGCTGTAAGAACAGCCTGCTTACCGTCTTTTTCGATTTTATTAAGCTCGACCACTACCCAGTCCTCTGCCCACTTGCTGACAGGAGTACCTGTTGCGTTTTTGCCGGTGGCATCAACACCGTTCCACATTCCGACAGATTCTTCGCCGAGCATATTGTCGTTTATGGCGGCTTTATATTTTATAAGGAAGCCTTCACCCGCCGCAAAGTCAGGAAAGCCTGTAAGAGTAAAGCCTGCTTCGGCAGTTCCTGAATAACGTCCGGGGCCTACAGTAGGCTGTGGGTCTAAGACATTACCTTCGAGGTCAGTTACCACAATGGTATCTTTAAGAATATGGTGATGATTTTCTAAGTACACATCGTCAGCTACGACAAGATCCTTAATAACAGCTTTAGTTGCCTCAATTCTTATCTGATACTCCAATGTGTTGTCTTTACCGTTGTAGGTTCCGTGGGTTTTAGTGACTTTCATATCGGCTTCGGTATCGATGTTCAGATTAACCTTGATTTCATCGTTGAACACGACCTCTGTAGATTCTCCTGACTGAGTGTCACCAACCGTAGCGTTGAATTCGATTACGAAGTCAACGTTTGAATATTTCGCACCGAAGCATTCACCGGTTACCGGGTCGTCGTGGAATACCACAATAAGCAATCCGTCGTCTCTGATGAAATATTCACCAACATCCTCGATGGTTCCGTCTTCTGTTTTCGCAGTGATAGGATGCCACTCGGTAAAAGGCTCACAATGGATATTTTCGGGAATCTGATAATGAAGATGATGGTCCTCGTCGTGACGGAACTGAATCCACTCGTCGCCTGTGTTATCTTCAGCGAACTCTATGGTTATAACATAGGTTTGTCCTAAATATACGGTTGAGTTTTCGTCTATTATTTCTCCTTCGAGGGTTTTGAAGGAAACAGCTCTGACTACTGATGTAAGTTCGTTGATTTCGATAATGGTTGCTCTCGGAGCACTGAACAGCATAAGAGGGGCAGCTTGCTCTGTTGTTTCTTCTTCTGTCAGTTCGGTAGTCTCTGCTTCGGTTGTTTCTTCAGATTTGTATTCCGTATCTCTTGCGAAGCTGAGTTCGCCTGTTTTTCCGTATCCTATGATTTTACCGGATATTTCTACGGTTACTGTTTCGACTCTGTCGTTGCTGTCACCCATAATAACCTTAAGAGAGTTTTCACCGGGAGCAGTTATAATACCTACGGTGTCGGCTGTTTTGTCCGCATCGTTATCGATGAAAACTATGTCACCTCTTTCAGGTGTATACCCCTCTGCGGCTGCATAAGCATTTCTTTTCTGCCACGAGAGTCTCATCGCCTCTGCTCCTGCATTTTTAAGCTCCGAATCATTATTTATATTCGAATAATGCAGACAGAAGGATACAAACATCACATTCCATTCCCCGTAAGGATTTCCGTACCATTCACCGTAGCGTGTGTATCCGATTCTGTCTCCGTCACTGTCGAAATCGTAGTTACGGCTGCTTTCCTCGTAGCCTGTCTGTGACATCGCAACAGCTACAAGATTTTTAGGTATATCATTTGTAATCCTGACATCTTGCACTGTACCGAGCCAATCACTGACAGTTTCTGTGTCGGCTGTTTTATCGGGGAAGCATTCCTGATTATGGATATGCTCTGTTTCCTTACAGGAAAGAACACTTACACAGCACTCGTCAGAATGTGTGTGTGCTTTTGCCGTCGTGGTTTCTTCGGTCGGCTTTTCCTCTTCTGAGACAGGCTCACCCGTCACCGCTTCGTCAGAGTCCGCAGAGTCTGTCGTCTCTTTCTCAGAAAAATCCTCCTGCTGCGAGACTTCTGTTTGTGAAGCTGCAGTAGTTTCACTGTCATAACCGCAGACAAGCTCACTTATGTAACATTCATCACCGTGAGTATGCTCTTCAAGTCCGCAGAATGCATCACCCGTAGCGGTAATACCCACGAGCTTGAGCAGCCAGAAAACTATTATGGCAATAACAAAAGCTGTTACACAAAAAGCTGTGGCAAGTTTTTTACTGTCGATTCTGAATTTTTTGTGTCTGCCGAGATAATCATTACTTAATGTTTCCAAACCTGCCACCTCCTTTTTGTTTTATTTACTGTCAGTTCACTGAACTGATACTGTCAAAAGGCCAGACTCTGAAAAATATCTTTCCTACTATATATTCTTCGCTTACGAGTCCTATAACACTGCTTCGACTGTCAATAGATGTGGAACGGTGGTCACCTAAAACGAAATAGTGTCCGTCCGTTACGTAACAGGGAAGCTTTATATCCGTTTCACCTAAGGCTCTGTCCGTAACATATGGCTCATCAATAAGCTCATCGTTTACATATACATTACCGTTTTCATCTATGTTTATCTTGTCACCGGGAAGACCGATAACACGCTTTATGAGAAGCTTATTCTGATAAGAGAAGCAGCAAAGCTCCCCTTTTTTCATATTTGCCGTTTTTAAAAGCACGACTATTTCTTCATCATTAAGTGTCGGTTCCATACTGCTGCCTGAAATCTGCAGAACGGGGAATGCAAGAGTCGCTATAAGCACTGCTACGGCAGCGACCACAATCAGAGAATACAGGGTACTTTTAAGTACCTGTCTGTATTTACGGTTGTATTTTTCTCTGAGAATTTCCTCTTCGATCTGTTTTGCGGTAGGAATCGTTATTTTATTTGTCTGTTTTTTTCTTGCCATCGGCGGGAACGCTCCTATTATACGGGTATCAGTCCGTATTTCTGCTTCTGAGTATGCTTCTTATACGCTGTCTGACATCATTTCCCAAATCATCGGGAAAAACGCTGAGCTTTTCGTCGTTTTCAGCGAAAAAGCACAGGATACGTCTGTATATCTCACGGTCTGTCAGAACAGCTTGTTTTACAGGTGTTTCTTTATTTGTGCTGCTGTTTTTTACCGCTCCGTCACCCGACACATTTTTAAGCGTATCGGTAAGGCTCTCGGCATATTTAAGTGCACTCTCTACCTGACGGGTTACTACAGAAAGATTTTCGATGCTTTCAGCAGTTTTATTTTCCGCTTTCAGCTTATCGACTTTTTCAGAAAGATTTCTGTTTTCGTTGCTCGCCTCGAGAAGCAATTCAAGCAGCTCCAGACGGCTGAGCTTTCTGAGTTCTTTATCTGTCATAAGAGAAGCACCTCCTTAATATTCCCGAATAAAACATATTCAGCAACATAAAAAAAACATATAAAACAAGACATTGTTACTCATTATTAAATATATCACATTCTTCTCATCTTTTCAATAATTTCTGACAAAACAGCACACTTTTTCAGCGATTTTTTCTGTAAAATTCATATGAAAAGCCGTTATTTTGCAAAAAAAGAAAAGAGATACCGAATATCTGTTTTTTATCTGTCCTCAGAAAAATCCGCACGATACGAAATCTGTATATTTTACTTTACAGATCTCCGTTTTCTTAAGCCGTCTTTATGCAACCTAAATCAAAAACATCATACAGACTTCATTTTTTTTGCGAGCTCAGTTTTCTTTTTTTTAACAGAAATCACCTCTTAAATCAGACGCCTTTTTACGACATCTGAAATAAGAGGTGATTTTTAGTCTGTTACTTTTTATAAGTCACTGATAATCATATCAGTAAGCTCATCACTGCTGTCAGACTGGAAATAATGACTGTCGCTGTCGATATATTTGACTGTAACTGCCTTATCCGCATATTTTTTCCATAAGTCAGCGGCTTGTCTGTAATTTTTGGTAAAGGTATCCCGTTTACTTATAATCACACTGACAGGCACATTAATTCTGCCATTAAGCTCAGCAAACCCGCTATTAGCAAAATCTGTATCCTTTCTGAACTTCTGAAGAATCACAGAAACCTCTTCACGTGAAAGCTTGTCGAAATCAGCACCTGCCTTCAGAAGAATACGTCTGAGAATGAAGTCCGGAACATAATTCCATATATTCCTTGACGACGGCTTTTCGGGTGGCAGACTCGCTGCCGCAAAGTAATGCTTAACCGCTACATTCTCTCTTTCGAGGGATGAAATAATATTCAGTGCCACTGCAGAACCGACACAGTGAGAATAAAATAATATTTCTTCACCCTTAAAGAATCCGGCTATTTCGGCTGCCGCTTCATTACATTCCCTAATGGAGTGTAAATACCGTACAAAATACACGGCCGTGGATTTTCTTGTCCTTTTAAACGAAGATACAAAATTAACGTACGCTTCTGCTCCACCGCCTGCGAAGGGCAAGATAATCATAACATTCTCCGTTTTTTCGGGAACATACAAGGCTTCAATATACTCTGCTTCACTGATCGGCTTTCTGTTCAGTATTCCGGCAAGAAGTGCGGGAGTCGGATTTCTCATAAATTCTGCTGCACTCACATTTTCAAAGCCATCCTCACTTAAAAGAGAAATCATAGAATAGCTCGTTCCGCCAAGCTCGAAGAAGTCACTGTTTCTTCCTATATTCTTTTCGCCGAGAATATCCTCAAACACTTCACAGATGTATCTTTCCGTATCGTTTTCGGGAACCTGTGCTTCGGATTCATACACATTCAGCTCTCTTTCATTCAGCCTACGTCTGTCAAGCTTACCATTCTGATTCAAAGGCATATCATCGAGATAAACCACAAAAGACGGCACCATATATTTAGGCAGCTTCTCACGGCATAAATCCTTGATTTTGATTTCCATATCTGTCTTTCCGCAATAAAAAGCTACAAGTACATCACGGGAATTTATTTTCCGCACCGTCACGGCAACACTTTCAACACCGTAAACAGCAGCTATAACAGACTCAATTTCACCGATTTCCACACGCTGACCGTTAAGTTTAATCTGATTGTCCTGTCTTCCGCAGAACACGATATTTCCGTCTTCTCTCAGGTATGCATTGTCTCCTGTTCTGTAGAGCTTGCCTTCGCCGAAGGGGTTGTCGATGAATTTTTCTGCTGTAAGGTCGGGGTTATTCAGATATCCCTGTCCTACATTCATTCCTGCTATGCACAGCTCACCTGTCACTCCGATGGGTACAGGTCTTAAATATTTGTCTAATATGTGTATCTGTGTATTGGCTATGGGCTTACCGATAGGAACAGGGTCTGTGTCCTCAGGTGTACAGTCGTAATATGTTACGTCTACAGCACATTCGGTAGGTCCGTACAGATTGTGTACAGTCACTCTTTCGTAATCGTACATTCTGTAGAATCTCTGTATGAGATCTGAGGTCAGTGCTTCACCCGAAAGGAAAACATATCTCACTGTTTCAAATTTGTTTATCTCTTCCTTATGTGTTTCCAGATAATTTAAGAACAGCTCAAATACCGAAGGTACAAAATGAATATGTGTTACTCCGTTTCTCTGTACCTCTTCGAGTATCTTCGCAGGAAGGAAGTGTTCTCCCGGCTTTGAGGCTGCAAGAGAGCCGCCGCACATTCCCCACCAGAAAAGCTCCCATACGGATACGTCAAAAGTATATGGTGTTTTCTGGAGAATCACGCTGTTTTCCTCCAGAGGATACTTATCGTGCATCCACAGTATTCGGTTGACTGCCGATTTATGACTGATTTTTGCGCCCTTGGGTGCACCTGTAGAGCCTGAGGTGTATATTACATAGGCTGTATCATCAGCTTCTGCACACATTACGGGAACATTATCTGAGGTAATGCTCATCTGCTCTGTCATATTTATGCAGGGTATATTTTTTACCTTATCGG
>JAZTZH010000040.1:0-18202 GCA_045637365.1 Acutalibacteraceae bacterium
AGTGGTTTCACCTTCTGCTGCATTAACTGCTTCCTGTATTTTTTCGTATTTCTTTCCGTCAGTGGTAGCAACGATGTAATCCTTGGGAACTACCTTGTAGTTTTCACCGTCGGGAATAGCCTTGAAATGCTCTGCACAGTAATCTGCTACAGCTCCGTCAGAGAATATACCGCTGTAAGCTGTAATGTTTGCTTTGTCTGTTTCACTTGTAAGAAGGATTTCACCGAGGAATGTACCGCCGTAAATAGTGAGTGCAGTCTTTTCTGTCCAGTTCTCTGTAACTACCTCTGCACCGTATTCCATATCTCCCTTTACCGTACCTGTGAAGGTTTCGTCGAAGGTTACATTTACACCTTCGGGATAGATGTTCAGCATATTGTAATAAAGGTCGAAAGCTACATTATCACTTAAGATGTTACTTTCACCTTTTACTGTCACATTGCCGTAGTTGTTTGAAAGAGTGTACACACCGTCGATGTTTTCTGCATCGAGGGTCATATCTTCCAGTGTAAGGTCGCAGTAATTCTGCACAAGGATTTTCATATCTCTGTCAGCTTTCAGTGTACCGTTTTTAAGGGTTACCTTTGCGCCTTTTTCCAGGTGCATACCCTGTGTCTCTGAGCCGGCAGAGCCTACGAGTTCTCCGTTTACAGTGTAGGTATAACCGCCAAAGTCGAAGATGATTTCCTTATCTGCGGGAACGAAGATACCGTCACCCTCTGCATCAGTAAGAAGTGTAAGAGTGGTTTCGCCCTCTGCGTTATCTACTGCTTCCTGTATTTTTTCGTATTTCTTTCCGTCTATGGAAGAAACGATGTAATCCTTCGGAACTACCTTGTAGTTTTCACCGTCGGGAATAGCCTTGAAATGCTCTGCACAGTAATCTGCTACAGCTCCGTCAGAGAATATACCGCCATAAGCTGTGATGTTTGCTTTGTCTGTTTCACTTGTGAGAAGGATTTCACCGAGGAATCTACCGCCGTAAATAGTGAGTGCAGTCTTTTCTGTCCAGTTCTCTGTAACTACCTCTGCACCGTACTCGATGTCACCCTTTACCGTACCTGTGAAGGTTTCGTGGAAGGTTACATTTACACCTTCGGGATAGATGTTAAGCATATTATAGTAAAGGTCAAAGGCTACATTCTTACTTAAGATGTTACTTTCACCTTTAATGATCACATTACCAAAATTATCGGAAAGAGTGTACACACCGTCAACTGCTTCCGCATCGAGAGTCATATCCTCTAATGTAAGGTCGCAGTAATTCTGCACGAGAATTCTCATTTCTCTGTCAGCTTTAAGTGTACCGTTTTTAAGAACTACCTTTGCGCCCTTTTCCAGGTGCATACCCTGTGTCTCTGAGCCGGCAGAGCCTACGAGTTCTCCGTTTACAGTGTAGGTATAACCGCCGAAGTCGAAGGTAATTTCCTTATCTCCGGGAACAAATACACCGTCACCCTCTGCATCGGCAGATAAAACAACCGTCGAACCGTTTTCTGCCTCATTGACGGCTTCCTGTAAGCTTTCGTAGAGTGTCTCACCGACAGAAGCGATGTATTCCTTCTCCGCTTCCTCTTCACCCTCTGCCGCAAGAGCAGGAGTAAAGCCTGCAGAGAAGACCATAAGAAGTGCCATCGCAAGTGCTGTCACTTTTTTAAGAATAAAGGTTTTACTGTTTTCCATTTCATTTGCTCCTTTTCTGATTAAAAGTGATATTTATGCTGAATGTCAGAGCTTTATCTGACGGAGACTTTCCGCATCTTTGAAGTGTATGCCTGTAATTCCGAGTTCACCGAGCTTTTCCACATTAGGTAAGCTGTCATCGACCATATAAATCTTCTCGTATATCTTGCCGAAGGAGGATACGCAGTGAAGATAAATCCTCGGGTCGGGTTTAGCTATTTTAAGGTTACATGAAATGAACATCTTATCGAAAAGCTCCGTAATGTTATTTTCATCGAAAAGCTTTTCTACAAAGCCGAGAGGTGCATTGGAAAGAAGAGCCACATCAGCCTTTTCACGGATTTTTTTAATTTCCTCCACCATATAAGGCCGGAGATGAATCAGCTCGTCCCATTCACGGAGAATATCTTCCTTTTTCATCCCAAGCTCCGCTGACATACGGTCAAAAAGCTCCTCACGGGTAATTTCGCCGAGGTCGGCAGGAATAAAGTATTTATCCTTAAGGACTCTCGCTGTCTCTTCGTCGAAATGCCTTCTGAAAAAAGGCGGTGCGATTTCGTCGAAGATTACACCGAAGCAGTCAAAAATAACCAGCTTGTTTTTCATTCTCATTCTCCTTTTCTGTAGTATCTTTCCGTTCTTTTCAGATACTCTGCGAGCATCATCGTCCAGTCGGTCTGGATAAAATCGAAACCTCTGTCCGCCAGCCATCCCCAGCCGTAGTCCTCGCTTACGGTGAGAGCGCTGTCGTCGCTGTGGCCGCCCGAAAGCTGCTGACGGTAATCGTAAATAATAGCGTTTGCCCACAGAAGCTTTCCGTCGGAATGCATTTTATCCCTGAACTCCTCCGAGGCAAGGTAAGAGGTATCCTCCTTAAAAAGGACTTCTGCGCCGATGTAGTTGATGTTTCTTTTAATCAGCTCTTCGTGGCAGGTGTGCTCTTCCTTTACAATAGGTATGAAGGGCAGATCGGGAGCGAGATTTTCCAGAATATCAAACACCTTCTCTGAGGGCTTACTTTTAACCAGACACTGCTCCGTCATTCCGTGTGCCTTTATCGCCTTATATATCTTTTCGGGAGCTGACCAGAATTTATCGATATTTATGTAGCATCTGTCCTTGAAGCACTCGAGAAATTCATCGAAATCCGATACGGTAAACTGCGTCGCTGTACGGTCGTAATTCACATAGTGCTGTTTTTTTATCACACTAAGAGGCAGAGCACCGAAATAAAGAGGCTTACCGAAATGAGCCCACTCCTTCATCGGATGAAAAAGATAAAGCTTACCGTCACCGCTGACACTTACATCCGCTTCTATCATATCCGCACCCTGCTTAAGAGCTATTTCATAGGAAGCGAGAGTGTTACAGGGTATGTTTCCCCCGCAGGCGCCCCTGTGAGCTACGATAATAATATTTTCCTTTGCTTTTTCGGTAATGGTTTTCATATTCGTTTCCTCTTATATATAATTATACATTATAAGTATAAAGGAAACTTTCCCTTTAGTCAAGAAAAACCGACTTGACAGCGGAAAAAAATTATGATATTTTAACACTGCAAAGAGTGATACCGCTTTTCGCAGTTAAAAGTTAATAAAAACGTTACAGGTGTCGGGCAGCTGCAGATATGAGCTGTCAGGTGAAAAGGGAAGCAGGGTGAAAGTCCCTCACGAACTCGTCGCTGTAAGGAAGGAGTCTTTTTCCATTATGTCATTGTCCTGCGGGATGAGAAGACGGAAAAGGGTGATGAAAGCCGAAGTCAGAAGACCTGCCCGTAACGATATTGTGGAGCTGCGAGTAACCGGCTTAACGCAAGGACATTTTCAGGGTGGTATGTTATCATCCTCAGGTAACTGTGTGCCTTTGCGACCTTTCAGGGTCGTTTTTTGTTTCCTAAGAAGAATAATGTCTGCTCACAATCTTTTATTGACAGACAAAAAAGAAAGGAAACAAAAAATGAAAAAGAAACACATTATCACCCTTCTGCTGGCCGCAGTTCTCGTGGCAGGTATGGTCTTCGCATACTCTGCATTCAGCAAAAAGCCCACAGGAGGAACGAAGGAAGTCACCATCGAGGTAGTGGATAATAAAGAACAGTCCACTCTCTACGAAGTAAAAACCGATGCGGAATATCTTATCGGTGCTATGGAGGACGCAGAAGGTCTCACCTTCGACGGCTCCGAGGGTCAGTACGGCTTTACCGTGAGTGAAATCAACGGAGTAACTGCCGATTTCACCGTAGATTCATCCTACTGGTCTTTTTATGTAAACGGTGAATACTGTAATTACGGCATTTCGGAGCAGCCCGTAAATGACGGAGATGCTTTCAGAATAGTTTACAGCACCTACTGATATGAAAAAGACTTCCGTTTTTGATGTAGCACTCGTAGGCATAATGGTAGCTGTTATCGAGGTGTGCAAGGTAGCTATGATGGAGCTTCCCAACATCGAGCTTACCTCCTTCTGGCTTCTTATGTTCTCAAAGCATTTCGGCAATAAGGTATACTTCGTCGTCCCCGTGTTCATACTGCTGGAGGGTGCGATTTTCGGATTTGGCGACTGGTGGGTGATGTACCTTTACGCCTGGCCTCTGCTCGTTCTGACGGCACGGATTTTCCGTAAAAGTGATGAACCTCTCACATGGGCGATCATTTCAGGACTATTCGGTCTGTGCTTCGGCTTTCTCTGTGTTCTGAGCAAGGCTCTCTTTCTGGGCAGTATACCTGCCGCCTTCTCCTGGTGGATAGCAGGTATACCCTGGGATCTCGTTCACGGCGGTGCAAACTTTATGCTTATGTTGCTTCTTTATAAGCCTATGAGTAAAGCTATGATACTGGTAAAAAAATCTGCCCATCAATAACATTACAATAAAAACAAAGGCACAAACAGAGATAAAAAGTATCTCTCAAGGAATAAAACCACTGTCACGTCAGATGTGCATTTCACAGGCACAACGTAACAGTGGTTTTTCTTTAACTGTCTGAATGTGCACAGAAAACTCACTTGACCCGTTCAGCGTTTATTCTGTCCGTTCCGCATTATTTTCCTTTCTCTCCCCTTGTCTTGCACAGACATTTATGCTAAAATAAGCCCGTATACTACAAAGGAGGACTCTTATGCTTGATTTTTTAGACAAATTCGACAGTGTACAGATAATCGATGAGAGAAACTACTTTACACTTATGACGGAAAAGGTTGAACCTTATCTTGCCTCAAAAAGAACCGACGGAACCTTTCTTTCCCGTGACGGACTGACCCTTCACTACGAAAGATACGACAAAAAGCTTTCCCGTGGCAGTGTGGTCATTCTTCACGGCTTTACGGAGTCGGCAGAGAAATTCCGTGAAATGGCATACTATTTCCGCAAAAGCGGCTACAGTGTTTTCTGTCCCGACCTCAGAGGCCACGGAAAATCCGAGCACCGCAGCGGTAAACCCGAAAGAGTCGAGACGGATGATTTCACCCTTTACAGAGAAGACCTGGAGGTTTTTATGAACGAGGTAGTGAGACCGCTGACTGGGGATAAGAAAATTTACTTTTACACCCACTCCCTCGGCAGCACCGTCGCTCTTCTCTACATGATGAAAAATCCCTACACCGTACACAAGGCGGTACTTTCTTCACCAATGATTTGCGGTAATATGGGTATGCCCGTAGCAGTAGCTGCCTTTGCATCGAAGGTTATTTGTCTTTTGGGTGGCAGAAATATTTCTGCACCGGGGAGATGCGTTTTCGACAAAGCTCAGAGTGCCGAAACAGGTGACGCTTCCTCTCCTGCGAGATTTGACTATTACCATGACAAAAGAAAAAGAGAACCTCTTTATCAGACCTCAGGTCCCTCCTTCGGTTGGGTAAGGGCATCTTTGGATGCAAAAGATAAAATTCTCTCCTCTCAGGGAATAAGAATGCTGAAAACCCCGCTACTCATTTTTAAGCCCGAGGAGGACAAACAGCTCTCGGGCGAGTACACGGATAGATTCGCTTCTATGGCAAGAATAAAAATCAAAAATGTAAAGAACTCAAGGCACGAAATCTTTATGAGCGGCGATGAAACTCTCAGATGGTATTTCAATGAAATTACAGAGTTTTTCAGAGACTGATTATCGGTCGTAAAATCACAAAAAGAATAAATAAACGGAGGAAACATTATGGCAAAATATGCAATCTACGGAGCAGGCTCTCTCGGTACTGTTTTAGGTGCCTACATAGCAAAAAACGGCGGAGAAGCAGACCTTATCAACAGAAATAAAGAGCACGTGGCTATTCTCAATGAAAAAGGTGCAAAAATAACGGGTACGGTAGAAATGACAGTTCCCGTCAAGGCTATAACGCCTGATATGATGGAGGGTAAATATGATGTTATCATCCTTCTGACCAAACAACTTTTCAATAAAGATGTAGTGACCTTCCTCAAGGATTATCTTTCTGAAAACGGTGTAATCGTAACCTTACAGAACGGTATTCCCGAGCCGGGTATCGCTGAAATCATCGGTGAAAATCACACTATGGGATGTGCCGTGGAATGGGGTGCCGCTCTTATCGAACCCGGTGTGTGTGAGCTTACCAGTGAGCCCGACAGCCTTTCCTTCCATATGGGCAAAATGAACGGTATCACTGACGAACAGTTCAGAGAAGTAAAAGAACTTCTCGAACTTATGTGTCCCGTTCACGAGGAGCCTAACCTTATGGGAGCACGTTGGTCAAAGCTTCTCATCAACGCCACCTTCTCAGGCCTCGGCACTGTAGCCGGCGGAGTTTTCGGTGATGTTTCCGAGGATAAGCTCGGTAAACAGGTAGCCATACGCTGTATGAAAGAATGCATCGATGTGGGTCATGCAGCAGGAGTAACCTTTGCACCCGTTCAGGGAAAAAACATCGTAGGACTCTTCTACTATAAGGGAGCTTTAAAAAGAGCCTTCGGTACACTTCTTCTGCCCGTAGCCATGAAAAAACACCGTCTTATCGAGCCCTCTATGCTTCAGGACCTTAAAAAAGGTAAGCCCTGCGAAATCGATGCCATAAACGGTGTGGTATGTGATTTTGGCAGAAAATACGGAGTAAAAACCCCCGTCAATGACCGTATCGTGGAAATCATAAAGAAAATTCAGGCAGGAGAAATGAAGGCTGACAAAATTAATTTCAAGCTGTTCAACGATCTGCTGTAATAAAACGAAAAAAGAACACTGACGGTGTTCTTTTTTTTATGGCTTATTGACATTTAAGACATTAAAATGGTATTATTATTCTGTAAAATTATATCTTAGGAGGAAATATAATGAAAGCATATAAATTCTGGTTCTGCACAGGTTCACAGGACCTTTACGGTGACGAATGTCTCCGCAATGTAGCAGAGCACTCAAAGATTATCGTAAACGAGCTCAATAAGAGCGGCATCCTTCCCTACGAGGTAGTATGGAAACCCACTCTTATTACCAATGAGCTTATCAGAAAAACCTTTAACGAAGCCAATGTAGACGAAAGCTGTGCAGGTGTAATCACCTGGATGCACACCTTCTCCCCTGCTAAAAGCTGGATTTTAGGCCATCAGGAATACAGAAAGCCTCTCCTTCATTTACACACACAGTTCAATGAGGAAATCCCCTACGATACCATCGATATGGACTTTATGAATGAAAACCAGTCCGCTCACGGTGACAGAGAATATGCTCATATTCTTTCAAGAATGGGCATCGAGAGAGAAACCGTTGTAGGACATTGGTCTCTTAAGGCAGTCAAGGAAAGAATCGCTGCCTGGATGAGAACTGCCGTAGGTATCGCAGAAAGTAGCCACATCAGAGTTATGAGAGTGGCTGACAATATGAGAAATGTAGCTGTTACCGAAGGCGACAAGGTTGAAGCCCAGCTTAAGTTCGGTTGGGAAATCGACGCTTATCCCGTAAATGAAATCGCAGAAAGCGTAGACGCTGTTTCCGTTTCTGACGTAAAGGCACTCACAGACGAATACTACGAAAAATATGACATTATCCTCGAAGGCAGAGACCCTGCTGAATTCAGACGCCATGTAGAGGTTCAGGCTCAGATCGAGCTCGGCTTCGAACGCTTCCTGAAAGAGAAAAACTATCAGGCTATCGTAACCCATTTCGGTGATCTCGGTGCTCTTAAGCAGCTTCCCGGTCTTGCTATCCAGAGACTTATGGAAAAGGGCTACGGCTTCGGCGCCGAGGGTGACTGGAAGGTCGCCGCTATGGTGCGTCTTATGAAGATTATGACCGAGGGTATGGAGGGTGCCAAGGGTACATCTATGCTCGAGGACTACACTTATAATCTCGTTCCCGGTAAGGAAGGCATCCTTCAGGCTCACATGCTCGAAATCTGTCCCTCTATTGCCGACGGTAAAATCGGCATAAAATGCAAACCTCTTTCAATGGGTGAAAGAGAAGACCCTGCAAGACTCGTATTCACCTCAAAGGAAGGTGAAGGTGTCGCCTGTTCACTCGTTGACCTCGGCAACCGCTTCCGTCTTATCATCAACGAGGTTGACTGCATAAAGACAGAAAAGGAAATGCCCTCTCTTCCTACTGCTACTAATTTCTGGGTACCCAGACCCGATTTCTACACAGGCGTAGAGGCATGGCTTATGGCCGGCGGTGCTCACCACACAGCATTCAGCTACGACCTCACATCAAAGCAGCTGTGCGACTGGGCAGATGCTATGGGCATCGAGTCTGTTGTTATCGGTAAGAACACAAACATCGCTGACTTCAAAAAAGAGCTTAAGCTCGGCAGCGTTTATTACAGATGAGGTAAAAAATGGATAAAAGATTAATGATTACCGAGGGTAAAACCGCTTTAGGCATCGAGCTCGGCTCCACGAGAGTCAAGGCAGTGCTTATCGGTGAAGATGCTCTCCCCCTCGCTTCCGGCAGCTACGAATGGGAAAACAAACTGGAAAACGGATACTGGACATATTCTCTCGAGGATGTTCACACCGCTCTTCGTTCCTGCTTCTCTGCTCTTAAAAAGGACGTAAAGAAAAAATACGACTGTGCTCTTGCCACCACGGGTGCTATGGGTATTTCCGCTATGATGCACGGCTATTTAGCCTTCGACAAAAACGGAAGGCTTCTCACTCCCTTCCGCACCTGGAGAAATACCACCACGGGCGAAGCCTCAGCGGCTCTTACTGAGGCTCTCGGCTTCAACATCCCCCAGAGATGGACAGCCTCTCACATTTATCAGGCTATCTTAAACGGTGAAGACCATATCCCCGAGGTGGCTTATGTCACCACTCTTGCAGGTTATGTTCACTATATGCTCACAGGCGTCAATGCCGTGGGCATAGGTGAAGCCTCAGGTATTTTCCCCATCGACAGCACCGTAAATGATTACGATGAAAAGATGATGGAAAAGTTCGATGAAATGACAGCAGCCAAAGGCTTTACAAAGAAGCTCCGTGACATTCTCCCCAAGGTTCTCGTGGCAGGCGAAAACGCAGGCTGTCTTACTGAAAAGGGCGCACTTATGCTCGACGAAAGCGGAGAATTCAAAGCAGGTGTCCCCTTTGCTCCCGCTGAGGGCGATGCAGGTACAGGTATGACTGCCACCAACTCCATAAAGGAAAGAACCGGCAATATCTCTGCAGGTACTTCCGTATTCGCCATGCTCGTTCTCGAGAAGAACTTAAGTAAGGTTTATCCTGAAATAGATATGGTAACCACTCCCGCAGGTAAGCCTGTGGCTATGGTACACTGTAACAACTGCACAAGTGATATCAATGCCTGGGGCAGTCTCTTCCACGAATTCGCTCTCGCCCTCGGTATGGATGTGTCAAAGGGCAAAATCTTCGATATGATGTATGAAAAATCCCTCGAGGGTGATGCAGATTGCGGCGGTCTCGTTTCTTATAACTACTATTCAGGTGAGCCTGTTACAGGTCTCGATGAAGGCAGACCGCTCTTTATGCGCACTCCCGACAGTAAAATGAATCTCGGAAACTTCTTCCGTACCCAGCTTTATTCGGCCATGGCTTCACTCAAGATTGGTCTTGACCTTCTTTTCAAAAATGAAAATGTTCAGACTGACAAGCTTTACGGTCACGGCGGATATTACATTTATCCCGGTGTAGGTCAGAAATACACGGCTTCTGCACTTGGCACTCCCGTTTCCGTAATGAAGACAGCGGGTGAGGGCGGCCCCTACGGTATGGCTCTTTTAGCTCTCTATTCACTTAAGGACACATCAAAGGTAAGTCTTGCCGAATTCCTCGAAAACGAGATCTTCGCCTCTGCCGAATGTGTCACTGCAGAGCCTGACAGGGAAACTGCGGAGGGCTTCGCAAAATTCCTCGAATCCTATGTTAAAGGACTGGACTGTGAGAAGAAAGCAGTCGAGTGCATTTAATAAATAAAAGGAGAAAAATTATGAAAAAGATTATTTCCCTCTTGCTCAGCGCAATTATGATTTTTACACTTATTCCCGTAAGTGCTTCGGCAGCTGATGAAATGATTATCACTGCTGCTACTGACCTGCACTACAGCAAGGCAGGTGCTGACACCAAGCCCGGTGCTTACACAGATGCAGATTTCAGTCACTCAGTAAACAGCGGTGAGCTTCACATCGAATCAGGTGCTATCATCGATGCATTCCTTTCTGAAGCTGCACAGAACAGCAGTGACTATGTCCTTCTCTCCGGCGACCTTACTGACAGAGGTCTTAAAAATGAGCATATGGTTGTTTCAGAAAAGCTTGCCGCTTTCGAAAAAGAAACAGGTATATCCGTTTATGTCGTTCCCGGTAACCACGATTTCCTCTCCACGCAGAAGGTTCCGGAATTCAAGGAATGGTATGCAGACTTCGGTTATAATGAAGCCATAGCAGTCGATGAAAGCTCCGGCTCTTATGTGGCTGAGCTCGACGGTGATTACAGACTTTTAGCCATCGACTCTACCATCCCCGGTGAAGGTGCTCCCGGATTTGACGAAGGAAAGGTCAGCTGGATAAAGACACAAGCCGAAAAAGCCAAGGCTGACGGCAAACAGCTTATAGCTATGATGCATCACAACCTTCTCAACCACTTCGTTTTCGGTGATATTTTCAAAACTGACTCCTATGTGAACCCCGATGTAGGTCTTTCAGAGCTTTTCGCTGAATACAACATAAAATACACCTTCTCCGGTCACACTCATTCCCACGATATCAAAGCCTACACAGGTGCAAACGGAAATACCGTTTACGATATCCTCACAAGCACTCTCAATGCTTATCCCTGTCCCTACAGAGTAGTCACCTTCGGCGAAAAAGTGAAAATCGAAACAGAAAACATCACTGTCATCGACGCATCCTGTCTCGAAGGCATAGTTACAGACTACTGCTATAATCTCGCCTGCGAAAACTTCAGCGAATATGCAGAGACCTTCGCTCTCTACGGCTTCGATAAGGTTATGGACTCATACCTCAGTGCAGGTCAGATAAAAAATCTTCTTCGTATAAATTCCGAAAACAACCCTGAAATGGCCGCTCTTATCGATGAGCTTACACCAGTAATTCAGGAAATCGCATTTATGCCCGTTTATGCTGCCGATGAAACAGAAGCAGGTAAAAGCATCGAATCTCTCGGTGCAAAAGCAGGTGTTGACCTTCCCTCGTCTGAATTCGAGACTCTCGCTGACCTTATCGTTTTCTTCTACAGAGCTTACACTCTGGGCGATGAAAACTACGGTCTCATGAGCACTGAGTATGAGCTTCTCATCTCAGCTATCATCATTTCACTAAATTACATTCTCGCAGACGTGTCTGCTGAGGACTATGCAACAGTTCTCGATTTCATCTGCGGCTTCTTCGGAAAGGATATACCTTTCTTCTTCATTAACTATACCGCTGACGGTGTTTCCAGACTCAAGGGCATAGAATTTCTCATCACATCTGTTCTCGGAGGTATCATACTTCAGTTCACTACCGATGAAGGCACTTCCGATAATAATACAACTCTTCCGGGCTACGATCAGCTTCCCGAAGATGAAAGCAAGCTTACCTTCTTTGACAAGCTTGTAAACTTCTTACTCAAAATCTTCGATTTCTTCCTCCGCTTCTTCGGCACAGGAAAATAATTCAGAAAACTAAGGAGACATACCTATGAAAAAAGTTTTTTCAGTACTGCTGAGCGTACTTATGCTCTTCTCCCTTTTTTCCGCAGGCGTTTCTGCTGCCGAAAATGGTGAGCTTAAGATTACCGTAGCGAACGATCTTCACTACAATCTTACATACGGTAGTTACAAGGGAGACTCTTACTACGAAAAGGATTACAGCCATGTTCCCAGCAGCGGACAGCTCTGGATTGAATCTCTTCTCATCATCGACACATTTTTTGCTGAAATCGCTGAAAACGACAGCGAAATCGTCCTTCTTCCAGGTGACCTCACAGATCACGGTACAAGAAACGAACACGAAGCCTTCAGAGATTTTCTTAAAAAATTCGAAGCATCTTCAAAAAAACGTGTCTATGTAGTACCCGGTAACCACGACTACTACGGTGCAGATAAAGTTACTCCCGAAGAATTCGCAAACTATTATGCAGAATTCGGTTACAACGAAAATACCACTGTCAGAGATCCCAACTCTGCTTCCTACACCGTAGATCTCAATGACGAATACAGACTTTTAGCCATCGACAGCTGTAAGCCCGGTGACGGTGCTTCCGGCATCGACGAGAAAAGACTTAACTGGATCACCGAACAGGCACAGAGAGCTGAAAAGGACGGCAAAAAGCTCATCTCTATGATGCACCATAACCTTATCAATCATTTCATCTTCGGTCAGATGGTACATCCCGGTGAATTCATCGATAGCGAAATCGGTCTTCCCGAAATTTATGCACAGTATAACATCAGATATAATTTAACGGGTCATACCCATGCTCACGACATCAAAGCCTACACAGGTACAAACGGTGTCACTGTCTACGACGTTCTCACCTCATCACTTAATCTCTATCCTCTCCCCTACAGAAACATAACCTTCGGCGATGAAGTAGAAATCAAAACTGAGTTCATCGAGGACGTAGATGTAACAAGCAAAAAAGGAATCATCTCCGAAAACTGCTATAATCTTGCTTCAGAGGATTTCAGTGCCTATGCACTCGAATGTACACGCTACGGTCTCAATACCGTTCTGAATACCTTCACCTCTGTTAAACAGGTCCAGTCCCTTCTTAAGCTCGACCCCACAGAAGATGCTGAGCTTTGCAGTGTCATCGAAAAGCTTCTTCCCGCTTTCTCAGAGCTTATCAGCCTTCCCATTTACAAAAACGATGCTATGGATACAGGTGTAAGCCTCGAGCTTTACGCTAAGGAGCTCGCTCTCGACTTTCCTCAGACAGACATTAAAACCTTCAGCGAGCTCGCCTGCTTCTTCTATGAGCAGTATGTGGTCGGTGATGAAAACTACGGTCTTTTCAGTTCAGAGTATCTTCTTCTCAACGCTACTCTTACCACCATTCTGAACAGACTTTTCGCCGATGTTTCAAGTGAAGATTACACAAATCTTCTCAACTACCTCGTTTCCTATTTTAATCTTAAATCCGTAGATGACTTAAACGACTATGCATCTGACACGGTTTCCAGAATGCAGGGCATCGATATTTTCGTTTCTGCTCTCGGCAGTGCCGTTCTCCTTCATTTCACCACTGATGAGCTTCCTGCAGACAATAATGCAACTCTTCCCGGATACGAAGAGCCTGTCGTGTCAGAGGACGAGCTTACACTCGGTGAAAAAATCGCAGCCTTCTTTCGCTCTATCTTCGATTACATTCTCCGTATTTTCGGTATAGGAAAATAATATGCAACTCTTTCGGAGCTGCCGCATTTTATGTGGCAGTTCCTTTTTTTATTTTAGTAAAAGAAGTTGACAAAAAGAGAGAAGCATAATATCATTGTTGTGTATGAATATTTTTAAAAAGGAGGGCTACTATGCATTTCATAACGGCAGTTTCCCGTTTTATTCTCCCTGCCATAACCCTTATAATTATAATAAAATGTATTCTCTCCCTTTGGCTCGGACATCCGAAGGAAAAAACCTACGGCTATATAATCGATATGATTAAAGGTGAAAGATACGCTCTGAATATGTGGGAGACATCTATCGGCAGAGGTGCCAGCTGTGACATCACTCTTACCTACGATAATGTGGCACGTACCCACGCTGTCTTTACCCGAAGAATAGACGGCTGGTATATTCATAACATAAATTACGTCAAATGGAAAAAACTCGCAGAGCTTGAGGGAAAAATCTCCCGTTCCTCGAGAAAGAATACCTCAAGTGTAATCCGTGTGAACGGAACCAAGGTCGAAGACAAGGCGAGTGTTTCCGACGGAGATATAATAACTCTGGGTAATGTCCGCCTTCGCTTCGAGGTGGCAGACGACCCTGTACAGAAGGTCGGAAAAAGAAAAAAGAAGGGTAAGGATAAAACCGCCCCACCCCCAAGACAGGAAATGCCCCTCTATGATATTGACCGCCATCATGGTGAAAAGGGTTCTTACACTGTTGAAACCCCCGAAAAGCATACTACTCAGAAAAAATCCTCACAGCCGAAAATCATCAATAAGGATACAGGTGAAGCTTTTATTCTCTGCGGTAACGAGGTCACCATCGGCAAGGGCAGATGTGATATAAAGCTCTCTTCCCGCCACGCTGCAAATAAGCATGCCCTGCTCATTCTCTATGAGGACGGCTGGGCAATTTCAGACTGCTCGGGAAGCAAAGGAACTATGCTCAACGGCAAGCTCATTACATCACCTCAGCTTCTTTTCAGCGGTGACGTAATTGCCATAGGCGACGAAAGACTCTTTTATGAAGGAGGCAGACGATGACTCGTAAAAAAAGATTAGAAAAAGGTCTGACCGCCTCCACGATGACAGGCTCAGACAGAATACGCCGTAAATTCAAATATGTAGACCGTGCTTTTATTCTCACTATGCTCACGGTCTTTCAGCTCGTGTCCTTCATTCCCGTAGTTTTCAGTGACGGCAAGGTATATTTCAATATCATTCTGCAGTTACTCTTTTACATTTCCTTCGAGTGGTTTTATGTAGGTGTAATGCGTATTTTCGTAAAAAAAGTAAACTTCGAGCTGGAATTCATCGCATTTTTCCTCAGCGGTATCGGGCTGTGCCTTACTGCAAGCGTAAACAAAGACAGTATGCTGAAACAGCTCATAACCGTTATGGCGGGTATACTTGTCTATGACATACTGCTGTGGTACTTACAGGATATAAAAAGAGTTATGTTCATCAGAACACCTCTGGCAGTTTTCGCACTTTTATTCCTCGGTGCATCCTTCATTTACATCCGCCTTTTCGTCGGACAGATAAACGGCGCCTACAACTGGCTTTCCTTCGGCGGTTTTTCTCTTCAGCCATCGGAATTTGTTAAAATAGCCTTCGTTTTCGTAGGTGCGGCTTCTCTGGATAAGCTTCTTTCCTCGAAAAACATTTATATGTTCATCATCTTCGCTATGGGTTGCATCGGTGTGCTTTTCCTTATGAAGGATTTCGGTACCGCTCTCATATTCTTTTTCACCTTTATCGTTATTTCCTTTATGCGTTCAGGTGATCTGCGAACCCTGGTTTTCATCTGTGCCATCGCTCTTTTGGGCGCTTTACTTATAATCTATTTCCGTCCTCACGTTGCCGCCCGTTTCGCTGCCTACCGCCATGTATGGGAAGACATCTACGGCAGAGGCTATCAGCAGACGAGAGTGCTTATCTATTCCGTCAGCGGCGGTCTTTTCGGTGTGGGCGTAGGTAACGGCTGTCTCAGAAATGTTTATGCCAGCACCACCGACCTTGTATTCGGCCTTATCTGTGAGGAAATGGGTATTTTCATCGGTGTAATCATCGTGGTAGCCTTCGCTTCCATAGCTATTTACGCTATGATTTCTTCACGCAGTGCACCATCCACCTTCTACTCTATTTCAGCCTGTTCGGCATCGGCTATGATACTGTTTCAGACCTGTCTTAACATTTTCGGCATTACAGACCTTCTGCCCCTTACCGGTGTTACTCTGCCCTTCATCAGCCAGGGTGGCTCGAGTATGATATGCACCTGGGCACTCTTCGCTTTCATTAAGGCAGCTGATGTTAGAGCCTACCCGAAAATCTACAAAACCAACTAAGGAGGAAGCATTATGCGGACTATAACCAAAAGAACTTATATAGTTATTTTTCTTGTCCTGGCTTTTTTCGCCGGACTGGGACTGATGCTCTACTCCTTCTACACTAACGGAGGCACCTGGGCATCGAACAGAGCAAACAGCCACATTTATTCGGGCGGTGAGCTCACTGTGGCGGGTACTATTTACGACCGGGACGGAGTTGCTCTTGTCACCACGAACAGAAACGAAAGAGTCTACCATAAGGATAAAAGCACACGTATGGGCACTCTGCACGTTATCGGTGACTCACAGGGCTTTATCTCCACTGGCATCCAGACTCTTTACAGAGCTGAGCTTATCGGCTATAACTTCATCGACGGTATCTACAAAACCATCAGCTCCGACGAGGGCTGTGACATAAAGCTTACTGTCGACGCGAAAGTTTCCGCCGCCGCCTATAATGCCATGAACGGGAACAAGGGAACCGTACTCGTTTACAATTACAAAACAGGTGAGGTCATCTGTATGGTCTCCGCTCCCACCTACGATGTGTATAACAAGCCGACGGACATCGACACCAATAAGAGCGGAAAATATGACGGTATTTACATCAACCGCGCTCTGACGGGCGTATTCACTCCCGGCTCCACCTTCAAGGTAGTAACCGCCATCTGCGCCATAGAAAACATCCCCGACATCTACGAAAGAACCTTCACCTGTAAGGGTAAATACACCACAGGTAAAGGCAAGGGTGACGGTGATGTTATCTGTAACGGCACTCACGGCAAGGTAAGCTTCGAGCGTGCGCTGAATGTTTCCTGTAACAGTGTTTTCGCCGAACTTGCCATCGAGCTAGGTGCTGATAAGCTTACACAGACCGTAAGAAATATGGGCTTCGGTAAAAGCATTTCTCTGGGCAAGGTTAAAACCGTAAAGAGCACCTTCAGCCTCTCGGGAAGTACAAATCTCGACATAGGCTGGGCTGGCATCGGACAGTATACCACCCTCATAAATCCCTGTCAGATGCTGATGTTTATGGGCGCCATCGCTAATGGTGGTCAGGCAATAACGCCTTATATAGTATCCAGTCCCTCAGAGCTTCTTTCCTCTGTGGTCTCACCGGTTTCATCTAACATAACCTTAAGTGCCGAAACAGCAAAAAAAGTCAGAAAGCTCCTTCGCAGTAATGTTAAAAACTACTACGGTGAAAAGAAATTCCCCGGTCTCGAAATGTGCGGCAAGACAGGCTCAGCCGAGGTTTCAAACGGCAAGAGCCATGCCTGGTTTACAGGCTTTTCCGTGAAAGAGGATTTACCCTATGCGATTGTTGTCTGCCTGGAAAACGGCGGTATCGGTTACAACCACGCCATACCTGTAGCGAATAAGGTTATGCAGGCAGTGGTGAAGATGGATTAAGCAAAAGATAGTACCCACTGTAAAAGCTTAGCGCTGATACAGTGGGGTTTGTTTGTTATTAAAGCAAATCGTTTTTCAATAAAGCTTTTATAATTAACAGGAAAGTACTTCTTTATTGTTTTTGTTTCAAGAAAACACTTAGTCGTGATAGCTTCGCAGAGTTATTTTTATTCCCTTAATCCGTAGAGGGTGGATATTATCCGCCCGATTCTACGCTGCGATTCATGATCTTCGTTTCAATAAAACTATTAGTCGTCATCCGCTCGAGCCGCGGAGGCTCTTACTTTGCTCCGGAGGCGGCAAAGTAAGCAAAACCCCTCTTTTTTTAAAAGGGAAAAGAGAGAGCTGTTTAGCTAAGTGTATAGAAACAGTAACAGTTAGTTTTTCAATAAAAGTTCTAAAACAATTACTTTCCCTTGGGGTGCACACCGTGGCAGGTGTGCAGACAGGAAACTGCCGTTCTGCAGTAAAGTTTATGTTTGTGTAACTTGCCTTCTAAAGCAGTGTTTCTGCTTTTTCATCTTTCAGTACCTCCTTACGAAACGCTCTGCAAGAGGTTGCCCCGTGGCAGGGGCAAAGACAACCGATAAGGCTTCGAATTTAC
This sequence comes from Acutalibacteraceae bacterium, assembly GCA_045637365.1. GTDB lineage: Bacteria > Bacillota > Clostridia > Oscillospirales > Acutalibacteraceae > UBA6857. The sequence goes on from JAZTZH010000040.1 coordinate 17,814, forward strand.
AGAAAAGTTTTCGTTAACCCCTATTACTTTTATGTTGGTGTAAGTTTAAAGGGTCACTGACCGTAGAACTCATCTGAAAAACAGTCAGAGCGGGAAGCGACTGTCGGACTGACGGTACTTAGGGAGACGAAGCGTGTGGTGACGTTAGACACCACAGGGTAGACAAAATATCTGTGCGTTGAGGGAGCTATGGCAGCGATTTCATTGTAATACTTTCAGTAAAAGCACTCTGTACGCTCACTCTTTCGGTAAGGCTGAACATAGAACTATAGATAACGGTAGTCTTAAAAGGCTGTTTACTTATGTACGGCAGACTAAGGGTGAGCTGTAAAAGAAAGCAGTCTCTTATTCCGTTATCGTGTTCGGATTCTTTCCGACAAGGGAGCTTT
>JAZTZH010000041.1:0-42489 GCA_045637365.1 Acutalibacteraceae bacterium
GAATACTGTGCAGAGCATTTCAAGGCTATTCCCGACGGTGAAAACTACAAGGTAGTTCCCAAGGATTACATCGTTGCTACCACTGACGGAAAGAAATACGAAAAAATACAGGAAGCAGTAGATAATGCAGAGGGCGAAGTAACCCTTACACTTCTTGACAATGCAGAGGGTGACGGTGTATTCGTTCCCGCAGGTAAGGAAATTACCTTCGACTTTGGCGGTTATACCTACACTGTAAACGGTGAGCTTGTAGGATCTGAGGGCTCAGAGACACAGGGTATGCACCTGGAAAAGGGCGCAAAGGTAGTTCTTAAAAACGGTACACTTAAAGCTGACAGAGATATGAGAATCCTCGTGCAGAATTACTGCGACCTTACACTGGAAGATATGACTCTCGATGCAGAAGCAGTTGACGGTGTATATACCCTTTCCAATAACTGCGGTAATGTAGTCATTAAGGGTGAAAGTAATATTTTAAGTAAGAATGTAGCCTTTGACCTTTACTATAACATGATGGGTGTATATTCCGAGGGTGTGAGTGTCACCTTCGATGAAACATTTACGGGTACAGTAAAGGGCGACATCGAATACGGTGCAGAGGTGCTTACAGAAGCTTGGACAGAGAAGACTGCACTCACTATCAGAGGCGGTAAATTTACGGGCGAGTTTATAAACCTTAACGAAAAAGAACTCTATGCGGGTGATATGAACATCACTCTTTACGGTGGCTCTTTCATTAAGCCGGTATTTGAGGAATGGTGTGCCGAGGGAAGCGAGCCTGCAGTTTTAGATGACGGCACCTACGGACCTTGTTTCCACGACTTTACGGAAAAAATCGAGGACAGAGATCATTTCCGTGCAGAGCCTGACTGTGAAAGGGGTAATGTTTATTACTACGACTGCAGTAAGTGTGTGAAGATGGGTGCAGAGACCTTCGATGACGGCAGAAAGCTCGGACACAGCTTCAGCTCATATATTCCCAATAATGACGGAACTTGCATAAAAGACCCCACAGCTACAGCCTTTTGTGACAGAGAAAACTGTAACGGTGTTCATACCGTTACTTTCGAAGGTACTGCCAAGCACGGCTGGGGTGAATGGACGGTTACAAAGAATGCTTCCTGTACCGTGAAGGGTGCAGAAGAAAGAATCTGTGATCTGTGCGGTGTAAAGGAAGAAAGAGACATTCCCGCCAAGCACACCTACAGCGATGTATTTGTTACAGATACGGAGCCTTCCTGCGGTAAAGCGGGAAGTAAATCCCGTCACTGTGTTTACTGCGATGCTAAAGCGTATGTAACTTCTATCCCTGCAAAGACTCATATAAACAAAGAAACTGTAACTCCCGCTACTGACAAGGGCCCCGGATATATAAAGACGACCTGTAGTCTCTGCGGAAAAACGAGCTCAAAAAAGATTTACAGAATTCAGACCTTCAAGCTTTCAAAAACTACTTATACCTACACAGGTAAAGCCTTCAAGCCCACAGTTACCGTAAAGGATTACAAGGGTAAGGTGCTTGTAAACGGCAAGGATTACACAGTAAAATATTCGAAGAACAAGGCTATCGGTAAGGGTAAGGTTACTATCACCTTCAAGGGTAACTACACAGGCAAAAAAACTCTTAATTTCAGCATCAATCCCGCAAAGGTAAGCTCGCTTAAGCTTACGGCTAAAAATGATGCTATGGCTCTTTCCTGGAAGACAGTAAAGGGTGCGGACGGCTATCAGATAAGCTATTCAACCTCTAAGAAGTTCACAAAGAAAACCACAAAGACTACTTACATCAAAAAGCAGAAGACTAAGAAAACCACCCTCAAAAAGCTTAAGAGCGGCAAGAAGTATTATGTAAGAATCAGAGCATACAAGAAGGTCAGCGGCAAGAATGTTTACGGTGCATACAGCAGTGTAAAGAATGCAAAGGTAAAATAATTTTTTAAGGAGAAAATATAATGTACAGATCACTTAACGGTCAGTGGCTTTTCAGAGAAAAAGGCAAGGATAACTGGCTCGATGCTATCGTTCCCGGCTGTAATTATCTGGACCTTATGAGAAATAAGGTTATTCCCGATCCCTTTTACGGTCTTAACGAAAAGGACTGTGAATTTGTCGGCCATCTTGACTGGGAGTATGTAAAGAAATTTACTCTCAGCGAAGAAGAAATGAAGTACGATGAAATCTGTCTCGACTGCAGAATGCTGGACACATTCTGCCATGTTTACCTTAACGGTAAAGAGGTGGCATACACGGAGAACTGTCACATCGGTTACAGCTTTAAGGTCAAGGAATATCTTAAGGAAGGGGAAAACGAGCTGAAAATTCTTTTTCTCTCACCTGTAAAATATGTGGAGAATATCGCCAAAAAGACTATCGTTCCTCCTAACTCAAACGGTATGAACGGCATCGTATTCGTGCGTAAGCCTCAGTGTCATTTCGGCTGGGACTGGGGTCCCGTTCTCGTTCCTTCGGGTGTCAGCGGTAACATCGGTCTCGAATTCGTGAAAAAAGCGAGAATAAAGCATCTGAGTGTTACACAGGAGCATTCAGACGGAAAGGTTACCGTAGGCTTTGACTGTGAAGCAGAGCTTTACGGCGAAGGCGTGAAGTGTGAAGTAACTCTCACTCATCCCGACGGAACACAGGAAAAAGCAGAGGGCTTCAATGGCTCATTCACTGTAGAAAATCCCGAGCTCTGGTGGACTAAGGAGCTTTCGGGCAAAGATACACAGCCTCTTTACAAAGTAAAGGCAGAGCTTATTTACGAAGATGAAGTCGTTTCCTCCAAGGAAAAGAAAATCGGTCTGCGTACTCTTTATCTTGATCGCAGCAGAGATGAATACGGCACGAATTTCCGTTTCGTGCTTAACGGTGTTCCTATGTTTGCCAAGGGTGCAAACTGGATTCCCGCTGATTCCTTCATCAACCGTTTCGATGAAAAGGCGCTTAAGATGTATATCGATACGGCTCTTTTCTCGAACTTCAACCTTATCCGTATATGGGGCGGCGGCTTCTACGAAAGCGATGAAATGTATGACCTCTGCGATGAAAAGGGTATCCTTTTATGGCAGGACTTTATGTTTGCCTGTCAACCTTATCCTTTCTTTAAAGAGGACTTCCTCGCAAATGTAAAAAATGAAATCGAATATAATGCAAAAAGACTCTCTCATCACGCTTCTCTTGCCCTCTGGAGCGGTAACAACGAAATCGAAGCCATGTCAGGCGGCTGGATGCATCTGAGAGAATACATAAAGTGGACAGATAAGTTCTTCTATAACATTCTCCCTGAAGAGATAAGAAAGTATGACAAGGTGACCTCTTTCATTCCCGGTTCACCCTGCGGTACAGCTCATAACAAGGGCGTAAACTCTGATAATGTGGGCGACACACATCTCTGGAGTGTATGGCACGGTCTTGCTCCTATGAAGGAATACCGTCACCGTATGACACGCTTCTGCAGTGAATTCGGCTTCGAAAGTCTTCCCGATATCAAGACAGTGGCTGCATTTGCAGAAAAGAAAGATTATGCTCTGGAAAGCGACGTTATGAAAAGCCATCAGAAGTGCGGCTCAGGTAACGCAAAGATGTTTTACTACATCCGTACACGCTTTAAGGTTCCTGAGCATTTCGAGGATTATGTCTATCTTTCACAGATAACACAGCTTAACTGTATCGAGGATGCTACAGAGCATTGGCGCAGAAATAAGGGCAGATGTAACGGTGCTCTCTACTGGCAGTTCAATGACTGCTGGCCTGTATGCTCCTGGTCAAGCATCGACTACCACGGAAACTACAAGGCATTACAGTACGGCGCAAGACACTTTAACCGTCCCCTTACCATTTCCTTCGAGGATAAGGGTAACGACCTTACTGCATATCTTATCAATGACCTTCGTGAGGATAAAAAGGTTAAGGTACGCCTTTCTGTCTTTGATTTTGAAAAAGGCATTATTTACTCTGACGAAAAAGAAATCACTGTCAAAGCTCTCACAAACGAAAAAATATTCAGAAAAGATCTTTCCATTCTCCGCAAGGCTTACGATGTGAAAACCACAGGTCTCGTACTTTCTCTTATTGAGGATGGAGCGGAGACCGTAAGAAGAGTTTTCCTCTTTGATCAGGAAAAGAATCTCAATCTTCCGAAAGCTACACTCAGAACAGAAAAGAAAATAGCGGGCGACAAGGTGGAAATTACTCTTACTTCTGACAAATTTGCACGCCTGGTAAGACTTGAAAGTGCGAGCGTAAAGAATTTCTCCGATAACTGCTTCGACCTTTTACCCGGTGAGAGCAGGTCTGTTACCATCGATATAGGTGACGATGTTTCTGCCGAAGAGCTTATGAACAGCATTAAGGTGATTTCACTTACAGACATTCCTACCCGTAAAATGACTCTGGAAGAAAAAATAATGATATTTAAAATGGCTGCATCACCGATGAATATAGGTAACGCCATTTTCCACAGACAGAGACCGAAGGATGTAGAAGTATGAAAAAAGTAATTAAAAGAACATTAATAGGTGCAGGTGTGGCAGGGCTTACTGCTTACGGCCTTGCTACAGCCGCTAACGAGGCACTCTTTAACCGTAACATTACCTTTTCGCCTGAGTTCAATCAGAAAATGTCAGGCTGTGATAACAGTCACTTGGGTGAATTTCTGCAGAATAATCTTAAGTGGCTCGAGGAACACGGCTATGAAAGACATTTTATGGTGTCCGATAAGGGCTACAGACTTACGGGTTATCTTGTCAGACCTGAAAAGGAAAGCGATGTTTACGTTTTCGGTGCTCACGGTTACAGAAGTAACGGTAAGAGAGAATTTTCGAAATTCGTACAGTATTATATAGAAAAGGGGTATAATGTCTTCCTACCCGACCACGTAGCTTCTGGTGAGAGTGAAGGAACCTGGTGTACCTTCGGTTATAACGAAAGAGAAGACTGTATGAAGTGGCTCGGATACCTTACGGACACCTTCGGAAGCGACATAAAGATTATTCTTCACGGTGTTTCTATGGGCTGTGCTACGGTGTGTATGATGAGCGGAAGAGATGACCTTCCTGAAAATGTAAAATTCACGGTGGCTGACTGCGGCTTTACTGTGGCGGAGGATTTCTTTAACTGGAAAATCGATAACCTCGGTTTAAAATTCAGCAAAGCCATCACCAAAGGTGTTTTCTATGCGGGTAAATTTAATCACGGTATGGACCTTTTCGATGTTTCACCTCTCGACAGCGTAAGAAAAGCTAAGGTGCCGATGTTCTTCGTTCACGGTGAAAAGGACGGTCTCGTTCCTGCATTTATGTGCACGGAGCTTTACGAAAACTGCAGCAGTGAGATGAAGGAGATTTTACTCGTTCCCGAGGCTGACCACGCACAGGCTTTCATTCACGGCAGAAAAGAGTATGCGGAGATAATCGACAAGTTTGCGGAAGATCTCGGACTATAATATATTATAAGGCATCTGCTTCACGCAGGTGTCTTTTTTTAGTTTTTCCACCCGGTGGGGCGGGGGGGCGAAGCCGCCGTATACGGCGCCCCGCACGCCTTTCAAGGCGCGCGGGCTACGGCATAAATGCCGTGCTTCGCCCCCCCCAGTCCCTTCCCGTTACCGCTTACTGAATAAAAATCGACACCTGTCTATTAATAATCAACACTTGTTGATTATTTGTTGATTATTTACTGCGTATTAGCACTTTGTTCATAATATATAATTATAATCATAATATTAAAGATATTTTATGGATATTTTTATTGGAGGATATTATGAATAAGGCAAAAAAGAAAATCACGAAACTTCTTACAACCACTCTTGTACTGGGTGTTGCGCTTTTTGCGGTTCTGTACGGTGTTTCGCATTTAAAATATGAGCGCTCGGTTATGGCTACTCTGGCAGAGGTATGGATGGTGCTTATCGACCGTGACTCTATTTATGAAGAGGGTGACGGTTACATCGAAAATATCGAGCTGAGAGAGAAGACCAATCTCGAGCCTCACGAAAAACCCGCAGGTGTTTCGATGGATATACCTTATTATTATCAGTACGAGCATAATATGCAGGTTTACTATTTCAATATGGAAACCTTCACTGATACTCTTCTCATTTACATACCCGGCGGCGGTTATCTGAATAACCCCCTTAAGTATCACTGGAAGCTGATTAATAATGTTTCACAGAATGCCGAATGTCCCGTAGTAATGCCCATTTATCCGAAGCTTCCCCATTATACCTGCGAGGAATCCTACGAGGTAATGATGGAGTTCTATCTTGATGTTGCGTCAAGAGAGGGAGTAAAGCACATCATTTTCGCCGGTGACTCCTCAGGCGGCGGTATGAGTCTCGTTCTGGCACAGAAGATAAGAGATCTTGATATGGACATTCTCGAGCCCGAACAGCTTTTCCTTTATGTTCCATGGATGGATGTTACTATGGAAAATGAAGAGGTTGAAGAGATTGAACCTATTGACCCTATGCTTGGTATGCACGGACTTATCGACATCGGTATGAAATGGGCAGGTGACCTTGACCGCAAGGATCCTATGGTAAGTCCCATTTACGGCACCTTCGAGGACCTCGGCTACATAAGTCTTTTCACAGGCACTAAGGATATGCTCTGTCCCGACATCGTTAAGTTCTCCGAAATGCTTACAGAGCAGGGCATAGAACACACCTTTATGCTCAAGCCCGGTCTCGATCATCCTTATCCACTGTTCCCCACACCTGAGGCAAAGGAAGCACAGCAGATGCTTATTGATGCGATTTTAGCTACAAAAGGATAAGATATAATCCGCCTTGTTTGAAGCAAGGCGGATTCGTTTTATTCCTATATGAAAATTCTTGTAGTAAAGCAACAAAAAACGCTTGTACATTTTGTATAAAAAATCAGTTGACTTTATGAAAGTTTTGCTATATTATATTCATAATAATACGATTGGACAAGTCTATCAATGGAGAGTTATTTTCAGTTAAATGATGAACAGCTTACCTTTTTAGCTGCGGAAAGAGACGATGAGGCTCTGGCTGTACTTACGGAAAGGTATATGAATGTGGCGAAATATATTGCTTCATCCTTTTCATCAGATAACGAGGTGGTTTCCGATCTTGTCCAGGAGGGTATGATAGGCTTTCTTGGAGCTGTTTATTCCTACGATAAGGACGGAGGAGCATCTTTTAATACTTATGCATCCCGATGTATGAAAAACCGTATTATCGGTATACTGCGTGCTACCAATACCAAAAGACATATTCCTGAGGAGCTGATAGTTTCTCTGGACAGTCAGATAAACAGCGGTGCGAGGGAGATGACCCCCGAGGAGAGTCTTCTTTCCGATGAGAACGCAGAATACATTACCTCGATTATCAGAGGTGAGCTTTCCGACAGGGAAAGAGAGATTTTTATGTTGCATCTGGCAGGCTTGTCCTATTGTGATATAGCTAAAAAGACCGATACTACCATAAAATCCGTGGACAGTGCTCTGCAGAGAGCGAGAAAAAAGCTAAAAAAAAGACTTCAGAATGAGGTCTGAAATATATGCCCTGAGCTCAAAAGGAGAAAATTTTTCGGTGCAAATCCGATAGGGGCGATTCCAAATTCAAGCGAGGTAAAAAATCATGTACGAAGACAAAACACTCAAATGCAAAGAATGTGGTGCTGACTTCATCTTCACTGCAGGCGAACAGGAATTCTACGCAGAAAAGGGCTTCCAGAACGAACCCCAGCGCTGCAAGGAATGCCGTACTGCCCGTAAGAACGCAGCAAGACCTGCCAGAGAAATGTTCATTGCTACTTGCGCAAGCTGCGGCGGCGAAGCCAAGGTTCCCTTTAAGCCTACAGAAGGCAGAGAGGTTTACTGCAGCGAATGTTTTGCAAAGATGAAGGAAGAAGAGGAAGCATAATTTATTTGAGAGGTTTTTGAATTTCTTATTTATAAAATATGCCCTGTCGGACTGTACGCAGTCCGACTTCTTTTTTTGCCTTTCCGTCTGCTTCTGTGGGCAGCTTCCAGCTCTCCTTGCAAAGCAGGGGAGGTGTCACGAAGTGAGGGAAAGATTTTACCAGTAGGGACATAGCGTGCCGTGTCCGTAAAATCCGTATTATTTTTACGATTGTTTTTATGTACCGTATATGTTATAATAAAAAGGGTGATTTTATGGGTGGTTTAAGATTTCGTTGTCTTATAGATAACTATTTATGTGATATTATACCTTTTGAATCTTATGTAGAAAACCCTGCTATGCATGTCGGATTAGGGATTATAGCTTTCGATGAAATTCAACTTGACACTATTCGTAAGCTTTTTAAAGAAAATGTTTGTGACGGATATGAGTCATACTTAAACAGAATTCAGCTTGAGGGAAGTGACGGCTATCTCTATATTATGTCTCAGACTTCTTTGAAGAAAAAAGAAAAAATGTCTCATTCCATAATCAAGTCATACAATTATTATTGTAAGTATAAGCTAAAAGATAAAGAAAGTAAGAAATGGATTAAGGATAGCTGTGAAAAATATAATGACGGCATAATAGAGTTGCCCTGCGGAAAGAACAGATATGTCGATAGTGAAAATGAAATGTGTTTTCCTTTCAGAATCCACAAGAGTAAGGGTAAAAATAAACCTTTATTCGTTCTCTTTCATGGTGCGGGAGCATTAGGAAATGATAATATAAAACAGCTTTTCGACAGCATACCTTTATATAAACAGCTCTTAAAATACGATTGTAATATCCTTTTACCTCAGGCCCCATTCGGCTCAAATATGGGCCACATAACAATACAGAATTACATAAAATCCGTCAAAAAGCTTATTGATGAACTTCCTATTGACTTTGACAGAAACCGTATATACATAGCAGGAACCTCCTTTGGCGGATTCTGTGTATGGCATCTCTGCTATCTTTTCCCTGAATACTTTGCAGCGGCAGTACCTGTTATGGGCGGACTGTGTTTTTATCACGATTTTGAAAGATACGACGCTCAGAGACTGACTAAAACACCTCTTTGGGTTGCTCATTCGTCTGACGACACAAATGTAAGAATAGACAGCGATGATTATTATGTTGAAAAAATCAAGGAGCTTGGTTCAGATGTAAAATATACCCGTTGGAATAAATACGGTCACTCTATGTATAAAAAATTCTACAAAAAAGAAAAATGGGCAGAGTGGTGTATGACTAAATCTAAATAAAATATTAACCGCACAGGACATCACATCCTGTGCGGTTTAACTTTGTCTGTTTAGCGGAATATATTTTCATATCAGATAAAACCTATCCCGCGATTGCGAATTGCGAATTCCGCATTCCGAATTATTTGAAGTACTCTACAGCTGCCTTGAACATCTGAATGTCATATTCACCGGGAACATTCTTATAAAGACCGTCACCGATTCTTTCACTGTGTCCCATCTTACCGAATACACGGCCGTCGGGAGAGGTGATACCCTCAATAGCACAGATGGAGCCGTTGGGGTTGAAGTCGATGTCTGAGGTAGCCTTGCCGTCGAGATCTACATACTGTGTAGCGATCTGTCCGTTCTTTGCGAGCTCTGCAACGAGTTCAGCGGAAGCGAGGAACTTACCTTCACCGTGAGAAATGGGAACGTTTACTACATCACCTACATTCATTCTGCTCAGCCAGGGAGACTTAACGGAAGCGATTCTGGTGTGAACGATCCTGCTCTGATGGCGGCTGATGTTATTGAATGTGAGGGTGGGGCAGTTCTCATTAGTGTCGATAATTTTGCCGTAGGGAACAAGACCTAACTTAATGAGAGCCTGGAAGCCGTTACAGATACCGCACATAAGACCGTCACGGTTATCTAAAAGGTCAGTAACTGCCTCTTTGACAGCAGGGTTACGGAAGAATGCGGTAATGAACTTTGCGGAGCCGTCGGGCTCGTCACCGCCGGAGAAGCCACCGGGAATGAAGATAATCTGAGCATCCTTAACCTTAGCTGAGAAGCCTTCTACACTGCGTGCTACGTCTTCAGCTGTAAGGTTTCTGATTACGAAGATTTCTGCCTCGCCGCCTGCTGCTTCTACTGCACGTGCAGAGTCGTATTCACAGTTAGTGCCGGGGAATACAGGAATGAGAACCTTGGGCTTAGCGACCTTGTTTTTGGGATAAGCACTGCACTTACCGTCGAAGGAGAAGGTGGGGATTTCACCCTTGTCCTCTTTAGCCTTGGTGGGATATACGTCTTCGAGAGTAGCAGTATGTAATTCGTAGAGCTCGTCGATAGTAGCACTGTCGTTTTCGAGAACGATAACGGGCTCTTCAGTAGTTTCACCCATTTTTATTACACCGGGAAGCTCTACATCTTCTGTAAGCTCTGCTACGAGGAAGCCCCACATACCGAGATGCCAGTTTTCTTTGAGCTCTGCGCAGGACTTAAAGCCGATGTGGTTACCGAAGGACATCTTCATTACAGCTTCACCGATTCCGCGTTCTACTGCCCATGCGGATTTTACCTTGCCTTCTTTAGAAAGAGCATGGAATGCTTCCCATGTTGCCTTAATGCTGTCAGCACTTTCGTCAGCAGCACCGAAGAGATAAATGGAGTTTCCTGCTTCCTTGAATTCCGGAGAGATAACATCCTGCTTTTTGATGGGAGCGATAGCGAAGGAAATGAGTGTGGGAGGAACGTCCTTGTCGAGGAAAGAGCCTGACATGGAGTCCTTACCGCCGATAGCGGCAGCACCGAGTTCCAGCTGTGCGTCAAGAGCACCGAGAAGAGCGGCGAAGGGCTTGCCCCAGCGTTCGGGTTCAGTCTTGAGCTTTTCGAAGAACTCCTGTAAGGTGAGGTAAGCTTTCTTGTAGTCACAGCCTGCGGCTACGAGCTTAGCTACGGAGTTATATATAGATGCGTGTGCACCTGTGTAAGGATCTACTGAAAGGTGGTCGGGATCACAGCCCCAGCTGAATACGCTTGCCTGATCTGTTTCCTGTCCGGGAAGAACAGGAAGAACGGCAGCCATAGACTGAGTGGGAGTAATCTGTTTTTTACCACCGTAGGGCATAAGCACACTGCCTGCACCGATGGTGGAGTCGAAGCGTTCTACGAGACCTCTCTGGCTTGCGGTACGGAGATCGGAAGCCATTTCACGTAAGTCACCGAACATAGCCTTGGAGAGTACGGAAAGATCCTTTTCTGTAACAGCTACATCTGTATGCTTTACAGCACCGTTGGTGTCGAGGAATTCACGGCTGAGGTTGGCAATTACATTACCCTTCCATTTCATAACCATTCTTTCTTCCTCTGTTACCACAGCTACACGGTAAGCCTCGAGGTTTTCTTCTTCTGCGAATGCGATGAACTTGTCTGCATCTTCGGCAGCTACAACAACAGCCATTCTTTCCTGAGATTCGGAGATAGCGATTTCAGTTCCGTCGAGACCTTCATATTTTTTGCGTACTGCGTCAAGATCAATCTGGAGACCGGGAGCAAGCTCACCGATAGCAACAGATACACCGCCTGCACCGAAGTCGTTACAGCGCTTGATTAAACGGGTAACTTCAGCGTTACGGAAAAGTCTCTGAATCTTTCTTTCCTCGGGAGCATTACCCTTCTGAACTTCAGATGCCATAGTGGTAAGAGATTTCATATTGTGGCTCTTTGAAGAACCTGTAGCACCGCCGATACCGTCACGGCCTGTACGACCGCCTAAAAGAACGATTACATCACCGGGGGCGGGACGTTCACGGCGAACATTGTAAGCGGGAGCGGCAGCTACTACTGCACCGCATTCCATACGCTTTGCTACGAAGCCTTCGTGGTACATTTCAGCCACATGACCTGTAGCAAGACCGATCTGATTACCGTATGAAGAGTAACCGGCTGCAGCTGTCTGACAGATTTTTCTCTGAGGAAGCTTACCTGCGAGAGTTTCTGCGATGGTCTTTCTGGGGTCGCCTGCACCTGTTACACGCATAGCCTGATGAACATAGGCACGGCCCGAAAGGGGGTCACGGATACATCCGCCGATACAGGTAGCCGCACCGCCGAAGGGTTCGATTTCTGTAGGATGGTTGTGGGTTTCGTTTTTGAACATAAGAAGCCAGTTCTGGTCCTCGCCGTTAACTGTAGCAGTCACATGGATAGAGCAGGCATTGATTTCTTCACTTTCGTCAAGCTCGGGAAGAAGCCCGCGCTTTTTAAGAGTCTTGGTACCGATGGTAGCGATGTCCATAAGTGTCTGAGGACGTGCAGCAGCCTTTTCTTCACCGTAAACTTCTACTCTTGCGGCAAGATAACGCTCATAGGCTTCCTGTACTGCAGGGTCGCTGATGCGTACATTATCGATGTGAGTAGAGAAGGTGGTGTGACGGCAGTGGTCAGACCAGTAAGTGTCAACTACACGGATTTCTGTGATAGTGGGGTCTCTGTGCTCTGTATCTCTGAAATAAGCCTGTAAGAACTTGAGGTCATCAAGGTCCATAGCAAGACCCTTTTCATCGAGAAGAGCGGCGAGGGCAGCTTCGTCCATACCGATGAAGCCTTCTACAGTAGCAACTGTTTCGGGTGCGGCATATTCTGCTGCGAGAGTTTCGGGCTTTTCGAGAGCGGCTTCACGGCTTTCTACAGCATTGATTACGTGATGCTTGAAAGCTTCGATGTCAGATTCTGTAAGTGCACCGTAAAGAGCATAAACCTTTGCGGTACGGATGAGAGGACGCTCGCCCTGGGAGATAATCTGAATACACTGAGCTGCAGAGTCTGCTCTCTGGTCGAACTGACCGGGGAGTGCTTCTACTGCGAAAACATAGGCATCGGGAATCTCCACACTGTCGTATACATCATCCAGCTGAGGCTCTGAAAAAACAGTTTTCACAGCGTAGCCGAATAATTCTTCTGTAATATTTTCTGCATCATAACGGTTGAAAAGACGGATGTTCTCTAAGCTTTCGATGCCGAGAAGGTGTTTTGCTTCATTAAGAAGTCCTTTGGCTTCGTTTTCAAGTCCCTTTTTCTTTTCAACATATATACGGTATACCATTTATTTTGCCTCCTTGGCTTTTTTGCCTATATCGTGTCTGAAATATGCGTTTTCGAAGTGAATCTTTTCTAATAGGGCATAAGCACCGTCGATAGCTTTTTCGAGAGTGTCGGCAGTTTCTGTAGCACCTAAAACTCGTCCTCCTGCAGAAAGAAGCTTTTCGCCGTCCTTCTTTGCACCTGCTACGTAAACCTTATCCTTGATTTCGTCAGCGACGGTGATTTCGAAACCGCTGTCATATTTCTGGGGATAACCCTTTGAAGCCATAATAACACAGCAGGCGTGTTCATTTTTGAACTTAACCTCTGTTTCAGCGAGTGTACCGTTAGTTACGCTCTGCATAATTTCAAAAAGGTCACTGTCGAGAAGGGGAAGAACAACCTGTGTTTCAGGGTCGCCGAAGCGGCAGTTGTATTCGATTACCTTGGGACCCTTGGGAGTGAGCATAAGACCGAAGTAAAGACAACCCTTAAAGGTGCGGTCTTCGCCGTTCATTGCCTCCATAGTAGGAATGAAGATTTTTTCCATACATTCCTTTGCCACTTCTTCGGTGTAGTAGGGGTTGGGAGCGACTGTACCCATACCGCCTGTGTTGAGGCCTTCGTCGTTATCGAGAGCTCTCTTATGATCCATAGAGGAAATCATAGGAACCACTGTCTTACCGTCGGTGAAGGAGAGCACGGAAACCTCGGGGCCTGTGAGGAACTCTTCCACTACTACCTGACTTCCGCTTTCGCCGAAGATTTTGTCCTCCATCATTGAGCGTACAGCTTCCTTTGCTTCCTCTCTGGTCATAGCGATGATAACGCCTTTACCGAGAGCCAGACCGTCAGCCTTGATAACTGTAGGAATGGGAGCAGTGTCTAAATAGGCGAGAGCTGCCTCAAGGTCGGTGAATACCTCATATTCCGCTGTGGGAATACCGTATTTTTTCATAAGGTTCTTCGAGAAAACCTTACTGCCTTCGATGATAGCGGCTTTCTTTTCAGGACCAAAGCAGGGGATACCGATTTCGTTTAAGGCATCCACACATCCTAAAACGAGAGGATCATCGGGAGCAACGACTGCATAGTCGATATTTTCTGTCTTTGCGAATTCGCAGATTTTTTCTATATCCTTTGCACCGATGTTTACGCATATAGCATCAGCGGCAATACCGCCATTACCGGGCAGAGCGAAGATTTCTGTGATTTTTTTGCTTTCTTTGAGTTTTTTGATGATGGCGTGTTCGCGTCCGCCACCACCTACAACCATTACTTTCATTTTATGCCCTCCTTATTTATAGATAGGGAATTTCTCACAAAGAGCCATAACTTCCTTTGTAACCTGCTCTTTATTTCCTTCGAAGTCAGTAATAACTGCCTTTATCCATTTAGCGATAAGGAGCATTTCTTCCTCCTTGAAGCCTCTGGAGGTGACAGCGGCTGTACCGATTCTCAGACCGCTTGTAACAAAAGGACTCTTCGGGTCGTTGGGAATAGTGTTTTTATTAGTTGTGATGTGTACCTCGTCGAGTCTCTTTTCCAGCTCCTTACCTGAAAGGTCGAAATTGCGAAGGTCGAGAAGGATGAGATGATTATCAGTACCGCCTGAAACGATGTTGATGCCTTCCTTCTTAAGAGCATCGCAGAGAACAGCACAGTTTTTCACGATCTGCTTCTGATATTCTTTGAACTCGTCGGTAAGAGCTTCGCCGAAGGCTACAGCCTTAGCGGCGATGATGTGCATAAGAGGACCGCCCTGGGTACCGGGGAAAACAGCCTTATCGATTTTCTGCGCAAGATCAGCTGTGCAAAGGATAAGACCGCCGCGAGGACCTCTTAAGGTCTTATGAGTGGTGGAGGTTACTACGTGAGCATAAGGTACGGGTGAGGGATGTACACCTGCGGCTACGAGGCCTGCGATGTGCGCCATGTCAACCATAAGGTATGCACCTACTTCATCTGCGATTTCTCTGCAGCGCTTGAAGTCGATGATTCTGGAGTAAGCACTTGCACCTACTACGATGAGCTTGGGCTGACACTCTTTAGCCAGAGCGAGCATTTTATCGTAGTCGATGGTTTCGGTAACGTCATCCACACCGTATTGAACGATGTTCCAGTATTTACCTGAAATGTTTACGGGTGAGCCGTGAGAAAGATGTCCGCCCTGAGAGAGGTTCATACCCATAACCGTGTCGCCTACCTCTAAAAGTGCGAAGAAAGCGGCAAGATTGGCATTGGCACCTGAGTGGGGCTGAACATTGGCGTGCTCTGCACCGAAAAGCTTCTTAGCTCTTTCACGGGCGATGTTTTCTACCTCGTCTACACAGTGGCAGCCGCCGTAGTAACGCTTGCCGGGGTAGCCTTCTGCGTATTTATTGGTAAGAACACTGCCTGCAGCTAAAAGCACAGCCTTAGAAACAATGTTTTCTGAACCAATGAGCTCAATAAAGGTCTGCTGTCTGTCCATTTCCTTTTCGCAGGCGGCGAAAACCTCGCTGTCGAACTCATTAAGCTGGTCAAAGTGTTTAAGCATTATGTCTGTTCTCCTGTATATCTTGTATTAGTGATGGAAAAGTCTCATTTTAGTGAATGCCATTACCATATTGTACTTGTCTGCACATTCGATAACTGCATCGTCTCTGATGGAGCCGCCGGGCTCTGCGATGTAGCTTACGCCGCTGCGGTATGCTCTTTCGATGTTATCGGAGAAGGGGAAGAAAGCGTCTGAACCGAGAGCGATACCTGAATATGACTTAAGGTGTGCTTCCATTTCCTCCTGTGTGAAGGGCTCGGGTCTTTCTGTGAAATATTTCTGCCAGTTGCCCTCTGCACATACATCTTCCTCGTTCTTATTGATGTAGCCGTCGATAACATTGTCTCTGTCTGCTCTGCCTAATGTGGGGAGGAAGGGGAGATCAAGAACCTTGTCAGCCTGACGGAGAAGCCATGTGTCTGCCTTTGTACCTGCAAGTCTTGTACAGTGGATTCTGGACTGCTGACCTGCACCTACACCGATAGCCTGGCCGTCTACTGCATAGCAGACTGAGTTTGACTGAGTGTACTTGAGGGTGATGAGTGCTACGATAAGGTCTCTCTTGGCACTTTCGGGAAGGTCTTTATTTTTTGTAACGATGTCTTCGAGAA
This sequence comes from Acutalibacteraceae bacterium, assembly GCA_045637365.1. Classification (GTDB taxonomy): domain Bacteria; phylum Bacillota; class Clostridia; order Oscillospirales; family Acutalibacteraceae; genus UBA6857. The sequence continues at coordinate 16,120 of JAZTZH010000041.1, forward strand.
GAGCTTCGTTTATTTCGAAGTTGTTTCTGCCCTGCTGGAATGTGATGCCGTAAACCTGCTTGGTTTCGATTTCAGCGGGAACGAAGTCTGCATCGATTTTAACTACATTATAGTTGCCGTTTCTCTTTAATTTAAGAATAGCGAGAGCTTCGTCTGTATAGCCGGGAGCGATAACGCCGTCGGAAATTTCTCTTTTGATGAGCTTGGCTGTGGTAGCGTCGCATACGTCGGAAAGAGCTACCCAGTCACCGAAGGAGCACATTCTGTCGGTACCTCTTGCTCTGGCATAAGCACAGGCGAGGGGACTTTCATCGAGGCCTTCCACATCGTCTACGAAGCAGGCTCTCTTAAGCTTTTCGGGGAGGATGGTACCGCATGCAGCGGAGGTGGGGCTTACATGCTTGAAGGATGCTGCACAGGGAAGACCTGTAGCTTCCTTAAGCTCTTTGACGAGCTGCCAGGAATTGAAGGCATCAAGGAAATTGATGTAGCCGGGTCTGCCGGATAAAATCTCGATGGGAAGGTCGCTTCCGTCGTGCATGTAAATTTTTGCGGGCTTCTGATTGGGGTTACAGCCGTATTTGAGTTCGAATTCTTTCATTAGTATAACTCCTTTATACTCGTCATCCTTAAGAGACAGTTTTTCTCTTAAGGATGATTTATCGTTTTCTTCTTATTTGTTTTTGTTTACGACTCTGGTTTCGCTTTCACCGCTTTCGATGTCGATATATCTTACGAAAAGGGAAACCTTATTGTCTTCGTTGAGATTAGTCCAGATGAGATCTGTAAGCTCGTCAATATCTGCATCGGGAAGAATAAGTGTTTTGGGTTCGCCTTCGAAGGAGGGAAGGGGATCGCCGTCGCAGTTGTAGGTATGGATAAACTTAGCCTTACCGCAAAGGGGATCAGAGTAAGCATAGGTGAAGCGTTCACAGGAGGAATCGTCACCTTCTGCACTTTTAAGGATAGACATAGCGAAGTTCATGCCGTCTTTTTCGAGGCGGATGATACCTGAAATACGGGGAGTGAAGTTGGGTTTGTCGTCTTCGAATTCTCTTGTACGAAGAGCCTGCTCGAAGGTCATCTGCTTGTCCATAAGGTCGTAGATTGTGTCTGTCTGGTCGCCGTTGGTAACGATAGTTTTGTTACCCATTACTCTTACGGGGTAGTAGATGATAAGGTGAGGGTCGGTCATTTTGCTTTCGTCGAAAGCCTTTGTGCGCATATTTTCGCCTTCGAGAACGAAAACACGGTTACGGCTGTTTACACTTCTGCCCATAATGAAATAAGCGGTAATTGCCTTTTTGCCGTCTGCGCTTTTACCTATAATGATACCTCTGCCGTGATAAGCCAGGGAGTTAAGTTCTTCTTTGATGGTGGAAACTTTCATTATTTGCTCTCCTTTATTTCTTTTGAGATTTTTTCTGCTGAAAGCGGAAGAATAATCCATTCGGCTTCTTCCATAACTCTTTTCTGTAAAATTTCGGGAGTGTCACCCTCTTTGATTTCTACAGCCTTCTGCATAATGATTTCACCGCCGTCGGGGATTTCATTTACGAAATGTACTGTGGCACCGGTTACCTTGACTCCGTAGCTGAGTGCAGCCTCATGAACATAAAGTCCGTAAAAGCCTTTACCGCAGAAGGAGGGGATAAGGGAAGGATGAACATTGAGGATTCTTTTGTCAAACTGACGGGTGAAGCTTTCTGAAAGGATGCTCATAAAGCCTGCCAGAACGATAAGCTCGATTTCGTTTTCCTTGAGAAGGGAAATAATCTTTTCCTCGAAGGCTTCCTGTGAGCCGAGCTCCTTTTTTAGAACTACTTCACTTCTGATACCGTTGTCTGCAGCTCTCTGAAGAGCATATGCGTTTTTGTTGTTTGAAATAACGAGTATGATTTCACCGCTTTCGATGATGCCGTTTTTCTGTGCATCGATAAGAGCCTGTAAATTAGTACCGCCGCCTGAAACGAGAACGGCAATTTTAGTTTTACCCATAAGACTTACCTCTTACTCGATGATAATTTTTTCATCGCCTTCGATGATTTCACCGATAACATAAGCATCGATACCGTTATCCTTAAGAACTGAGAGGGAAAGCTCTGCTTCGTCAGCGGGAACAACGATGCTCATACCGACACCCATATTATATGTATTGTACATATCACGTTCGGGAATATTGCCCCATTTTGCGATTACATCAAAGATGGGAAGCACCTTGACGGAAGCTTTGTCTATCTTTGCGCAAAGGCCGTCAGGGATGGAACGGGGAATGTTTTCGTAGAAGCCGCCGCCTGTGATGTGAGAAATACCCTTTACCTTTACTTTTTCGATGAGGGCAAGAACGGGCTTTACGTAGATCTTTGTGGGAACGAGAAGTGCTTCTGCGATACTCTTGCCGCCGAGCTCTTCACGGGAAACATAAAGCTCGGGGTTATTATTGTCAATGTCGAAAACCTTACGGCATAAGCTGAAGCCGTTAGAGTGGATACCTGTAGAAGGAAGAGCGATAACCACGTCACCTGCAGCCATTTTGCTGTTGTCGATCATTTTGGGCTTATCTACCACACCTACTGCGAAGCCTGCAAGGTCATAATCCTCTTCGGGCATAAGTCCGGGATGCTCAGCAGTTTCACCGCCGATAAGTGCTGCACCTGACTGAACACAGCCTTCTGCGACACCGCTGACGATTTCTGCGATTTTTTCGGGAACATTCTTACCGCAAGCGATATAGTCAAGGAAAAATAAGGGCTTCGCACCTACACAGATAATGTCGTTTACGCACATAGCTACGGCATCGATACCGATGGTGTCGTGCTTGTCCATAAGAATTGCGAGCTTTACCTTTGTACCGCAGCCGTCTGTGCCTGAAACAGAAACAGGATGCTCCATTCCGGCTACACAGCTGAGATCGAAGCAGCCGCCGAAACCTCCTACATCGTCTACAGAGCCCTCGTTACGGGTTCTTGCTACGTGCTTTTTCATAAGCTCTACCGATTTGTAACCGGCAGTAATATCTACACCTGCAGCTGCATAGCTTGCAGAAAAGGAATTTTTGTGATCCATAATACACTCTCCTGTATCCTTTGTTTTATTCTTTTCCGGTCCAGCAGTAGGTACACACCCTGTCTGCCGGAAGACCGATAGCTTTGATAATTCCGTCGATAGACTGGAATTCAAGTGATGTGAAGTGAAGCTTTTCGCAGATAGCACTTCTTAATTTTTTTCCTCGTTCGGTAGAGGAGTCGATGTATTCATCGATATGTCTGAGACCTTCCTCGCCTTCGATTTCTGAGATGGTGCTTCGTGCAATAAGCTCCATCTCAGAGGTTGATCTTGAGAAGTTAAGATATTTACAGCTGTACATAATCGGCGGACAGGCTGAACGGATGTGAACCTCTTTTGCTCCGTTTTCGTAAAGAAATTCTACCGTTTCACGAAGCTGTGTTCCTCGTACTATACTGTCATCGACGAAAAGCAGCTTCTTACCGGTGATGAGATCGTGAACGGGAATCTGCTTCATTTTAGCGACTCTGTTTCTCTCGTTCTGGTTAGACGGTGTAAAGCTTCGTGCCCAGGTCGGTGTGTATTTGATAAAGGGACGGGCGAACTGGATTCTGCTTTCGTGTGCATAACCGATGGCGTGGGGGGTACCTGAGTCGGGAACACCGCTTACATAGTCGATGTCCTGTGCCACTCCGTTTTCACGGTCTGTTTCAGCCATAATCTGACCGTTTTTATATCTCATTACTTCGACATTCACACCTTCATAGCAGGATGTGGAATAACCGTAGTATGACCAGAGGAAGGCGCAGATTTTAAGCTCGTTTCCCGCTTCCTTGAGAACTCTGAAGCTGTCAGCGGTAAACTCGACTGTTTCTCCGGGACCTAACTCTTTAAAGTCGGAATAACCTAATTTTTTGTAAGCAAAATCCTCGAAGGAAACACAGTAGCCGTCCTCGTTAGAGCCTATTAAAACAGGAATTCTTCCCACTTTGTCGCGGGAAGCAATGATTCTGCCGTCGTCGGTAAGAATCAGAATAGATGCAGTACCGTCGATAAGGCTCTGAGCATATGAGATTCCGTCAGCGAAATTATCCTTCTGGTTAATCATCGCTGCCACAAGCTCGGTAGAGTTGATACCTTCATTGGTAACGGAGCCGAAATGACCGCCGTTAGAAAAAAGAAAATCTTCAACCAGCTGCTCTCTGTTATTTATCAGACCGACGATACAGATAGCATAAAGTCCGAGCTTGGAGCGTACAAGCAAAGGCTGTGCATCAGAATCACTGATGCACCCTATTGCTGCTTTACCCTTCATAGTGCTTGAAATGTTTTCAAACTTTGTTCTGAAAGGTGAATTTTCTATTTTATGAATTTTACGTTGTAAGCCTTTTTTCTCGTCATATGCGGCCATACCGCCGCGGCGAGTACCAAGGTGAGAGTGATAGTCAGTGCCGAAGAATACATCTAAGACAGTATCGTTCTTGCTGACTGCACCAAAAAAACCACCCATAAAAATACCTCTTGATTATGCGAAGAAAAGTTCTGAAAGTGTCATAGGATCGATGTATTTGCCGTCCTTATAAACACGCATATTACCTGATGCGATTTCGTCGATAAGCATTACGTTGCCGTCTGCATCGTAGCCGAATTCGAATTTGATATCGTAAAGGATGAGATCCTTTTCCTTGAGATCGTCAGCAACAATCTGTGTGATCTTCTGAGTCATTTCCTTGATGTCGTCATACTGCTTGTCGGTCATAACGCCGAGAGCTACGAGAGCGTCCTTGATTACGAGGGGATCGCCTTTTTCGTCGTTTTTGAAGGTCATTTCGACATATGCGGGAAGATCAGCACCTTCTTCGATGTAATCACCGTAACGGCGGATGAAGCTGCCTACTGCCTTGTGACGGCAGATAACTTCGAGACCGTGGCCGAATACTATAGCGGGAAGAACTTCCATTGTTGTGTCGGCAAGATTTGCATTTACATAGTGAGTTTTAATGCCTGCTGCATTAACTTTTTCGAAGAAGTAGATGGACATACGAAGGTTAACATCGCCTACACCGTCGATGGTGAGACCTACTGCATTTTCGCCGGGATCAAAAACGCCGTCTTTACCTGTGCAGTCGTCCTTGAACTTAAGAAGGCAGTTGCCGTTTTCGAGCTTGTATACGTCCTTAGTTTTGCCTGTGTAAATTTTTTCCATGATAAAAACCTCCAAAGTTTAATTTTAAAAATCAGTTGTTATATTCAAGTTCTGTCTTTTTGTTTTTTTCGAGAACTGTTTTTGTGTCGTTGTCTCTTTTCTCTTTAAGCTTAAGAGCAAGACTATCGTCAGTTACAGCTAAAATTTCGATAGCCAGAAGAGCCGCATTCACAGCACCGTCTATAGCCACGGTAGCTACGGGGATACCTGAGGGCATCTGAACGGTGGAAAGAAGGGCATCGATACCGTCGAGATATTTCGATTTCATGGGGATGCCGATAACGGGGAGAGTGGTATTGGCGGCGATGGCACCTGCCAGGTGTGCTGCCATACCTGCGGCGGCGATAATAACGCCGAAGCCGTTTTCACGGGCAGTTTCACTGAACTGCTTTGCTTCTTCGGGAGTGCGGTGAGCGGAATAGATGTGCATTTCGCAGGGGACACCGAACTGCTTTAAGGTGTCGCAGGCCTTTGAAACTACAGGTAAATCGCTGTCACTGCCCATAATAATAGCAACTTTTTTCATTGATAAACCTCCTGAAAATCAGATTCTGAAAAAATAAAATAAAAAAGGGCACACTTATCTAAGGGGTAGTCCTTTGATAAGTTGCCCAGACGGTCGACATAAACGGCGCAGCCGTATTCAGAGTTCTTTGATTCACCGTGGTGCTCCACTTAAATCCGTCAGTTTCAAAGAACTGTTTCTGCTTTTTTTAGGGTGTTTTCCGACAAGCGGACACCTTTTGAATTATAGCATAAAAGAGCCTTTTTTGTCAATGAAAAATGAGTAAAAAAGCCTTTTTGTAAATAAGGACAAAATTGTATGTTTGAGGTGTGTTTTACTTGTTAGTTTTGTATTTGAAAAAAGTAAAATTTAAATTCTTGACAAGATAAAAAAATAATGATAAAGTAAAATCGATGACTAAGAAATAGTCACTGTGGTAATAATAAACACAGAACAGTTAAGGAGGAATAAATATGGAACTTAAAGGTTCAAAAACCGAAAAAAACTTAATGGCTGCTTTCTCCGGTGAGTCCGAAGCAAGAAACAAATACACTTACTTCGCTTCCGTAGCCAAAAAGGAAGGCTATCAGCAGATCGCCGCTATTTTCGAAGAAACAGCAAACAACGAAAAGGAACACGCTAAAATGTGGTTCAAGGCTTTAGGCGGTCTCGGTGACACAGCAGCTAATCTCAAATCTGCAGCAGCAGGTGAAAATTACGAGTGGACAGATATGTATGCGACCTTCGCCAAGGAAGCTGAAGAAGAAGGCTTCACAGAGCTTGCTGCAAAATTCAGAATGGTAGCAGAAATCGAAAAGAGCCACGAGGAACGTTATCTCAAGCTTCTCAATAACGTTGAAATGCAGGCAGTTTTCGAAAAGAGCGAAGAGATTATGTGGGAATGCCGTAACTGCGGTCACCTCGTAATCGGTAAGAAAGCTCCTCAGATCTGCCCCGTTTGTGCACATCCCCAGAGCTATTTCGAGGTAAGAAAAGAGAATTATTGATTGAGCGCAGAAGAAAGCTTATGTTAAATTAAGAACAGAGAGACAGCGTCAAAGTTGTCTCTTTTTTTATTTTTGTGTTGCTATTTTCAGATATTGATAATATAATGTAGATGTAAACTATGACAGACGGAGGCTTTTTTTATGGCTCTCAACATAAAAGTTAAAGTAAAAGATAAAGACGGAAATGAAGAATCTACAGTAAAAAAAGAAGTCTTCACTCCCGAAATAAAACCCGAAGAAAATGAAATGAAAAAAGAAGTTTTCATCCCCTGTGAGATCTGGGTTCCCGAAGAAAAGGCAGAAAAAAAGGAAGTCTTTATGCCCTCGGCCGAGGCAGAGGAAGACACTGCAGAAGATGTCTTTTCTCAAAGCGGTGAAGAAATAAAAGAAGAGACAAATGAAAACAAGGTTTTCAGCAATAAGGGAAAGAAAAACATTATCTTCTATTTCACCGACCAACAGAGATGGGACAGCTTCAACGAAGAAATAATGCCTAACCTGACAGCTCTTGCCGAGGAGGGCGTTACCTTCGATAACTGCTTTACCTGTCAGCCTGTATGCGGACCTGCCCGTGCCTGTCTTCAGTCGGGTGTCTACGCTACGGAAACGGGATGCTTTAAAAATGATATTGCCTTACCGCAGGATACTCACACCTTAGCGGACTGCTTTAATTCCGCAGGCTATGAAACAGCCTACATCGGAAAATGGCATCTCGCATCAGATAAGGATAACGACTATAAAAAATCACCCATACCGCAGGAAAGACTGGGCGGCTACGGCTATTTCAGAGGCGCCGATATCCTTGAATTTACTTCCGACAGCAAGGGCGGTTATGTTTTCGATGAAAAGGGTGAAAGAATAGATTTCGAGTGCTACCGTGCCGACCGTATAAATGATTTCGCTCTCGAATATATCGATAATTATGATTCGGATAATCCCTTCTTTATGTTCGTTTCTCAGCTTGAGCCTCACCATCAGAATTCAAGCCGTCATTTCGAGGGATATCCCGACACAGTCAGCCACTTCAGCGATTGTCCCGTTCCCGAGGAGCTTACATATTTCAGAGGAAATTACGAAAAGGAGTATGCCGACTATATTTCTGCCGTGAACAGACTTGACTATAATCTTGGCTTACTTATCGACAAGCTTAAGGAAAAAGGCATTTACGAAGACACGGTGATAGTCTTCACCTCGGATCACGGCTGCCATTTCAAAACGAGAAATGCTGAGTATAAGCGTTCCTGTCATGACAGCAGTACACATATTCCGCTCGTCATAAGGGGCGGAGCATACAGAGGCGGACTTATCGACAGAAGGCTCGTAAGCCTTATTGATCTTCCTGTTACTCTTCTTTCGGCGGCGGGTATAACTCCTCCCGGTAACTTCCGCGGCATCGACCTTGCTGGTGACAAGAGAAGAAACGAGGTTTACATTCAGATAAGCGAAAGTCAGTGCGGACGTGCAGTCAGAACGAAGCAGTATCTTTACTCTGTCAGCGTTTCCGGTTATATTGTGGGTATGGCGTCGAAAAGCTCACCTGTTTACGCGGAAGAATACCTCTATGACATCGAAAACGATCCCATGCAGCTTCATAACCTCATAAAAGCACCTGAGTATAAAATAGTCCGCTCGGCGATGAAAAAGGTGCTTCTCGGCAATATGAAGGAAATCGAAGGAACGAAAGCGGTTATACTTCCTGCAGTCAGAGAAAAAAAGAGGTAAGGACCGAGATTCAAGGCTTGTAGGGGATGGTCTTTCCGATATACTGAAGAAAATCTTAAGGCTTAATTTGTCAGCCTGACATAGTGAAAGCTGTTGAAAATCTGCTTTTAACAAAGAAAACAAGTAAAAAATAACAAAAAGCAAGAAAGCTGATTCATTTATGCCTTCTTGCTTTTAATTATTTTACAAACTCTGCTATGTCATCAAGCCTGCAGTCAAGCGCTTCGCAGATCTTATCTAAGGTTTTTGTTTCTGTATTTTCATTGGCTTTAAGTCTGCGTATTGTTTTACTGTCTATACCGCATTTTTCACGAAGCCAATATGTTGAAACACCTTTTTCTTTCATCGTTATCCAAAGCTTATCAAAAACTATCATAATATACCCCCCTTGACAATAAATATTATGGGGGTTATAATCTTAATTATTAAGGGGATATAATCCCCATACAAAGGAAACAGGTGATATTATGAAAGCTTGTACATTCTTCGGACACCGTGATACACCCGAAAGCATACGCTACGATTTAAAGCAGGTGCTTATTGATCTTATCGAAAATAAAGGTGTGGCAGTTTTTTATGTAGGGCATAACGGAAATTTTGATGCTATGGTATTAAGTGAGCTTAAGCTTTTCTCTTCCGTTTACAGACACATTCATTACTTTCTCGTAATCGAAAGCATACCCGAAGGTAAAATGGATTTCGGGGTAGATGAAGAGCATCTTCTTTATCCCGATTATTTCATCGGCAACACACCCGGGCAGTTCGCACTTGACCGCCGTAACGGATGGATGGTTAATCAGTCAGATTATGTGGTGACTTATGTGTGGAAGGCTACAGGCGGCGCCCGTAAATTCAAAGAAAGAGCAGAAAAGAAAAATAAAACAGTTATCAATCTTTACAAAGATTAACAAAAATACCCACAGAAAATTTTTACATTATCTGTGGGATTTTTCATTTATTCAATTGCAAGCTTTACAGAGCGGAATACCTCTTTCTGTTATATTAAATCTTCTCCGCTATTCCGCATTCCGAATTCCGCATTCCGAATTACTTCTGCTCTCCGTATCTGAAGCCTGTCTGAGGAGCCTGCTGCTGAGCGGGCTGTGCCTGTGCCTGTGCGGGCTGCTGGTAAACATAAACGGGCTGCTGCTGTGTGTAGACCGCAGGACCGCCGGGATAAGTGGTGAATACAGGCTGATAAACTGCCTGCTGAGGCTGTGCCTGCACCTGAGGCTGAACGGGCTGTGCTTTGGGCTGAGGAGCCTTTTTCTGATTTGTTTTTGCCTGTTCTGCAGCTAAGGCGATGTCTTCAGGCTTTTCATTGGGCTTTGAGTCGATAATCTGCTGTAAAAGCTTGAGGATTTCGCTCATACCCTTGAAGGTGACACCTACTACGAGACCTGCAACGAGACAGAGTGTGAAGTAAACGAAAGCGAGCTCATCTGAAAGAGCAGCCACCACTGCACCTGAAACAGCACCTGCACTTGCTGAAATATATGAGAGTACATTGAGAGTTTTTGCGAAGGGGTTTCTGCCTATACGGTCTACGCCGTTTGATGCCTTGATAAGAGCTTCGTATTCCTCATCGGTAACGATGATGGGAGTAATCTTGTTTCCGTCAGTCTTGTAGGTAAGCCCCCAGGACTGAAGGTCAGCATCTTTTCTCTTATAGTATTCCTCTGCCTGAATTTTTTTCAGCTCCAGGATTTTATTTTCTACCTGCTCTAACATTATGTATCATCCTTTCGGTTATAATTGATTTCATTCCTTATTAGATTATCACACTTTTTTAAAATGTTCAATAGGAAAATCAAAAAAAAGAAAAAGACAGTTTGTTAATTCCATTATTTACATCAAAAAAATCCGTATTTTTATGTTAAAATTCAGAAGAGGAAAAACAAAGGGAGTGAAAAACAAAGAAAGGAAGACAGGAAAAACTTCCTGTAAATGATTGAACTTACTATGAAAAAATCTTTTAAGGCATTTTTATTTGTGCTGATACTTTGTATATCCTCATCTTTTTTTGCTTTCGGTATTTCTGCAGCAGATGCTTCTTCAAAAGCAGGTAAGGTGGCTACCGAAAGCACCGCTTTGAATTTAAGAAAAAGTGCTTCCACAGCTTCGGCAGTGGTAAAGCAGATGAAAAAAGGTAAATATCTCACCCTTCTCAAAAAGGAAGGCTCCTGGTGGAAGGTGGAGTACGCCAAAGGCAAGACAGCCTATGCACACGCAGACTACATTGACACCGTCTCCTCAAAGGTGATGTCTGTCTCTACCAAAAGCGGAAATCTGAATGTACGCTCATCGGCGAGTGCCACAGCGGAGATTAAGACCACTCTTGCCAAGGGTACGGTAGTCCTTAAGCTTTCAGAGAAGAATTCTTTTACGAAAATACTTTATAACGGCTCGAGCACGGGTTATGTGAGCTCTGCTTATCTTTCAGAGCTGACTTCTTCGGGAAGCTATAAGAAAATCTCTCTTTCTGTGCCCTCTTTCAAGCAGACCGATTCCCGCTGGGCAAACATCAAAATAGGCACACAGGGTGATACGATTAAATCCAGCGGATGCACCACCACGGCTCTTGCTATGACCGAAAGCTTTCATCTGGGCAAGACAGTAACTCCCGCCGATATGGTTAAAAAGCTGACCTATTCCTCTTCGGGTATGCTTTACTGGCCGACGGATTATGTAACGGAGCTTGTCTCCTCCTCTGATTATCTGCCGAAAATATACACACAGCTCAGTAAGGGTAAGCCTGTTGTTTTAGGTATGAAAAAATCGAACGGCACACAGCACTGGGTGGTTATCACGGGACACAGTAAGAGTGCGTCCTCTCTCTCTGCGGGCAACTTTACCATAAATGACCCCGGCTCAAACACAAGAACTCTTTTAAGTGAATTTGTTTCCGCTTATCCTGTGGCATATAAAATAGCATACAAAAAATAAAATACTTCCTATTGATATTCTCCTTTGACTGTTGTATAATTTTACAAAAGAAAAAAATAAGGAGAATCAATATGAAAAATAAATCAAAAAGAAAACAACTTCTGATCGTTTTCGGTGTAACCGTGCTTTTACTTGCCGTAATTATTCTGCCCTGTAAGATAGCACCTACGGTAAGTAATTCTCTTTCTGTTTCGGCACATACCGCACCGGAAACTCTTATGGTGGCCCACAGAGGCTTTTCCTCGATTTATCCCGAGAACACACTCCCTGCCTTTGAGGGTGCCGCCGAAGCAGGCTTCGACGGTTATGAACTGGACATTCACACCACAAAAGACGGAAAATGGGTGGTAATCCACGATGACACCGTCGATAAAATGACCGACAGTAGCGGTGAGGTTGAAACCTTTACCTTCGAAGAAATAAGAAAGCTTAAAATCGACGGCGGCAAGGGTATAAAAAACTATCCGGACCTGAAGATACCTACTCTTGAGGAGGCTTTAGCCGTGTGTGACAGCTATGATATTTTCCCAGTAATCGAAATTAAAAAGTGTGATGCGAAATATCTGCCGTCCCTTAAGGCGCTTCTCGATGAAAAGGGACTTTCGGAAAAGGCCGTGATTATTTCTTTTACCGAGGAATATTTAGAGGCTTACCGTGCCCTTGACAGCGAAATTGAAATGCTTTATCTTTCCCACAATCCTTCAAAGGAAGATATTGACTGGTGCGAAGAAAACAACTTCGGCATAAACTATAACCATAAAAAGCTTTATAAATGTGTCGGTGCCATTCTTTATGCAAAAGAAAAGGGCGTTAAGATTGCATCCTGGACAGTTGACAACACTCTTTATAAAGATATTATGGTGCTTTTCGGCTCAGATATCGTTACCACAAATAAAATTAAACCCGTTTCAAAGTGATTTTGACGGTGTAATTTCCAAAATAATGTTGCATTTTTCTGTTTAAAGTAGTATTCTGTTATACGAATAAAAATACATTGTGAAAAGGAGTGCGGAAATGAAAAAGATAATTGGTGTTACAGGTATGCACTGCGGTAACTGTGCCAAGGCTGTGGAAAAGGCTCTCTCTGAAATCGAAGGCATTTCAAAGGTGAAGGCTGACCACGAAAAAAATCTCGTCACAGCATCCATGAAAAAGGATGTGGACGATAAGCTCATTATCGAGGCTATCGAAAAAGCAGGTTTTACCCCCGGTGAAATCACCATTAAAGAAGGACTTTTTTCATAAAAATAAAGTAAAAGGAGTATTACAATGGCTAAAGAAAAAGTAAAAAAAGAAAAGCCCGTAAATGACCATCCTAATAAAATAGGTATCAAGGAAGCGGCAGGTTATACTATTGCCGAAGCAGGTAATATGTTTAACCTTACATATATTTCTTCCTTCCTTAAGGTTTTCCTTACGGACGTTATCGGTATTTCTGCGGGTAAAGCAGGTACAATGTTTATGGTAACACGTATCTGGGACTGTATTAATGACCCTATGTGGGGTGCTATGGTAGCAAAGAGAGCACCGAGCAAAAACGGAAAGTTCCGTCCCTATCTTAAATGGGTTTCATTCCCTCTTGCTCTTTCCACACTTCTGTGCTTTGCACCCTATCATAAGCTCGGTCTGAGTGAAGGCATTCTCCTTCTTCTGGCTTATGTTACATACATTTTCTACGGTATGATGTACACAGGTATGAACATTCCCTTCGGTTCTCTTGCCTCTGTTATCACCGATGACCCTGCAGGCAGAAGCCTTCTTTCCACCTTCCGCAGCATCGGCTCGGGCATCGGCGGTGCGGTAGTTCTTTTCGTAGCACCTATGTTCATTTATAATAACATCGAGGTGAATGGTAAACAGGTTCAGCAGGCAGACGGAAATAAGATGTTCATTTTCGGTGTGGCTATGGCTGTGCTGTCTCTCATTTTCTATCTTTGGGGCTTCAAATCAACCAAGGAAAGAATCCCCTCTGAGGCAGACCCGAAAATCGACTTCAAGGCTACATATATCGGTCTTCTTAAGTCAAGACCCTTCGTTACAGTTGCTCTGGCCGGTGTGCTTATCAGCGGACAGCTTCAGTTCGGCTCCTTCAATGCATACCTTTACAAGAACTATTTCGAAAATACAAACCTCAGTATGCTCGGTACAGTATGTACCTATCTTCCCACAGTTCTCCTTCTTCCCTTCATCGGTAAGCTTTCAGCCAAATACGGTAAGAAAGAGCTCTGCGGTAAGGCTACCATAGTATCGGCCATCGCTTCTGTAGCTATCGCTATCGTGGCAAACAATCAGTCTATCCTTAATATGCTCGACCCTGTAAACGGCAGACTTCCTGCCTGGATTTATATGACAACTCTCTTCATTATCGGTATGGGCTACACCTTCGTAAGCCTTACCTGTTGGGCAGTTGTTATGGATGTTATCGACTATCAGGAATATGCCACAGGCATCAGAAACGAAAGTGCCGTTTACGCTGTTTACACCTTCTCACGTAAGTTCGGTCAGACCATCGCAGACACCCTCGGTCTCTACCTTCTCCAGTGGGCAAGATATGACAAGGATGTAGCAGGTATCGGTTTCATCGAAGCTAACGGTACGAGTAAGAAAATCATGCTCATCTGCACTATTATCCCTGCCTTCGTTTACACAGGCGTATGGCTTCTTATGCGCTTCGGCTATCCTCTCACCAAGGAAAGACTTGAACCCATCTATGCTCACGTAAGAGCCAAGAGAGAAGAGGCAGCGAAGGAAGCGTAAATTAATGCGGAATGCGGAATTCGGAATGCGGAATGGCGAGTGACACTTCGGGAAACCGTAAGTGATGCGCCGCCGAATTAATGATATTAATAGTGTATGGCGGGATGATTTATCTCTCCTCACTTTTTATGCATTTGCATACATTTGCATATGTTTGCATCTTTTTGTACCAAATAAAAAGAAAAAAGAAAAGGATAATAAAAAGGAAAATAAAAGTAAAAATAAAAATTCAAATACAAATACAAATAAAAATAAAAATACGAATGCATATACAAATAAAAACACATTACCCACAGAGCTTTTTAATTCTCTGTGGGTGTTTTTCATTCTTCCTTATAGAGATTAATAACTGTCTTATTTTTCTTTTCGGCTCTTTCTTTGAATTTGTATGCACCGCCCCAGGTGTTTTTTACATAGGTTACTACATAGTCCGACTGATTAACCATCCAACCGTTACGGCGGTCGAGGGCGAACTGTTTTGGCGCGTTACCGATGAAAAAATCGGGATAAAGAAGATGCTCCTCATCTACACCGTAATCTGTTTTCCCTTCCGGTATATTCTCAATTACGAGAAAGTAATGTATATGCCTGTAAACGGTAGAGAACAGCTTAAGTTCACTTAATACCATAGAATCAAACTTTCCGTTATGCCCCACATAAAACACGGAAACGCCCTTGTTTTCGATAAGGTCGATAAGCACCTGCTTTAAATCGTAGCGGATGCTTTCGGGTGTGTCACGGTGTCCGAAAAAAGTGCAGGATTTCATAATATCACCTCATTTTTTGTTCAGTATAGCGAACAATATTCTTATCCACTATAACATAAAATTATATTGTTTGCAACCTATATTAGACAAAAACAGAGGTGTGTTATGGAGCAAAAATTCAGAATTGATATGAATATGGGTGACAACTTGAGAAAACTCCGCTATAAATACGGCTATTCACAGGAAAAACTGTGCGCAGAGCTTCAGTTAAGAGGCTGTGACATCGGCAGAAGCACCTATGCTAAATATGAGTGCGGAGAACTGAATATAAAGGTAAGTGTTGTCGTTACACTAAAGAAGATTTATAACTGTTCTTATGACGAATTTTTTGAAGGTCTCGGATGAAGAATGAGGGTACTTAATTTCTTTGTTTATAAGCGCAAAATGTCAAAAGAATGAGGCTTTTTTATGTTTATAAATAAGAGTAAAGACGGCTCTAATAATGTCTGCGGTAAAAATATATCTCATTTCCGCATAAAAATGGGTATTTCACAGAGAGAGCTTGCAGACAAAATGCAGCTGGTAGAAATTGATATTGATAAAAATGCCATACAGCGCATAGAAAGCGGTAAACGGTTTGTAACTGACATTGAAGTAATCGCTTTTGCAAAGGTATTTAATGTTACGCTCGAAGAGCTTCTGTATAAAACTTATGACTAATAAAAACAAAACAGACTGTAGGAAAACAGCCTGTTTTTTTTCTTTGTCTATACAGCAGAAACTTTACCGATAGTAATACCGTTTAGCGTTTATCGTTTAGCATTTAGCGTTTAAATGGCGGGCTGTCTCTTATTATTTTCCGAAATTTCACCCGCGATTGCGCATTCCGAATTCCGCATTCCGAATTAGTTCAAGCCCTTTTTCATATCCGTGATAATACATCTTAAGCACGGCATCCGCATCCTTGGTAAGGGTTTTCATTCCGAAGCAGTCATCAGGCTCGACGAGGATAATTCTGCCTTCTTTTTCGAGGTTTTTAAGCTCTTCGAGAGTGGCGGCATTTCTTTTGTGCAGTGTTTCTGCCAGACGGAGGATTTCGGGATATCGACCGGGAATTTTTCTCAGAAGGGACAGATGCTCCATCGGAATAAGATAGTCCTTTGCAGGCTTGGTTAGTATTACGATAAGTCTGTCACAGCCGTCCTCGAGAGCCCTTCTGAAGGGGATGGGATCCGCCAGACCTCCGTCATAGAAGTGTTCGCCGTTTATGCTTATAGGCTTACATACCAGTGGCAGACAGCAGGTCGCTTTAAGATAAACATAGTCATTTTTTGTGAACTGACTTTTATCGATATAACAGGCCTTTCCGTCTCTTGCACGGGTAATTACGAGCTTAAAGACAGAGGGGGAAGCTATGGCACTGTCAAAATCGAGGGGATTTTCACCGCCTTCGTTGCTTAGGGTGGAATAAAGATAGTCCAGATTAAGGAAGGAACCGCTTTTAAGAAAGCTTTCCGCACTCAGAAGGTCCTTACGCATAAAATATTCGTGGTAAAAGGTGAGAGTTCTTCCTCTCTGCCCGGCAAGATAGGTTATAAGGTTTGCTGCACCTGCGGAAACACCGAGACAGTAATCTGCCGTGAAGCCTTCATCGAGAAAAGCGTCATAAATACCGCTGGAAAAGACTCCTCTTATTCCTCCGCCTACATCAACTATACCTGTCATAGTGCATACCTCCCTTACTTTTTTTCATAATTATAGATATTTTGGCTCTTAATGTCAATATTTTTTATTGTTGCCGTAACTTTTACGCTTTAACATCTTGAAAGATAATGAGAATAATTGTATAATAACGTATTATTGATTGTTTCAGAGCGATCTGATTCAGGAGGAAAAAGAAATGACCAAACAGAGACGTGCCGGTGTGCTTATGCACATTTCATCCTTACCCGGTAAATACGGTATCGGTGTTATGGGTAAGAATGCCGTTGATTTTATAAACAGGCTTGACAGGGGCGGATTTCATCTTTGGCAGGTGTTACCGCTTAATCCTGTCGATGCTACAGGCTCGCCCTACTGTTCCTGCAGTGCCTTCGCTGGGAATATCAGCCTTATCGATCCCGAATGGCTTTATGAAAAGAAGCTTATCGGCGAAAGCACCTTAAAGGATAATGAATACAGCGGTACAGTTTATACAGCCGATTATGCCTTTGCTTACGAAAAGAGGATGAAGACACTCCGTGAGGCGTACTCTGACATCACCGAAGAGGACAGAGCGGTTGTTGAGCTTTTTGCAGAGCAGAATGTATGGGTAGAGGATTATGCCTATTATATGGCGCTGAAAGACTATCACGGTGAAAAGCCCTGGTGGGAGTGGGAGGAGAAATATGCCCGCTACGAAAAGGCGCAGAAGGAAAAGGACAAATTCAGAGAAGAAGTAGATTTCTACATTTTCACGCAGTATGTTTTCTTCGCTCAGTGGAGAGCGCTTAAGGAATATGCCAACAGTAAAAATATAGGCATTTTAGGTGATATGCCCATTTATGTCAGCCGTGACAGTGCCGATGTATGGAGTGAGAGAGGTCTTTTTGAAATCAACGAAAAGAGTCTTGCTCCCACAGAGGTTTCGGGTGTACCTCCCGACTATTTCTCCGAGGAAGGACAGCTCTGGGGAAACCCTCTCTATAACTGGAAAAAGATGAAAAAAGAAAACTTTGCCTGGTGGGTAAAGAGACTTTCGGCATCTCTCAAGCTTTACGACAGAGTGAGAATAGACCATTTCAGAGCCTTCGCATCCTACTGGGCAGTTCCCGCCGATAGCAAGACAGCCAAAACAGGCAAATGGATAGACGGACCCGGTATGAAGCTTTTCGACGAGGTGAAAAAACATCTTCCCGATGCAGATATCATCGCTGAGGACTTAGGTACATTCGGTGAGGATGTGGTAAAACTCCTCGAAGACACACAGTTTCCCGGTATGAGAGTAATTCAGTTCGGCTTCGACCCGAACGGTGACAGCACTCATCTTCCCCATAACTACCCGAAAAATTCCGTAGCCTATGTAGGCACTCACGACAATAACACTATTTTAGGCTGGCTGTGGGAAGCGAGTGAAGCCGAAAGGAAATATGCTCTTCGCTACTGCTGCTACGGCGGAAATAACTGGGGCGAGGGCGGACATCACAGCGGCTCCTGCCGTGCAGTCATAGAGACAGTATGGAGAAGCAGTGCCGACACAGCTATAGTTGCTGTTCAGGATATGTGCGGCTTCGGTGCGGATGCGAGAATGAACACTCCGGGTACCGATGAGGATAACTGGAAAATCAGACTCAGTACAGATGCTCTCGACGGTATCGACTATGACTACTACAGAGAGATAAACACGGTTTACAGAAGATATTATTAATGCTGAATGCGGAATTCGGAATGCGCAATCGCGTATGAGATTTCGGGAAGTATTAAGTGATACACCGCCATTTTTACGAATATTACCGTAGGGCACGGCGTGCTGTGTCCGCCAAATCTCAAATCTGCTGTAAAACTGTAGGGGTGGATGTATCCGCCTGTAACTACTTATAATAATATTTACGGAGTATATAATGGAAAGTTATATAGGAATATTTGTGTTGTTTTTTATCCTGTTCATCATTTACCGTCAGGAAAAACAGCAGATAATTAAAAGATTAATAAACAGAAAGAAAGGTACGGGAAGTCAGATGCTGAAATTGGCAGAAAATTTTGTGGGAAAAAGATGTGTCTTTTACACCTTCAATAATCAGATTATAGGTACGGTTAAGGAAATCGGTGAAAACGGCATCCTTATAGAGGAAAAAGATAATTTGCAGATAATCAACCCCGATTATGTAGTAAGAATAAGAGAATACCCGAAAAATAAAAAGGGTAAGGATAAAAGTGTAATTGTCGATTGAAAGGAAGGATTTATAAATGATGGAAATTATCAATCACGGCGTACATTTAGTTGACGGCAGAATGCTCGTAAGCGGTACAGCCGAGGAGCAGAAGGCACAGCTTTTTTCTATGGGGCTTTCTCCCCGTGAGGACAGAAACGGCACTATAGCCTACTCTATCCTTAATGCTCATAACACTAAAAAAGACGACGAAAAAATGAGAATCAAATTTGACTCTCTTATTTCCCACGACATTACCTATGTAGGTATCATTCAGACTGCCAGAGCCAGCGGACTTAAGGAGTTCCCCATTCCCTATGCTCTTACCAACTGCCATAACAGCCTCTGCGCAGTAGGCGGTACCATCAATGAGGACGATCACGTTTTCGGTCTCTCTGCCGCTAAAAAATACGGCGGTATTTATGTGCCTGCCAATCAGGCGGTTATTCATCAGTTCGCCCGTGAAATGATGACAGGCTGCGGTAAAATGCTTCTCGGCTCAGACAGCCATACCCGTTACGGTGCTATGGGTACCATGGGTGTGGGTGAGGGCGGCCCCGAGCTGGTTAAACAGCTTCTTTCAAACACCTGGGATGTTAATCCTCCTCAGGTAGTTCTCGTATATCTGGAAAATGCTCCGAAAAGGGGCGTAGGCCCTCATGACGTAGCTATCGCACTCTGCGGTGCAGTGTTCAAGGAAGGTCTCGTTACCAATAAGGTGCTCGAATTCGTAGGCCCGGGTGTAAAGAATCTCTCTATGGATTTCAGAATCGGCATCGATGTTATGACCACTGAAACTGCCTGTCTTTCCTCTATCTGGGAAACAGACGACACCGTCAAGAATTTCTACACAGTCCACGGCAGACCTTCTGATTATAAGGCTCTTTCACCCGAGAAGGTGGCTTATTACGATATGGCTATCAGAGTTGACCTTTCAAAGATTGAAAGTATGATAGCTCTGCCCTTCCACCCCTCTAATGCTTACACTATCCATCAGCTTCAGGAAAATCCCGAGATTCTCTTTGAGGTAGAGAAAGCAGCTAAGGCTCAGTTCGGCGACAAGGTGGACTTTAAGCTTTACGATAAGGTGAAGGACGGTAAAATCTACATCGATCAGGGTGTTATCGCAGGCTGTGCGGGCGGTATGTTCGAAAACATCTGCGAGGCTGCCGCTATTTTAGACGGCAAGAGCACAGGTGACGGTTACTTTAATCTTTCTGTTTATCCTTCAAGCGTACCTGTAAATCTTGCTCTTCTCAGAAACGGTGTACAGGCTAAGCTTCTCGAGGCCGGTGCAGTATTCAAGCCCTGCTTCTGCGGTCCTTGCTTCGGCGCAGGCGATGTTCCCGCAAATAACGGACTTTCCATCAGACACACTACCCGTAACTTCCCCAACCGTGAAGGCAGTAAGCCCGGTGACGGTCAGCTCGCCTCCGTGGCGCTCGTTGACTCCCGTTCTATCGCCGCTACGGCTCTTAATAAGGGCGTGCTCACCGCCGCTACAGACATCGAAATTCCCGAATATGACAGCGCATACACCTTCGAAAAGGGTGTTTATGATAAGAGAGTTTATCAGGGCTTCGGTAAAGCTGAAAAGGAATCGGAGCTTCGTTTCGGTCCCAACATCACTGACTGGCCCGAAATGTATGCCCTCGAGGATAATCTTCTCTTAAAGCTCGCCTGTGTAATTCACGACGATGTTACCACCACCGATGAGCTTATTCCTTCGGGTGAAACCTCATCCTACCGTTCTAATCCTCTTAAGCTCGCTGAGTTCGCGCTTTCCCGCCGTGAGCCGGAATATGTGGCGAGAGCAAAGGCAGTTGCCGCTGAGGAAAAAAAGAGAAGAGAAAGTGCTTCCGAAGAAGTTAACTCTGTTCTTTCAAAGGTATGCGATAATGCTGACGAAACAGCAAAGCACACTCAGTTCGGCTCCTGTGTATTCGCTTGCCGTCCCGGTGACGGTTCTGCGAGAGAACAGGCAGCTTCCTGTCAGAAGGTATTAGGCGGCTTCGGCAACATCTGCTACGAATTCGCTACCAAGCGTTACAGAAGTAACTGTATTAACTGGGGTATTCTTCCCTTTACTATCGATAAGGAAAGAGAATTCAATTACAGCCATGGAGACTATGTGTTCGTTCCCGGTATCAGAGATGCTATAAAGAATGGCAAGGAAGAAATCCCAGCCAAGGTTATCACTGCTGACGGTGCGGAAGACATTACTCTTTATGTAAAGGGACTTACCGAGGAAGAAAAAACCATCATTCTCGAAGGCTGTCTTATGAATTATTACAAAGCACAGATGAAATAATAGTATTATCTTTTTCAAAAAAATTCAGTTTACCCCTTTACTTTTCAGTTTCTCTGTGTTATAATCTTCAAGCATTATGCCGATTTCTCGGTCTGCGGGTAAAAATTCACCTGCCGCTCACTGGGGATCAGGCGAATGAAATATTTTTATGAGGTGAAAAACCATGATGACAAAAGAACAGAAAACCGCAATTATCAAAGAATACGCTGCTCACGAAGGTGACACAGGTTCACCCGAAGTACAGATTGCTCTTCTTACTTACAGAATCAACAATCTTACAGAGCACCTTAAGTCCAACAAGAAGGACCACCACTCACGCAGAGGTCTCCTTATGATGGTTGGTCAGAGAAGAAACCTTCTTGCATACCTTCAGAAGAACGACATCGAAAGATACCGTTCAATCATTGCAAGACTCGGTATCCGTAAGTAATTGCATTTTTTGGGCAGACATGACTTATATCGTGTCTGCCTTTTTTCCGTAAAAGGCATAAGGCAGTATTTACACAGGGTTAGCACTAAATTGAGCTTTAAAAGAGTTAAGGCTGAATTTATTGCTAAACCTCTGCCTTGTGTTTGAAATAAAAAATTATGAAAAGCGAGGTAGAAAAAATGTTTCCCGAATTCAGAAAATTTGAAACAACTTTAGCAGGCAGACCTCTCGTAGTCGAAACAGGTAAAATGGCAGGTCTTGCAGGCGGCTCATGTCTTATCAGATATGGCGAAACAGAAGTTCTTTGTACAGCTACCATGGCTGCAAAGCCCAGAGAAGGCGTAGATTTCTTCCCTCTCTCTGTTGACTTCGAAGAAAAGCTCTATTCAGTAGGCCGTATTCCCGGCTCCTTCCAGAGAAGAGAAGGCAAGGCAAGTGAAAAGGCTACTCTTTCATCACGTGTTATCGACAGACCCATCCGTCCTCTTTTCCCCAAGGATATGAGAAACGATGTAGGTGTTGTTGCTACTGTTATGTCAGTTGACCAGGACTGCCTTCCCGAAATCACAGCTATGATCGGTGTTTCCGTGGCTATTTCTATTTCAGAAATTCCCTGGGACGGCCCCATCAGCGGTGTTTCCGTAGGTTTAGTTGACGGCAAGTTTGTTATCAACCCCACAGAGGCTGAAAGAGCAAAGAGCGAAATGGCAGTTACTGTTGCTTCCACAGCAGATCTTGTTGCTATGATCGAAGCAGGTGCTAACGAAATCGACAACGAAACTATGTTCGACGGTATCATGTATGCTCACAAGGTTAACCAGGAAATCGTTGAATTCATCAAGGGCATCCAGAAGGAAATCGGTAAGGAAAAGGTTCCCTTCGAATCACAGGATCCCGCTCCCGAAATGTTCGAAGCTATCAAGGAATTCGCTATCGACGACGTTAAGTTTGCTCTTGACACCGACGACAAGAGAATCCGTGACGAAAGACTCAAGCCCGTATACGAAAAGGTACACGAGAGATTTGACGAAGAATATGCTGATGTAGTTGAAAAGATTGACGAATGTCTCTACAAGCTTCAGAAGTACGTAGTAAGACGTTGGCTCCTCGACGAAGGCAAGCGTGTAGACGGCAGAGGCATCAACGATATGCGTCCTCTCGATGCACAGGTTGACCTTCTTTCCAGAGTTCACGGTTCAGGTATGTTTACAAGAGGTCAGACCCAGGTTCTTACAGTAACCACCCTCGGACCTATGAGTGATGCACAGCTTCTCGACGGTCTTGATAGCGAAACAGAGAAGAGATATATGCACCACTATAACTTCCCTTCATATTCTGTAGGCGAAACCAAGCCCTCCAGAGGTCCCGGTAGAAGAGAAATCGGTCACGGTGCACTCGCTGAAAGAGCACTCGTTCCCGTTATTCCTTCAGTAGAGGAATTCCCCTATGCTATCAGACTTGTTTCTGAGGTTCTTTCCTCAAACGGTTCAACATCACAGGCTTCCATCTGTGGTTCTACACTTTCACTTATGGCAGCAGGTGTTCCCATCAAGGCTCCCGTAGCAGGTATCTCCTGCGGTCTTATCACTGAAGGCGACCGCTTTATGACTATGGTTGACATTCAGGGCCTCGAAGACTTCTTCGGCGACATGGACTTCAAGGTAGCAGGTACAAAGAAGGGTATCACAGCTATCCAGATGGACCTCAAGGTTCACGGTCTTACTCCCGAAATCATCAAGGAAGCTTTCGAAAAGACCTACGATGCAAGAATGAAGATTCTCGACGAGGTTATGATTCCCTGCATCGCAGAGCCCAGAGCAGAGCTTTCCAAGTATGCTCCCAAGATGCTCACAACAAAGATTGATCCCGAAAAGATCGGTGATGTTATCGGTAAGCAGGGTAAGGTTATCCAGAAGATCTGCGCAGAGTGCGAATGTAAGGTTGACGTTAACGAAGACGGTACCATCTTCGTTTCAGCTATTGATATTGATAATGCAAGACGTGCTATCACTATTGTAGAAACTATCGCAAACGATCCTGAAGTAGGCGCTATCTTCCGCGGTGTAGTTACCAGACTTATGAGCTTCGGCGCATTCGTTGAAATCGCTCCCGGTAAGGAAGGTCTCGTTCACATTTCAAAGCTTGACGTCAAGAGAACAGAAAAGGTCGAAGACTGTGTAACAGTAGGCGACGAGGTTATCGTTAAGGTTCTCGAAATCGACGATCAGGGCAGAATCAACCTTTCCAGAAGAGATGCTCTCATCGAAATCGAAGGTCTCACTCCCGAAGATGACGGTGAAGAAGCTCCCAAAAGAAACGGTGATCGCAGAAGAAACGGCGACCGCAGAAGAAGAGACAGATAATTAATTTCTGAAAAATTAAAGGTGTACAAGTCAGAAGATTTGTACACCTTATTTTTATGTATTTTCTTTCAGACAGATTCTGTTTCTTTTTCTGTCTGCACAAGCATATTAAGTAGATCAAGGAAAAAGCTGTGAGTTTTGTTTTTGCTTGCCATAAGACCTACAGTCTGACCGTGATCACCCTTTACGGCAGGCATTATGTTCCATATACCCGCTTCCAGTTTGCCGTCAAAAACCTTTCCCGGCTCGTCAAATGGATTTTTAGCTGACGGAACATTTACCAGTCCGTCATTTTCATGCCATTCCTCACCGAAGGCTATGCCATATTCATCATCTGACGGGAAACTGATGGTTGCGATAAGCTTTCCGAAAAGCTTGAGTAAAGGGAATTTCATATACTTGGTGGAAAACTCTTCGCCTGGCGCACCGCTGGCATAGTAGCAGAAGTAGTAAATGTTTTTACTGATTTCTATTTTTTCATTAAGCTCCAGTGCGCCGCTGAAGGAAAGATCACGCAGAATATGGTCGTCACTGTCACGGACACGGTTAACAGCGGTAAGAATTTTATCCGGTTTCTTTTCTCCCTTAAGAGGGGTAAGACCGAACTGCTCCATCTGACAGTCCACGATTTTTCCGTGTATGGGTGTTCTGCCCAGGAGGCTCACACCGAAATTTGTGCCTCGTCCCATAGTATGTATAAGGTTCTTTTCTTCGGCTAATTTGAAAAGGAGAGTACCGTTATTCGGTGAGCAGAGAGTGGTTACACTGACGATAAGCTTCTCGTTTCCGCCTGCAAAAAGAGGAGACAGCTCATCTTTTTCTGTGGCCTTTTGCTCTTCTTCGTCACCGTAGGTCAGAAGATGTGCCAGAAGTCTGACTACCTGACCGCCGTGGCTGTGGCCGATGAGATGCACTCTTCTTTCACCGAAGCCGTCAAAAAGAGGTTTTTCGTACTTTCTGCCGAATCGGTCGTGATTTCTTTTCTCGGAATGCGCCTTGCCGTAATCAACTCTTGTACCCGTTAACTGTGCATAAAGCTCGCAAGCGTTATCCCAGGCACTGGAGATAGGTCCTACTGATGCGGCATAGCATTCGTAATCGCATTCGTACAGAAAGCTTATTAAATTTCCTGTACTTGCACCCCAGTAGGGAACAGCTTTGTTGATTCCTGTCAGCTCGCCCCAACCGAACATACCGTGCACGAAGATAAACGGACTACTGTTTCTTTTACTCATATCAGTCACACTCCTTTTTCTGTGTAACCATTGTAGCATAAAAAAATCGAACAAATCAATAAAAAAGCCAATTTTTATTTTGAAAAAGAAAAAAGTCTTGCTGTGTATTTGATTGACAAAAAGAAGATAATTTTATATAATAGGGATGGATTTTAAATAAAGGAGTTTTCGAAATGAATAATAAAAGCATGAAAATGGAATCTGTGCTGAAGCTTACTCTTACGGCTATTTTTCTTGCCATCATCGTAGTAATGAGCTTCACTCCCATCGGTTATCTGAAAATAGGTGCCATCGAAATCTCACTTCTCGCTATTCCTGTAGCAGCAGGTGCCGCACTTTTAGGCGTGGGAGGCGGTGCACTTTTAGGTCTTGCATTCGGTGTGACAAGTCTTATCCAGTGTTTCGGTATGAGTGCTTTCGGTACGGCTATAATGGGTATCAACCCTGTTTCCACAGTTATTATCTGCATTCTTCCCCGTGTTCTTGTCGGCGTGGCTTCCGCTTTGGTTTATAAAGTACTTAAGGGTAAAAATGTACAGGCTAACATATCAGCTCTCGCATCCTTCCTTACAGCGGCAGTGGTAAATACGATTCTCTTCGTAGGTCTGTTCATCGCTCTTTTCGGCAGAACAGAGTTTTATGCAGGACTTGAAACACAGTTCGCTACTACGGGTGTTGTCGCTTTCTTTGCTGCCTTTGTCGGTCTTAACGGTGTCGTGGAAGCTGTGGCGAGTGCTGCAGTAGGCGGTGCCTTAGGCGGAGTCATAAAGAGAATCGAGAAGCAGAAAAACAGCTTCGTAAAAAGATGATTTTAAAAGGCAGGATTTTCCTGTCTTTTTTGTTTGGTTTAATGTCCGGAATGTATTATGACTGTAAAAAGAGGTGATTGAATGAAAAAGTGTATCAAGATAATTATCCCTGTCTTGCTTATTGTTTTATTGTTAGCCTCTGCTGTGAATTGGGCATTTTTTGACATTCAGAGACTAAAGGGCCAGGAGCTTATAAAGGAATCCTCCTCGCCTGACGGAAAATATACAGTTTCTGCTTATCTTAATGATGGCGGTGCTACGACAGGTTATGCAGTATTATGCTCTGTCATGAATAACAAAACAAATAAAGAAAAGAACATATATTGGAATTATCGCTGTACGAAGGCAGATATTAATTGGATCAGTGAAAAGACTGTGATTATAAACGGTGTCGAATTAAATGTAGACAAGGACACTTATGATTACAGGAACGATTGAATATAAGCTCAGAGTGCGAC
>JAZTZH010000042.1:0-5501 GCA_045637365.1 Acutalibacteraceae bacterium
TGGCTACGATCCGACTTAAAGCCCTGGCGGCTCGAGCGATGCCGACTAATTGTTTCATTGAAACGAAGAAACCTCTCCGTCAACCTTACGGTTACCACCTTTCAGTTTTATCGTTGCACAAAAAAGCTAACCGAAAGGACAGGTCACCTCTGTGCATCAAACACAGTGGACCTGTCCTTTTAAAATATCAGTTATACCTTCTTGATCTTATTAAGCTTTGCATTGATTTCAAGAAGCTCTTCTTTAGTGAACTTAACCTCCATAGCACCGATAAGGTTGGCGATTCTGAGAATGGAGAATGCACCTGCCATCTGTAAAAGCTCCTTAGAGGGCTTCATTCCGCCGGGAAGACCTCCGCCGCCCTTCTTTTTGTCTTTGCCGTCACCTTTTTTAGTTGATTTGAACTTTTTAACGAGCATAAGCACGAAGGAAACAGTTACGAGCTTACCCTTGAAGGATTTGCAGATTTCGGAGAATTTATCGTTGATGTTATAGTAGCCTTCGGGAGTGGTAATATCAAACCAGTTAAGGATAGCACCCTTCTCTTTGAATACATAGTCCTGATTGATTTCTTCTACCTTTCTGATAGTGCCTTCATCCTTAAGGTCACCTGCTACTGCAGTAAGAACGGTTTCACCTGTATTGGGTACATCGAAGCGGAAGAAGTGGTCATCGGCTTTCTTTTTGCCGAGAGATTCACCGTTTGCGAAAAGCTCTACCTCAGGAAGGTTCGAGTAAACTGTAACCTTGGTCACAGCCTCTACTCTGTCTACATATCTTTTACCGCAGAGGTGAACGAAGGGTTCATCGGAAAGCCATGCCTTATATGCATAGAAGGAATCCTTCTTGTACTTTCTGTCCATGGTTACGAGTCCCTTATGGTTCTGACCGTTTTCGCCGCCTTCCTGTCTTGCGTCAGCACCGAAGTCGAACATATTCCACACATGGGTTGACCAGATAAACTTTCTGGTGAAAAGCTGTTTGATAAGCTCTTCGTGATAATATGACTGATATTCTTCAGTATAGTCGCCCTGTGTGGGGTTAGATGTGTGCCAGTTAAGTGCCTCACAGCCGTATTCACTGCAGCCGATGGGAGTGTTGGGGTGATTTTTATGGAACTTGTCAAACCAGGGACCGTTCATTGAAGCCTCGCCGCCGTACCAGCCGAAGTAGTGATTATAGGAAACTACATCGGGAATCTTCACATATTCGCTGTTGGGGTCACACATTGTAAGACAGGCAATAGTTGTAAGTCTTGTCTTGTCCATCTTATGTGCAAGGTCATTGAGGATTCTATGGTTTTCGATAAGGTCGGGATCAGCTGCACCGTGCATGGTGATTTCATTTGAAAGACCCCATACCACGATGGAAGCGTGATTGTAATTCTGTGTGATAAGCTCCTTCATCTGGGAGATGGTGTTTTCACGGCCTGTAGCCATATGCTGTGAGATATAGGGGATTTCTGCCCATATTACCATACCTCTTTCGTCGCAGAGGTCATAGAAATACTGGTCATGCTGATAGTGGGCAAGACGGATGGTGTTTGCACCTACTTCGCAGATAAGGTCCATATCCTCCTTATGATGCTCGGGGAGAAGAGCGTTACCGATGCCTAAGCGGTCCTGATGACGGGATACACCGTGAAGAGGATATTCCTTACCGTTAAGGAAGAAGCCCTTTTCAGGATCGATTTTAAAGGTACGGCAGCCGAAACGGGCAGAAACAGTGTCGAGTACCTCATCACCGTCCAAAAGCTCTGCCTTTGCAGTATAGAGATAGGGGTCCTTTCTGCCGTTCCAGAGATGTACGTTTTTGATTTCGAAATCTTCGTCGTCATCGTCGGTTGTCTTTGATGCGATTTCGTTTCCTTCTGCATCAAAGATAGTATAACGGATTTTCTGAGAGTCCTTTTTATCTGTAAGATATACTTCTATCTCAATTTTTGCATCTGCACCCTTGATTTCGGGAGTAACCTTGATACCGGGTGTACCGTAATAGTCAAGGTCAAAGTGAGATTCGGGTACGCAGATAAGGTTTACATTACGGTAAATACCGCCGTAGAAGGTGAAGTCAGCCATCTGAGGATAAACTCTGTCGTTGGGTGAGTTATCCACATCGATTTCGATGAGGGTTTCGTCTTTGATTTCTTCGGTGAGATTAACTCTCCAGGTGGAGTAACCGCCGTGATGCTCGGCAAGCTTTTTACCGCCGGCATAAACTGTAGCAGAAGAGTTTGCACCGTTAATTTCGAGATAGTAGCGATCTGCTGCGGGGAGCTCGCTTTTTTTCAGAGTCTTTGCATAGCGGCATGTGCCTCTGTAGTAGTCTGCACCGCCGTCCTGTCCGTCGATAGCGTTCCAGGAATGAGGAAGGTTAACTTCTTCGGTTACACCTTCTTTGGTAAATGCCCATGTGCTGTTCAGATTAAGAATTTCACGCATAGTTTCTTACTCCTTATGTTTTTCTTTTTAATTATTAACTGTACTACGTAAAAATAAACGGAGACAGATTATTTATTTGCTACATAGCGGATAAAGCGTTCAAAGGCTTCCATACCCTTTTCGTCTCTTTTGTAAACGCCTGCGTGTTCGAGACATTTTACGAATACTTTACCTACCTCATTTTTTACGATAGTATCAATATTTTCTGCTGTAAACTCATAATTATCTTTAAAGGAGTTTACCCAGTCGGCATGCTTGGCTATAGCTTCGTCAGAAGAAAGATCCTTGCCTTCGAGGATAAATTCTTCTACCTTTGCCAGCTCATTTTTAAGTCTGGAGGGAAGAACAGCCAGACCCATAACCTCGATAAGACCGATGTTTTCCTTTTTGATGTTATGTAATTCCTTATGAGGATGGTAAACACCGTCGGGATGCTCATCAGTGGCGATGTTATTACGCAGAACCAGGTCAAGCTCGAATTTACCGTCTCTTTTTCTGGCGATGGGAGTGATGGTATTATGAGGTGTGCCGTCGGTTTCTGCGAAAATAAAGGCTTCTTCGTCGGTATATTCTCTCCAGGCATCGAGGATTTTCGAGGAAAGTGAAATGATTTTCTCTGTGTCCTCACCGCTTATTCTGATAACGGACATCGGCCATTTTACGATACCTACGGTAAGGTCTTCATAACCGCAGAGAGAGAAGGTCTTTTCAGTTTCAGCCTTAGCCATAGCGAATTCATAATTACCGCCCTGGAAATGCTCGTGAGAGAGGATAGAACCGCCTACGATGGGAAGGTCGGCATTAGAACCTATGAAATAGTGAGGGAAGAGCTTAACGAAGTCAAAAAGCTTTCTGAAGGCGCTTTCATCGATTTTCATAGGTGTATGCTCACTGTTGAAAACGATACAGTGCTCATTATAGTAAACATAGGGTGAATACTGGAAGCCCCACTGCTTGCCGTCGATTTCGATGGGAATGATTCTGTGGTTCTGTCTTGCGGGGTGATTGAGTCTGCCCGCATAGCCTTCGTTTTCCACACAGAGAAGGCATTTGGGATAGGAGCTCTGCTTGGCATTTTTAGCCGCAGCGATGTCCTTCGGGTCCTTTTCGGGCTTTGAAAGGTTAACGGTAATGTCTATCTCACCGTAGTCACTTTCTGTTTTCCATTTAAGGTCCTTGCATACTCTGTATCTTCTGATATAGTCAGTGTCTCTGCTGAGCTTGTAATAATAATCGGTGGCCATTTCGGGAGATACGGCATAAAGAGCGTCGAAATGAGAGATAACCTCACTGGGTCTGGGAACGAGTGCGCTCATAACCTTGGTGTCGAAAAGGTCTCTGTTAGTAAGGGTGTCCTCGATAAGACCCTTTTCACAGGCATAATCGAGAATATCCTTAAGAATATCTTCTAAATTATCCCATTCGCATACGGCGGGTTCCTCGTATTCATCGAGGCAAAGTATTTCAAGAATACGGTTTGTTGTGTAGATTTTGTCTTCCTGTTCGATAAGACCGCAGTCAAGACCGTACTGAACTAATTTTGCTACGCTTTCACATATCATAAAAAAACATCTCCTGTCAAATTTCTTCATATAACATAATACACCAAAAGACCTTAAAAAATCAATACAAAGATTAAAATGAAGGGACATTTTTTATTTAAAGGAATAAAATAATAATGAAAAAATTTAAGGAGGCTTTCTATGTCCCGTGTAATAAGTTCTTTTATGGGTGCTAACTCCCCTATCGGCTTCTGTTCTTTTTTTGAAGAAATCTATAACCCCTATAAAAATCATCATCCTTATATTATAAAAGGAGGACCGGGTACTGGTAAATCTACCCTGATGAAAAAGGTCGCACGTAAAGCAGAAGAAATGGGATATGAAACGGAGCTGATTTACTGCTCGTCGGATCCGGAGAGTCTGGACGGTATCATAGTAAAGGAGCTGAACATTTCTGTTATAGACGGCACCTCACCGCATACTCTTGAGCCGAAATTTCCCGGAGCGGTGGAAAACATCATTAACACAGGCGATTTCTGGGACAAGAAAAAGCTCGCGCAGAAAAGTGATATTATCCGTTCTCTTACACTGGAAAATTCTATGCATCATTTCCGCTCTGCAAGATATCTTTCTGCGGCAGGAGCCATTAACGACGAGAAAATCCGTCTTGCTTCGGGCTTTATTCGGGAAGAAAAGGTGAACAGCTTCGCTCTGAGATTTGTTTCCCGTGAAATGCCCGTAAAGAGAAAAAAAGGAGCAGGAAAAAGAATACGTAGATTCATAAGCGGAATAACTCCTGCCGGTGTGGTATTTTTAGACGGTACCGTAAGGGCGCAGGCAGTGAGAATTATAGGGATAAAGGATAGCTATTCTGCTGTTTCTCCTCTCATATGTCAGAGAATCGGAGACCTTGCGGTGAAAAACGGCTACGATGTTATTTTCTGTCAGTGTCCTATGAGACCCAAAGGAGATTGTGAACATATAATAATTCCCGAAGCGGGTCTTGCACTGCTTACGGTAAAAAAGGAGCATAATATTTCCCTCAGCTGTGACAGATTGATTCACTGTAAAAGATTTATGCACGAGGAAGTGCAGAATTACAGCCAGCGGTTACTCAGAGGAAAAAAATTATGCTCGCATCTTATAGGCGAAAGCATAAGCTCACTGAAAAAGGCCAAGGAAACCCACGACAGACTCGAAAAGGAATATATAGAGGTTATGGACTTTGATGCTCTTAATGATTACACGGATATAATCACAGAGGAGATGTTCGGTATATTCGGGTGATTAAATGTGATTGAACCGACAGATAAAAAAACGGATTTATTTACCTTTAATCTGTAGGGCGGATATTATCCGCCTGCTTCTGCGGTGAGGTTTATGATCTTCGTTTCAATAAAACAATTAGTCGTCATCCGCTCGAGCTGCATCGTCGCCGAAGCGCTCCCAGCGGGAGAAGAAGCGAGGCGAGGATGGCGCAGCGGTCAAAGTTCATAGGCGCTCCAAGCCGTAATGAACTTTGGGAACCGCAAGAGCAAAGGGCTTTTACTTTGCTACA
>JAZTZH010000043.1:0-20983 GCA_045637365.1 Acutalibacteraceae bacterium
CAACGGGCTTTTCAAATTTTGACCTGTCAATTGCGCCACTTATGATTATCGGTGCGATTTTTGGTGGATTTATCGGTGCTGGACTCAACAAAAAATGCAGTGAAAAAACCGTTGAAAAAGCATTCAACTGTGTTCAATTGCTTGTGCTTGGAATAGCAATATTCAATATTATAAGAAATCTTATATGACAACAGTATGGCAGATACCGTTTTTATCTTTCTATAACAGCCACCCGTTATTGGCGTACGGATTATGAAATCGGATACTTCGTATCAAGTGAAATCCCATCATAAGCCGTAACATATTTTATAAATTTTTTTAGGAATTTATTTCATTTTAAAAAGAAACACTTCCAAAGAAGTGTTTCTTTTGTGGTTTAGGCATTTAAAATCGAACCCACAACTATTCCTTAGGAGTTTGCCCCAAGGGGTGGTATTTTGTTCACTTTTTGTCACTTAAAATACCTTTGAAAACCTTATTTGTCTTCTTTTGATGTGTTCAGTGTAGAAATAAGTATTTTTTTAATTTCAAGGCAATCCTTAAGTAACGACTCACCTTCTTTTTCAGTGATATAATCGGACAAAACTAAAAGTCTGATCCAGTATTGTGTTTCAGCAGTTTCCTTCAGAGATATCTGAAGTTTTGCTATAAAATCAGCCTTACTTTGTCCATATACACCTTCATTTGCATTTGCTCCGATGGAAGTTGCACTTCTTACTATCTGCTTTGAAATAATGTGTTCTTTTCCTTGGTAAGATATTTGTACAGCTTGACAATTCGTGCAGCAAACAACAAAGATTTATCGAGCAACGGATTATTTTTTTCATAGTAGTTTTTCCTCTTTTTATAAATAATAAAGAAAAAAAGAATAAAGAATAATACAGAAGCAGCTTTTAAAGCCTTTAACATTTCTTATTTATTCTTTATTCATTATTCTTTCAGGCGAGATTCGTCTCGCCGCTTCTGGCACCCTCTGCGGGAATCGAACCCACATCTAACCCTTAGGAGTTTGTCCCAAGGGGTGTTATTTTGTTCACTTTTTGTCACCTAAAAAACCTCACAAAGCCTTATTTTACTAGGGTTAGCGGGTGTTATGGTGTTAACCGAGTCACTCTCAGTTTTCTCTGATATTTAGCAGTTTTGCTAATGAAAATTAGCAGAATATTAGCAAGTGAGCGACAAACAGGCGAATGATGTTGTGTTATTTTTTCTTTTTATGATCAAGATCTCATTTCCCACAAGTTTTTCTTCATCCAACAGCTTTCACATTTTTGACGATTACAATGACAACCTTTCCAATAGGAAGATATTTGACCCAACTCTATCAAAGGCGTTCTAATAATCTTCTCTAATTCAGGCACAACAGTTTTATCTAAAAACAAATCAAAATCTTCTTTACACAATGCCTGCCAATCCATAGGAAAATTATCGTTTGGAGCAATTCTCGTATCATAGCAATCTCCATAGTTGTTTGTTCCGTTTTTTCCTATATAAAGGTTAAAATAGTACTCATCAGAATATGCGGATTTTTGTGCATTGAACATTATATAGTAGGTATCGTCAAGCGAACGTGTCCATGTGTTAGCTTTTTTCTTAAAACCAAGAGGTTTCAGCTTTGTGTGAATCTGTTGAATAAAAGCTTTTCTCTTTTCTTTTGCAAAAAGCAACAATTCATCCTTTTGAGTTTTCTGATAGATAGTGTACATTTCTTTTATTTTGTGTTTTGCAATAGCTTCATCGGTGGCATCAGATATAACAACCTTTTCTCTAATAGTAATATCCTCATCTGCAACACCCCACTCGCGCAATGCATTTTCATTATTTGACAACCTTGTAAATGCAGTTGATGCATAGCCATAAGAAATTTCGATATTAAAATCATTCATCTTAAAGTTCACAATAAAAGCTGTAAGTTCTGTCATAGGCTTATAAAAATACCAATGACCGGATGATTGACGTGCAGTAGGTGCACTCATTCCAAACGCAAAAAGTTCAGCACGATACTGTTCCATTTTCTCCTGGATATCTCTTGGCAATGTTTTTAATTCAGTTGTCATATCAATAACACCTCCATTAGATAAACTCTAATTCATTTTATCAATCATATTATAACACATATCTATAAGCTTTTCTATACATTAAATAATCAAGTCTCACATAAAATACAACATTTTTTATCTGATACAATATTTTGTTTATTTTTGCTTTAAGCGTATGACAACATTAACATAATAACTATCGCCTTCATTAGCAAACAAATATTCGGATTTTCGTATTAGCAGAACAGGATTTTCATTAGCAGAAAACCGAAAAATCCGCTAATTTTCATTAGCAAGATAATTTTACAAAAATTTAAGTTGAAATTTTTAACAAATGAATTTCATTAGCAGAATGGCCTTTCTGCTAATGAAAAAATGTGCGATTTTATCGCTTTTTTGTTTGTTTTGAAAAAATATAAAAAGCCGAAAAACCTTGTAATATCAAGGCTTCTCGACTTCTTGAGATTGGCACCCCCAACAGGAATCGAACCTGTAACTAACCCTTAGGAGGGGTTTATTATATCCATTTAACTATGGAGGCATAAGTGACAATATTAACTTTGTATCAATCGCTTTTGGACAAAAGGCGGTTGTTATAACTAATTCTTAGGAGGGGTTTATTCTATCCATTGAACTAAGAAGGCATATTCACTTTCGAATCAACTCATTTTATCATTCTTTGTCCTTAAAGTCAACATAAAAGAGTCGGGAAATTTCAAAGTTTTCCCGACTCATAAAAATTAATAATATTCCTTACCGTTAAGGTATCTCCATGCGGCGATATACTTAGTGGATGCTCTGGGTATCTGACTTCTGATGTCCAGGAACATCTTATCATCCACGAGGAAAAGAGTCTCCTTAGAGGCAAGAGAGGACTGCTTGACCTTGTTTACAGGCATAACGATTGTCTTGTCTCCGAGATCTATTTCAAATCTGTCCTTATAAAGGGAAAGAGTAGCGTTTTCTGAAAGAACTTCGTCTTCATCTTCCTTTACCAGACGTACAATCTGACCGCCCTCAGAGAAGATAAGCTCACCGTCAGCGGCTGAAAGAAGCTTTTCCTTCCACTGCTTTCTCTGCCACATATCCCAGTCGTAAACATTGTCGAGAACCACATCGTCACCGTGGAAGAAGCCGTCTGCCTTCATGGTGTAAACTGCACCGCAGTCACACTTAAGGTCGTCACCCTTACTGTGAAGAGTGCCTACCTGTCCGCATTTCGGACACATATAAAGGATTCTTTCCACACATTCGGCTAAGTTTTCGCCCTCATAAGAGTGAGGATTCTTTCTCTGCTCATCGTAAACATTTACGTGAATGTCACGGCGGATAAGCTCATTGATTTCCTCTACACTCATCTTTGAAAGCTCTTCGGGTGAATATTCACCTACGAAATGACCGATGATGGGGCCTTTTCTTGACTTATTAGCCCAGCGGGGACTTCTTAAGTAGCCGCCGACAAACTTATATGTGATGAGTGCAGCACCTGACTCTTTGACGAGTCTGCCTGTATTATCGGAAAAATAACCTGTCTGACCGTTTATGGACATAGCACCCTCTGCGTGGAGACCTACGGGAATACCTGCCTTAAGGTTAGCCTTGATATCATCCATAAGCGCATCGGAGGGTCTGTCTCTGTATTTGATGATGACACCGCCGAAAAGTCTGAATGCCCAGCCGAGACTCATACGCAGAGTATGGTCACTTGCTATGTATCTTATATACTTTCTCATCGCAGCCATCTCGTAGCCCGGGTCAGCCGCCTCTGTATGATTACAGATAAAGAGAAATGACTTGTGCTTGGGCTTATAATATTCGAGATGAACATTGTTTTCTTCGATAACCTTCTTTTTAAGAAGACCTATGATGGTTTTCATAGCGAAGCAGTTGAAATAATATCCGCTGCCGAGCTTTGTTACTTTCTTACTCATTTGGCCATTACCTCCTCTTCGGCTGCTGCTTCCTCTTCGAGAGTGTGGTATGCTACCTTGCCTACGAGAGTTTTGGGAAGCTCGTCCTTAAAGATGATTTCCTTCGGTCTTTCGAATACATCAAGATATTCCTTACAGTAAGCGAGGATTTTTTCCTTGGTTTCGTCGTTTGCTTCGAAGCCGTTTTTAAGAGCGATGTATGCTCTTACTCTCTGCATCTTATAGGGGTCCTTGACACCGATAACACAGGAGCAGTCTACTGCTTCGTGCTTATCGAGAATGTTTTCGATGTGTGAGGGGTATACATTGTAGCCGCTTGTAACGATAAGTCTCTTCATTCTCTGTTTGAAGTAAACGAAGCCTTCCTCGTCCATAGAGCCCATATCACCTGTAAAGAGCCATGTGGTACCGTTTTCGTCCTTACGCATAGTCTTGGCGTTTTCTTCCTCAGCCTTCATGTAACCGAGCATAAGAGTGGGGCCTGTGAGGATGATTTCACCCATCTCGCCTGCAGGAAGATAATTGAAGGTACCGGGTTCTACGATTCTGTACTGCATATCACGTAAGGGTACACCGATACTGCCGAGCTTAGAACGGTCAACAGGTGTTACACAGGAAGCGGTAACACATTCTGTAAGACCGTAGCCTTCTCTTATCTGAAGGTTAGCGTTATGCTCCTTAAAGAAAGCGTCTGCTCTCTTTTTAAGCTCGGGACTCAGAGCATCACCGCCGCTGAATACACCGATAAGGAACGAAAGATCTGCACCCTTGAAAACGTCAACCTTAAGAAGTGCCTCGTAAAGAGTGGGAACACCTGCGATAAAGTTAGGCTTGTTTTTAAGAACAGCCTTGGCATAGCTTTCCTTAGTAAACTGAGGAATGAGAATGGAAAGTGCGCCGTTTTCGAGTACGGTGTGAATACCGATACCGAGACCGAAGCCGTGGAAAACAGGCATAACAGACAGGAACTTGCATCCGTAGTCCAGATTACAGCCGGAAATTTCAGCTACCTGCATACCGAGAGCATTGAAGTTAAAGTCTGAAAGCTGAATACCCTTGGGTGTACCGCTAGTACCGCCGCTGTAAAGAATAACTGCAGTCTTTTCCTTGCTGAACTGAACGGGAGGAAGAGTTGCATCCTTGCCGGTCTTTACGAAGTCAGCCCATACGAGATCCTTTTCGCGGGTGGGAAATTTGTTGTTTTCCTTATTTTTGAGATATTTGTAGGCAACACTTTTGATAAAGGGAAGCTCGTTCTGTATTCTGGCAGTGAGAATAACCACATCTCTTTCAGCCTCACCTACAGCCTTGAGAACCTTTTCATAAAACTGATCGAGAGTGAGTATCATCTTGCTTTCGGAGTAGTCAAGATAGAAGGTAATGTTCTTCTGTGAAGAAAGAGGATGTACCATATTTGCTATAGCGCCGATTCTGTTAAGAGCGTAGAGACATACGATAGCCTGAGGAGTGTTCGGCATACAGATGGTAACCACGTCGTCCTTTTTTATACCGGCATTTATGAAAGCCCTGGCTGCATCCTCGATTTTTTCCACGAGCTTTTCATATGTAGTGATTTTTCCCATAAAGTCAAGAGCTGGAGCCTGAGGAACTCTCTTAGCAGAAAGCTCTATAGCACCAAACATAGTAGTTTCGGGATAGGGATGACTTACGGGAGTAAAGTCTATTTCAGGTAATTTCATTTTATTATCCTTCCGAATTTCGAATTTATATATATTAAAGTAATTATCAAATCATATTTCAGTGCGGTAATTCCGCTTTTCTCTTTGCTTTCGTGCCTCCTCTGTGCTAATTTTGTAGGTGACGGTTTACAGGGATCAAAGAGAAAAATCACCCTGTAAAAGTGCTCTTTCTTCTCAGAAAGCACACCTCTCCATCTTATAACACAAATGTAAGTTTAACACTATTAAAAGTCAATGTCAAACGAAACAATTAAAATAAATTAATTTTTACATATATGTAAAATTGTCTTAGGTTTTATGAAATTTTTTGTTTACTATTTTGTTACAAAGGAATTACTTTTAGTGCTTGTCTATTGTTTTTGATTCTTTGCCGTGGTATAATGCAGAAAAAGGCTTGAACATCAGAGCTTTTATAATATCAATCCGTACTGAAATCCTCTTTGTTTACTTTAGCTCATAAGTAAAATGACGAGTTTCCCGGATGACTACAGATAAAACAAAACCTGTAATAAAAGGAGAAAATAAAAATGCCTTCACACAAAAGAAAAAAAAGAAATCCTAAAGCTCTTCCTACTGTATTTTTAGCTATACTCTGTGCAGTTACGGTATGCTCCGTAGCCTTTATGCTCATTCTCTCTTCCGGAAAAATCGAAGGCACATCACCCGTACCCACTACCGAAGTCACCACCACAGAAGCAGTACCTCAGGGTCCTGTCAAAATCAGCACGGTAACTGTCGGCTCAGCAGGAGATGTACTTCTTCACATTCCTGTTCTGAACGGCTCGAAAAAAAGTGACGGAACCTATAATTTCGACAAAATTTTCACCTATGCTTCCGCTCAGATAAAAGACTGTGATTATTTCGTAGCTAACCTGGAAACCACATTGGCAGGAACGGAAAACGGAAGAAAATACACAGGCTTCCCCTGCTTTAATTCTCCCGACTCTATTCTCGACTCACTGAAAAAGGCAGGTATAGACTGTCTTCTCACCGCCAATAACCACACCTACGATACAGGTGCTCACGGTGTAAGCCGTACCCTTACCAAGGTAAAGGAAAAAGGCTTCGACAGCGTAGGAACGAGACAGGCCGAAACTGATAAAAAATATCTTGTCAAAGAGATAAAAGGAATAACACTCGGTATCGCCTGCTACACCTACGAAACAGAATACGAGAGCGGTAAAGCTCTTAACGGTATCCCCGTAGGCAAGGAAACAGCCGCCCTCATAAACTCCTTCGATTATGCCGATATGGGTAAATTCTACGAAGAAATCAGTGCTGACCTCACCAATATGAAAAATGAAGGCGCTGAGGTAACCCTGGTTTACCTTCACTGGGGAAATGAATATCAGCTTGCACCCGACTCCCATCAGAAGGAAATCGCACAGAAGCTCTGCGATATGGGTGTAGATGTAATTATCGGCGGACATCCGCACGTGGTACAGCCCGTAGACCTCATTACCTCCACCGACGGCACTCATAAAACTGTCTGTGTTTATTCCGTAGGTAATATGGTATCAAATCAGAGAAGAAATCTCATGGGTCTTAAGACAGGTCACACTGAGGACGGACTTATTTTCAAGGTAACAATTTCAGAATACAGCGACGGCACAGTATTGGTGGAAAAGGTAAAATCCGTTCCCACCTGGGTACATCTTTATTCAGGAACCTATAACGTAGTGCCTCTCGTAAAAAATCTCGACTCAAAAGCCGCTGACTTAGGTCTTACGAAAAGCGGTACGGGACTTTCCCTTGCCAAGGGCTCCTATGACAGGACTATGGAGCTGGTAAAGGAAGGTACAGGCAAATGTAATAAACACCTCAAATCAGTTCCGAAGCCTGATGAAGCCACGGAGACCGCATCAGCACAGTAACTGCAGACACACGGTTTACCATAGACAGTAAAGCCGAAAAAAACATTACAATCACACGGAGAAATACAATGAACACACTGCAGAAAAAGAAAAAAGCAGATCAAACAGTGCCTCTTACTCTGGCACTGTCCTTCTGTCTGCCTGCTACAGTGCTTCTCA
Organism: Acutalibacteraceae bacterium; assembly: GCA_045637365.1. Lineage (GTDB taxonomy): Bacteria > Bacillota > Clostridia > Oscillospirales > Acutalibacteraceae > UBA6857. The sequence goes on from JAZTZH010000043.1 coordinate 7,704, forward strand.
TCTGCTTTGCTGTCTGCGAAATAGCTCCCTTTGGTGGCTGTACTCTCTGCTCTATGGACGGATATTCTCAGTATTATCCTATGCTTATGAATATGAGTGAAGCCGTTAAGGACGGAGAGATTTTTTATTCCTGGAGCGGTGCTTCAGGCTTTAATCTGTGGGCACAGAGCGGATATTACACAAACAGCCTTCTCTGGCTTCCTCTTTATTTTATCCCTCATTCTGCTCAGATAAGCTATATCAACCTTTCGGTTCTTTTCCGTCTTTCATTGGCGGGAATGTTCTTCTGCCTTTATCTTCTGAAAACGCACAGAAGTCTTTCCTATAAAAAGACCGTTTATCTTTTTCCCGCTCTTTCTCTTGTCTGGGCATTAAGCGGTTATATGTCCGCTTTTATCAATCAGCTTATGTGGACAGATGTGGTGGTTTTACTGCCCCTCGTTATTCTCGGAATAGAGTATATAAAAGAGAAAAGAAGTCCCCTTCTCTACATTCTCGCACTCTTCTTCTCCATTGTCTCATGCTTTTACATTTCATTTATGGTATGTATTTTTGCAGTGCTGTGGTTTTTATTCGTTATGTTCAAAGAAAAACTTCCGTGGAAAGAGAGACTGTTCCGTGCTTTTGAATTCGGTATATCATCCCTTCTCGCAGGAGGTATGAGTGCCGTAGTAATTATCCCTGTATATAAAGCTCTTTCACTTACCAAGGCAAGTGATTTAGGCTTCGATGGCATCCTCGAGGCAAATTATTCCCTTAAGGATTTTCTTCTGCGTATTCTCCCCTTCCAGAAAACATCTCTGGAATACGACCTTCCGAATATCTACTGTACGGTAACGGTCTTCGTTCTCTTCTTTTTCTTCCTTTTCTCTAAGAAGTTCACACGCCGTCACAGGGCAGTTACCTTCGCCTTCGTCACCTTTATGTTCCTTTCAATGAGCATTAATCTCGGTGAATTTATCTGGCACGGCTTCCATTATCCTAATCAGCTTCCCGCCAGACAGAGCTTTCTCGTTATTTTCCTTATGCTCATCGTTGCCGCAGAATATCTTGCCCTGTGTAAAATTAAAACGAAGTATTTCTATGCCCTCATCGCACTTATTTTCGCAGGAGGTACACTTAATTTCGCCGTACAGTTTTCCCGTGACGTGTGGATTTCGAGAGTGAATTCTCTGCAGAAGTACGAATCGGTTATGGAAAATTTCACCGCACTTGACGACGAAGATACCTTCGCACGTATGGAATGGGCAGAGTCTAAAAAGAATAACTACCCTCAGCAGTATGGCTACAAGGGTATAAGCTACTATTCCTCCACCATGTCAGCCGATGCCTACGATTTCTTTCAGAAAATCGGGATGGAGCGATACGCTAAAAATGTCAGCACCCGCTATAATCAGTCTGATATTCTCAATGCAGTTTTTTCCGTAAAGTACATTATGACAGGTGAGCACGGCGGCAAGATAACCGAAAACGAAAACATCCTCTCCCTCGGCTTCGTCTGCTCAGATTCGGTCTATGTTTTCGAGCCCTCTGAAATCAAAAATCCCGAGCTGGGACAGCAGCTTTTATGGGACTGCCTATGCGGTAAAAATATGACCTCATTCAGTGAAGGTTATGACCTTCTTTCTGAAAATCAGCTGAAGATTACCCTCTTTGACACAGACTATATCGAGGGCACACTCAAAAGTAACAGAGACGGTGTTTTCTTCACCTCTGTTCCCTATGATGAAGGCTGGGAAATTTTTGTCAACGGTGAAAAGAAAGAGACGAAAAAGGCGGCAGGTTATTTCCTTTCCTGTGAAATCACCGAAGGCGACCACGAAATCATCCTTAAATACACTGTGCCCGGAATAAAGGTCGGTGCGGTTATATCACTGATTTCGCTGCTTACACTTATGGGATGGATGATCGTTAATGCAAAATGCAAAATGCAGAATAAAGGGTCACTTCGTTCCGGATTATATCCGTGTAAGGTTATTACTAAAATATAGCTTTATCCCGCCAAGCTACAGGATTAATTATAATTTACTCTTTACTTTTTACTACCCTCTTTTCTCTGCGGAGACAACTTTAAAATATTACTCGTGGTAAACCCGCGACCATAATTTTGCATTTTGCATTCTGCATTTTGCATTTACTATGGTCTGCGACCATAATTCCGAATTCCGCATTTCGCATTATTTATCACTTTTTTCCCTGAAAACCTTGCAAAGAGAAAGTAAAATCTGTTAATATATAAACATAAACATATAAGGAGTGAAAATATGAGCAACATACCAAAGACCTACCAGAGCTACATAAACTGGAAGGAAAAATCAAAGCAGACAGAATACACAGAGGAAACTCCTCTTCTTGCGCCCGACGGCGACTTACTCGCTAAAGGCTGGGCAAGACATAATGTTTTCGATTACAACCGTAACTTCGTTAAAGCAGGAAGCCCCATGAGCCAGAAGGAATGGGATTTCTATCAGGTTTCCGACGGTAAGCTCATGGTACAGATTAACTTCGCAAACATCTCCATCGGCGGATTTATTTCAGCCAAGCTTATCGACCTGGAAAACGGAAAGCTTATCGTAGATGCTACACAGCTTTTCCTCGGCGGTAAAAACAAATATGTTCCCCCGAAGAAGGGTGACGTTCCCAACCGTTTCGGCTATAAAATCGGTAAGGCTGAATTTGACTTCGACACCCGTGAGGACAGCAGAACTCTCTGGTTCAGAATGCCCGTAAAGGGTAAGATGGTAGAATGTAAATTCGATGCCGACATTATGCCCGGACTCGAAAACATCACTACTGTTCTCCCCTTCGCAGGCGACAGCAAAAAATACTTTATGACCACCAAGCAGAACTGTATGCCCTGTGAAGGCTTCTACAAATACGGTGATGAGGTTTACGAATTCAAAAAGGAAGAATCCTTCCTCTGCCTTGACTGGGGCCGTGTAAACACACCTCATAAGATGGTATGGTACTGGGGTAACGGTTCTACCTACCTTACTGACGAAAAGGGCGAAAAGCACCTCTTCGGCTTCGAAATCACCTGGGCTATCGGTGACGAAAGCAACGCTACCGAAACTGCTCTCTTCTTCGACGGCAAGGCACACAAGTTCGGTGCAGTTGACGTAGAGGTATTCCCGAAGCCTGACAAATATATGCAGGACTGGAAATTCATCTCAGAGGACGGACGCTTCAACCTCACTATGAAGCCCTTCTTCGATCATCACAGCGATATGAATCTCGGCATCGCCAGAATGCACACCCATCAGGTTCACGGTCTGTGGAGCGGTGATGTTACTCTTGATGACGGCACTAAGCTCGAAATCAAGGATATGTACGCCTTCTGCGAATATGTAGAAAACAAATGGTAAACTAACTAAAAGCAGCCGTATGGCTGCTTTTTTTAATGCGGAATACGCAATTCATAATCGTGGAAACATTTATTTAAGCAAGAAAGTGTTTCCCGCCGCTTTTATGCTTCTGATCGTCACGCTCTGTTTTAATCTTCCAATATATTGATTATCTCCTTAAATTCCGATGTGGATCTGAATTCATCTGAAAGCGGATAATTTAATATATTTTCCTTCATCCAGCTTTTTGCGATAAAATTACTGCCGAGCACCTGCTTATCAAAGGTTTTACCTTTTAAAATAGTTGATTGCAAGGTTGTGATTCTGTCAAGATTATCAAACTTCACGGCAAGCTCAGCGGATATTCTGAGGTTACTCAGAGCTTTTTCTTCATCTCCTTTTTCAAAATATAACCAACCGAGCATACCGTAGCATCGACTCATAACTGTTCTCCAGAATCTGCTGTAATTCCCGTCGTTATAGATATAATTGAAAAACTCCTTGGTTTTTTCATGGATTTCAATCTGATATTCCCGACTGAATTTATTTGTTAAACAGTAATCATAAACCGTATCATAAGCTAAAAAAATCTGTTCCTCGATTGCCTCCATAATTTTTTTATCGGCATCGGGATGATTGTGTAGTCTGTAAAGATAACAGTAGTTTTCTCTTCCGTCTCTCATAAAAGGCATTTCGCTTATAACAGGCTCATAGTCCTCAAATGTTACCTTTGCATCTTTTTTACAAGCCAGATTACTCATAAAATAAATGTAATACCGTTTAGCACAAATCCGGACAGAATCATTAGTGCAGTTGTCCTGTATGTTACGGTATACAGAAATAATTTTTGGTGTGTTTTGTTCGAGGTTATCCCAACCGTCATAAAATGCAAGATAACCCATCCATCTGAGCTGAACTCGGAAATCATTGGGATATTTCTCCTTAAGATTACTTATAGATTCACGTATCAGCTCTTCATCAGTAAGGTTATCGTGCAGCTCAAGAAGCTTCAGCAGTTCACTTTCACTTTCTATTTTTTTCATCCCCATCAGTTCATCAATGCTCACGCCAAAAAATCCAGAAATAACAGGCAGAAGAGTAATATCGGGATAGCTCTCTCCCCGCTCCCATCGGCTTACACTCTGAAATGAAACTGAGAGAAAATCTGCCAAGGTTTCCTGTGTGATACCCTTTTCGTGCCTTAAGCGTTTTATATTTTCACCGAGATAAATATTCATTATTTTACACCTACCGTTAATTTTTTCTGACCGGTCAATAACATAATAAACCTTTAAAGGGGTAATTTCAATAACTTATTTCTTGAATTATTTTCACGCAAAACGAGAATTTTTCATAAAACAAGAGACCGCATCACACGGTCTCTTTCATTTTATTCCGCCTTCTGAGGCTCAAAGACTTCCTTTGTTACACTCTTGCCCACAGATGACAAGCCTTCACCGCTGAGCTCATTTCTCATAAGTCTGTAGGCTGTGGCAGCGATAGGCACGCTGATAAGCATACCTAAAATGCCGAATACGCCTGCACCGATGGTAACTGCTGTAAATACCCACACACCGGGAAGACCGATGGATGTACCCACTACCTTCGGATAAATGAGATCGCCCTCTAACTGCTGTAAAACTACGATAAAGATGATGAATATAAGCGCCTTTACGGGAGATTCCACGAAAATCAGCACCGCACCGATTGCGCCACCGATAAGAGCGCCCACTACGGGAATCAGGGCAGTAAATGCTGTCACTGCACCCATCATCACCGCATAAGGCAGACGGAGCACCAGCATACCTACTGTACACAGACCGCCGAGGATGAGAGCCTCTGTACACTGACCGACGATGAACTTTTTAAAGGCATCATCAGCTACAGTAAGGATATATCTTGCCTTATCATAAATATTCTTTTTAATGTAATGCTTCACTACTCTGTCAAGCTGTCCCGTAAGCTTTTCCTTGCTGAGGAGAAGGTAAACAGCAAAGATAACGGCCAGAACTGCACTCGTTACGCCCGAAACCACAGAGGATACAGTGGAAATAACCACATTAGCCGCACTGCCGAGACCTGTGGTGACAGTGGAAATAATCTCACCGATTTTCGACTTCCAGTCGATAGAATAAATCATCTCGAAAATATCGTCGGGAATAAACTCAAACTGCGAAACATAATCGGTCACTATCTTTATAGCACCGGGCACCTTATCGATAAGGAGCTTCACACAGTTTACCAGCTGAGGAACTACCATAGCTATAACGAAGGTGATTATTGCGACCAGTGTCAGCATTGTCAGTGCAAGACAGATACCGTTCTTACATCGGAGAAGATTTTTATTCTGTGCCTTTTTAAAGATATGTCTGCCGTAAAAATTCATCAGTATGCTTAAAGGGTAAGCGATAACCGAACCAACTATAAGAGGCAGAACGGCACCGATGAAGGTTTTTATTATTGACGCTGTGGATGTCCAGTAATGGATGCACAGGAAAAGCAGGAAAATGCTTATTCCCACTCGCAGACAGGTTTTCCACTCTATTTTTATTTTCATTTCGTTTTTCATAATGTTTTTCACCTTCTTCATATTATAAAAATACTTTAGCATAAAAGAAAGGGAATTTCAAGAGAAATAAAAATAAAACCAAGGCGGATACAGTCGTATCCGCCCCGAAAACTTAAATTGAAGCTTTTATTCCCATGTGGGATTCTGATAGCCTTCAAACCAATTTTCAAGCTGCTCGGGAGTCATTTTGAAATATTTTTCGGCATAATTCTCATCCTCAGAAGCAAAACTTTCAGGAACGGAAAATCTTAATAATGCTCCGAAATAATCATCCTCATTTACAAGCTCCATTTTTCCTGTCTCGTCAGCATACAGAACATCCGTATTAAGATCCCGTGCTCCGCCTGCTCCTTCCCACTCGTAGCCAAAAGTGACAAGAGCGAAGTCCACCTCTGCAAAGAGCATCATTTCAGTTATATCCAGAGCATAGTGAACTGCATACTCATCACTGTAGCTGTAAACTGTGTTACCTCTGAAATGAAGATTGGTAGTCCACGGGTCATAACCTGCCAGAAGATAGTTCCAATAAAACTGAAGCTTTCCCTCATCCTCTTCTGTAAGCTTTTCTCCGTCACTTCTCGAAATATCCACGAGCGCATAGTATCCGTCGCTGATTTGCCATTCCCAAGCAGCAGAGCCGTCAGAAAGCCTACCGCTCACCATTACATTTTTCTTCTGCTTTGCTTTGGTTATGCTTTTGAGCTCGAAGCGGTAGCCCTCATCCTCATCGACCACATCAGTATACACGATACTGTCATCATAGTCGAGAATAATATGTGCACCTGCACCGGTCTCACGTGCAACCAAAGAAAATGGATCCGTGGATTTTTCATATTCTGCATCAAATTTCTCCACTCCCTCAGCACTTCCTGCATTAAGGATATTATCTCTCAAATCCTCCTGAGTCTTAATTCCACCGAAGGTAAAATATCCCGTTATTGCACCTGCAACAGTACCAAACACTGCTAATGTGCATATAACTGCCACGATACTCATAACTGTTCTTTTCTTAAACATTTTATTTCTCCTTTCGTATGCATCCACCTCGTTCATTACTGAGGCAATCATTTCTCTGTCAGATTTCATAATCAAAGCCTTCCTCCTCTAACTGCTTTTTAAGTGCCTGTCTCGCCCGGGTGAGCATAGTGTGAATGTTATGTACACTCTTATCCATTACTTCGGCACTTTCTTTATTGCTCATTTCCTCGAAATAGGTAAGCCACAGAACTTCTTTGTATTCTTTTTTTAACTTACCGAGAGCTTTATGGACTGCCTTCTTTCTTTCGTCAGCAATATAAATTTCCTCGAGCGATACCACATCGTTCTCTGCTTCTGCTATATCAGTTCTGTCCAAACTTACATTTCGGTTATATCTTTTCAGATAATTTAAGGCAGTGTTTTTACCGATAGTATAAAGCCATGTCTTAAAAGAAGATTTTCCTTTAAACCTAGGCTTTTTTGTAAAAAGCTTTACGAAAGTTTCCTGCGTAATTTCTTCTGCTACACATATATCTCCCGTCACAGAATAAAGGTAAAGCTCTAAACCTGTACGGTAATCCCCAATTATGTCTGCAATGGCATTTTTATCTCCTGACAGAAATCTTTCATAATGACGTGCTCCTTTATCCACTAAAGCCCTCCTTTCTTTTGTTTTCAGAACCGGTTCTTTCACTAATTAGACAAACCAAACTGAAAAAACTCACAGTTTTTATAAAGAAAAAGCATCGGTAGCCATCCGATGCCTTTAATCGTCATTATATTTTTTCAAAGCTTATTGCTTCACATATTTCCTCAAAGCTTATATCGTGATTTTCCTCGCCTTTTTCCAGTCTTGACTCAAGAATAACCTTAACTGCTTCCTGAACACAGGTATGCTTTTCGTAAAGAATCAGAAGCACCGCCTTATGGTTGAGCATATCGCCGTTCGACATTCGTCTGACTCTGCCCATACAAAAAGCATAAAGAAAGGCAAGAAAGATACAGAACACCGCCGTAGACCAGGCTTTATTTATGCTGTAGCTGAAATTATAAAAGCCGTGTGCAAGAGAAGGCATAACCACACTCATAACGAAAAATCGCCGTGCAGGAAGATGCTTCGTTTTTCCTGATATGGCACCGATTTCCATAAGCTTTTTTTCGTCCATCTTAGCTGTATGCTTTATGTAATACCAGGTCAGATAATAACCCATACTCACTCCACAGAAAAGATGAATGGGTATCGCCGTAATCATTCTGACCATAGCAGTTTCCATACCGTACTCGAAGGTATAAAGCAAATTTTCGAAGCCTGCAAATCCGAGTGAAATAAACACCGAATAAATTATTCCGTCGAAAAGGCTGTTAAAATGCTTATTCTTTTTAGTGAAAGCCAAAAGTACAAGCCATTTAAAGCCTTCCTCCACCATAGCTACTGCGATGAACTTATCCACTGCAGTGTACAGATCGAAGAGCCATCCGTCAAGATAATTACCTCCGTCGAACTCTGTGGTAAAAGGAAGAAAAATATCTGTCGATACCCTTCTGAGCCATTCACTTACAGCACCTACCGGAAAACAGATAAGAACTCCCGAGCATAAAAGCATAAGCAGAAGCCACCAAGGCTCCTTTTCCGCCCTGTCTTTTTTGAAAACGTAAATACATAAAAACACCGCAGGAAACAGTGCTGCGGCTGCAAGAACTACATTATGCATTATCATTACCTCTGTTTTTTTCATATTTCCCATAATTATTGTAACACAACGGAAATAATTATTCAAGGGAAATAAAAAAGAGAGACTGAAAAAGCCTCTCTTGTTTTCTCTGTCCTCTTATACCGCACTTATAACATCCTCATTAATAAATACGAAGATATTATCCTATCTTCTAAGCCAATTATAAGCAACCTTATTTTATTTCTCCGTGTTTTTCACACGAGGAAATTTCTGTTATCTTATTTTCACCGTCCACAAAAACTACTTTTGGCTCATATCCGTCAATCTCATCAGCTGACAGCTGAGCATAAGCCATAATGATAATCTTGTCTCCCGTGTGGACACATCTGGCAGCGGCACCGTTAAGACAGATGCAACCGCTGTTTTCCTCACCCTCGATTACATAGGTTTCAAATCTTTCGCCGTTATCTATATCAGCAATCTGTACCTTTTCATAAGGCAAAATACCCGAAGCCTTCATCAGAGCCTTATCAATAGTAATGCTTCCTACGTAGTTAAGCTCAGACTGTGTTACCGTGACACGGTGAATTTTACTTTTAAGCATAGTAATATACATTTTTTCTACTCCTTTAGACCCATTAATCTGCACTTATACACAGATTAAAGAGTATCCGACGTCATAATATAATGGTGTATAGAACAATTTTCCTTTTCCTTCAGCAACGGAATAAGTTCTTCACTTTTCATAAATTTCTGAAGAATAGCGGTTGAAATCTTAATCGTTAGTGTGTTCTTTTTCAACATCGCTTCAATTTTCAGTTTGCTATTTATCAGCAATCAGACTCTTATCTATATCGCTGAAAAGTGTAATTTTATCATCTTCAAACCCGGCAACAATTCCCTTATACTTTCCTGTTTCGAAAACTGAAGCGTTTACGCTGACAAGATTTTTAAGAGGTGTTCTGCTGATACCGCCATTTCTGTTTGTGACTATAGCAAATTCAGGACTGAGAGCCTGAACAAATCCAAGGGTTGTTGAACCGTCATAGCCGTGATGTCCTACCTTCAGCAGATTTATCTTGCCTATCTCTGCTGACAGGCGGTCTTCATCACCGTCATAATTATTTATGTCCGCAGCAAGAAAAGCTCTCAGGCCATTCTTTTCAACAAGCAAGCCTACTGCGTTTTCGTTTTCACCGATAGGCTCAGCCGACTCTGTTTCAGCAGTATTACAGAACTTAAGTGTGAAATTACCGAAAGCAAAGGGTTCCTCTGATATATCGTGAACGACAGGAACATTCCCCTTTTCGCATGCAGAAATCATCTGCTCGTAAACCTCTTTATTGTCCCACTTTTCGATTTCATAAGATTTAATCTTGCTTTCATCATATTCTTTTATATAAGCGGTTTTAACGGTAATATTTTCATCGAGAATTACCGTATCCAGGCCGCCTATATGGTCAGAATGACTGTGTGTGCCTAAAACGAAATCCAAAACTGCCTTACCATTTTCGTCACCTGCGATTTTTCTCACAGCATCGACAACATAATCTTCTGTTCCGTCAAAAACCAGCTCCTCAAAGTCTCTCGGGTTATCGCTGTCCTCTGCTCCGTCAATAAGAGCAAACTTACCCTCACTTTCGATCAAGATAGCATCCGCACTGCCTGTATTAAGAAAATAAATTCTGTCGCCGTGTGTCGATAAATCTATTGCTTCTAACATATATTCTCTTGCTCCTGAAACCATTTTTATGTTCGGTGTAAACCACACTGTGATCGCCGTGAAAGCTACTGCCAATAACAGGACCGCCGATATTATAAGCTTTCTTTTTCCTTTCATTTAAACCACCTCATTTTTGTCATTATAACAATTTAGTGAGGATGTGTCAATATAAGAGGTGTGGTGTTTATATCGAAGAATTTCAGAAATTATTTCTTTATTCCTTTGTAGATATAATAAGGTTTTGAGAAAAGATATTCCCCTTCATTTTGAGCTGATTTCAGATTTTCTATAAACTCATTATATTCTTCTTTACTGAGAGTTCCCGTGTTTTCTTCGCAAAGCCAAGCAATATCCCTGCTTAAATCATATCCGAATGTACCTTCTGCATATTCGGTTTCAACAACATTGTGAACACTTACGGCGCTTTCAAATAATTTGCTTTTATTAAAAAATCCGTACATCCTTCTGCCAATCCAGCTGTCAAGATCATCCATCCAAGGTTGTTTTGTCTCAGCGTATGTATGAATTGCCTTTGAAATAAGCTCTTTGTTTTCACCGTTATATGCAACACTGTCCCAATCACAGTTTACACATACCACAACTCCGCCCGGTTTTAAGATTCTATGAATCTCACTAACCAAGAAATCTTTATCTGATACACATTCAAACATATCTTTTGAGAAAACAAAATCAAAAGTGTTATCATCAAACTTAAGCTTTTTTGAGCAATTCATAACTCTAAGCTTAATCGTTTTTTTGTATTTAACGTCCTTAAACCATTTGTCAGTTATATCCACACCTATGGCTGACTTGATTTTGTTAGGAAAGGCTTCTTGAAAAGCCAAAAGAAATGTCGCATCCTTGCATCCTAAATCTGCAATTACTGCGTTATCAGGTAAATCTATACCTTCTGAAATTACCTTGAATAATGTTTTATATTTAAAATTGTTCATTTTTTAATTACCTCCGAAATATGAAAAAAAAATACTGTCAACAGCTATATGCCATTAACAGTAATGAAAGGTAAACTTTTCTTTATCACTCTATCAGGCACACAGCATTTAAGCCTGCACCCGAAAATCAGATACAAGCTATCTTCGTCTGCGTCGAATAGTGATAAAGAACATACCGTTTCCTCCGTTTGTTGTTTTGGGTTATTATACTAAATTTTTATAAAATGTCAAGGGATTCAACATACTCCGTATGACACTAACTGCCATTCACCGTCTTTTTCTCTGGCAAGATACCAGTTCCATTCATCATAAGTCATATTTGCAGAAAATCCGCTCCAATCTTCTTCACCTGTTGTAAAAGAAGATTTTAAAATTATGCACTCTTCAAATTCAACACCGTCACTTAACATATTGCAGTACGTTGTGTCATTACCCACATAAACATCTTCTATATAGTGCATAACAAATCCGGGCCAGGTTTCAAACACTGCTTCGACAACACGTAATACTTCTTTCCATTCTTCATCCGAAATTTTATCATATTCATTTAATATTATTGATGCATTGTCAAAAGCTCCTTGTACTTCTGCGCTGTTACCGCAAGCACACAAGACAAGCATTAATAAAAAAGAAAGCATTACACATATATATGTTTTCATTTCATCACCTCAAGAAAAATTATACTAAAGCTAATTGTGATTATCGAATTTTCTCAAAAGACTCACTCAAATTCGAATAATTTGATTTCGTAAGAAGCAGCACATAGCTTTTCTCATAATCCGAAATTTGCACCGACTTAAAAAGAAACTCGTCGGATAATTTCTTAAGTTTCATCTCATCGAAGTGAAATACGGCAATTTTCTTGAAAACGGATTTAAGGACAAGCTTTTCACCGTCAATATGTAAGCTTCCACCGTTTACAAACAATTCTTTATCAGATTTTTTATAATGATTAACAGGAATCTTTAATATGTTTTTCTGAGTTCTCTTTTTCTTCGCTATATTTAAAATAACACCGATTCCAATCTGAACAACCGAAACAGCAATCGAAGAAATAAACAGAATTTTGCCCGTCAGACTTTCACCGCTACTTTCTGCCAGCATTATACCGCCGATTACAAACATTATGAACAGTGCTACACCTTCAAAAACAACTATCGTTTTAATCTTGTCTTCGTCAACCTTTTTTGAGCCATTCGAAAAGTGTGACATAGCTAAAAGATAACCTCTTATTATAGGCTCAAATATTATTTCAGCGAGTATGTCGAAAATAAATTCCATAAAATCACCTCTTAATTACATTATATCTTTATATCGAATAAAGTCAAGTAATACTACCTGTGACACCCACGACTTGCGGTTCCCAAAGTTCATTACGGCTTGGAACGCCTATGAACCTTTACGGCTACGCTGTTCAGAGGTCGCCTCAAATGCTCAAAAAAGGGAAAAGATGCCGACTTGCGGTTCCCAAAGTTTTGTTGCGCCTTGGAGCGCCTATGAGCTTTGACCGCTACGCTGTTCGCCGCACCCCTTCATCGTCCACCGGACGCGGGGCACGGCGAACCAGTTAACAGCCGCGATACATCTGTTGAAGTACGGTAACACAATTTCAATTCTATCCGAAACATAAAAAAATACAGACACCCGATTGGGTATCTGTATTTTTTGGCGCCTCAAACAGGACTCGAACCTGTGACACCGCGGTTAACAGCCGCGTGCTCTACCGACTGAGCTATTAAGGCATATACATATTAATTTGTTATTGCTCTGCGGTGTCTCCTGTGACACCCTCGGTCAAAAACATAGTCGTCTCACTCGCTTGGAGCGCTTCGTGATACTCCTTGTTTTTTCCTGTTCGCCCTTCGCCTTCATCTGCCACCGGCAGCGGCTCGTGTGAACCTACCGACTGAGCTATTAAGGCATATTGTTAATATATGTAATGCACATTAAATTATGCATAAACTTGTAAAGAGATTAACCACCTTAGCTAACTAAGGTGGTATTGTGTCGGCATCGCCTTATCTTCCCGGGCCGCTTCCA
>JAZTZH010000044.1:0-13735 GCA_045637365.1 Acutalibacteraceae bacterium
TAATCATTCTTTATCAATCAGAGAACCGTCCCCTGATTGCTTTTTTTAGAATTTACTCGGACTTTTTCAGTGGTTTCGTACCGTCCCCTGATTGCTGGTGTTACCTGTCTTTTATAATAAATTCTAACATATGGGACAGTACACAAAAAAACAAAGCAATACATGTTAACACATCGGCAACTTCAAAATAATACGACTTCATTGGATTAGACAATGCATACATATCAATTGTATTGGCAATTATTCGTAAAGCAGCGAATATAACAGCGCAAACAAATGATATTTTTTTTACACTTTGAAGAAAAGCCTTTTTTCCTTTAAAACAATCCATATATATCACTCTTTCCATCCCAAGATTTGTATGATACGCAATCAGGGCAATCAGGGGACGGTTCTGTGATTGGTGCTACCTTATCAACCATTCCCTTTACATTTTCATAGTAACATACACCATATATTTTGTCAATCTGTTTTTTGAACAGTGTAATAAGACACTCCTGTTAATCGGCATATTTGTCTGATTGATATTCCTGCCTGTTTAAACTTCGATATATACGTCTGCTTTTCTTCACTGCTCAAGCGTTCAAAATCTGCTACACTAAAACAATTTGATATCTTAATTATGTCTTCTCTGGCTTGTTTATCTGTCATACGAATTTGTGTCTTATCTTCCATTTCGAGACATTTATCCTTGTTTTCTTCGTGATTAAATGCCGCAAATTCATCAAGTGGCATAATCCCCAATGCAAAATCCGTGTCAACTATCCATTCTCTGTTCACGTATTCCCTGTAACTGCTGTATTTATAATCCTCTACATTTTCGCAAAGCTTTCCTTTTACAGGGTTTTGATGAATATATCGAAGAACAGTCAAAAAATATGCATCGTCTTCAACCGGTTCACTTTTAAATCTATCCTGATACAGGTGTCCCACTCTTTGATATTTTATATTATACCAATATACAAATTTTCCGCCGATTCTCTTGAATATCTGCTCTAACGGCTCTTTTTCCTCTTTGATTAGCAAATGTATATGATTACCCATAAGACAGTAAGCGAATAGCTTGTACCCGCTTATTTCTTTCGTGTCTTTAAGCACCCAAAGAAACTTTTCAAAGTCCTCTTCGTCCTCAAAAATCTGCTGTTTATTTATCCCTCGAAGCATTATGTGATATATTCCACTTGAACTCTTTTTTCTCGCTTGTCTTGGCATTTTTATCACCTCACATATATTTTAACACTTTGATATTTATTTGTCAATCATAGAACCGTCCCCGTGATTGACTTTTTCTCTTGACTTGCCTCCCCTAATTATGTATACTATTAGTAATGTACCTCTGCACCCGTGCAGATAATAAGGAGGAAAAAAAATGGCTTATTTAAGCGACATAGAAATCGCTCAGCAGTGCGAAATGAAGCACATCACAGAAATAGCAAAGAAGGCCGAAGTAGACGAAAAGTACATCGAACAGTACGGCAACTACAAGGCAAAGATTGACCTTTCACTTTTAAACGACAGTAAAGATAAAAAGGACGGTAAGCTTATTCTCGTTACCGCCATCACCCCCACCCCCGCAGGTGAAGGCAAGACTACAACCACCATCGGTCTTGCTGACGGTATGCAGAGAATCGGCAAAAAGGTAGCTGTTGCTCTCCGTGAGCCCTCCCTCGGACCCGTTTTCGGTGTCAAGGGCGGTGCAGCAGGCGGCGGTTACGCTCAGGTTGTACCTATGGAGGACATCAACCTTCATTTCACAGGTGACTTCCACGCTATCACCAGTGCTAACAATCTTTTAGCCGCTATGCTTCACAACCACATTCAGCAGGGCAACTCTCTCGGCATCGATGAGAGAAGAATTACCTGGAAGCGCTGTGTGGATATGAACGACAGACAGCTTCGTTTCATCACCGACGGTTTAGGCGGCAGAATAAACGGTACTCCCCGTGAGGACGGCTTCGACATCACCGTAGCAAGTGAGGTTATGGCTGTTTTATGTCTTGCCTCATCAGTAACTGACCTTAAGGAAAGACTTTCCCGTATCATCGTCGGCTATAACTATAAGGACGAGCCTGTTACCTGCGGTCAGCTCAATGCTGCAGGTGCTATGACTGCTCTTCTCAAGGACGCTCTCAAGCCTAACCTCGTTCAGACTCTCGAAGGCACTCCCGCTTTCGTTCACGGCGGCCCCTTCGCTAACATCGCTCACGGCTGTAACTCAGTTATCGCTACCAAGACTGCTCTTAAGATGGGCGATTACGCTATCACGGAAGCAGGCTTCGGTGCTGATCTCGGTGCTGAGAAATTCCTCGACATCAAATGCCGTATGGCAGGTCTCACTCCCTCGGCAGTAGTTATGGTTGCTACCATCCGCGCTCTCAAAATGCACGGCGGTCTTCCTAAAACTGCTCTCGGTGAAGAAAACATCGAGGCTCTCGAAAAAGGTATCCCGAATCTTCTCCGCCACGTTTCAAACATTAAAAATGTATACAAGCTTCCCTGTGTGGTTGCTGTTAACCGCTTCCCCACTGACACTGATGCAGAAATCGACTTTGTTATCGAAAAGTGCAAGGAGCTGGGTGTTAATGTTTGTCTTTCCACCGTATGGGCAGAAGGCGGCAAGGGCGGCGAAGAGCTCGCTAAGGAAGTAGTCCGTCTCTGCGAGGAAGAGGATAACTCCGACTTTACCTTCTCCTATGATGTTAACGACACCATCGAAGGCAAGATTAAGGACATCGTTACCAAGGTTTACGGCGGTAAGGACGTAGCTATTCTTCCTTCTGCTCTCAAGCAGATCAAAAAGCTCTGTGATATGGGTCTTGACAAGCTTCCCATCTGTGTGGCAAAGACACAGTACAGCTTCTCC
The DNA here is from genome assembly GCA_045637365.1 of Acutalibacteraceae bacterium. Classification (GTDB taxonomy): domain Bacteria; phylum Bacillota; class Clostridia; order Oscillospirales; family Acutalibacteraceae; genus UBA6857. The sequence continues at coordinate 2,864 of JAZTZH010000044.1, forward strand.
GATGATCCCACCAAGCTGGGCGCTCCCGTCGATTTCACCGTAACCGTAAGAAACGTTAAGGTTTCCGCAGGTGCAGGCTTCATCGTAGTGCTCACAGGTGACATTATGACTATGCCCGGTCTTCCTAAGGTTCCCGCCGCAGAGAAGATTGATGTTGACGCAGAGGGCAAGATTACAGGACTTTTCTGATGAATGCAAAATGCAAAGTGCAAAATGCAAAATGGCGGGTAAGGCTTTATTAAGCATAAAGCGATAGTCCGCCAAGTAAACAGGATATAAAATTAACCGCAGAGTTGATGTGCTCTGCGGTTTTGATTTTTTATAAATTCTGCATTAAAGCATTTTTGTTTTTTTCAAACTCTTCCTCACTAATTGCTCCAATATCATAGAGTTCCTTTAATTTTTTTATTTTATCCAATGACGATTCACCTGGAGCACAATTTATTACACTCACATTATTGGTTTCTTTTGATTTATATTCTTCAAATACTTGTTTCAGTTCAGAATAATGCTCTTCCATCTCAGTTTTCTCTTTATTGAAAACAATGCAGTACGGATTGCCCATAGCATTAGTCTGTTCAACATTACTTAATGCCTTTCCATTTACATCTACGGTCTTCAATGTTGAAGTATTTGAATTTATACCGCTTAACTCTATCCATCCTATACTATTAAGTGCTGTTGGTTTTGAAAAATTTACTGATGATATATCCTTGAAATATATCGTTGTTTCAGCCGGAAGTTTCACAGTGAGAGATAAAACGCCTGAAATTTTTCTTTTAAGAAAAACTCTATCTTCATACACACATACATCTGTAACAATCGCTCCCAAAGCCTTATGTGTAGCCTTAAAATTTAATAATTCTTGACTCATTATTTCGCTCCTTTATTAAAATCTTTTCTCTTGCACCTATATAAGTGCAAAATTATTATAACTCTAACCTAAAATAAAGTCAAGACTTTTGTTCTTATTTGAGTGCAAAAATTATGTAAGGAGTGAGTGTATTGAACGCAGAATACGAAAAAAATGTTGGCAATAAAATACGCCACTACCGGGAAAAAAGAAAAATGACACAAGAACTTCTTTCCGCTAAATTACAACTCGAAGGCTGTGATATAACAAGAAGCTCTTTGGCGAAAATAGAAGTTGGACAGAGACACATCTATCTCGATGAACTGAAAGCAATAGTTAAAATACTTGATATAACGTACGAGGACATACTGTAATTTAAGCACCTTAATACTTTTTAATCTCCCCTTTAATTTATTTTAATGTTGACTTTAATTTGATTTAAAGTATTGTATATATAATGTGATTGTGCGATGGGAACTGATAAGTGTTTTTTTCCGATTTTTCACTTATCTCCCTCCTTCCCACCGCACTCCCCTCTCCTTTCAAATATACGTAAAGACGCCGGGCATAAAAGCTCGGCTTCTTTATTGTTTACGTTTCCATTTTATGACAAACTTCTCCCTTCACCGGTGGTACACTCTTCTTTACATAAAAAGAAAAGGAGTGTTTTTATGATTTGTCAGAAATGTAACCACATTTTAAAAGGAAGTGAAAGCTACTGTCCCGACTGCGGAAGTCCCTGCAGTAAAGAAAAGGAAGTATATAAAGAAGCGGAAGCTCCATCGGTTATTTTTTCATCGGAGAGAGAGGTTTCCTCGAATATTTTTGCCGATGAAATGCCACCTAAATACCGACGGGAACAGCCGAAGGAAAAGAAATCCAAGGCAGGACTTTATCTTGTCATCGTGCTGTGTGCGGTGTTAGTGGGTGTCTTTGCCGTGGCAGGAACGGAATTACCCGTATTTTCCACCGCTATCGCATCTCTTTTCTCTGCCTCTGCACCTGAAGAAACCACCTCATCGACCACCGCCTCCACTGACTACAAGCCCGATTCAGGCATAGTGGCACCTCAGGTAAACTACAGAACTACCGTGGCTTACATCACCGGCGACAAGGGACAGGCCCTTCGCAAGGGTCCCGACGGCTCCTACGGTCAGATTGATGTTCTTCCCGTAGGTACTGATGTTCATATCGTCGGCGGAGCAAGTGTGGACGGAAGCTGGGTTTATGTCTATGTCCCCGAAAAGGATGCTTACGGATGGATAGACGACGCCTTTCTTTCCTCGGTGATTACTGATGTAAGTGTACAGGAAGAGGTAGAAAGTACGCTTAAAAATAAGGAATAAACGGAATAATTGTTTAAAGGACAGGTCATCCGTGATTTACACGGACAACCTGCCCTTTTACTGTTTCAATTATATATCAGAGACTGTTAATCATCGAAAGATGCTCCACATAAAAGCCTCTTACATCGTTGAACTTCGTAAGTCCGCCCTGAAGTGACATATGGTCTCCGTCATAGGTGGGCATAATGTTCCACATTCCCTTTTCTATATTATTAATGTCAAAATCTTTAGCAGGTGCACCGAAGGGAGCAGTAGCGGAAAGAGTGTTTACGAGACCGTCATTCTGCTGCCAGGACTCATCGATTACATAACCGCCTGCTGTAACGCCGGTATAAGCACCCATAGCCTTTGAAGAGGCAACGAAAAGTGATTCCATTTTCTTTTCCACGGGAGCATAGGTACCGTCTTCCTTTTGCTCGGTAGCATCACAGGGGAATGAGAAGTAATAAGCATCCTCGAGAGTGAGAATTTCTTTATTAAGTTCAAGTGCATTGTCGATATACATATCATAAGAAGCGAAGTCTTTATCACTTCTGCCGTCGGTGTTGTCTCCGTTGGCGGCTCCCACAAGATTTGACATAGCGTACTGAATTTCATTGGTAAGACCGCTGAGAGGCTTTTCCTCCTCAGGCATATCCTCTTTACCTACCATATAGGCTGTGGTTCCGTTGTGGGGAGCTGCCAGAGCAGTTACACTGTAAATCCAGTCTCCCTTTCCGCCCTTAAAGAAATCGGAAAGCTCATTTTCTGGTGTAGCTGCAATTTCTGCCTCTACGCCCTTTTCCATTATACTTGCGAAAAGTCGCACCGTAGCACCGCCGAAGGAATGACCTAAAAGATTAATCTTGTCCTCGCTGCTGAAAGAATCAATGAGTGCTCTGCCTGTAAAGTCTGTGCCGTATCTTTCGTGGCCGCATTCCTCACTGTGAGCCTTGCCGTAGTCAACCACATTACCTGTAAGCTGTGCATAAAGCTCACAGGCTCTGTCCCAGGCGCTGAGAGTAGGAGCCACGGAAGCTGCATAGCAGTCGAAGCCCTTGTCGTTAAGATATTTCATAAGGTCGCCGCCGAACATACCCCAGTAAGGCATAACCTTATAGGTGGAATCATAGCTTCCCCAGCCGGAAAGGCCGTGAACGAAAACATATTTGTAGTTTGTGTTCCAGTTGCTGTTGTCAGCCTTCAGGCATTCTCCCGAGTAACCGAACAGCATCGCTATGGAAACGACAAGACTGACTATTTTGTATACTATGTTGTTAATTAAGACCTGCATATTTTTTTGCCTCCTTAAAATTACTGATTACATAATAACATATATTGCCTGAAAATGACAATAGATTTTTTCCTTTTTAAATATTTTTATTTTCTAATTAAGGAAAATATACAGCAAAAATACATTTATACAGTAAAAAAACAGGCTTTTTTGCATATTTACTTCTATCTATTCAAATTTTATGAATAAAAATGTATTTTTTTATAAAAAAACCTTGACTTTTGCATAAATGAGTGTATAATCGTATGCATACTTTCAAAAACAGAGGAGACATAACTATGAAACAGATTAAAAAAATTGTACTTGCTTATTCAGGCGGTCTCGATACATCCATCATCATCCCTTGGCTTAAGGAAAACTACGACGGCTGTGAGGTTATCGCCGTTTCCGGTAACGTAGGTCAGGGTACAGAGCTTGACGGACTCGAAGAAAAAGCACTTAAAACAGGCGCATCAAAGCTCTACATCGAAGACCTTAACGATGAATTCGTAGAAGAATACATCTACCCCACTCTTAAGGCAGGCGCTATCTACGAAGGTATGTATCTTTTAGGTACTGCTTTTGCCCGTCCTCTCATCGCTAAGAGAATCGTAGAAATCGCCAAGGCTGAAGGCGCAGACGCTATCTGCCACGGCTGTACAGGTAAGGGTAATGACCAGGTTCGTTTCGAGCTTGCCATCAAAGCCTTCGCTCCCGAAATGGAAATCATCGCTCCCTGGAGAACCTGGGAATTCAAGAGCCGTGAGGACGAAATCGAATACGCTATCAAAAAGAACATCCCTCTCAAAATCACAAGAGAGACAAACTATTCCAAGGACAAGAATATCTGGCATCTTTCTCACGAAGGTCTCGACCTCGAAGATCCTGCAAACGAGCCTAAGTATGAAGAAATTCTCGAAATGGGCGTAACACCCGAACAGGCTCCCGACACACCCACCTACATCACCATCGGCTTCGAAAAGGGTGTTCCCACCACTCTCGACGGCGAAAAGCTCAGCGGTGTTCAGATGGTTACCAAGCTTAACGAAATCGGCGGTGCAAACGGCATCGGTATCATTGATATGGTTGAAAACCGTCTCGTAGGTATGAAATCCAGAGGTGTTTACGAAACACCGGGCGGAACTATCCTCTACAAGGCACACGAAATGCTCGAGCAGCTCTGTCTCGACAGAGATACACAGCACTTAAAGCAGCAGCTTTCCACTAAGTTCTCTGAGCTTGTTTACTTCGGACAGTGGTACACTCCCTGCCGTGAAGCTCTTTCAGCATTCGTAGACAAGACACAGGAAACAGTCACAGGTGAAGTTAAGCTTAAGCTCTACAAAGGCAACATCATCGGTGCAGGTATGAAGTCACCCTACTCACTTTACAGTGAAGATATGGCTACCTTCGATGAAGATGACTGCTACGACCAGATGGATTCACAGGGCTTCATCAACCTCTTCGGTCTTCCCCTCAAGGTTAAGGCTATGCTTTCCAAGGATTGGGATATTAAATAATTATCGCATATTAAGGGGCTGTCAAAAGATAGCCCCTGTTTTTTACAGAGTTGCTATTGACAAAACAAAATTTTTTTAGGATAATTACCGTATTATATTGATTTTTCCGTAGGGACACGGCGTGCCGTGTTCGCAACAAACAAAATACACAACACCACCAAGGAGGAACACACCATGCCACTCTGGACAGGAAGATTCAAAAAATCACTTGACAGCAAAACCAACGATTTCAATTCATCCATTTCTTTCGACAGCCGTATGTACGCACAGGACATAAAAGGCTCTGTCGCCCATGCAACAATGCTCGGAAAACAGGGCATAATAGCTAAAGAGGAAAGTGAAAAAATCGTAAAAAATCTTAAAGAAATCCTTGCTGATATAGATGAAGGCAGACTGGAATTCGATATGACAGCCGAAGACATCCACACCTTCGTGGAGGGCGAGCTTACCCGTAGAATCGGCGACAGCGGAAAAAGACTTCACACCGCCAGAAGCCGTAACGACCAGGTAGCTCTCGACTTCAAGCTCTACCTTATCGACCAGTACGAAAGAATAAACGTCTCCTTAAGAGGGCTCATCGAAGCCATCCTTTTAAAAGCAGAAGAAAACTACAGCGCAGTTATGCCCGGTTACACTCATCTTCAGCGTGCACAGCCCATCACCTTCGGTCATCATCTTATGGCTTATGTAAGTATGTTCAGCCGTGACCTCGACCGCCTTTCCGACTGGCTGGAAAGAACCAAGGTATCTCCCCTTGGCTCAGGCGCTTTAGCAGGTACCACATACCCTCTCGACAGAGAGTATGTATCATCTCTTCTCGGTCTTGAGGGCAGAGTTACTGATAACTCTCTCGACGGTGTTTCCGACAGAGACTATGCTCTCGAGCTTTTAAGCATCCTTTCTATTATAATGGTGCACCTTTCCCGCTTCTCCGAGGAAGTAATTATGTGGTGCTCCTGGGAATTCAAATTCATCGAGCTTGACGATGCCTTCTCCACAGGCAGCAGCATTATGCCTCAGAAAAAGAATCCCGACATCGCTGAGCTTGTCCGCGGTAAATCCGGCAGAGTTTTCGGTGACCTTCAGACACTTTTAACTGTTATGAAAGGCCTTCCTCTTGCCTATAATAAAGATATGCAGGAGGATAAGGAGGCGGTGTTCGATGCTCTTGATACGACTCTTATGTGTATCGAAACCTTCACACCTATGCTCGCTACTGCCACTGTCTTACCTGCTAATATGAGAAAAGCAGCTGCCAAAGGCTTCATCAATGCTACTGATGCTGCCGACTATCTCGTTTACAAGGGTCTCCCCTTCAGAGACGCCTACAAGGCAACAGGTCAGCTCGTTGCACTGTGCATCGACAAGGATCTGACTCTCGAAACCTTACCTTTAGAAGAGTACAAGGCTGTATGCGACCTTTTCGACGAGGATGTTTATAAGGCAATCGACCTGGACGAATGTGTTAAAAAGAGAACAGTAAAGGGAAGCCCCTCTCCCGAATGTGTTCTCACCGAAATAAAAAATATCCGTGAAAAGCTCGGTCTGTAATTAAAAATAAAGCGACACTTTGAAAGAAACTGAAATCTTACAAAGTGTCGCTTTGTGGCTTTTTTATGCCACAAAGCAAGTATATTTTCCTTTTCTTTTCAAAAAAAGACATTCTGCCTACCTTTTTCGACAAGGTTTTCGGTGCATAAGATGTAGAATAAGGGTGACAGTAGTCGAAGTCAAAAAAATAAATACATATTTTAAGAAAAGAGGAAGATTATGAGAGAAAAATTAATTATTATGTCAAACGCTTTTTTACTCACTGTGTCCGGTGTCAGAATAGAACTGTGCAACCGCCTTCTGACCTTGCTTTTCCGAAAAAGAAAACTGCTGTTTCTCTGCAGATATATAGACAGACATCTCCTCTTACTGCGAAAGGATTTTATTATGCTGGAAAAGAGACATCTTTCCATTATTTGCCTTGACATATAAGCTGCAGTGATTTATAATTTTAATCAGTAAATTAAAGGAGAGATAATATGAAAACAAAAGAAATGTCTTCTGATAAGCTTCTCAAGCTCCGGAAGAGAAGAGAAAAAGAAATCGCAAAATGGGAAAAAGAAAAAGCAAGGCCAAAAAGAAATTACTATTTTGCATATCTGGTGCTGATTATAAGCATAATCTATGCTACAGACGAAATCGCTTCTCAGATAAGCACACTTATGAAAACAGAAATCGCCAATGACCTTTTCTCGAAATTCGGCGAAAGCTCAGTAGGTCTATTGGACCTTCTTTCCATCCTCGTCGTTCCCTTCCAGGCTCTCGGACTTCTCTACCGTCCGCTGGCAGATAAATGGGGCAGAAAGAGATTTCTCATTATCAATACCTTTGGTATGAGCTTTGCGATGTTCGTGGTTTTCCTTTCTGGAAATCTCGTTATGTATTTCATCGGCGCCTGTATGGTACAGTTCTTCATCCCCCACGATATGCACGTGGTTTACATTATGGAATCCTCGCCTGCAAAAAACAGGGCAAGAATCTATTCTGTCATAAAGTTCTTCGCTAATATGTCAGTTATGCTCGTACCCGTACTCAGACGTATGCTTATGACTGATTCCTCACAGTGGAGAAATGTTTATCTTGTCCCCGCTATAGTAGGTATCATAACCAGCCTTATCGCACTTCTGTTCGCAAGAGAGCCTGACACCTTTATCGATTCCCGTCTGCGTTATCTTAAGATGACTGACGAGGAAAGACAGGCACAGAAGGAACAGAAAAAGGCAGAGGATGCACAGGGCGGTCTTATCCCCGCACTTAAATTCGCCATGAAGCACCGTCAGTTAAAATGGCTTTACATCACCTCTGCCATCGCAAACTTAGGCTTCATCGGCACCATAAACTATCAGGTAATTATGTCCTACGGCTATGCAGAGAATTACTTCGGCAAAGGACTTTTCGAATCTCTCGATGCAGCTCTCGAAGCAGTGAGTATAGGTGATGTCACCTCTGCTCTGTTTATGTTCCCTGTAGGCTGTGCAGTATCACAGGTAATAATGGGCTTCATCTGTGACTCCAAGGGCAGAAAAGCAGCAGCTGTCACCACAGCATTTAACGGTCTTCTCTTCTTCGTGCTCTTCTCTGCAGGTTCAGCGATAGCCTTTAACCCCTATATCGTCGGCTTCTGTTGCGGTGCATTCATAGGAAGCTACTATTCAACCAATGATGTAATCATTATGATGATAGGCGAATCCTCACCTACTAATCTTCGTTCCTCCACTATGTCCGCTCAGTTCATCGTAACTGCTGTCGGTGTAGCTGTCTCATACATAATCAGCCTGCCCCTTATCACTGTTCTCGGAAACAGTGTGACAGGTATCGTTTCCTTCGCCCTTCTCGTGCCCGGCTTTATCGCCGCTCTTATCTGTCTTATCCGTAAGACCAACGACACTAAGGGCATCGATATGGACACGGTAACAGGCTGTGAATGGGACTGATAAATTAATTCGGAATTCGGAATTCGGAATGCGCAATCGTGAGTAAAATTTTAGGAATGAACAAGTGATACACCTACAAATCAACAACAATCCAAGGAGAAACATTATGAGTAAAATTTTAGTTGCAGGTGCAGGTCACGGCGGTCTCGTGGCTGCCATTCATCTGGCGAAAAACGGCTACGACATCACCGTAATCGAAAAGGCCAGTCCCGAGACCATCGGCCACGACTGGCATGACTGGCTTAACTTTGATGCCTTCGACCGTTCAGGTATCGAACGCCCCGATGAAAGCACCTTCTTTCCGGGTATGCCACAAGGCTTCCGAAATCCTAAAGCCACAGTAATGCTCCGTGTTCCCGTAGGTGAAGGCTCTATCTGTATGGACAGAAAGCTTCTCATCGCCCATCTTATCTCTCTTGCCGAAAAATCAGGAGTAAAATTCATCTATGACACTGAAATTCTCTCCCCTGTAACCGAAGGAGCGAAGGTCAAGGGTCTGAATCTTCGTGACAGTGAAAGAATATATGCTCTTTACAGTGATCTCGTAATAGATGCAGCCGGTATGCATTCACCTGTCCGCCGTAATCTTCCCTCCGTCTGCGGAATCGAAAAAGAGCTCGAAGGAACTGGTGTTTTCCATGTTTACAGAGCTTACTTCAAAAATCTTACAGGTGAAAAAACTGACCCACCCTATCTCATTAATCTTTTCAACCGTAACATCCCCGGCATCGGCTGGACTGTTACCGACGAGGAATATGTAGACATTCTCATCGGTAAATTCGGCTCGGCAGGCCCCCTCACCGCTGACGAGGTTAATTCTTCTCTTGATGCATTCAGAAAGGAGTTTCCCTTCATCGGTCAGGAAATACTCCGTGGCGGCACCTTCATTGACCTTCCCATAAAGCGTATGCTCCCCCTTCTCGTCTGCGACGGCTATGCGGCCATCGGTGACAGTGCAGGTATGACCGTTCCCCTTAACGGAAGCGGTATCGTCCTGAGCATGAACGCAGGCAAGATTTTAGCCGAAACCGTGATGAAAGCCGTCGGCACCTATGATAAAAAATCACTCTGGACCTATCAATACGAATATTTCCACCATTACGCCAAGGATCTTATTATTATCGACAAGCTCAAGGACTTTTTTAATTATGTAAAAGGCGAGCAGGTAGACTATCTTCTGGAAAAGGAAATTCTCACCCCCGAGCTTATCGCAGTGGCAGGCGGTGCCCCCCTCACTGTTTCACCTAAGCAAATAAAGCACATCATCGCTGTCTGCCCTCCCCTTCTGAAGCTGATTCCGCCTCTGGTAAAAAATTTCCGTACCCTTCCCTTTATGGATTCAGTCTGCAGAAAAATGCCTGAAATTTACAGTGAAGAAACTGTAAACGCCTGGGCAGAGAAATATAAATCCCTTTAAAAGCTGAAAAATTTGCCGTCGAACAAAAAATTCGGCGGCAAATAAAAATTATTTTTGAAAATCACTTGATTTTTTCAGCTTATTAGGTTATAATAACCGAGTTGTATGGAGAGTTGTCCGAGCTGGTCGAAGGAGCACGATTGGAAATCGTGTAAGTCGCTAAAACGGCTTCGAGGGTTCGAATCCCTTGCTCTCCGCCATTCTATAAGGGTTTTCAAGCGATTGAGAACCCTTGTTTTTTTGTCTCAAAATATAAGATTTTTGCCCTCTCGCCGACGTTTCGCCGACGAGGGGGTTTGCCTATTTATGGGAGTTTGGTGGCAGGTGGCGGCAAGGGAAGGTGGAAAACGCCCTTTTTGTCGGTTTTTAAGGTGGATAATTAAACTACAGGATAGTGTGTAAAGGGTGGGGAGAAAAAGAAAAGTGCAGTAGTTGAGGCTACCGCACTTTTTGTACTTATTCATCTTTCAAAAACGTATCTATAAACTCATTGGCACTAGGAAAATCTGCTTGAACGAGATTCATTAGTCTAGTGATATATTCGCCATATTCTGAAGGCGGAAATCTTAAAACCTTTTTATATGTATAGGGAACTACATATAAACTAGCAGGTTTATTGTTGCGAGAAAGCAAAACAATAAATGTATTATTTTCTTTAGCATAGAAACTGTTTTCATCATCAAAATTAATGCACTCTATTTCTTCAGCTCTAAGAAAATTAGAATACTTAGTTTCTGTTCTTACCCAATTCATACCTTGATATAATTCTTCATTGCTATCTAAATATTTCCAAGTCAATTTGCGTTCTTTACTTTCAGATATTAGTTTGCGTATTTCAAGGTCAATTTCCCGTTTTCTAAAATAGTACTTTTTATCTTCTTCAGTAATAGCACGAATAACCTTGCACGGATTTCCGGCAGCAAAAGACCAGTCCGGAATGTCTTTTGTCACAACGCTCCCGGCACCAATAACAACATTGTTTCCAACGTGTACTCCGGG
>JAZTZH010000045.1:0-58709 GCA_045637365.1 Acutalibacteraceae bacterium
AATAGGGGTTAGTGATAACCTTTCAGCATAGATAAAATCTGACCAGTTGTCTGCACACCTGCCACGGTGTGCCCCCTTGCAGAGCGTTTTGTAAGGAGGTACTGGAAGATGAAAAAGCAGAAACACTGCTTAAGAAGGCAAGTTACACAAACATAAATTTAACTGTAGAACGGCAGTTTTCTGTCTGCGACCCTGCCACGGGTCGCACCCCAAGGGAAAGTAATTGTTTTTGAACTTTTGCTGAAAAACTAACTGTTACTGTTTATATACACTTAACTGAACAGCACACTCTTTTCCCTCTTAAAAAAAGAGGGGTTTTGCTTACTTTGCCGCCTCCGGAGCAAAGTAAGAGCCCCTGCGGCTCGAGCGGATGTCTATTAAATGTTTTATTGAAACGAAGAGAATAAAAATATATCTTATTGTTACAGAACCTGCTTCATCCAGCACTACGGCGCTTCGGTGATGATGCAGCTCGAGCGGATGACGACTGATAGTTTCATTCAAACGAAAATCATAAACCACCTCGGTGCGTCGAGGACGTCGCACCCTACAAAATTTCTGCAAAAAATAGCACTACGAAGCTATGACAACTAATTGTTTTATAAATACACAAAATCCATCGTACAAGCCTTCAACTTCTACAATGGATTTTTATTATTTTGCTGTGTTCAGTTCACTCTCAGAAAGCTCATTCCCTCGACCGTTACACCATTAACGGAAACTGCCTTCTTATTGTAATTCACATAAACTCCTGTACTGTTATCGTAACAGGTATAGTAGACATTCTTTTTCACTCTGTAGTGGTCGGTGATTCTGGCATCACGAAGATCCTCAAAAACCGCCGCTGCTCTCTCATACTGACTCTGCGCTTCGCTTATTGAGTTCAGATAATTCAGCTTGTCTGCCTTTTCTTCCGTGGACAGGTCCGCAGCATACCATTCATAGTAAGGAACAGCACCGTATTCGACAGAGCGCAGAAATGCCTTTTCACTGCTTTCACTCTTATTGACAGGCTCGCAGGAATACTCTACAAGTCCGTGTAAAACCGCCTGAATGAAGGGTACTCTTGTGCAGAGTTCTCTCTTCTGCAGACTGCCCGAAAGAGGCAGATTAACTATCATATCCGCATATTTAACAGCGTAAATATTACCTGTGTCAACCATAAGCTTTCCCGAAGCTGAAACAGAAGCGGTCTGCTTGGAAATAATGTCAGCGGCGACATTTTTCGGGTAAAGACCTTCCGAAGAAAAGTCAGCATAAAGGTAAGCTGATGCATCGTTTATGCACACACCCTGAACATCCCCTTCTCTCATAAGAGAAATCAGAGAATTAGTGCCTTCGCCTATTCTGTCTGCAGAAACGAAGACCCTGTTATCCTTGGTGAGATTTTCTCCGTCAAGACCCACCGCAAGAGAGGGAAAAGCTTTCTCCGAAGCGGAAGTAACGAGAGACGTATCAGTGTAAAAGGTTACCGAATCTCCGTCACCGTAAGAAAGAAGTTTTTCCAGTTCTTTTTTACTTCCCGGCTCTTTTGAATATTCTGCTTCGGTTATGTTTTCATCAGAAAGAACACCCTTAAGCCGAATATTTATTTTTTCAATACCCTTAGCCTTAAGAGAATCAAGAATTTCCTGTGCCTGTGAATAGGTGGTGAGAGTCTGAGAAAGATTTCTTCCTCTGGAGTCGGTTACATAATTCTGAAAAACCAGACTAAGATTAAAGGGATACTCACTTTTATTCTCTTGGGTTTCCGAAAGAAGATATCCGTTTCGTATAAGAAGCTCTCGCACAGCACCTGCCATACCGATATAGTCCGCATTTCCGTAGGAGAGAAAACGGTAAAGAAGACGGATTTTTCCACTGTAGGATTCTTCGCACACATAAACACTGTCTTCCGCTTCCTGTACGGGAGTTATTCCGAAGCTTCCGTAAACCCTGTTATATCCGCCCTTTGAAAGAGCCTTATGCGCTTTTATACAGGAAATCTCTTCGCCTTCGTCGATAAGCACCGCAACAGCGCTGTCGCCCTTTTTCATACCGAATGCGCCGATGAGAGCTCCGCCCTCATAAACAGGAAGAGACACTTCTTCGAATTCCTCGGGATTTTCCGAAAGACCGACAGTAACTCCGCATCCGTCGGGAAGAAGCATATAATCACCGTCTTTGCCTTTGGTGTCCGCACCGAAGTAGGGAAGAACATCGATGTGTGTGACGATAACACCGCTGTCGTGATTTTCGCCGTAAAGATTACCGCAGTCAGCCTCTACGGCTAAAGCACCGTCAGAAAGTGTGTAGGAAACGGGAAGGAAAATATTGATTTTCGTGCCGTCCTCGAGAGTACGCTTAAAGCCGTAATTAACTGTCACTCCGTTATCCTTTTCCTCGTAAAGAGCCGAAGAAAAGCCTACACTGTCACTCTGTGAGGAAAGAGTGTAGCTATTCCCCTTGAAGAGAACAGTAAGTGCTACTGCAGAAGTCTTTTCCCCCCGGTCTTTTTCGGGAAGAGATGACCAGAGCTTACCCGAAGCCGTGTCATAAACACTTACGGTACAGTTTTCACTGTCAAAATACATCTCTATCATATCGCTTTTAGCCACAAGCTTAAGTTTATTTTTAGCTTTGGAAAGATAAAGGGCTTTTTTGTCTGTATCGGCAGAGACAGAAGCTGCCGCACCCTCTTTTTTTACACGGACGGAGGCGGGTGTCCTCTTCCCGCAGGCAGAAAAAGAGCAGAGAATCAGAACTGCAAGAAGCACCGCCGTAATCTTTTTCAATATATTCATTTTACGTCACCTTTAAAAACAAAGTCAGCATCACAAAAAGATACTGACCGCATTATAACACAGAATTATTAAAAATTCAAATCATACTCTGCCTCATTTTCATAAGAATGGCTTTTTCTCTGCGTGACACCTGCACCTGGGACATATTAAGCTCCTTTGCCGTGTTCACCTGTGTCATTCCTTTATAGTAACGAAGCTCGATAAGTCTCCTGTCTTTTTCCTCGAGAGCGTTGATGAGAGTTTTCAGCGCTATACGCTCGGATATCTCCTCCTCAGGTGAATCGGTGGGAATGTCAATCTGACTTGTCCCCTTTTCGTCCTCACCCGTAAGAGACACCGTGGGCATAGAGACGGTAATAAGCTCTGCCGCCTCACTGACGGAAACTCCGAGTCTTTCGGCAAGCTCCGTAATGGTGGCCTCTCTTCCCAGCTCTTTGGAAAGCTCTTCACCTGTTTTTACGGCATTTCTCGCCTTTTCTTTAAGTGTTCTGCCGATTTTTACTAATCCTCCGTCACGGAAAATTCTTTTTATCTCACCTAAAATCACAGGCACGGCATAGGTGGAAAAAGCGAAGCCTCTGCTTTGGTCGAAATTATCCGCTGCCTTTATAAGTCCTATGCACCCCGCCTGAAACAGGTCATCGTACTCCACCCCTCTGCCTCTGAAGCGGTTGGCGCAGGAATGTACGAGTCCGTAATTATTATCAATAAGTTCGCTGCGGGAAAGATTTACTTCGGTCACTTACGGGAGCCTCCTCATATCATTTTACCCCGGATCTTTTTATCCAGAGTAACCGTAGTACCCTTACCGACCTTTGAAATTACCCTTATTCTGTCCATCATGGACTCCATAACGGCAAAGCCGAGCCCTGCCCTTTCACCCTTCGAGGTGGTAAAAAGAGGCTCCATTGCCTTTTCGATATTTTCAATGCCGATACCCTTGTCACGGATTTTCACCCTGACAGTATTATTATCATAAAGGTTAACGGTTATGTAAATTTTTCCCTCTTTTTCTCTGTAGCCGTGAACTATGGAATTAGTGACCGCCTCGCTTACGGCAGTTTTTATGTCGGTTATTTCCTCGATGTTAGGGTCAAGACAAGCCACAAATGCCGACACCGACACTCTGGCGAAGCCTTCATTCACACTTTTCGATTCGAGTACCATCTTAAGTTCATTTATACTTTTCATCCCACTGCCTCCTTTACTCTGACTTCTCCCAGTCTTTCTATACCTGCCAGCTTCATCACCTTATATGCAGAAGGAGAAAGGCCCTCCACTCTTATTTTTCCGTCGTGGGTTTTCATAAGCTTGTATCTGCCCATAACGAGTCCTATGGCAGAGCTGTCCATAAATGACACTCCCTCAAAATCAAGAACCAGAAGCTTCGGCCGGCGAAGGATAATGGCATCGTCTATACCCGCCCTTATGAGCGAAGCGCTGTGATGGTCTATTTCCCCGTCAAGATAAACCCTTATCTCTTTTCGGTCATACTCTAATTTTGCTGACATTTTTCTTTCCTCCAAATAAAAAATCCGTTATGGGGTTATCATAACGGATAGAAGAGTATTAATTTGTAAAAATCAGTCGCCTGAAATAATTTTTCTTAAATCGCTTACCAGATAAAATGAACCGCAGCATAAAAGCACATCATTTTCACCTGTAAGAGAGAGAGCCTTTTCGTACGCCTTTTCCGCATTTTTACAGCAAAAAACATTCTCACAGAAGCCTTTTCCGCACTCAGCGAGAACCTCAGGCTTTTCTCCTCTTATTTCATCGGTACAGGTAAAGACCGCATTTTCACACAGCGGAAGAAGTATTCCGAAGCTTTTTCTGTAGTCTTTGTCCTTCATCGATGCCATAAGAACAGTTATTTTCTTGCCCTTAAGATGCTTTTCAGCCATAGCCCTCAGAGCCAGCATACATCCCTCATTATGACCGCCGTCGAGAATTGTGAGCGGTTTTTCACTTACCTTTTCCATACGGCAGGGAACGGTGAATGAAGCGATACCCTTTTCTATATCCTCATCGGTTATCCTCTCGCCTCTTTCCTTCAGAGCCAGAGCACATTCAGCTACGGTAATCATATTACCTATCTGATGATCACCCTGTAAACGGGTGTGAAGCTTAAGATGCTTATAAAGAAAATCTGTTCCGTCAATATCACTTTTTATCACTGAAAGGTGGTTAATATCGGGAGAATAAAATACTGAGCCTTCCTTTTCCGCTCTGTCCTTTATGACTCTGAAAGCCTCTTCGCTCTGTCCCTTAAAATACTTTTCACTCTCATCGAGGGGATAGGAAACAGTTATACCGTCCTTTCTGATGATACCGCTTTTTTCCTCGGCTATCTTTTCCACTGTGTCACCGAGCATTTCAGTATGGTCGAGAGAAACGGACATAATTACTGAAGCCACAGAGTCGGGAATAACATTCGTACTGTCGTGCTCACCGCCGATACCCGCCTCTAAAACCACCATATCACACTTTTCTCTTTCGAAGTAAATAAAGGCTAAAAGAGTGATAAATTCGAAAACCGTAGGCTTCATTTCCTCAGAAAGTGTCTCTGTCTTTTCTTTTATTTGGGAGACAATTTCACAAAGACTTTCATCGCTGATGTAATTTCCGTCAATCTGTATTCTTTCACCGAAGGAAATAACATAAGGTGAAGTGAAAAGTCCGGTTCTGTAGCCTGCGTGGGTTAAAACGCTGCTTATAGCTCCCGAAAATGAACCTTTTCCGTTAGTTCCCGCCACATGGATAAATCTCAGCTTTTTATGAGGAGAGCCGAAAAGAGCTAAAAGATTTTCTATCCTCTCGTGGGAGGAGCTTTTCTGCATTTTTCTGAAAGAATAAATATATTCAACTGCCTCGTTACAGGTCATAATTTCACTTCCTTTTCATTTGATTATACCATTTCACACAGAGATGTCAACCAGTTTTTCGTATTCACTGTTACGCAGTCCCGATACGAAGCACACCTCACAGAGTGCCGACAGAAAATCCGTCATATCTACTCCCGCAGGACAGAGCCTTTCATATTCCTCCCGTGCCTTTATTCCCTCTCCTGACAGTACACGGGCAAAGGGAAACAGCCTTTTTTCATCAGTAATGAGCAGTCCTTTGAAGTAAACGGGTACTACATCACTGCTACGGGAAATTATTATTCCTCTTTCGGGTATGGAGGAAAGCTTATCGCTGATAAAAAGAGACAGACCGTACTCGCTCATTATTCTTTCCGATTCCCTTTCGTAAGCCTTTACATTATCGGTTATAACCTTCAGCTCACCCGAAAACGGCACCAGACGGCTTACGGAACTGTGAAGAACACCTTTTCGGTCAATAAGAGTTATAAGTGTTTCCGCAGGATTAAAAACGCTCTTTTCTATCTGTGAAAGAGCTGTGTTAAAAAGCAGTATATCTCTGAAATAAGAGGGGCTCCATCCCTTTATTCCGCTGTCATTTATGTAGTTCTTCGGAAAAATCAGTCCGTCAGTAAGACCCTCTGTTATTCTTTTCAGCCTTTCCTCGGGTACGGTACCGTTATACACGGGAACCTTCAGCTTATAAAAATATTCATTTTCGGGCAGATTAACCCTTTCGCTGAGAATTTTCTCCTTTAAAAAAAGTCTTTTCATTCTGTTTTTTAAAGTTCTTTCCACTTCATAAAATTCGACTGTCGCAAACAAAAAATCACCTCACACAATGTTATGATACAAAAAAAGAAAAAAGACATAGGATTTTTAGTAGCTTTAAGGTAATTTTTTTATCATTATTGTGTCCTATGATTGAAGAATGAGACATTTTTGTGATACAATATAAAAAAACAGGAGGATTCAATATGAGACTTTTACTTGCAGAGGATGAAAAAGATTTATCCAGAGCTCTCTGTGCAGTTCTGAAGCATAACAATTATTCCGTAGATGCAGTTTACGACGGACAGGACGCTCTGGACTACGGTCTGTGCGAAAATTATGACGGAATTATCCTTGACATAATGATGCCTAAGAAAAACGGCATAGAGGTACTTAAAGAATTAAGAGAAAAAGGTGTGGACACCCCCATTCTTATGCTCACGGCAAAAGCCGAAATTGACGACAAGATAGCCGGTCTTGACGCAGGTGCTGACGATTACCTCACCAAGCCCTTTTCTATGGGTGAGCTTTTAGCCAGAATCAGAGCCATCACCCGCAGAAAGGCCGAGTTTTCGCCTAATCTTCTCTCCTTCGGAAATCTTTCTCTGGACAGAAGCTCCTACGAGCTTTCAGTGGGAGAAAATTCCATAAGACTCGGCAACAAGGAATTCCAGATGATAGAAATGCTTCTTTCAAATCCTGGCAGACTCATTTCCACCGAGCAGTTTATGGAAAGAATATGGGGTTACGAGACGGAAGCGGAAATAAATGTGGTATGGGTATACATTTCCTATCTCCGCAAAAAGCTCTCAAACCTCGGTGCCGACCTGGAAATAAAGGCTGTACGAGGTGTAGGCTACACATTAGAAAAAATCACGGAATAAGGTGACATTTACCTATGTTAAAAAAACTGCAGCTTAAATTCATTGTCATTACCATGTTCGCTCTCGGCTCACTTATGCTCGTGCAGACTCTTACGGTGAACGCCATAAACATTTACCAGAAGGATGCTAAAATAAAGGAAATCCTGCAGGTCATCACTGCAAACAACGGTGTTCTGCCAAAGGGCTTCGACAATTCGGCAAAGGAACATGCGGAAGACATCTTTAACCCCTTCGGTAAATTCGAAATAACTCTGGAAACCCCCTACTCCACCCGTTACTTCGTAGTTGAAATGAAGGGTAATGTGGTAACGAGAATTTCTACGGATAACATAGCCGCTGTCGATAACAGCAAGGCTCTCGAATATGCCGCTCAGGTTTTCGGAAGCGAGCCCGGCTACGGCACAGTAGACTCTTACCGTTATCTTTACACCCATAACGGAGACAGAGGAATGATGGTATTTCTTTACTTTACTAACGAGGTCAGAGAAATCGCCACAATGTTTTCCATTTCCCTTACAGTGAGTGTTCTCACCCTGTTCGTCCTTCTTGCCATGATTTATATTCTTTCCAGACACGCTCTCAGACCCGTGGCAGAAAGCATAAAGAAGCAGAAGCAGTTCATCACCGATGCAGGTCACGAGCTGAAAACGCCGCTGACTATCATTTCCGCCGACACTGAGGTTCTGGAAATGTGCCACGGTGAGAATGAATGGACCCAGAGCATTAAAAATCAGACCTCGAGAATGAATGTCCTCGTTAAAAATCTCGTAGAGCTTACAAAGCTGAATGAAGCTCAGGACACCTCTGAGAGAACGAATTTCAATCTCAGCGATGCGGTAATCGAAACGGCCTGTGACTTCGAGTCAAGAGCAAAAATAAACGAGCAGACCTTTATTTTCTCCGTCTCACCTGACATCAGATATTTCGGTAACGAAGCTGAAATAAGACAGCTCGTTTCCATCCTCTGCGACAATGCAATCAAATACACTGACAAGGGCGGTACAATAAAAATCTCTCTTTACAAAAACGGTACAGGCATTTATCTCGATGTGTTCAATACTGCGGAATATGTAGATCCGACGACAGTTTCCAGACTCTTCGACCGTTTCTACCGCGGAGACAGCTCACGCTCGAGAGAAACAGGCGGATACGGTATCGGTCTGTCCATCGCCAAGGCAATAACAGACAGACACAAGGGTAAAATAAAGGCTATCCCCAACGGAACTAAGGAAATCACTTTCCGTGTTATACTTTAAGGTTGACAAATAAGCTGAAAAGTGATACATTATATAAGTTAATTTCAGAAAAAGGATTGGTGAATAATATGTCAGGCCATTCAAAATGGAGTACCATTAAAAGAAAGAAAGAAAAAACTGACGGCGCAAGAGCTAAAATCTTCACAAAAATAGGCAGAGAAATTTCCATCGCTGTCCGTGACGGCGTTCCCGACCCTGCACCAAACTCAAAGCTCAAGGACGTTATTGCCAAGGCTAAGGCAAACAACGTTCCCAACGATAATATCGAAAGAATCATCAAAAAGGCTTCCGGTGAAGCAGGCGGTGCTAACTACGAAGCTATTATGTATGAAGGCTACGGCCCCTCAGGTATCGCAGTTATCGTAGAAACCCTCACCGATAACCGTAACCGTACTGCAGGCGAAATGCGTCACTACTTCGACAAGAACAAGGGTAACCTCGGTCAGCAGGGCTGTGTTTCCTTTATGTTCACACGCTACGGTGTAATCGTTATCGAAGCAGAGGATGTTGACGAAGATAAGCTTATGGAGGATGCACTCGAAGCAGGTGCAGTAGACTTCATTACCGACGAAGAGGACATCTATGTGGTACGTACAGAGCCTAACGATCTCGGTGCAGTACGTGACGACCTCGACGCAAAGGGCTACAAGTTCGTTTCTGCTGAGGTTGAATACATCGCAAACACAGAAACTGCTCTTTCAGATCCCGATGATCTTAAGTGCATGGGCAAGCTTTTAGATATGCTCGAGGATAACGATGACGTACAGAATGTATGGCATAATCTCGAGAATGAGGATGATTTGCCGTAAAAAGTAAAAACAGGAGTATCTCCTGTTTTAGAATTTTGTATTGACTTTTGATAAAATTTTTATTATAATAAAAGTGTAATAAGGCAGACCGTATAAACGGTTAGCCTGATATGTGATTAAAAATAACCGCATACCTTGGCAGAGGGGCGGTTATTTTTTTATGGAAATTACCAAAAGAAGTAATATAATCATAAAACAAATTATGTACTCCATAGCATCACCCCCTTAATTATTTTAAGAGGGCGAACGCCCTCCCGAGAGTGAGGACTAACCGCCTTATTCAGTTCTACCTTATTACAGAGCGTATTTTAGCATATATTGTCACATTTTGCAAGTTGTTTTTATTTATCTGGAACAACTTAAAACTTTTTTTCAAAAAACATCTGTAAAGGTATTGACTTTTACAGATGTTTTTAGTATAATATGCAAGCTGTAAAGTAAATCTTCTTTACAGACACGGAAAGAGGGGGTGAAATAATGGCTAAAAATCTCGATGTTATTATGCTTCTGGATACCTACGGTGAGCTTCTCACTCAGAAGCAGCAGGATTTTATCAGCTATTATTACAACGATGATCTCTCTCTTGCCGAAATAGCAGAGAACGAAGGCATCACCCGTCAGGGTGTCCGTGATGCTATCAAAAGAGCAGAAGCTCAGCTTTTCGCCTTTGAGGAGCATATCGGTCTTTGCGAGCGACTGGAAAAAATGAGAAAGGGTCTTTCCGAAATCAGCGAGCTTACCTCGGTTATCAATGAGGTCAACCGCAGAACCATCCTTTCCCGTGAAATCAACGACGCCGTGGCAAGAATTTCCGTATTAACACAGATGATTGGCGAATAAAGGGTGACGGCAGTCGAACCCGATAAGGTTTAACGAGGCATATTTTCACCTTGGCTTCGTTAAAAAACTTGAAAGGCGCCAGCCTTCCTGCGATTTTTGCCTCGCCAATGCAAAAATCTACCACCGTTAAACGAACCTTAAATGCCCGAGTTATAGTGCATTTGAGGATTTATTCGACGAAACTATACTCGCGTATTGCGAGGAGAAAAATCATCAAAGGTGCTGTAAATCGAAAATTTAAGGCTTATTGGTTTCGATTACCGTCACCCTCCCCGAAAGGATTGATTCAGATGGCATTCGAAGGTCTTTCAGACAGACTGGAAGCCGCCTTTAAAAAGCTGAAAAGTAAGGGCGCTCTTACCGAAAGCGATGTAAAGGAAGCCATGAGAGAAGTCCGTCTCGCTCTTCTCGAAGCAGACGTAAACTACAAGGTAGCCAAGGACTTCACCAAAACCGTAACCGACAGAGCCGTAGGCGAAAAGGTTATGGAAAGTCTTACCCCCTCACAGATGGTTATCAAAATCGTCAATGAGGAGCTTACCAATCTCATGGGCGGTACAAAGTCAAGACTCAATACAGCCAACCACCCTCCCACGATCGTTATGATGTGCGGTTTACAGGGTTCAGGTAAAACCACCCACAGTGCTAAATTAGCACTTATGCTTAAAAATCAGGGCCACAGACCTCTTCTCGTCGGTTGTGACGTTTACCGTCCCGCCGCTATCAAGCAGTTAGAGGTTGTCGGTGAGAAGGCAGGCGTTCCCGTTTTCCAGCTCGGTCAGATTGACCCTGTGGAAATCGCAAGAAAGGCTGTCGCTCACGCTAAGGATCACGGCTATGACTATGTTTTCCTTGACACGGCAGGCCGTCTCCATGTAGACGAGGAGCTGATGGAAGAGCTTAAAAACATCAAAAGCGAGGTTCACCCCCACGAAATTATGCTCGTCGTCGACTCGATGACAGGTCAGGATGCAGTTAATGTCGCCACCTCCTTCAATGAGGCTCTCGGCATCGACGGTCTTCTCCTTACAAAGCTCGACGGTGACACCCGAGGCGGTGCGGCACTTTCAGACAGAGCCGTTACAGGTAAGCCCATCAAATTCGTCGGTACAGGTGAAAAGCTCGAAAACTTAGACGTTTTCCACCCGGACAGAATGGCTTCGAGAATTCTCGGTATGGGTGATATGCTTTCTCTTATCGAAAGAGCAGAACAGCAGCTCGATGAAAAGAAAGCCGCAGAGCTCGAAAGAAAGCTCCGTAAAAACAAATTCGACCTTAACGACCTTCTGGACCAGCTTCAGCAGGTAAGAAAGATGGGTCCCATCAAGGATATGCTTAAGATGCTTCCCGGTATCGGTAAGAAAATCGATGAGGTAGAAGTGGACGAAAGACAGTTTGACCGTGTTCAGGCTATCATCCTCTCTATGACACCCCAGGAAAGAGCAAAGCCCGACATTATCAACCCCTCAAGAAAGCGCCGTATCGCTGCAGGCTGCGGTATGCAGGTCGAGGATGTTAACCGCCTTCTCAGTCAGTATAGACAGATGCAGAAAATGTTCAAGCAGTTTGGCGGTAAGAATACTAAAAAAATGCAAAAAAGAATGAGAAACATGCCCGGCATGATGAACGGAATGAACGGCGGTATGGGCGGTTTCCCGATGTAAGTTAAAGACACAAAATGTGTTAAAATATCAAATTAAAAAATTATTTTATTGGAGGTCATTAAAATGGCAGTAAAAATCAGACTTCGCCGTATGGGCGCAAAGAAGGCACCTTTCTATCGTGTAGTAGTAGCAGATTCAAGATATCCCCGTGACGGTCGTTTCATCGAGGAAATCGGTTACTACAACCCCATGAAGGAACCCGCAGAAATCAAAATCGACGCTGAAAAGGCTCAGAAGTGGATCGCTAACGGCGCACAGCCCACAGACACTGTTAAGGCTCTTCTTAAAAAGTCCGACATCATTAAATAATTGCGGAGGTCGCCACTTTGAAAGAGTTACTTATATCTATTGCGCAGGGTTTGGTTGACGAACCCGAAAAGGTAACTGTTGACGTTGACGACATTAACGAAGAAGGCGTAGTAGTCTACCACCTTCACGTTGCTCAGGACGATATGGGTAGAGTTACTGGTAAGCAGGGTAGAATTGCAAAGGCTATCAGAACTGTAATGCGTGCAACTGCAAACAGAAGCGACAGTAAGATTTCCGTAGAAATCGACTGATGACTGAAAAAATTATTCCTCACTGAAAGGTGAGGAATTTTTTTATTACGTATAAAAAAAGACGGGTTATTGCTGTACTGTGTGTACAATTAACCCGTCACTGATTATTATTTAACCTTTACATTCTTTATAGCGCTCCATGCACCGTAAAGCTTCTTTCCGCTTACTGTCTTATATGCTCTGACCTTAACGTAATACTTCTTGCCCTTCTTGAGCTTTTTGATTGTTGTCTTTTTGGTCTTCGCCTTTTTGATTGTAACGGTCTTGGTGGTTTTCTTTGTGAATTTCTTTGAGGTTGAATACTGTACCTCGTAGCCTGTTACACCGCTTACTGTCTTCCATGTGGCTGTGAGAGACTTGGAGCCTGCAGTGAGCTTCGAGAGAGCTGCCTTAGCAGGTACTATTTCGAATGTAAGCTTCTTAGTTCCACTATACTTACCCTTTAAGGTCACGGTTACGGTATATTTACCGATGGACTTTCTCTTCTTAGGATAGGTTACTGTGTAGTCTGTATCCTTCTTAAGAGTGTTACCCTTACTGTCCTTAACTGTTACGGAAGGTGTCTGTGTCTTTCCGTTATAGGTAAATGTAGTCTTTGAAAGCTTAACAGTTTTTACTTTATATACAGGCGTTGTCTTTGATACATAACCGCATACTGAACACTTTATTTCTGTCTTGCCGTCCTTTGAAAGGGTGGCTTTGGTTGTCACTGTTTTATTAATGTGAGCCTTCTTTGCTACTGTTTTCTGTGCCACGGTAACCGTGTTACATACAGTACACTTCTTACCTTCAGTAAGGCCTGTTTTTGTACAGGTTGCTGCCACTGCTTTGAGAGTTGTAAGTTTGTGGCCTGTAGCTGATACTGCCTTCTGTGCTACGATAACCTCATTACATACAGAACAGTGTTTACCTTCTGTCTTACCTGCAGTCGTACAGGTAGCTGCTACTGCACTATCAGTTGCTTCTGTGTGACCGGGAGCTACGATTTCTGTCTGTGCTACGATAACCGTATTACATACTGAACAGTGTTTACCTTCTGTCTTACCTGCTACGGTACAGGTGGGTGCTGCCGCTGCATCGGTAACCTCTGTGTGACCGGATGCAGGAATTTTTATCCGGGCCACGAGCCATGCTTCACAGTCATTACAGTATTCACCTGCTGTATAGCCTTCTTCAGTACAGGTTGCCTCCTGTCGTGGATAGGAACCGATGTTTTCGTGAGTGCATGATGCGTCTCCGTCGGTATAGGAAGCGTCGCCATCTGTGTAGGATGCATCTCCGTCTGTATATGATGCATCGCCATCTGTGTAGGATGCATCGCCGTCGGTGTAGGAAGCATCACCGTCAGTATAAGAAGCGTCTCCGTCGGTATAGGATACGTCTCCATCTGTATATGAAGCGTCTCCGTCTGTATAAGATGCATCACCATTGGTGTATGAAGCATCACCGTTAGTGTAAGAAGCGTCTCCGTTGGTATAGAATGCATCGCCATCGGTATATGCCGCCGTCACAGCCTCCCCGCTATGAATATTTTTCACTTCGGATGCCAGAACCCCGAACGGACAGCCAAAAGCCGCCAATGACATCATCAGTGCCATAAATATGCAAAAAAGCTTTTTCGCAGATACCGCTTTCAAAGCAGCAAAATTGATTTTTATTTCCATAATACTTCTCTCCTTTTTCAGGTTGGATTTTTATGTTTTTCTTTATAATACAGAGCTCCTGCTACGGAGATGAAAAGATACATCAAGGGTGTGGTAAACGGCTGAGCGATGTTAGCTGCCGCCTGTATCCAGAAGCTTGTCAGACCTGCCAGTATGCCGACAGCCATAGTGTTTTTTCTGAGTCGTTTTATCACCGTGTAGCATACACTCGAAATCATCATAAGATAGGACAGCAGACCGAACCATCCCACTGTAAGCAGATACTGAAGGTATTCATTATGTGCCTGATCCAGTTTCATATTATCACTTTCGTTCAGTGCTCTCGTTACTCTGAATAATGTTTCAGGGCCGATACCGAAAAGCTTTTCCTTAAATGAAAAACCGTTATATATTTCTATGCACTGCTTCCATATGGCGCCTCGTGAATTTCCCCAGTCAGCATTCAGTTTAAGATACTCATCCAGACTGCCGAGAGAATAAACATTAGCAATAATCAGCAGACAGACTGCTGCTGCCACTGCCGATATGACAGCCCCGACATATATTTTTTTAAGCAGATTAATTTTCAGAGGATCTTTATTTAAAATAACCAATCCGATCAGACATCCTGCTACCAGGACAAAAGAAACAACCGGGTTTACAATTATACTAAGAAGATCTGAAATTTTGGTATACTTTATGACTGCCGCTTTATATATAACGGAATATACATCAGCAATAAGAACCATAACGATTACGGCAATCAAAAATCTTTTTACCTGATATACATCGTAAGCTATGAAAAACGGAATAATTACCATCGCAGCCACAAAACCGACAGCGAAGCTTTCACTCGCAGTAACCATAGCACCCAAAGTGCCGACTGCAATGGCTATGGAATAGATTATTGTACTCACCTTAGTTCTGACTGAACAGAAGCCGCAAACGGTAAAAGGCAGCATCAGGCAGATAAAACTACTGTAGAAATTTACATTTCCGATGGTCGATATATATAATCTCTTATTAAGCTTCGTCATACTTTCATGAAAGCCTAAGAAATCAAAGCCGAAGCAGTTCAGAACACCTGTAAGTGAAACGAAGACAAGAGCAGCCACGGCGGCAATCAGAAACCAGTCTGTATTTTCATAATATCTCGATAAAATAAAATAGACCGTAACATACAGTATAACCGTCAGGGCACCCTGATATCTTGACTCCTCACCCAGCCACACATCGTCATACACCGATAAAACCGAAGACAGGATAACCGAAAAGAGATACAGAAGCATAGATACATCGACGATTCCCGTTTTCAGCCTCCCGGGAGCTCTCAGCCCTCTGTTTCCGATAAAAATACAAAGTGCGCAGACGATTATAAAGGCAGAGGTCACTGCGTAATAATACAGGGATTTGGTTACTGTTATATTATAAAATCCGTCGTCAACCACTACGGGAAGACCGAAGGTAATAAGCACTACATAAAAGGTCGTTATACGGCCGATAAGCTGCTTATGCATTACCTTATTTTCCACAGCAGATATACCCGCCTTTCCCATATTATTCACTACACTTTGATAATTAATTTTATCACTGTTCCCGAAAAAAATCAACCGTTTATTTTCTTAATTATCATTTTCGTAAGAATCAGGATGAAAAATAACTGTGACGGTATACCGTAACTGCGATATTACCTTAAAGGTCAGCATACAAATATGCGCACTACGATAGTCGCTCCTACAAAAAAGGAACGGTTTTTTACGCCGTTCCTTTAACTGTTAATAATGTGCTACTCCGCAAGAGCAGACTTTATTCATACCGAAGAGCTTATAGAAGAAGCAGAGTATCTTCCAGATAAGACCGCTGAATCCGCCCTTATGGCAGTTACAGGTACAGCTGTCAGTTTTATTTTCACCGCAGACTGTGCAGATGCCATCAGTATAAGTATGACCCGTTGCGGCTTTTTTATCTCCGTTATAGGTATGACCGCATTCGCACACATAAACTGTATAACCCTCAGATTCACAAGCAGGTTCAACAATATCAAAAACAACATAGGTATGCTCTTTAAGCTTTGTTATTATTTCCGGATATGCGTCACCGCAAGCACTGCATGTGTAGGTTTTTATACCGTCACTAAGATGTGTTGCAGGTCTCGTTACTGTCGAAATATAGCTATGTGTCTTTGTACCTACATAATCACTGACATAACTTTCTCCGCATTCGCAGGTATAGGTTGTGTAGCCCTGAGATGTACAGGTGGCTTCTGTTACATTTTCTTTGTAGGTATGACCTTCGAGCTTTGCGATAGATTCTGTATAGGTGTCACCGCATTCACAGGTGAAGGTTTTTTCACCTTCTTCGAGGTGAGTGGGTTCTTTTGTTACTTCTGAAGTGTAGGTATGACCTTCGAGCTTTGCGACAGCTTCTGTGTATGTGTCACCACAAGCACAAGTGAAGGTCTTTACGCCTTCCTCGAGGTGGGTGGGTTCTTTTGTTACTTCTGAAGTGTAGGTATGGCCTTTTAGCTTTGCGATGGATTCTGTGTAAGTGTCACCGCAAGCACAGGTGAAGTTTTTTTCACCTTCTTCGAGGTGGGTGGGTTCTTTTGTTACTTCTGAAGTGTAGGTATGACCTTCATGCTTTGCGATAGATTCTGTGTAGGTGTCACCGCATTCACAGGTGAAGGTTGTTTCACCTTCTTCGAGGTGAGTGGGTTCTTTTGTTACTTCCGAAGTGTATGTATGACCTGTTGACGGAATGGTTTTTTGCTTAACTATAACAGTGGAACAAACCGAACAGTGTTTACCCTCTGTAAGACCTGTTTCTGTACAGGTAGGAGCTACAGCTTTGTCGGTAACTACTGTGTGGTGACCGAGAGAAGGAATTATTTCTTCGGGTACAATCCATGTTTCACAATCATAGCAATATGTGCTTGAAGTGTAACCGCTTTCGGTACAGGTAGCATCCTGCTGAGGATAGACTTCTGTATTTTCGTGAGTACAGATTCTGAAATGAATGGTAGCATCGGAAAGATAGTCGGCATTGGTTACTATTTCATTCCACTGAGATTCAAAGCCGTCATAATATACATCCTTAAGATTAGAGCAACCTATAAAAGCGGCAGCATTCAAATTGGTTATACCGTTAGGAATTGTTATCTCCGTAAGTCCTGTACATTCCTGGAATGTACAAGCATTTAAGCTTTTTAAGTTATCAGGTAATATTACAGTTTTTAATTTATTACAAGAGATAAAAGTATTAAAACCGATGTCTATACTGCTTTCACCGTTTAAAAATGTTACGCTTTCAAGATTATAACAGTTACCGAAAGCAGAAGTTCCTATTCTGCTTACACTGCCAGGAATTATTATTTCTTCAATTCCTGTATAGTAAAAAGCATCAGCACCGATATCTGTTACACCGTCGGGTATAATTACACTTTTAATTTCTTTGCAAAAGTAGAAAGCTTCACTGTATATACTTGTTCCTTCACCGCTTAAAACAAGCTCTCCTGTGCTTTCATCAAATGTCCAATAAACATCATTACCGCACTTACCTGTCGGCTCGAGGGCACTCGCTGTCACAGCTGCAGCCATCATCATAACAGCCATAACTGCAAACAAAAGAATTTTTCTGATAGTTTTATTCATAAAATTCATCCTTTCGAATTTTTATCAATTTATTATATCAAATGGGAATTCACTATTCAAGTATTTTTATGAATTTGTGTTTTTACAGCGGTCACGGCACGCCGTGACCCTACACTGTACTTTTGGTAAATCGCAGGGACACAATGCATTGTGTCCGCAAAAAACTACCTCTCCGGCAACCTGTCGGCTGCCACTTCTCCTTTCAGGCGAGGCAAAAAAAGGGAACGGTGTGTGCCGTTCCCTTTAATTCTTTATTTGCCCTTAATCAGCTTACTGAAATCACTGTTAAAGATATTTTTTGTCGAATACGGTATTATTACCGTCTCCGTATATCCCTTCGGATGAACAGAGCAGAAAATGAATCCGTTCTCCGAAAGTGCACATGCAGACTCATAGAAGGTCTTGCCGATACCGTCGGTGTCATCGGGGATTCCGATAGCAGCATCCTCACCCTTGAGAAGGCTTTCATAATCATAGCCACTGTAAATACGGTAAATCACTTCGTATACCAGATGATACTCAGCGTCGATTATCTCCTTACTCGAAAGGAAGGCACCTGTTTCCACATCGATAATGTAGCCTTCGACAGTTCTTTCAGGCAGAATGATGAATTCCTCCTGTGCTTCGGATGTCTTCGTCTGAGGCTTATACTGTGAAAGTCCCTCCACGATGGAAATATATCCGTCACGGTTGTAGGTTACTCTTGCCACAGCGTGAGTGACAAAGGGAAGGTCTGCCTTCTTTCCGCCTTTTTTAATAAACTTTTTGTAGTCCTTTTCTGCACTCTCACACTGAAGAGTGTAGTTGTTTATAAGCTCAGCATAAAGTCTGTTGACTTCCTTTTCGCCCTCAGTATTACCCTTGAAAAGAGGATACTCCACATTGTACTCCGCATAAACTGTGCCGTCCTCAGCTACTGCCTGTACAGTCTTATACTCGATAGTGTAAGAAAGCTCGTTTTTACCGCTTTCATCCTTTATCATAAAGCCTGTGGCATCGAAAATAGCCTCGTGAGAAATACGGCTTAAGCTCCAGGGAAGCTCACCCTCTTTTACATCTGTCTTTTTGTCGAGAATTATGTATGCCTTCAGATAGTCTCCGTCTGCCTTCTCAGCGCTTCCGTCGAAAAAGCTGCATTCCACATAATAGCTTCCGTCCTGTATGCGCTTTGATGAGCTTACATCAGCCATCACAGAAGAGCTGAAGCTCTCATCGGGAGTGTTGGCGAAATAATACTTACCGTCATAATAATAGAAATTCTTTTCATTGACGTTATGATTAATGTCGAAGCCGAAGGTAGCGAGAATCTTATCCACCTTATCACCCTCGAGTGCATAAAAGCTGTAGTCTCCGTTCTCATTGGCAAAGCGGCCGTTAGGATCAGTTTCATTCACGGTAATTTCAGTTGCTCCGTAAAAGCGGCTGTAAAGTCCGCCTGCATCGTAAGGACGCAGAAACTCCATAACATCCACGATAACATCCTGCTCACGGTCAAATCCGCTGTAGGCTATCACGGAGATTTTAGCAAGATAATCCTCAAGCTCTGCTGTTTCCGAGGCAGAAAGGCCCGAAAGAGCCATAGCCATAAAACTGTCCTCGTCCTTTTCGAAAACATCGGTGCTGAGACTTATTCCCACCAGTGCCGCCATCACTGCAAAGACAACCGCCATAACGGAAACAATGAAATTAAATGCTCCCTGCTCTTTACGGGACATTTTTTTCATTTTCTTTCTTTCACGCTGAGGTGAAATCACCGGCTTTTCCTCTTCAGGAAGAACCTTTTCCTCTTTTATTACCGGCTTTATTATTTTTTCGTTTTTTTCCGTTTTATAAACGGGAGGCTCGAACTCCTCCTCAGCCCCGTCATCAAAAAAAGGCTCTTTTTCATCGGAATTAGAGGAAATATCCTCGAAATCACCTAAAGCAAGAGAAACTATCTCTTCGATATCTTTTTCTTTTTTCGCTGCCCCGCTACCTACGGGAGTGTCACATTCGGGGCAGACAGTAAGGTCATCGCTGAATATATTTGCACAGTTTTTACAAATCATTTCTTAAACTTCCTTTTCTCTGTATTATGTCCCCTCTTAAATAAGGTCGAGAAGCTCGGTAATGCTTTCAATTTCTGCAGCAGTATTCTGTCCGAGACCCTTACCCTTGAAATCGCCGTAGTTCATTCTTACTACCTGCATATCGGCACCGAGAGCGCCCTGAACATCATTTACGGGATGATCACCGACGTAAAGTGCCTCTTCGTTTTTCACGCCCGCACGTCTGATTGCTTCATCGAAGATACGGCGGTCAGGCTTATAAATGCCGATATCGCCCGAAACCACTACCACATCAAACATATCTCTGATGCCCGCTGTGTCGAGCTTAATGTTCTGAAGTGAGGACACACCGTTAGTGATGCAACCTAAAATATAGCCTTTTTCCTTGATGGCCTTAAGTACATCTAAAGCGCCGTCGAGCATAACGATGTGCTTACCGAAATCATAGTTAAAGGAATCGTAAAGCTCCTGTAAGGGAGGATGGTTTTCCCATTTCCACAGGTCGATCATTTCAGGGAAATAAACCTCTCTGTCCTTGTAGCCCCCGTCCACGTGCTCTTCCATTTCGTCGAGCTTCTGAAGCCTTTCTTCTTCGCTTATGTCGGGGAAATATTTAGTAAGAAATGCTTCGCAGTAAAGTCTGTAAGCACCCTTTCTGCTCTGAAGAGTATCGTCAAAATCAAAAAATATGGCTTTTACATTTAATTTGCTCATTTTTCTACGCTCTCCTTATAAATCTCTTTCGCTTTCATTATATCTTTACTTACTGCCTCTTTCAGCTCTGAAAGAGACGCAAACTTTCTTTCTTCTCTTAAAAATTTCAGAAGGCTCACTTCCACATTTCTGCCGTAAAGGTCACCCTCGAAATCAAAAATACAGGTCTCACTTCTGAGATTTTCTCCGGACACTGTAGGCCTTATTCCTACATTGGTCACTGCTGAGTAGTACCTTCCGTCAAGCTTTACCCTCGAGGCATAAACCCCGTATTTCGGGATGATGAAATCCTCGGGGAAAAACTGATTAATAGTCGGAAAGCCCATTTTATGACCTATACCGTCTCCTCTTTCCACGGTGAAATCATAGGTAAAATAATCACCGAGCATAGCATTTGCCTTTTCCATTTCACCCTCACTGATAAGCTGACGGATTTTCGTGGAGGAAACTGCTTCCTCACCGAGATAAACGGGAGAAAGTGAGTAAACACTGATGTTTTTCGGTGTAAGCTCGTTCTTAAGGGTTTCGGGACTTCCCTTTCCGCCCTTTCCGTAATGGTAATCGTAACCGCATACTACCACCCCGGCATTAAGCTCAGTTAAAAGAATCTTTTCCTCGAATTCCTCAGGGGAATAATTCATAGCCCGGCGGAAATCAAATTCAAATACCTCGAAGCCCATTTCTTTCAGAAGTATTCTTTTTCTCTCTTCAGTTAAAAGCATGGGAGGTACATTTCCTGTCAGAAGCTTACGGGGATGAATGTCGAAAAGCATTACTACGGGAGTAAGACCTTTTTCTTCTGCTTCTCTGAGTGTTTTACCCAGAACTGCCTTATGGCCCAGGTGTATACCGTCGAAATAACCCAGAGCCACCGCTGTGCCCCCCGATTTTTTCTGTTCGCATAACACTTTTCATACCCCCTTTGCTTATTTATTTTAACCTACAAAAACTCTTTTTACCTTAAGCTCTGTTCTTTCTTCATCTATTTCACCGATACCGAGAAATTTCCCCTCCGGTGAATAAACATTATAGAAGCCCGGCTCTTTTTTTCCGCCGAAGCGACCCGTATCAAGACCGCCACCGTTCGAAAAGCGCTTCGCCTGAGGAGCGGTAACCCTGATTGCGGGATATTTTATGAAGGAGTCCACGGGCATAAGAGCCTCGGAAAGAGTACCCTCTTCCTTCATTTTTTCTAAGTCACCGAGAGTATAGCACCTGTCGATGGTGACACCGTTAGCCTTTATTCTGCGAAGAGAGGTCATAACGGCACCCGTTCCCAATTTCTCACCTATGTCGGAAATAAGCGAGCGGATATACGTACCCTTCGAGCAGTAAACCTCGATTTCATATTCGTTTTCTGTGGCATCCGTCAGACTGATGGAGGAAATGTGAACCTGTCTTTCCTCTCTCTCTATCTCTATACCCTGCCTTGCAAGCTCATAGAGACGGACACCGTCTTTTTTTATGGCTGAGTACATAGGCGGAAACTGTAAAATGTCACCCTTAAAGGACAGAACAGCCTCTTCCACCTCGTCTCTGCCGACATTTACTTCCCTTTCGGAAAGAATTTTACCCGTTATGTCGAGGGTATCTGTGGTTTTGCCTAAAAGGAATCTCGCCCTGTACGCCTTATCGTGGTCAGAAATGAGCTCGATAAAGCGGGTGGAATGCTCCACAGCGATGACCATTACCCCTGTCGCCATCGGGTCAAGAGTACCCGTGTGACCGACCTTTTTCGTACCTAAAATCCTGCCGAGCTTTTTTGCGGCAAGAAAGGAGGTCATACCTTCCTCTTTATCCAAAAATACAAAGCCTGTCACACTGTCACTCCCTTATCACATAAGATTTTCTTTAATGTATTCAATTACCTTTTTCTTCGTTTCTTCCACGGATGTGCTGAATTCACAGCCACCTGCTCTGATGTGTCCTCCACCGCCGAAATTAGCGCAGATTAAAGAAGCGTCATAATCCTCGCTTGTACGGACGGAAACACCTGTTTTGCCGTTATCCTCTTCCTTTACGGTGATACCGATACCCACACCCTCTATCTGCCTTGTGATAGGCTTGATAGCGTCGAGAGCGGATTTATCCACACCGCAGTCTGAGAGCATCTTTTTCGTTACACTGATAACCGCAACCTTGCCGTCACAGAACATTTCGAGATTTTCATAGCAGAGCTTTTCGAGCATGATACTGCCGAAGGTTTTCGTATCAAACATTATTTCGTTGATTTTACTGTGGTTCGCACCGCAGGCAATCAGCTCAGCGGCGATAAGATGTGTTCTGGGTGTAACATTGGAATATTTAAAGCAACCCGTATCCGTGCTGAGACCTGTATAAACACAGGAAGCTATATCGCTGTCCACGGAAACTCCGAGAGCCTTTATAACGAGATAGATTATCTCACATGCCGAAGCACTGTCAGGCTCTACATAGGTTTCCTTAGCATAGAATTTCGAAGACTCGTGATGGTCTATCGAAAGGTCAATTCTGTCACCGTATTTTTCTCTGATGCCGTCGCCTAAAAGCTTGATTTCAGCCACATCCACACTGACGATGAATTCTTCGGTGAAATCATCCTCACCGATGCCCTCATAAAGATAAGAGTACTTCGAGGGAATTTCATCGTTATTGAGAAGCTTCGCCCTTTTTCCCATTTTCTTAAGGGCTCTTAAGAGAGCGAAGCCGCTTCCTAAGGTGTCACCGTCAGGATTACGGTGAGTGAGAATGAGGATATTATCAGCTTCTTTCAGCTTTTCCACAGCACGGGAAAACTCAATTTTCATCGTCTGTTCCTCTTTCACTTCTGCCGTTTTCCAGCTTTCTGAACATATTGAAGCCCTGCTCTATGGAGTCATCGGCGACAAACTTAAGCTCAGGTGTTTTTCTTAAGTGAAGTCGTGAACCGACCTCTCTTCTGATGTAGCCTGTAGCCGCAGTAAGGCCCTTTACAGCCTCATTCGCTGAGTCGATGCCCTTTATGTCGCTGACATAAACCTTGGCAAAGGAAGCGTCGGAGCTTACTTCTACACGTACTACTGTGAGCATTTTGCCCATAACTCTCGGGTCCTTGAGCTCTCTTATAACAGCAATAACCTCACGCTTTATATCTTCGGATACACGGTTAATTCTGAATCCTGCCATTATATTTCCTTTCCGAATAAGATTTTAACCTGAAAAGATTAATCTCTGTATTCTTCCATAATGAATGCTTCGAAGATATCGCCTTCCTTGATATCGTTGAACTTATCAAGACCGATACCGCATTCAAAGCCTGTAAGCACTTCCTTTACGTCGTCCTTGAAACGGCGGAGTGAAGAGATGGAGTCCTCTGTGATAACGATACCGTCACGGACTACACGGATGAGTGCGCTTCTCTGTACCTTACCCTCGAGAACATAGCTACCTGCAATCTTACCTGCAGAAGAAAGGTTCATAACTGTTCTTACCTCTGCCTTACCGAGAATAACCTCACGGAACTTAGGTGCAAGCATACCCTTCATAGCTGCTTCGATTTCTTCGATACAGTCATAGATAATACGGTACATTCTCATTTCTACCTTGTCACGCTCTGCGAGAGTCTGTGCGTTACTGTCGGGACGTACGTTAAAGCCTACGATGATAGCGTTTGAAACGGATGCGAGCTGTACATCACTTTCGTTTACGGCACCTACACCGCCGTGGATAACAGAAACTCTGACTTCCTCATTTGAAAGCTTTTCAAGGTTCTGCTTAACAGCTTCCACTGAGCCCTGAACGTCAGCCTTAACGATGATGTTAAGGTCCTTCATCTCGCCTTCCTTGAGAGAAGAGAAGAGATTATCGAGAGTAACCTTCTGCTGTGCGCCCCATTCAGCCTGCTTTGCGTCGTGCTTCTTCTTTTCGACGAGCTCTCTTGCGAGCTTTTCATCGGAAGCCACGTCAAAGGAATCACCTGCATTGGGAGTGGTGTCAAGACCTGTGATTTCTACGGGAACTGAAGGTCCTGCAGTCTTTATTCTCTGACCTCTTTCGTTTGACATAACTCTTACACGGCCTACTGACTGACCTGCCACAACGATATCACCTGCATTGAGAGTACCGTTCTGAACAAGAAGTGTAGCGATAGGACCGCGGCCCTTATCGAGTCTTGCCTCGATAACGACACCCTTAGCAGCTCTGTTCGGGTTAGCCTTAAGCTCTGCCATTTCAGCTACGAGAAGGATGGATTCGAGAAGTGAATCGATACCGAACTGTGTCTTTGCGGAAACGGGAACACAGATGGTTTCACCGCCCCACTCTTCGGGAACGAGGCTGTACTCTGTAAGCTGCTGCTTAACTCTGTCGGGATTTGCACCCTCTTTGTCCATCTTATTGATGGCTACGATAATCTGAACGCCTGCAGCCTTGGCGTGGTTGATAGCTTCGATGGTCTGAGGCATGATACCGTCATCGGCAGCAACTACGAGAACTGCGATGTCCGTAGCCATAGCACCTCTGGCACGCATAGATGTGAATGCGGCGTGACCGGGTGTGTCGAGGAAGGTAATCATCTGACCGTCAAGGTCAACTCCGTAAGCACCGATATGCTGTGTGATACCGCCTGCTTCAGTAGCAGTAACGGAGGTGTTTTTGATAGCATCGAGAATAGAGGTCTTACCGTGGTCAACGTGACCCATAACAACTACAACGGGGTCTCTGGGAAGAAGGTCTTCCTCGGTGTCCTCGTGGTCGTCGATAATTCTTTCCTCGATGGAAACGACTACTTCCTTTTCTACCTTTGCACCGAGCTCTGTAGCTACGATTTCAGCTGTATCGAAGTCGATGGTCTGATTAACTGTAGCCATAACACCGAGCTTGAACATTTCCTTGATAACCTCGGCAGCTGTTCTTCTTAAAAGCTCAGCAAGGTCACCGACGGTGATTTCCTCGGGGATTTTAACTGTAAGGGTCTTCTTCGCTCTTTCAGCGGCGATTCTCTTAAGTCTTTCTGCCTCTGTTTCTCTCTTTGAGGAGCGTGTGCCCTGCTTTCTGTACTGCTGGCTCTTCTGCTTTAATTTCTGCTTGGTTGAGCCCATTTCGTGGTCACGTCTGCCACCCTGGGAAGCCATTTCGTCGTACTTTTCGTTGTACTTTTCAAGGTCAACGTTACTGCTTCTGGTGTCAACGTGTCTCTTTTCACCCTTGGTACGGGACTGAATGAGCTTTTCCTTCTGCTCCTTTTTAGGCTGCTGAGGAGCGGGAGCCTGAGCCTTCTTTTCGTCGGCTTTCTTTTCAGCTCTGGGAGCTTCCTTTTTACCCTCGGGCTTCTTCTCAGCTTTTTCAGCTTTGGCGGGAGCCTTCTTTTCTGCCTTAGCCTTCTTTTCTTCCTTCTTTTCGGGCTCTGCCTTTACGGGTGCTTCTTCAGCCTTCTTTTCTTCTGTCTTGGCTGCCTTCTGTGCTTCGCCAGCAGCGAAGTATGCATCGAAGGAACTAACCTCATTATTCTGAGTTAATGTTTCGAAAATATAATCCAGTTCTCTGTCTTCGAGAACGGTTGTATGCTTTTTGGGTTCGTCAGAAATTTTAGCCAGAATTTCTATAACCTTTTTACTTGTGCTGCCGAAATCTTTGGCAACCTCGTGAATTCTGTATTTTTCTCTGGGCATAGTATCAATCCTTTCTGCCTGAATTGTTCGTGTATTTGTCTGCTGCGGCCTTACCGAAGCCCTCGTCGTCGACGCTTATTACTGCCGCCTTTATTCCGATGGCCTGTGAAAGCTCGCCTGTGGTGTAACCGGTCAGGAGTACGGGGATATTTTTTCCGCCGTAGCTGCAGGCGTGGGTGATTTCTCTTTTAAGTCTTTCGGAGCCTTCCGAGGAAATAATAACGAGCTTCGCCTTATTTTTCACCACGGAAGAGATAACCGCATCGTGACCTGTGCTGAGCTTACCTGACCTTCTCGCCATACCTAAAAGAGAGAGAAATTTATCATTCACCTTTTTCCATCTCCTGTCTCATCTTTTCAGTGACTTCATCGGGTATGACGCAGGAAAGAGCTCTCTGAAATCTCTTTGCCTTGACAGCCTTTTCGAAGCACTCTGTGTTTCTGCACACATAAGCACCTCTGCCCGGCTTTTTACCGACAAGGTCAAGACTGATTTCATATTCTTCCTCAGCGTTTTCGTCATCGGTCTTTATTTTGGTTTTGACCACTCTGACCAGCTCCTTCTGAAGGAACATTTCACCGCAGCCTAAACATTTTCTCATGGGCATTTTTTTATTCATCTTTTTGCCCTCCCTAAGGGTGGCGGATATAATCCTAATCCGTTTTTTGTGGGAGGATTTCCGCCGATTTTCGTTAAAATACTCGCAAATCATAAAGAGATCCGCTGTGTTTTTCTACCTTAATCCGCAAAAAATCTTCGACCTGAAAATGCGAATTTTTGCAGGATTTTTGGATGATGAGGATGACGACAGGCTTCCGCCTTTCTAATCCGAATCGCCGAAAAGCCGTGAAAATTCACTTTTTCAGGCGGTTTCGGATTATATCCGTCACCCTGTATTATTCGCTTACTGCACTCAGAGGCTTGATGTCGATTTTCCAGCCTGTGAGTCTGGCAGCTAATCTTACATTCTGACCCTTGTTACCGATAGCAAGAGAAAGCTGACTGTCGGGAACAACCACTCTGCAGCTTTTGGGATTTTCGCTGATAACCTCAACGGAAAGAGCCTCTGCAGGAGCAAGAGAAGCAGAAATGTATTTCTCGGGTTCTTCGCTGTAAGAAACGATGTCGATTTTTTCACCGCAGAGAGTTTCAACGATGTTGCTTACACGCTGACCTCTGGGACCGATACATGCACCTACTGCATCTACGTTTTCGTCGTTGCTCATAACGGCAATCTTCGTTCTGGAGCCTGCTTCTCTGGAAACAGAGATAACCTGAACAGTGCCGTCGTAAATTTCGGGAACTTCTGTTTCGAAGAGTCTCTTTACTAAGCCGGGATGCTTTCTGGAAATGTTGGCATAGCTTGTGCCGCTTTCTTCCTTGATGGAAGCAACGAATACCTTGATAAGCTGACCGGGCTCGAGAACCTCGCCGGGAATCTGCTCGTTTTTGGGAAGGATAACGTTTGCTCTGCCGATTTCGATGGAAGCATCGCCTGTGTCGGGATAAACGATGTTAACCTTAGCGGTAACAACCTCCTGGTCTCTTTCCTGAAGCTCTTTAGCCTTAAGCTCCTTTTCAGCCTCTCTGATACCCTGACGGATAACACTTTTGGCTGTCTGTGCTACGATTCTGCCGAACTTTTTCGGCTCAAGAGTAATCTCTACGAATGAGCCTACCTGTGCGTTTTCGTCGTAATTTCTGGCCTGCTCGAGAGTCATTTCTGCTAAAGGCTCTTCGATTTCATCCACTACGGCGATTCTTACATAAACCTCCATAGTCTGCTTTTCAGGGTTTATGTCACACACTACATTGTCTCTGTTGCCGTAGCTGTTTTTAGTAGCGGAGATGATAGCTGCCTTGATTTTTTCGTACATATAATCCGCAGGGATACCGTTCTCCTTTTCCAGCAGTGCAATGGCCTCAAAAAATTCTTTGTTCATTTTTTCTGTTCATCCTTTCTTATTACATTTCGAAGTCGTCCGCTTTAATCCAGGAGGCTTCCTTTTTAGTGAAGGTGAAGCCGCTTTCGTCGGACATTCTTATGGTTATATTACCGTCGTTATAGTCCTCGAGAATTCCGAAGAACTCTCTCTTACCGTCGACGGGACGTATCATTTTAACTTTGATTTTTTCACCCACATAGGCGGTGAAATGCTCATCTCTGACGAGGTCTCTTTCCACTCCGGGAGAGCTTACCTCCAGGAAATAAGCCTGTTCGATGGGGTCGCTTTCGTCCAAAGGTTTATTGATGGCGTGTGTCATATCCACACAGTCATCGATGCTTACTCCGCCGTCTTTATCGATGAAAATACGAAGATACCAGTCAGCGCCCTCTTTAAGAAAACGGACATCCCATATTCTGAGTCCGAGTTCCTTCGCATAAGGCTCGACAAGCTCCCATACGGTAGCGACGGTGTTCTTTCCCTTTGCCATAAAATCACTCCTTAAATAAATATTCAATTGTAATAACGTAATGCATTTTTGCAATAAAGAAGAGCGGACTTTTCGAAAGCCCACTCTAAACTACACTACTAACATCTGTATAATATCATACTTTTCCCCGTAAATCAAGTATTATCAGATATTTTTTTCAATAAATTCCCTTTACCTCAGCGTGCATTTATGGTATTATAATAAAGATATAATATAACTCTGTACCAAAAGATGACTGATTTTAACGCAAAGTGCAAAACGCTAAACGCAAAATGATGGTCGCGGATATACTGATGTGTAATATTTAAATTCCCTTTCCGCAAAGTTAATCGTGCAGAAAATGGTAAGGAGTAAATTATAATAATTGATTTTTTGCCATACAAAGTAGTTTAGCGATGTAAAGGTAAATTTGCACTAATAACCTTATACGGATATAATCGGAACGAAGGTCCCCACCGTTCAGCACTTTGCGTTTAGCGTTTAGCACTCAAAAACCAACCATTTATTGGAACATAGCCTATATACAAAACAAAGGAGATTAAATCTATGGAAACCTTATTCGCATCAATGAAAGAACTCTTTTTCACAAACGTACCCGCCTCTGTGGCAGTTATCGGTCTGGCTGCATACTTTTTCGGTATGGCTGCGGTATTTATCATAAGTCCCATCAAAAACGCCGAAAGCTTCTCGGTAAAGCCCGTGGACAATGCAGGCAAGACTGAAATCCGTGTTTACTACGGAGGTATTTCCTTTGCTCTGGGTGCTTTCCTCGTTTATCTTACCGTAGCACTCGGCACACCCGTCCACTCACTGGTCGGCGGTCTTTTCTTCTCCACCACCGTTTTCGTAACAAGAAGCATCTTTCTTTGTGTTGACAAGGGCTGGAAATGTCCCTACACTAAGCTCGCTATCCCCGCAGAAGGTCTTTTCGTAATCGCTCTGTGGGTATGCTTCATCCTTTCAAAAACACTCTATTAATAAAGCGAGGAAAACGATATGATTTATCCTATTATTCCCAAACCCCAGAAAATCACTACGGGCGACACCGTAGTTTTCACCCTCACTAAATACTGCGAAATCGAAAATGCAGAAAAATTTCCCAAGGCAGTCGGCAGCCTGAAAAAATTTCTCGGTGAAAGCTTTTCCCTGGAGCTTCTCGGAACAGGCAAGGAAAAGATTTATCTTGACCTCTGCGACGAAATAGCAAGTGACGAAGG
This sequence comes from Acutalibacteraceae bacterium, assembly GCA_045637365.1. Lineage (GTDB taxonomy): Bacteria > Bacillota > Clostridia > Oscillospirales > Acutalibacteraceae > UBA6857. Next base: position 29,768 of record JAZTZH010000045.1, read on the forward strand.
CTACACCCTCTCTGTAAAGGAGAATGAGGTAGTTATCCGAGGAAAGACCGAAACAGGCATTTTCTACGGCATACAGACCTTAAAGCAGATGCTGATGTACGGCGACCTGACTCTGTGCAGTGCACAAATAAGCGACGAGCCTGCCTTCCCCTACCGTGGCTTTATGCTCGACTGCGGAAGATACTTTTTCACCAAGGAAGCAGTTTTCATCTTCCTCGAAATAATGGCTCTGCATAAGCTTAACCATTTCCACTGGCATCTTAGCGAGGACCAGGGTTGGAGATTTTACAGCGAAAAGCATCCCCTTCTGACGGAAATCGGCTCCTACAGAAGTCATACTAATTTCAACTCCGTTCCCCACAGCGGTTACTACACCAAAGAGGATATGAAGGAAATCGTGGACTATGCCCATTCTCTTTTCATTAAGGTAATACCCGAAATCGACACACCGGGCCACACGGTAAGCGCTATAGCTGCCTACCCCTTCCTTTCCTGCTTCGACCGTAATATGGTCACGGCTACCAAATGGGGCGTAAAGCATGACGTTCTGTGTATAGGTAAAGAGAGCACCTTCGAGTTTATCGAGTCAGTTTTTGACGAGGTTACAGAAATCTTTACCGACGGAATCATACATATCGGCGGTGATGAAGTACCCACCACACGATGGGAATTATGTCCCCACTGTCAGAAGAGGATGAAGGACGAGGGTTTGAAGGAGACCGGCGATCTTCACACCTACTATCTCAGCAGAATAGGTGAATATCTCCGCAGTAAGGGTATGGAGGTTATAATGTGGAACGACCGTGTCAAGGATTATATGCCCGACAGCTCACTCTGCTGGCAGTTCTGGAACACGGACGTGGACAGAAAGGACATCTCAGGCGAAATCGGAAAAGGACGCTCCTTCATCATCTCTCCCGTAAAAGCCTATTATCTCGACATTCCCTACGGCCATACAGACCTTAAGAGCTGTTATGAGTACGACCCTTACATCGAAGGTCTCACCGAAGAAAACAAGCATCTTTTAAAGGGTGTCGAAGCCTGTCTGTGGGCAGAGTTCGTTCCTGACATGGAAAAAGCAGGCTACTGCACCTTCCCCCGTCTCGGTGCCATCAGCGAAAGTGCCTGGACTAAAAAAGAAAATAAAAGCTATGAGAATTTCTCCGAAAGACTCGACGGCTATTACAAGCACATCAAGGCAATAAATATGAATCACGCCACTGTAAAGCAGGCCATTCCCACAGGTATAAAAAGAATCGCTTCAAAGCTTTATTGGGAAAGACGTAAGCTCTGCTGGGCCGGATTGGAAAACCTCATAACAAACAAAAAAATAGAAAAGATGTACGGAAAGAAGGAAAAATAAAATGATTAACGTAATTCCTAAGCCAAATAATCTTACAATAAAAAAGGGCGACTGCTTCATTTACAGAAACAGAGTTCTCCTGCACATTGACCGTGAGCTCACTCCCATCGAAAAATTCGTAGACAAATGCCTGGGTGTAACCACAGAAAAAGCAGAGAATGAAAGCCATCTGGAATTTATCTTCGACGATACACTCCCCGAAGAGACCTACACTCTTAAGGCTGAAGGCTACGGCGTCAAGATTTTCGCCGGCTCCTACAGCGGTGCTTTCTACGGTCTTATGACCCTCTGTCAGCTTCTTCTCTCCGACAAAAATGACAGTGAAACCCTCACCTGTCCTCAGCTCATCATCGAAAAGGACTCTCCCAAGCATTCCTGGAGAGGCTTACAGCTGGACGAAAGCCGTCACTTTTTCGGCAAGGAAACTGTGAAAAAATATCTTGACTTTATGGCTATGTATAAGCTCAACCGCTTCCACTGGCATCTCACTGACGACCAGGGCTGGAGAATAGAAATAGACAAATACCCGCTCCTCACGGAAATCGGCTCCTACAGAAAGGGCAGTCAGCTTCATTCCTGGGCCTGCACCGAATACGAGGAAATCCCTCATTTCGGCTATTACACCAAGGATGACATAAGAGAAATCATCGCTTATGCCAAGGAAAGATGTATCGAAATCGTTCCCGAAATCGACTTCCCTGCTCACTGTGCTTCGGCTATCGCTGCATATAATGATCTGGCCTGCCGTAACATTCCCTGTGAGGTTTTCGACTTCTGCGGTAACACCTTAGCCAAGGAAAAGGGTCTTAAGAACTGGAACAGACCTCTCTGTCTCGGTAAGGACAGTGTTATCACCTTCGTTAAGGATGTAGTGGATGAGGTAGCTGACCTTTTCCCCTTCGACTATTTCCACATCGGCGGTGACGAAGCACCGAGAAACGAATGGAAGAAGTGTCCCGACTGTCAGAAGCGCATAAAAGAAAACAAGCTTAAGAACGAAGTAAATCTTCAGGCATGGTTTACCAATGAAATCAACTCCTTCCTCAAGAGCAAGGGTAAGATTATGATAGGCTGGAACGAGGTTCTCGCTTCAAAGAATACAGACACAGATGTTGTCGGTCAGTACTGGAGACAGGAAAAGGATCCCAATGTAATCAGACACCTGAAAAGCGGCGGCAAGATTATCCTTTCCAAGCATAAGAATTTCTACTTTGATATGGCTTATGACTACTGCACCCCCAAAGACACCTATACCTATGAGCCCGAAAAATCGAAAATCAAAAAAGAGCTCAAACAAGGTGTTCTCGGCATAGAGGGTGAAATGTGGACAGAATGGATTACCAACGAAGACCATATCTTCTTTATGCTCTTTAACCGCGGTCTTGCCCTGAGTGAGAACGCCTGGACATACAGAAAGGACTTCAGAAGCTTCACTGACCGTATGCAGTGCCACAAGGCATTTATGGACAAAATGGGTATTTACTACGGTAATGACCACTTAACAATGAAGAAAAACAAAGGTCTCAAAAAGAGACAGGCAAAAAAATACGGCTTCACCGTAAAGCATAACGATGCTGAATTCAGACTCGACGGCATCCATAATAAAAACATGAGAATAAAAGCAAAGCAGGCTCTCAGAGAAAAGAAGGAACAGGAAGAATACGAAAAGAATGCCAAGGGCATCGATGAGCTTATTGATTCAGCACTTCTGAAAGTGGCAGAGCACGTCTTCGAAGAAGAATTTGATTAAGAGCATTTCCGAAAAATCAGATAAACGATGATGCGTAAGCTTAATTTCAGAATGCTCCCCCTTATTTTCACCCTTGCCTGGCCGACTATGCTCGAACAGCTCATGCAGACTGCCGTGCAGTACATCGATACAGCTATGGTCGGCTCTCTGGGTACAGATGCCACAGCCGCTGTAGGCTCAACCACTACGGTAAACTGGTTAGTCGGCTCATCGGTATCTGCTCTCGGTGTAGGCTTTCTCGCATTTATTTCACAGGCACTCGGTGCGGGAAAGAAAGACCTTGCCGTGCGGGCGTCAAGCCAGTCAGTTTCGGCAGTGCTGGTTTCGGGACTGTTTTTCACGGCGGTAACCCTGGCAGTAAGCCCCGTCCTTCCCTCTCTTATGCAGGTAGACGAAAGCATCAGGGAGCTCTCCTCACAGTATTTTTTCATCCTGTACACACCTATGCTTTTCCGTGCCGCCACCATTATTTTCGGCTCTGTTCTGCGCAGTGCCGGTGACTCGAAAACTCCTATGCTGGTAGGAACAGCAGTGAACATAATTAATGTACTGCTTAATTTTCTGCTTATCTATCCTACGAGAACCGTCACCGTTTTCGGAAAAGCTTTTACCCTTTACGGTGCGGATATGGGTGTAATCGGTGCCGCTACAGCCAGTGCGGCAGCCTTCACGGCAGGCGGTATTCTCATCACCCTGGCTCTTTTCAGACATAAAACCATAGCACCGAAGAAAGTCTTTCTCAGTCCCGACAGAGAGATTCTCGCACCCTGTCTTAAGGTAGCTCTGCCGAATATGCTTCAGCGCTTCGGCACCTCCTTCGGATATGTGGTTTTCGCTTCGATGATTAATTCTCTCGGCGAGATTTCCACAGCGGCACACACGGTGGCAAACACTGTCGAATCCGCCTTTTACATTCCCGGCTACGGTATGCAGGCCGCAGCTGCGACTCTTATGGGTAACGCTCACGGTGCGGGTGACAGAGAAAAGGCAAAAGACCTCAGCAAACTTCTCGTTTTCATTGAGGTTTCTCTTATGATTATTTCGGGCGGACTGCTATTTATCTTCGCCGAAAAAATGGCAGGTCTTTTCTCCGACAGTAATGAAGTGATTTCTCTGTGTGCTACAGTTCTTCGTATGGTGGCTCTGTCTGAGCCCTTCTACGGTGTATCTCTCATTATCGAAGGTATGCTTCAGGGCATCGGCAACACGAAAACGCCCTTTATTCTGAACATCGCAGGTATGTGGGGAATACGAATCGCAGGAACCTTCATCTGCATTAACCTTCTGTCTATGGGACTTATCAGTGCCTGGGCGTGTATGATAGGACATAATCTGATGCTGTTCGGAGCATTCACTTTATATCACAAAAAGAAATACAAATAAAAATAACCGCTGTAAAGGTCCGAAGACTTTTATGGCGGTTTATGATTTTCGTTTCAATAAAACATTTAATCGTCATAGCTTCGCAGAGTTACTTTTTTGCATAGAGATAAAGCCTCGCCTGAAAGGAAAATCCCCTGTCAGGGGAAATGTCTGCAAAGCAGACAAAGGGGTGCCGGTCTCCCGGAGGGAAAGGTGGCAACCGTGAGGTTGACGGAGAGGTTTCTTTGTTTCAAGTATGCATTTAGTCGGCATCCGCTCGAGCCGCGGCGGCTCTTACTTTGCTCCGGAGGCGGGAAAGTAAGCAAAACCCCCCTTTTTTTTAGCGGGAAAAGGGAGTGCCTGCAGTTAGGTTTGTTAAAACATTGAGAGTATATTTTTCTGTTAAAGTTCAGAAACAATTACTTTCCCTTGGGGTGCGACCCGTGGCAGGGTCGCAGATAGGGAACTGCCGTTCTACATTAAAGTTTATGTTTCTCTTTATTGCCTTCTTAAGCAGTGCTTCTGCTTTTTCACCTTTCAGTACCTCCTTACGAAACGCTCTGCAGGGGGGCACACCGTGGCAGGTGTGCGGACAACTGGTCAGATTTTATCTTTACAGGAAAGTTTTCATTAACCCCTATTACTTTTATGTTGTTATAAGTTTAAAGGGTCACTGACCGTAGAATTTATCTGAAAAGATGAAAGAGCGGGAAGCGACTGTCGGACTGACGGTACTTAAGGAGACGAAGCGTGTGGTGGCGTCAGACACCACAGGGTAGACAAAATATCTGTGCGTTGAGGGAGCTATGGCAGCGATTTTTCTGCACTGTTTACAGTAAAAGCACTCTGTACGCTCACTCTTTCGGTGAGACTGAACATAGAACTATAGATAACGGTAGTCTCGAATGGCTGTTTCTTTATGAGTGGCAGACTAAGGGTGAACTGTGAAAGGAAGCAATCTCTTGTTCCGTTATCGTGTTCGTATTGTTTCCACCGAAAAAATGGGCGCTTTGTTTACTTTGGCGCTCGCCTGTGCAAAGTAAAAGACTCCGCGGCTCGAGGGGATCACGATTAAATGCTTTATTGAAACAAAAATCATAAAATACACATTCCTGTTTCACATCCCAGTTCATCCCGCACTTGTAAGCGCTTCAATGACGATATGCAGCTCGGGCGGATGACGACTAAATGTTTCCTTGAAACGAAAAAACCTCTCCGCCAACCTTACAGTTGCCACCTCTCATTTTTTATCTGAACCGAAAGCCGTAATTGCCGACAAAACAAATCAAACCGCTGCAGAAGCCTGAGCTTTTACAGCGGTTTTTGTGTTGCATTTTATTCTGTTCTCAGTGCCTCTACAGGGTCCTTGTTGGCCGCCATACGTGAGGGTACGAGTCCTGCAACAAATGTAAGGAACACACTTATCGCAATAAGACCTATCGCTGCACCGAAGGGGAGAGTAGCCGCCGCATTGGTGGCTGTGAAGTGTCTGAGAATAATGTTAATGGGTATTTCGAGCAGAAGGGTAGTGATTATACCCAGTATACCTGCCGCAAGACCTATGGTGAAGGTCTCGGCATTGAACACACCGGAAACATCCTTTTTTGAAGCACCGATAGCTCTGAGAATACCGATTTCCTTGGTTCTTTCGAGAACGGAAATGTAGGTGATAATACCTATCATAATCGAAGAAACCACCAAAGAAATGGCCACGAAAATAATAAGAACATAAGTAACAATGTCAATAATCATCGTTACCGATGAAAGAAGAGCACCGACAGCATCCGTAGGCTGTATAGAGTATTCGGGATGATTATCTGCAGTTACCTGCTCGTTATAATATGCAAACATTTCCTTGAGCTTATCTTTAGCATCAAAGCTCTTCGGATAGAAATAAATGGCTTTCGGTGTTTCTGCCGACTGATAACCTAAGGTTTTCATCGTGTTATCGTAGGAACGCTTGGAGGTTACTGTGTCCACATAAGCCTCCTTCAAAGCGATTACCTGTTCGTCATTAAGGAAGCCCTCCACCAACTTTTTCTGCAAATCACTCATGGAGCCGAAGCCGATAGTGGATGAAAGGTTGATATTGGTAATGTCGATTTTCGTAATATCTATTCCGTCCACAAGGCTCATAAAGGGAGCAAGGTTAAGATATTTGATGTCGATGTCGTTAAGGTCGATATCAGCCAGGTCGAAATCATTTACATTCAGCTTTACGAAATCGAGACCTGTAATGACATCCCTGTCAGGTGAAGCGAGCTGTTCCTGTACTACCTGTGAATTAAGAGTCTGCTGGAGTGCATAGCTCATAAGGTCAGATGTGTAGCCTACGGCACCTGTGCCTACAGCAATAAGGTTATCGTCCTGAGGACGGAGAATACCTACAATGCTGATGTCCATACCCTGCTCATCAATAACCTTTCTTACGAAGGCTTTATTTGCACTCTTGTCCTGCCAAAGACCTGTCTTCTTATCCTTGACCATATACTGATGATTAAGAACAAGCTTCAGCTTTATGTTACAGATTTCTTCGTAGGTGTATTTTTCCTGAAGGTCATGCTCCAAATTGCTTCCTGAGCCGAGAGATCCCATAACCTCTTCCATAAACTTGTTCTGATCCTTAAGACCGATACCGTGCATAACCAGCTCGGTAACCTCATTGTTTACGTCAAGAATTACCACTACCTCATTCTTATTTTCGGGCAAACGTCCGTAGATAAGATTGTAGTTATTGAGTATCTCCTCACCCTCACCTACGAGCTGATCCCAGATTTCAAAGCTCGTACCTGTAAAGTTTTCGAACATCTGAGCGCTTTCGGCACTGCCTGCGATTTCATTGATAACCGTATTGGGGCTTACCTGGATGTATTCGGGTATGTCTACTCTGAAAACATTCAGCGGTGTGTCATAAACAAACTGTATGTCGTTACACAGCTCGTCAAACTCCTTCTGATTATCCTGGATGTACTTTTTGAAGGTACGCAGGTTATTCGACGTAGCCTTGGAAACGAAGGTGTTGACTATCTCGGCTATCATTCCGTTAACGTAGACGTGGTCTCTGTCGTGGTCGAGATTTTTAAAATTTAACATACCCGTCATGGAATTCATAACCGACTCGATGTCTACCGACTCATTCTCCACAGACAGCGGAAACGCCATCAGAGTGTCCGTCTGTATATTATCGACGAAGTTCTGAATACCGGTGGAAAGAGCGATAACCAGTGCGATACCGATGATACCGATGGATCCGGCGAATGCCGTAAGGAAGGTTCTGCCCTTTTTCGTGGCGAGGTTACGAAGGCTGAGACCGAAGGCTGTGGAAAGACTCATAGAAGGCTTTTTACCCTTTTTCTTTTCTTCCTCTGCCTTACGCTTTTCGTATATATAATCCTCCTGTGACGGATAGAAGGGATTAGTGTCGCCGATTACCTTGCCGTCTACGAAACGGATAATACGGTTAGAGTAAGTCTCTGCCAGCTCAGGATTGTGAGTAACCATAATGATAAGCTTATCTTTGGAAATTTCCTTAAGTATTTCCATAACCTGTACGCTGGTCTCACTGTCGAGAGCACCTGTAGGCTCGTCAGCTAAAAGAATATCCGGATTATTGATAAGTGCACGGGCGATGGCAACTCTCTGCATCTGTCCGCCGGACATCTGATTAGGCTTTTTATTGATGTGATCCTTAAGTCCTACCTGCTCGAGAGCAGCGATGGCTCTTTCTCTTCTTTCCTTTTTAGAAACGCCCGAGAGAGTAAGAGCGAGCTCTACGTTAGCCAGAACAGTCTGATGGGGAATAAGGTTATAGCTCTGGAAAACGAAACCGATAGAATGGTTTCTGTAGGTATCCCAGTCTCCGTCTCTGAAGGTCTTCGTGGATTTGCCGTTAATGAGCAGATCACCGCTCGTGTAACGGTCAAGACCGCCGATAAGGTTAAGAAGAGTAGTTTTACCGCAGCCCGAAGGACCGAGAATGGAAACGAACTCATTCTCTCTGAAATTTATGTTGATGTTACGAAGTGCTTTGACGGTGGTGTCACCGGCCTGATAATCTTTAACTATGTCTTTTAATATAAGCATAGATTACACCTCCTGTGAGCTTTCTGATGAATCTTCCTTCATTCTCTGAAGCTTGATTTTGTTTCTGATAATAACACTTACGGGAATAAGCATCAAACAGAACAGAATCACGAGAACGAAAGAGTAATCAGTTTTTTCTTTATAAATAATGGTAGGCATATAATCCTCATCGTCTGCATAGGTCACTGTGGCTCTTTCTCTGAAGAAGAGACGGTAAAGCCACTCGGTAGCCTCATCGACACTCATAGCGTTGATGTCATTGACAACCGACTCCATAAATGCATCTGCTATGCCCTCGGTTCCTTCGGGAAGGGATGCTCCGCCCATGGAACCCATACCTGTGTCCATAAGAGAGTCCATCAGTCCGCTGTTAGCGGGACTCTTTATCGTTTCAGCCATTACACGCAGAATGGTTACACACAGTGCAGGCATATCGGACTGAATATATGTGACAGTGGCGTACTGACCGCCTACTATTCTCTTACTCGTCTTTTCTACTGCTGTACCCAGAGAAGCAAGATAAGCCACATCAAGCTCCGGAAGAGTAATTTCCATATCAGCCGAAGCCATTAGTCCCGACATAATTTCGCCGACATTTATTTCTCCCAGCTGTGAAAGGTTTACGGAATAATCTATACCGAACTTAGCCATAAGTACAGTAACGGGATAAATCAGATTCTGAATACAGATTTCGAAGCCGCCGCTTTCCATGAAATAAAGCAGATTAGGCAGAATCTGAAGAAGAGTATACACGGGTCTTTCGGTAAAGCGGTCGAGAAGTGACACGATAGGGTCAAGTAATGCCTCGACAATCTTTCCTCTGCTGTAAAGAGATCTGAACTCCTCGTGAGTCCTTACAGTGGAATCCTCACAACCGAAAGCCTCATATATGGGAATGATGGCAGTGTTATATCCGTTCGATCCGTAAAAATCCACAGCGTCAAAAAGAACTATCTTGTCCTCTGCCAGAAGCATACCGAGTATTTCCTCGAAGGGTGACATTACCGATGCCAGAAGAGAAATGAACTGACGCTGACTGCCTTTTTTTATTCCGAGATCCACTCCGTTTTCGCCTACAGCGCTCCATTTCGTATACCGTGAAAGATTTACCGCCGCCTCACTGAAGCCCTTGGACCGTAGAACTGCCGCTATACCCTTGGGCGAGGTATCCACTCCGAGCAGAGAGGTAACAGATGAAAGCTCCTCACTTTCGAAGGCACTGAAAAGATTTTTCAGCAGAAGAGAGAGAGTCTGTGATGAATAAATTTCCTTTTTCAGCAGTGCACTGAGAGATTTTTCTTCACCCATTTCAGCTACGAACTGATCTAAAAGCTCATCCACTCCGTCAGCTACTCGCTGATATTTCTCAGCATTCAGATTTGGAGTGTAAACAGCCTGACCCGGTGTAAACTGAGGGAATGCCCACTGATTGTCATTAATTATCGCACCTGACTGATTCAAAAGTGAAACCAGCAGAGAGATAAGTGAATCTGTCTCTTTTCCGAGAACGGCAGAAATTATCTGCTGTGTCTGTGCATCAAGCTCAGGTAAAATCTCAGCCGAAGAGGACTGATTCATTTTAAGTGTATCGATTAACCATCGTAAAAGCACGATGAAGGTATCAGCCTTGTCCGCACTAATGCTTCCGTCCTCATTCACCGTACCCAGAGATGCCAGAAGCTGCAAATCTACGGGAGCCATGGGCATATCCATCTGAGAAAGCATATCGTTAATGTTAAGGGTAAAGCTCTGAGTGAAGCTTTCCGTGTCATTAAGAAAAGAAGCAAAGGACTCTATGGGAATGAGAGTGGCGATGTTAAGTACCTGCAGACGCAGAGGACTCATAAGGGTAGCCACCGCACTGTCAAATCCGCCGTTGACGAAATAATGTGCTATGGACGGAAGACAGGATGTAAGACTGTCAAAGGGTGTATCCAGCATCTTTTCCAGATAGCTCATAAGATCGTAAGCGATGTTGTAAATCATCGCTCCCTTATCCTCCTTTGCCTGCTCATAAAAGCTCTGTGCATCGAGATAATCTTTACAGCCTATTGCCTCAAGGGTAGGAATGATAGCTGTTTCATAACCGTTTGAGCCTTTGATACCCACCAGAATTACGGGAGAATAGGAGCCTGAGCATAAAAGAGCGTAGAGAAGGTCATCAAAGGGAGAAAACATGGAAGCCACAGCCACGGAAAATTCACCTTTATCGCTGACCTCCCACTGTGCCCCCGTAAGGTCAACCTCTGACCAGGAGGAAAAGGATGAAAGCTTTTCAGCTACGGAAGGATATCTGTTCAGCTTTTTGGCAAGACCCGCCACGGAGGTGTCAACCCCCGCTGAGCTGAGAGCATCTCCGCCCTCGCTTTCAAGTGCCTTGTAAATTTCCGTAAGCATCACGGAAAGAACCTTATCGGAATAAATTTCTTTAAGAACCGTTTCTTTAAGAGAGGTATTCTGAGCCGACATAAATCCGTCGATTACCTTATCAGCCTTTGTTATTGTTGCAAGAGCCTGTTCTTTGGAGACATCCGCAGGATAATCCACCGCAAAACAGGGAAGAACGGAAATGCATATGATAATCACTGTAAGAACCAGTGCAAAAATGCCTCTGAAGCTTTTATTCACTTTCAAATCATTCACCTCTCCTTTCTTCTTTTTCCACTATTTCAAAAATTCTTTTCATAAGTCTGAGAAATTCTACGGAATCCTTTTCACCTAATTTATTGATAATCTTCAGCGAATTCTCCACTGCGGTAGATTTAAGCTGCTCACTGTATCCGATACCCTTTTCGGTAATTTCTATTATTGAGCATCTTTTGTCCAGCTCGTCCTGCTGTCTGACAATATATCCTTTGCTTTCCAGTGATTTGATGATAGCGGAAAGCCTGGCGGGAGTGAAGTCCGTGTATTCGGAAAGCTTAGACGGTGTACTCATTCCGCCGATTTCATTCAGCGTGGCAAGAAATAAATCCTCGCCCTTGAGCAGAAAATTACGCTTGGAAAGTATACTTCGCTTTTCCATACGGCCGAGTATTTCCAGTATTTCCTTAGCCAATAAAGCCGTGCTCATAAAAAACCCCCTTCTACCCCATTATTTAATACTGTTAAATAATATATCACACACTTCTCTTTTAATCAAGATTTTTTCGTTAATTTTCCGTAATAAATTAACAGCTGTCAATGTATCCTTATAATTATATTCCACTACCATAAAAGAAGTTTAAAATATTTAACAGTGTTAAATATTAAACTGTGCTCTATGTCTTGACACAGACACTACCTATGTATATAATGAGATATGTTAGCCAACTAACAGTTCGTATACTAACAAAGAAGGAGGTTGCCATGAAAGACCGGAGAATCGGCTTTGAACTGCACCGTTCATCGAGAATCGTAAAGCGTTATATGGATAACGATGCCTCAAAGCGTTATGTGGAAAAAATGACAGGCACTCACGGCTGGGCTATAGGCTATTTTTATAATAACCGCCACAGAGATGTTTTTCAGAAGGATTTCGAAAAAGAATTTAACATCCGCCGCTCCACGGCAAGTAAAATTCTTTCCCTTATGGAAAGCAACGACCTTATCACGAGAGAAAGCGTAGATTATGATGCGAGACTTAAAAAAATAGTTCTTACGGAAAAAGCTCTGGAGCTTCAGAGTGTCGTAGATAACGCTTTCACCAGAATGGAAACCAAAATCAAGGAAGGTATAACCGAAGAAGAGCTGGATGTGTTTTTCCGTGTCCTTGAAAAGGTAAATAAAAATTTAGAAAGGAATGATTGCGTAAATGATTAAAAGACTTTCGAAATGTATAAGAGAATATAAAGCTCTTACCCTGCTTACTCCCCTCTTTATGTCCCTCGAGGTTACCATGGAGGTCTTTATCCCCATGCTTATGGGTAAGCTCATCGATAACGGCATATACAAAACCGACACCAATTATGTGGTAAAGATCGGTCTTCTCCTTCTCGTGCTCTGCTCCTTCAGCCTTGCAGCAGGTGTAGCGGGCGGTGTTACGGCAGCAAAGGCTTCTTCAGGCTTTGCGAAAAATCTCCGCCACGATATGTTTCATAACATACAGAGCTTCTCCTTCGCTAACATAGATAAATTCTCCACATCGGGTCTGGTAACGAGACTTACCACCGACGTTACAAATCTGCAGAACTCCTTCCAGATGATAATAAGAATAGCAGTCCGTTCTCCTGTTATGCTTCTTTTCTCTCTGGGTATGGCACTTTCCATAAATGCGAAGGTCTCTCTGGTTTTCGTAGGAGTAGTTCCTTTCCTTGCTCTTGCCCTCGGCTTCATCGTTTCCAAGGCTCACCCCATTTTCAAAAGAGTTTTCAGAACCTACGACAAGCTCAATAATGTGGTAAACGAAAATCTTCACGGCATCAGAGTGGTAAAATCCTTCGTAAGAGAAGATGAAGAAAACAAAAAATTCGGCGCAGTTTCCGATAAAATCTATTCCGATACTAAAAAAGCAGAAGGCATCATCGCATTCAACGCTCCCGTTATGCAGTTCAGCGCCTATCTGTGTATGATTCTTATCTCCTGGTTCGGCGCTAACCTCATCATTAAGACCAATGCTGTCGATATGACCACGGGTGAGCTGTTCTCTCTTATCAATTATACTATGCAGATTCTGATGAACCTGATGTCTCTTTCAATGATTTTCGTTATGCTTACTATGTCCAGAGCATCGGGAGAAAGAGTATGTGAGGTTCTCGACGAAAAGAGCGACCTTCACAGCCCCGAAGATGCCGTCTTTGAGGTTACTGACGGAAGCATCGAGTTCATCGGCGCAGGCTTCAGCTATTCCTCCGATAAAGATAAGCTCTGCCTTAAAAATGTAAATATGAAAATCGAAAGTGGCGAAACCGTAGGCATCATCGGCTCTACAGGCTCATCGAAAACCACCTTCGTTCAGCTCATTCCCCGTCTTTACGATGTTACGGCAGGTACAGTAAAGGTAGGCGGAAGAGATGTAAGAGAATACGACCTGGACACTCTTCGTAATGAAGTGGCAATGGTACTTCAGAAAAATGTTCTCTTCTCGGGCACTATCAAGGATAACCTTCGCTGGGGCAACGAAAACGCCACCGACGAAGAAATGACAGAAGCCTGCCGTCTTGCCCAGGCCGACCCCTTCATAAAGGAAATGGAGGAAGGCTACGACACCTACATCGAACAGGGCGGCACCAACGTTTCAGGCGGACAGAAGCAGAGAATATGCATCGCACGCTCCCTTCTAAAAAAGCCGAAAATCCTCATCCTCGACGACTCCACCAGCGCCGTCGATACTAAAACCGATGCCCTCATAAGACAGGCATTCAAAGAGTTCATCCCCGAAACCACTAAAATCATCATCGCACAGAGAATTTCCTCCATCGAGGGTGCAGATAAAATCATCGTACTCGATGACGGTGAGGTAGCCGCCTTCGGCACTCACAGCGAGCTTCTCGAAAAGAGCGAAATTTACCGTGAGGTTTATCTCTCACAGACGAAAGGAGGAGAAGATAATGAGTAATCCCCGTCCCGCTCCCGGCAAAATGCCTCCCCCTATGCCCCCTAACCGTCACGGCGGTACGCCCGTGAGAATGAAGGGTGAAAAGCTTGATTTTAAGGTAATAAAGAGAATACTCTCCTACCTCGGTGCCAAGCAGAAAATACTTATGGCCGTCGTAGTTCTCTGCATCTTCCTTTCCAGTATTGCCACTATTTTTTCTTCACGTTTTGTAGGCTCGGTTATCGATGACCATATTACGCCTATGCTCACAAGCGGCTCGACAGATTTCGGGCCTTTCATAGCCACACTTTTTAAAATGGCAGGAATATTCCTCGTGGGCATAATCGCCACCTTCACACAGAACCGCATTATGGTAGTCGTCGCACAGTCGGTTCTGAAGGAAATCCGTGACCAAATGTTCGCACATATGCAGACTCTTCCCATAAAGTATTTCGATACGAACAGCCACGGCGATATTATGAGCCGTTACACCAACGACATTGACACTCTCCGTCAGATGATTTCAATGACCATCCCTCAGGTTATCTCCTCCATAGTTACCATTATTTCCACCTTTATCGCTATGGTGACGGAAAGTATACCTCTGCTTCTGGTAGTTCTTGTCTGCATTTTCATTATGATTACCGTAACGGGCAAGGTAGCAGGAAACAGCGGTAAGTTCTTTATGAAGCAGCAGCAGTCCCTCGGTGCCGTAAACGGCTACATCGAAGAGATGATAACAGGACAGAAGGTTATCAAGGTTTTCTGTCACGAGGACAAGGCAAAGGAAGAATTCGACACAAAGAATGAGGAGCTTTTCCTTAACGCCTATTCAGCCAACAAGTTCGTAAATATGCTCGGCCCTATCAATAACAATCTCGGACATCTGCAGTATGTGATTCTCGCCATAGCGGGCTGTTTCCTGGCGGTTCTCACAGCACAGGGTGTCTTCCCCGAAAAGGGCTTTATGAGCATTTTCTCCCTTTCAGCCGGCTCTGTAGCCACCTTCCTCGGCTACTCGAAATCCTTCACTATGCCCGTAAACCAGGTTTCACAGCAGCTTAACTCCGTGGTTATGGCTATGGCGGGCGCAAAGAGAATCTTTGAGGTTATAGACACTCCGAGCGAACAGGACGAGGGATATGTTACTCTCGTAAACGCCAAAGAAGTCGGCGATGAGCTTACCGAAACGCCCGAGCATACAGGCATCTGGGCGTGGAAGCATCCCCACTCTGACGGCACTGTTACCTATCAGAAATTAGAGGGTGAGGTCCGTATGTTCGATGTGGATTTCGGCTACACCGAAGAAAAGACCGTACTTAAAAACATCACTCTTTATGCCGAGCCGGGACAGAAGGTAGCCTTCGTAGGTGCCACAGGTGCAGGCAAGACTACCATAACCAACCTCATTAACCGCTTCTACGACATCGCCGACGGCAAGATAAGATACGACGGCATCAACATCAACAAAATCAAAAAGAGCGACCTTCGCCGCTCCCTCGGTATAGTTTTACAGGACACAAATCTTTTCACAGGTACTGTAAAGGAAAACATCCGCTACGGAAATCTCGATGCCACAGATGAGGAAATCATCGAAGCGGCTAAGAAGGCAAACGCACACTCCTTTATTTCCCGTCTGCCTCAGGGCTATGACACTATGCTCACAGGTAACGGCGCCAACCTTTCACAGGGACAGCGTCAGCTCATTTCCATCGCCCGAGCCGCAGTAGCAGACCCGCCCGTTATGATTCTCGATGAGGCTACCTCCTCCATCGACACCCGTACAGAGGCTCTCGTTCAGAGAGGTATGGACGCTCTTATGCACGGCAGAACGGTTTTCGTTATCGCACACCGTCTTTCCACCGTAAGAAACAGCGATGTTATTATGGTGCTTGAAAAGGGTGAGATTATCGAGCGAGGCACTCACGAGGACCTTATAGCGAAAAAGGGTAAGTATTATCAGCTTTACACGGGAGCCTTTGAGCTGGAGTGATTCTGAAATTCGGAATGCGGAATTCGGAATTCGCAATCGCGGGTAAGGTATAATAAAATATAAAGCGAAAGTCCGCCGGGTCAGAGAGATGATTCTGCGGACTGATTTTTGTTTGATTAAAATATCAATCAAGGGACGGTTCTGTGATTGACGAAAAGTAATTACGAAACGGGCGAGTAATCTTTTCGGAAGAAAGAAGTAACAAAAAACATCTCTTTGCAGTTTGTTCACTCAAAGAGATGCTTATTCTTTTACAAATTCTATTATATCGGAAACCTTACAGTCAAGAGCATAGCAGAGGGCATCCACGGTTTTCGTGCTTATTGCTTCTCCCTTTTTCATCCTGTGAAAGGTGTTCGCAGAAAATCCCTGCTTAAAAATCAAATTGTATTCGGTTATTCCCTTTTTAAATAATGTTTCATAAAACGGTCTGTAACTAATCACCATATATCACCATATAAATTTTATCATACTTAACACCTTGACAATACTCAATATATTGAGTATAATTATATTGTTATTATAACTCATAGATATACATTTTTCGGTGGTTCTCGTTTGAAGCACACTTTTTTTATTTTTACCAAAGTGGAGGAAGCCTAGTATGAAAAAAGCAGGAAAAGTATTATTCAAGGTTTTGTTTATTATTTCAGTTATCTGTAATTTACTTCTGTCTTATTTTCTTTACGATAACCTCAGACCGATTCCCTCTGTTATCCGTTTCGGCTTCGGTTTAGGAGAAGAGGAATTGGTTATATACTGCGAAACATCAGCAGATGTGAATGTAACACAGGTAAATTACGATAAAAAGACATATACGGTGGGAGAAGCAGAAATTCATTATGGTGATGACATTTACTTCGTTTCTCACGGAAAAAGAATAAACCTTTCCGAAACAGGCTCACAGGCTTTCGTTATAAACAGCGACGGAGAGCTTCTTTATCAGATGGTGAAACCTGAAAAAGAAATCAGCGAAACAGTTTTCGCCACTCCTTCAGGAAAAAAGTATCACTGCGACATTTACTGTGCAGGTAAATCAGCCTTTGAAACGGAAAAGGAAACAGCTGAGCTTTTCGGCAGAACTCCTTGCAGTATCTGTTATCAATAAAAATAAAGCGACAGTCCGCCGGGTCAGAGAGATGATTCGGCGGACTGATTTTTGATTGTTAAAGGGAAAGCAATCACAGAACCGTCCCCTGATTGCTTTTTTTGTAACTATTGCACAAAAAATAATATCTTGTCTACTGCTTTTTCTCTGCAAAATAATTCATATTTACTTGCTATGAATTAAAAAGAGTGATATACTACTTACAAAGTAGGAATTCTTAATAAATTCTTAAAGAAAGGAGTGCTGAAATGAAAATTTCCACCAAAGGCAGATATGGTCTTCGTGTAATGACAGATATAGCTGTCAATACTGAAAAGGGCGGTCTTGTCTCCCTTAAGGACATCGCTGAAAGAGAGCACCTGTCGGAAAAATATCTCGAGCAGATAGTCGGCGCTCTTGTCAGAGAGGGTCTTCTCAAATCCGTCAGAGGCGCTAAAGGCGGTTATCATCTCACGGCTGAACCCGAAAATATCACCGTCGAGCAGATACTGAAAGCCACCGAGGGCAGTCTTGCCCCCGTAGCCTGTGCCGAGGATAACGGCAGATGTGAAAATTACGGTGACTGTGTTACCTCCTTTATCTGGACTGAGATTTACAAGGCAACGATTTCCGTCGTCAGCTCGATTACCCTCAAAGACCTGGCAGAAAGAAGCAATACATTGGAAAAAACAGAAATGGAGTGTTTGAAATGAGATATGTTTATGCGGATAATGCGGCAACAACTCCCGTTTCCCCGAAGGTTGTTGAAGCAGTTCTTCCCTATATGACCGAATTTTACGGCAACCCCTCGAGTCTTTATCAGACGGGACAGAAGGCATTCAGGGCTGTCGATAAGGCAAGACAGCAGGTAGCTGATGCCCTCGGTGCTGAAAAGGATGAAATCTTTTTCACCTCAGGCGGTTCCGAAGCAGATAACTGGGCTATCAAGGGCGCTGCTGCTCTCGGTGCAAAGAAAGGCAAAAAGCATCTGATTACCACAAAAATCGAGCATCACGCCGTTCTTCACACTATGCAAACTCTCGAAAAGCAGGGCTTCACCGTTACTTACCTGGATGTTTACGATAACGGTATCGTAAAAGTAGAGGATGTGGAAAAGGCTATCACCGATGAAACCTGCCTCGTTACCATAATGTACGCTAACAACGAAATCGGCACCATTCAGCCTATCCCTGAAATCGGTAAGCTCTGTAAGGAAAAGGGTGTCCTCTTCCACACAGATGCCGTTCAGGCAGTAGGTCACGTAGCCATCGACGTAAAAGAGCAGAACATCGATATGCTCTCTCTTTCAGGTCACAAGTTCCACGCTGTCAAGGGTATCGGTGCTCTCTACTGCAGAAAGGGCATCCGTCTTCCTAACCTCATCGAGGGCGGCGGACAGGAAAAAGGCAGAAGAGCCGGCACGGAAAATGTTCCCGGCATCGTAGGACTCGGCGTAGCTATCACAGATATGTGTGCTGACATAGAAGAAAATGCGAAAAAAGTTTCCGCTCTGCGTGACAGACTTTTCGAGGGCGCAAGCAAAATCTCTCACTCGAGAATAAACGGCGACAGAGAAAAGAGACTTCCCGGTAACTTCAGCATGTGCTTCGAGGGCATCGAGGGCGAAAGCTTACTTCTTATGCTCGATATGCAGGGTGTGTGTGCTTCCAGCGGCAGTGCCTGCACCTCAGGCTCTCTTGACCCGAGCCACGTACTTTTAGCCATCGGTCTTAAGCACGAGGTTGCTCACGGCTCACTGAGACTTTCCCTCAGCGAAAGCAATACGGTCGAGGATGTGGATTATATCCTCGAGGTACTTCCTCCCATCGTGGACAGACTCCGTCAGATGTCACCTCTCTGGGAGCATATTTTAGAAAACGAAAAAGCATAAAAGGAGACTTATTAAAATGGAATACAGCGCAAAAGTAATGGAGCATTTCACTAACCCCCACAATGTAGGCGAAATCCCCGACGCAAACGGCATCGGCGAAATCGGTAACGCTAAGTGCGGCGACATTATGAAAATGTACCTCAAAATAGAAAACGATGTAGTAGTCGATGTAAAGTTCAAAACCTACGGCTGTGCATCTGCCATCGCCACCAGCTCTATAGCTACTGATATGATCAAGGGTCAGCCCATCAGTGAGGTTCTTAAGCTCACAAACAGTGCAGTAGTAGAGGCTCTCGACGGACTTCCCGCAGTAAAGATTCACTGCAGTGTTCTGGCAGAACAGGCTGTTAAGGCTGCCCTTGCCGACTACTATAAGAGACAGGGCATCGATCCCGAACCTATCGTAGGTAAAATCGAGGATCACGATCACGATGCATGTCACATATAAAAAAGAAAGGCTGTCGAAAGACAGCTTTTTTTATTGCTCCGTGTGCGGTTTAATAGTTTTCGTTTCAATGAAACATTTAGTTGTGATAGCTTCGCAGAGTTACTTTTGTTTTTGCAAAAAGCAACTAAAAGCGCTTTTTTGGTAATGTAACAGCAAGGTACATTTTTATGTTTTTTGTTTCAATAAAACATTCAGTCATCATCGCTCGAGCTGCATCGTCGCCGAAGCGCTCCCTGTGGGAGAAGAAGCGGGGGAAGGATGGCGCAGCGGCCAAAGTTCATAGGCGCTCCAAGCCGTAATGAACTTTGGGAACCGCAAGAGAAAAAGGCTTTTCCTTTGCCCCGGTCGGCAAAGGAAACAAAGCTCCCTTTTTTTGGACGGGAAAAGAGTGTACCTACAGTTAAGTATATGGAAACAGTAAGAGTGTTCTTTTCTGTTACAGTTCTAAAACAATTACTTTCCCTAGAGGGCGACCCGTGGCAGGGTCGCAGACAGTGAACTGCCGTTCTACAGTAAAGTTTTTGTTTCACTTACTTGCCTTCTTAAGCAGTGTTTCGGTTTTTTCACCTTTCAGTACCTCCTTACAAAACGCTCTGCAGGGGGGCACACCGTGGCAGGTGTGCAGACAACTGGTCAGATTTTATCTATGCTGAAAGGTTATCACTAACCCCTATTACTTTTATGTTGGTATAGGTTTAAAAGGTGCTGACCGTAGAACTTATCTGAAAAGATGATAGAGCGTAAAGCGACTGTCGGACTGACGGTACATAAGGAGACGAAGCGTGAGGTGACGTCAGGCACCACAGGGTAGACAAAATAACCATGCGTTGAGGGAGCTGTGGCAGCGATTTTTCTACACTGCTTTCAGTAAAAGCACTCTGTTAGCTCACTCTTTCGGTGAGACTGAGCATAGAACTATAGATAACGGTAGACTTAAAAGGCTGTTTTTTAATTAACGGCAGACTAAGGGTGAGCTATGAAAGAAATGTATCTCTCATTCCGTTATCGTGTTCGGATTGGTTACACCGAAAAATGGGCGCTTTGTTTACTTTGGCGCTCGCCTGTGCCAAAGTAAAAGCCCCCGCGGCTCGAGCGGATGACGACTAATATTTTTATTGAAACGAAAACAATAAAAATATATCTTCTTGTTACACATCTCGCTTCGACTCTTTAAGTACTGTCAGTCCGACAGTCGCTTTACGCTCTATCATCTTTTCAGATAAGTTCTACGGTCAGCTCCATATAAAAATTCAAAAATAACCCCGCTGAACTGTTGTCAGCGGGGTTGAATTTACTTATTTACTTTAATCAGAAAGCGATAAAGTTTTCGTTAGCATCACAGTTGAGGAATCTGGGATATGCAGGGTTAGTGTAAACTGTGGGCTGAGTATCCTGTGTAAGTAACCAGATAGCGAATTCTGTGTGGTCACTGTCATCCTTACAGCCAACGTGCTTAGCACCCTTAACGATCCATGTTCCTTCAGGATAGAGACATGTAGAAGCGTTTACTACTTTGTCAGGAGAGATGAATTCAGCTGCTACGCCTGCAATCTCTTCGTCACTGAGAGTTTTACCGAAACGTGCAAATGTTGCACCGCTGGATGTTCTCTGGCTTTCGAGAACGCCGTCACCGTGGAGATATGACTTTGAGTAGATGGGAAGCTGTTCTGAATCGTAGTGTGATACGATGCTTACCTTAACATCAGTGTTTTCGATAAGATCTGTATGGATTTCTTCTGTCTTGAATACGAACTCTCTTACCTTAGCGATTTCTGCGAGTGCAGTGTCGTAGCCTTCCTTACCGTCAAAGAAGAGCTCGACAGCTTCGTCATAGTATTCATCGGGAACGAGACCCCAGAGGCCGTATGCTGTAGCGAAGGTTTCACAAAGGAAATCATCATAGATCATATCCTTATGTGTGGTGATAACATCATTTACTACCTTAGCAACAGATTTGAAGAAGCCAAGGAAGTTTAAGATCTTAACGATTACTCTTAAGAAGGGGTTGCCAAGCTTACCAACAAGGAAGTTGGTCAAGAAGTCTGCATCGATTACAAGGTCGCCTGTGAAAGCAGAACCTACTACATCAGCACCGTTGTGTGCAGGTGATAAGTAAACAACGCTGTCAAGGCTGTCAGTGCCGTATGTATCTATATAGCATGTGGTGATCATACCGCCCATGCTGCAGGCTGCAACGTCGAGCTTAGCGCTGCCTGTTTCGCTCTTTACTAATTCGAGGAAGCTGTTAAGATCAGCTGCTAATTCTGAAGGACTTAATCTCCAGTCGAAGGTGTAAAGATAAACATTTTCGCCGCCGAATCTTTCAGCGCAGGTACGGAAAAGACCTACAGCTGTATCAGCCCATTTTTTGTCATCGCTTAAATCCATATTTTCAGCAGAGTGAAGGTACTTAGGCATATGTACACCGGGGTTAGCGGGGTTGCCTTCCTTGTCACGTGCGATGTCACTGAAAACATTTTTACCGAAGTTTACGATAGCTTTTGCGATAGCATCCTTATCGCCGAGTGCTTTGTAACCGCCGATTTCGAAAACGAGACCGAGAAGATCTACGGGATCAAGAGCAATAGCACCTGAACCGTCTTCCTTTACAAGGCCGGCAAAGTCGATACCTTTTACGATTACGATGGGGTCTCCGTCATATTCAACTGTTGTTGTTTCTTCTGCAGCTGATGCGGGAATGCAGAGTGAGAAGAGCATAATGGCAGAGAGAACTAATGAAATAACCTTTTTCATTTTAAATGCCTCCTTAAAATTTTATGAACTATAATGTCATAAGTTCATATTATCACATTAATAATGGTTTGTCAATGTTTAGGTTGCCTTTAATTAATATAATTGATAGGCATTATTCGCTTTTTATGAGTATGCGAAATTATCAGTCTTAAAGAAAAAATCAATCATCCCCGCCGGTTACAACGAGTGACGGCGGGGATGTGTAAGTCATTATTTTAAAAGTGATACAATGAAGTTAAAAATAGCTGTAAGGAATTTAATGAGCACGCTAAATCTTGATGATGTGTCTGCAGTAATGTTTGAGCTGTCTTTGTTCGCCTCTGTAAGCGGAGTGAGCTTACCTACGAGGCTGGGTTCGGTGAAGTTGAAGATCAGTTCATAGGTCTCTTCATAATGTATGAAACGGGGATATTTTTCGATATCGTAGACAGTAGCATATCCGTCATAATTAAAAATATCGCATATCATAAATTCCATAATCCACGGATAGTCAGGGTGGGCAAGATTTTTGATGTACCATGTATATTCGGGGAAGGCTGCAGTAGATGCATCGACCTTTTCGTCAGATGAAATGTATTCGCCGAAGCCCTTTTCTATGCGGTCTGATATGTAATCCTTGTCAAGTGTTGTGTTGATTTTTGATGTTGTTGCACCGTTAAAGGTCTGCTTTGTGAGAGAAACTACGCCGTCACCTAAAAGGTCTGCATTTTCGATTACCGGGTAAATCTGTTCACCGTATTTGGCGATAATGTGAACCTTTACACCGCTTTCCTGCATTTCTTTGAGAATGCCGGTTGAATTTTTCTTGAATTCGTTATAGCCGTCAATTTTTTCAATAAGCTTGTCGTACTTACCGTCGGCGTTATCAGTTTCCAGAACGAATGCTTTGGCATCCTCAAAGGCTTCAGGGCTTACCATACCCCACCAACCGGGACAGGTACCGAAAATCTCACGGATAAGCCGGGGCATAAGATTGAGACTGATTTTGTCATATATATCTTCCACAAAACCGAGAGCTCCACCCAAAACACCTGTGTATGTAAGAACATTTACGGTTTCTTTAACCAGGTCCATAACAGGACTTGTATCGAGGAATCCGTTGATGAAACGGTTCATTGCCTCCGCATTAAGGTTAACCTTATTTGAGTAAAGCTCGTCAGCGATTTCAGCTCCGTTGGAAATGCTGTTATACATAATAACGCCTTCCACTTCCTGCTTTGCTTCTTCCTTATACATATTAAGGTATGCATTTACTATAACATTGCCCTCACAACGGCATACGATATTAACCTTATCGTGACCGGTGATCTCTTTGACGGCATCAATAAGAGATTTGAAATCCTTTGCGTTTTCACGGGGATCAAGACGCATATCGTACTGGAACTGTACATACTGGGGCCAGTTTTCAGCATTATGTGTGTGTCCTGTTCTGACACCTTCAGTTTCGAGGCTCTTTATGATGTTTTCTATGTCCCAGTCAGGGTTGATACCTGTTTTGCTTCCTTCGTCCTTTTCGCCGTCATTATTGAGCTTATACTGATCATAAATAGGAGTTACTTCCTCTAAAAGAACATCGCAGTATTCATCCCATTCATCTGTGAGAAGAGCAGTGCCTAAGGATGTTGCGATATTAAGAGCTGATTCGATAAGCGCTTCCGTACTGCCTGTAAGGTTTGTTTCAGCCATATTTTCATCGTTAAGCTCGGAAAATCTGTCCTTGTAGATGTTCGTTCTGCCTTTAACATAAATAATGGGTGTTACGCCGCAGTTACATTTATATTCATCTGCCGCAAAAGCTAAAGGCATAACAGATAAAATCATAACAACTGCAAGGACAAGTGATAAAAGTTTTTTCATTGCTAATCCTCCTGCTCGTTTTTCTGTAATAAAAGAATAACGCCTGATTATACTTTTTATTCTATCAAATTGTTAATAAATAGTCAACAAAAAAACAGCACCCTTCGATTTAACTGAAGAGTGCTGAACAGTTTAAAGCTTTAATCTCCGTTTTCTTCTTCGATTTTGTCAATAACATCCTGAGAAATAGCCTCGCCGTGTTTAACGAAGAGAATGAGACCGAGACAGATAAGGAATGCGACAGGACTGTAGTAGAACAGGGACATATAAGTACCCGTAATCATAGCCACTGCACCGTAAACGATGGGAGATGCGATCTGTGCTGAGAATGTAGCGGTGTAGTAATAACCTGTGAAAGTACCAACCTTGTCTATACCGCCGATTTCCAGAACGAGAGGAAGGGTATTAACGGTAATGAACATATTAGCGAAGCCTGCCAGAACGAGAACGGGATAAATCAGAATCTTCAGAATCTTTACTATTCCGTCAACAGATTCTTTGATGTTGGCGAGTGCTTCACCGTAGGCACCTTCTGCTACCTCTTTACCGATGATGTTGTTACTTGTGGTTACGAGGTTATCAAGATGGAACTCACCGCCTGATTTTTCCTCAAGCTTAGCGGTAACATTTTCATATAAGCTTTCTTCTGTAGGAGCGTTAAGATATTCTATATATCCGTCGATGGTGAGATTAATGAAATCTCCTGTGGGCCATTCTTCCTTAAGCTCAGTATTTACTTCGTTTATTGCTGTGTCTATGTTAGCATAAACCTTGTTTGACTGAACGTACTTGTTAACTGAAAGTCCCTGACCGGAAACCATAATGGTGAATACGAGGAAGAACACGAGGAACGCTGAAATAAATACGGAAAGACCTGCCATAATGGTCTTCTTTCTGCCTATCTTTCTGCCCATTTTACCTGCAGGGATAGCAGCTGCGGCTGAGCATACGGCGAAGATAGCCATAATGATGGTAGCCTGTGCAGTAGCCATATGAAGGATTTCCTGAGCGAAGAGAGAGAAGAAGGTGGTGATAGCATTCGAACCGCAGAAAAGGAAGAAGAGTGAGCAGAGCATAAAGATAAGGCTCTTTCTTTCACCTTTAGAAAGCTTATTGGCTTTTCTTGCTGCTTTTTCTGCTTTTTTGGCTTCTTTCTCCGCTTTTTTCTGTGCGGCAGCATCAAGAGCCATATTTTTGTCCGCTTTAACGTGAATACGGCTGTCCTGCTCCTTAACGAAGAAGAGAAGCACAAGAGCGCCGGCAATCATAACGATAGAGCCGATAATGAATACGATGGGGAAAGTCTGGCTTTCTTCAGTTGCCTTGCCGAAAAGGAGTGCATAGATAGCGGCGGCCAGAGTACCTGCCACCATACCTACGGCACTGCCGATACCACCCATAAGGTTGATGATGGCGTTACCCTCACTGCGAAGCTCGGGAGGTGTAAGGTCAGGCATAAGTGCTACAACGGGTGCTCTCCACAGAGACATGGTGAAAACAAAGAGAATGATGCATGCCATAGTAACGGGAAGACTTCCTGTCTTGAGTGCAACAAACGGAATTATCGCAAAGAGCAAAGCTGAAACAGGTGCACCGAAAACGATGAAGGGGCGTCTTTTGCCGAGCTTTGAGTGACAGTTGTCTGAAAGCTTACCGAAGGTGGGCTGGAAGATAACACCGAAGATGTTATCGAAGGTCATAATAATACCGATAAACAACGGTACCAGAGAGATGCTCGAGCCGAAGCCTACATCCTCACCCTGTGAACGGGCAAACTCTGCAAGGAATGGAACTGCTTCGTTAAGCTTTGCGCTTAAGTTGGTAACGAAAGCAGATTCTGTAAGTAGCTTATTAAGAATTTTTGTGATGTACGGGTCATAGATTGCCCATGCTATGGAAGATGCCATAAAACCGAAGCCGGTAAGTATGGTCAGTTTGACATTTAACTTTTGCTTTTGCTCAGCCATGTCATAACCCCTTTCTTTTTTTAATTGCCGATTAACCGACAGATACCATTATATATTCTTTACCCTGAAAAAGCAACTATAACAAAAAAAATCGTCATTTCTCACAGATACAATTATAACTAATTCACAATGCGCAATTCACAATCGCAGGGAAGGTTTCGGGAATGAAGGAATGATCCGCCGTCACTTTTAAGTGTGAAACGCTGAACGGGGTTTCCTTTTTTTCAGATTTTAAAAAACAGTCCGCCAAATCATCAAAACTGATACGGCGGACTAATGCTTTATGTTTAGTTTAACTCGTTATGCAATTGTGAATAGTGCATAGTGAATTTATCTGCTGTTTATCATTTCCGTATAAATGCTGCACATTGAGTCGGCATCACCGGAAGCGATTAACTGACCTTTGGTAAGAATGATGGCCTTGTTGCAGATTTTCTTAACTCTTTCGGTGCTGTGTGAAACGAAGAGCACTGTAACACCGTCATCCATAAGGTCGAGAATTCTCTGCTCGCTTTTTTCCTTAAAGGCTGCATCGCCTACACTCAGAACCTCGTCGAGAATGAGAATGTCAGGCTTTACAGCTGTAGCAATGGCGAAGCCGAGACGGGATTTCATACCTGAGGAGTAATTTTTCATCGGTGAATTAATGAATTTACCGAGCTCGGAAAATTCTACGATTTCATCGTATTTTTCTTCGAGAAATTTTCTGGGATAACCCATGGTCGCACCGTAAAGAAATATGTTTTCCTTACCGGTGTAATTCATATCGAAGCCTGCACCGAGTTCAATCATAGGCGCTACCACACCTCGTACCTTTACTGACCCCATAGTAGGCTTAAGTACGCCTGCCACTACCTTCAGAAGAGTACTTTTGCCTGCACCGTTAAAGCCCATAATACCGACTCTGTCACCCTTTTCGACTTTAAAGCTGATATCTCTGAGGGCCCAGAACTCTTCATAGTTGAGCTTTCTTGTGAC
The DNA here is from genome assembly GCA_045637365.1 of Acutalibacteraceae bacterium. Lineage (GTDB taxonomy): Bacteria > Bacillota > Clostridia > Oscillospirales > Acutalibacteraceae > UBA6857. The sequence continues at coordinate 56,816 of JAZTZH010000045.1, forward strand.
TAATCTTACGAAATATTCTTTTAAATTGTCAACCTTTTCACTGCTCATATTGAAAAGCATGCTTACGTGATTGACTTCTATCGCATATTTACTCAAATCTGTCCCACCTTATATGTGTAAAATAAACTTATTCTGGTTTTTATAGAACATGGTAAAGCCTACAATGAGAACCAGAACTGTCACACCGCAGCAGTAATAAAAGAGATTCATATCAAAATAGGTGTAAAAATCTGCTCCGTAAATAACAGCTCCTCTGAACATCTGGATAAAACCGTACATAGGATTGAATCTCACCAGTGCTGCGACAAATGAGGTAGACGGGTCACCCAGACGGTCAGCAGTATAGACGATGGGGGTGGTATAAAAGAGAAGCAGACAGAAAACATCGTAAATGTTTTCGATATCTTTGAAAAATACATTGAGAGTGGCTAAAATCATACCCACGCCGAGACTGAAAAAGAAAAGAACGATAATCGGCGGTATCGCCCACACGACATTTCCTGTGAGAGTTATGGGATTAATGTTAGCGATGTTGAAGTATAAAATTACCACAACAAGAACGGAGAAGGAAATGAGGAAGGTTACGAATTTGGAAAGAACCTCTGAAAGAGGATAGACATACTTCGGTACGTAAACTTTTTTGATGATTGAAGCTCTTGACCTTATGGAGCGCATCGCTCTTTTAGTAGAGGAGGTGAAAAACTCATGGAGAAGCTTACCGCAGAGAAGATAAACAGGGAAATTGACCACCTTGCTCGAATCTCTTCCGAAAAGGTTATTGAACACCATAGAGAGAACAATCATCGTAAGCAGAGGCTCGAGAAAGGTCCAGAATATACCGAGGACCGAATTTCTGTACTGTAATTTTATATTTTTACTGACTAATTCCTTAATCAGATAACGGTATTTGAAAAAGTTTCCTAATTGTGCTTTTAGTTTTGATTTTCCTGCCAATTTAAGTCCTCCTTATTTTTTAGTATCAATTCAGTATATCACAAACCGTATTCTTTTACAATAATAAACCGCTAAATTTTTATCGGTATACTAAAGGCGGAAAAAGGTAAATATAATTGTTTTAGGTTTGCTTAAGTTAATCGGTATAAAATGAAAGTGCAAAGGAGGTAATTTTTCCATGAATAACCGAAGAACTGTTCTTGTCTGCGTTACGGCACAGCAATCCTCAGAAGCTCTGGTAAAAGCAGGAAAAGTATTATCCGATAAATGGGGTGCAGAGCTGGAAGTAGTTTCTGTTCTTCCTCTGGGTAAAAATGAGAATCCCGTAAAGCCTGAAATCCTGGAGAGTCTTTATCAGACGGCACAGAAGGAAGGCGGAGAAATGGCTGTTTATTTCAGTGATGATCCGATTATTACAGTCTGTGCTCACATAGCCAAAAGAAAGCCTCTTACTATCGTTACGGGTTTCCCCGGAGCTAACAGTAATGATTTCATCGCTACCATACATCTGCTTCTTCCGGAACTGCCTATAAGTATGATTGACCGTGACGGCACTGCATATAATATTCTGCCCTGCGAAACTAATTCGGCAGTAAAATAAAAATGAAAACCACTGTAAAGCTGAAATGAAGCATTACAGTGGTTTTGTTTATGGTGGGTTGACATAAAACTTTAAACCCGCTGGGGCGACGATCGGTCGTCCGCTTCTGAGGTACGGTTTATGGTTTTCGTTTCAAGGAAGCAGTTGGTCAACATCCGCTCGAGCTGCATCGTCACCGAAGCACTCTCGGTGGGAGAAGAAGCGAGATGTGAAACAGGAATGTGTATTTTTATGATTTTTGTTTCAATGAAACAGTTAATCAACATCCGCTCGAGCCGCGGAGGCTTTTACTTTGGCACAGGCGAGCGCCAAAGTAAACAAAGCGCCCATTTTTCGGTG
>JAZTZH010000046.1:0-28547 GCA_045637365.1 Acutalibacteraceae bacterium
GTAACAGCGAAGTTGGTCACACAAACATCGGTGCAGGCCGTGTAGTTTACCAGGAGCTTACAAGAATTACAAAATCTATCTCCGACGGTGACTTTTTCGAAAACGAGGCACTTTGCGGTGCTATGGAAAACTGCCTCAAAAATTACAGCGCGCTTCACCTTATGGGTCTTATGAGTGACGGCGGCGTACATTCACACAATACTCATCTTTATGCTATTGTCGAGCTCGCAAAGAAGATGGGTGTCAAGGAAGTATTCGTACACTGCTTCCTCGACGGCCGTGACGTTCCTCCCGCTTCAGGTGCTGATTACGTAAAAGAAACCTACGAAAAGCTCGCTGAAATCGGTCTGGGCAAAATCGCTACAGTAATGGGCAGATACTATGCTATGGACAGAGATAACCGCTGGGACAGAGTAGGAAAGGCTTATGCAGCTATGGTTTACGGCGAAGGCATCAAGGCAGAATGCGGTGTAGAGGCTATCAGAAAGAGCTATGAAACTATCGACGCAGAAGGTAAAAACCTTACTGACGAATTCGTTCTTCCCACAGTACTGACAGAAGACGGCAAAATCAAGGCTAATGACAGCGTGGTATTCTTTAACTTCCGTCCCGACAGAGCCAGAGAAATCACCAGAACCTTCGTTGACGAAGCATTCGACGGCTTCGAAAGAAAGAACGGCTTCTTCCCCCTTTACTATGTATGTATGACACAGTACGATGCTACAATGCCCAATGTTCACGTGGCATTCAAGCCTCAGACTCTCGAAAACACCTTTGGTGAGTATATGGCTAAAATGGGCAAGACACAGCTCAGAATCGCTGAAACAGAAAAGTACGCTCACGTAACCTTCTTCTTTAACGGCGGTGTAGAAATGCAGTACGAAGGTGAGGACAGAATCCTCGTGGCTTCTCCCAAGGTTCCCACCTACGATATGCAGCCCGAAATGAGCGCTTACGAAGTAACCGAAAAGGTAGTAGAAGCTATCGAAAGCGGTAAATACGATGCTATCATCCTTAACTTCGCTAACTGCGATATGGTTGGTCACACAGGTATTTTCGATGCTGCCAAGGCTGCTGTAGAAGCTGTAGACACCTGCGTAGGCAAGGTTTACGATGCAGTTATGAAAATGGACGGTGTAATGCTTATCACTGCTGATCACGGTAACGCTGATAAGATGTACGAGGAAGACGGCTCACCCTTCACAGCACACACCACCTTCCCCGTTCCCTTCGTTGTTTGCGGTTATGACTGTAAGCTCCGTGAAGGCGGCAAGCTCTGCGACATCGCTCCCACAATGCTCAAGATTATGAACATTGAACAGCCCGCAGAAATGACAGGCGTTTCAATCGTAGAATAAAATATAAAACAAAAAATTATGAGGCTGAATTCGATCAGCCTCATTTTTTTATAAATCTAAACTGATAAAATCAACTCTTTAACCGAGTTTCTTTCCGCACCAAGGACAATATCCTATTACGATATACGATGAAATAAAGCCACCGACTAAATCAGCAAGAGGTATACCGTATGTATTATCATCAGAATAATACCATACTGGTTTGTCTTCTTTGTCTCCATTATCTAAAACTTCGTCTTCACATCTCAGATATATATGAGATTCCATATCTTCACAGCAAAACTGTTTCATATTAATCTCCTTACTTTTTATAAACAACGAGTAAAACCCCGTCTTTTACCACAATTTTCGCCCTTTCACCGATAAACTCATTACTTACACCGACGGGATTAAATGAATTTAAAACAGCATTTTCGAGGGTGTACTTAAGATTTTTAAGACTTACTCCCCTGCTTTCATCAGAAAGAGAGAAAACAGAGATAAATCCTTTAAGTCTTTCATCAAGAATAAGCGTATCATTCTTAAAAGCAGTAAAAATCTCATCACCGTGGATGATAGTCCCTTTAGCGCCTTTGGATGCGATATAGTGAAGAAGCTGGATGTTAGCTACGGAATGGTCGGAACGCTCACCGCCCAAAGCACCGAAAAGAATAAAATCACGGTAGCCTTTGGCATAGCCTGTATCCACGGCAAGCATCATATCTGTTTCATCCTTTTCACAGGGTGCTACGATTTTATTCTCGGTTTCAGGAAGGGAGCCGAAGGAGTCGAAATCCCCTACCACGCAGTCACATTCCCTGCCGAGAAGCTCCTTATATTTATATCCGCCGTCGGCACAGATAATAAAATCCTTTTCATCTGCCTTCACCGACACCTCGCCAATGTCACCTGCACCGATAATATAACAGATGTCCATTATTTTTTACCTTTTCTTGTAACCTTAGTCTTGTTACCCTTTTCGTCTACGATGTAAGTGTTTTCGAGCTGACCTACAAGGCTTTCCTTAAAAGAGTCGATGTAAGCACGTCTTAAGACGGCTCTTTCCGCCAGTTCCTCTTCGGTAAGACCTTCGGGTGTTTTAGCCTTTCGTGCGAGCTCGTTAATTCTGTCAATCTGTGCCTGTGTTACCATAATTATTCACTCTCCCATTTCTTCCATTCGTCGGGGCAGAAGCCTAATGTAGCTTTTTTGCCGTTTCTTACTATCGGAGTTTTAAAAAGCTCCTGGTTTTCTAAAAGCTTTTCTTCCTTAGCTTCCTCCGAGGCAAGATATTTGATATACGATGAATCGTATTTTTTACTCTTCTCATTAACTAAGTCCTCAAGCTTACAGCCGAGGGCTCTTTTTATAGACTGATATTCACCCTTGCTCATACCGAATTTAGCAAGGTCAACAAACTGAAACTTAATGTTTCTCTCTTTAAAATATCTCTGTGCTTTTTTCGTGTCAAAGCACTTATTAGTGCCGTAAATCTGTATATTCATCTTATTTTTCCTTTCTTAAAAGGCATACACTGTGTACAGCTATTCCTTCACCCGCACCTGTAAAACCGAGGCCTTCCTCTGTGGTAGCCTTTACACTTACACAGTCCGTATCCATACCTAATGCAGATGCGATATTTTCTCTCATAGTGTCGATATAAGGTCGAAGCTTCGGTCTCTGACAGAGAATGGTAGCATCGATATTTTCTGCGACATAACCTTTTCTCTTTACCTCTTCATAGGCGGTTTTCATAAGAACAAGGCTGTCTGCACCCTTATACTGCATATCAGTGTCAGGGAAAAGCTTTCCTATATCGCCTAATGCCGCCGCACCTAAAAGTGCATCGGAAATGGCGTGAAGAAGCACATCTGCATCAGAGTGGCCTAAAAGACCTTTCTCATAAGGGATTTTGACTCCGCCGAGAATAAGATCTCTGCCTTCCACTAATTTATGAACATCATATCCGTGACCTATTCGCATAATCCGAGCTCCTTTAATGTTTCGATAAATTCTTCGTAAGTTACAAATGTATTGAGTATCTTTATAAGTGACGAGGTGGAAAGTCTTTCGGGAAGAGCAAGCTTTTTCAGAAGAAGCTTTCTTTTTTCACTGCTGTTTTCTCTGCCCGTAAGCCCGTACTCGTATAAATCTATATTAGTGATAAGCCGTCTTTCTGTGTTTTCACTTTCAGAAGCGAGAACACCCGCCTTCGTGAAGGCTTCAAGTAATATACTTTCACTTATACCTTCTACACCAAGCTTACCCTCCTTTGATTTATCGGTTTTTCTTTTTTCCTTGCCGAAAATATCGGGAATATAAACATGTGTGATTTTATCTTTCGGTATGGTGGAATTAATGAAATTTCTGATAAGAAAGCCTGCAGAATCGCTGTCCGTCAGAACTATTATCCCCTTTTCATGGGCAAGTCTGCGAAGAAGCACCTGCTTTTCCTTATCCTTGAATATACCGAAGCCGTCGGTTTTGATAATCAGAGAGTCGATAATTCCGCTGAGCTTGATTATGTCGTATTTACCCTCTACTATAACAGGTCTGTCCAGCTTAATCATACTTTTTCACCGTTTGTTATAAGAAAGAGCTTTACCATCAGCTGTTCGAGAACCAGTGACGGCATAGATGAGCCGGATTTGAGCTGACGGTCAGCCTTGCTGAGTTCTTCAAGGCACTTTCTTATAACTGACATATCTATTCTCGATGAATCTCTGCCTGCATTTCCGAGAGCAAAAGCACGGTTTCTGTAGCCGAAATCACCCGCTAAAGCATCAGCCTTCTGACCGCAGGAAAGAGACACCTTGGCTCTGTACATATCCACATAAGAGCTGACGATAACGCCGAGGATGTATTCAGCTTCGATTTTCTGTCTGAAAAGAGAATGGAGCGTTTTATAAGCTTCATCGAAGTTTTTATTCATAAGAGCCTTGGTGAGGGCGTAGATTTTGGCATCGTCCGTTTTAGTTGCGACAGCATCGATGTGCGCCTTCGTAATTTCGCCTTCGCCCACGAAATTGCAGATTTTATTTACTTCATTAATAAGCATATTATTATCATCGCCGCAGAGGGAAACGAGATAATTCGCCATCTGCGGTGAAAGAACGCATTTCTGCTTCGATGCCGAGGAAATAAGAGGTTTTATGAGATCATTACCCGTTCTTTTATTAAGAACACACACTGCACCGAATTTTTTAATAAGCGTGATAGCATTTTTGGCTTTGGCGGCAGAAAAATCTGTCTTTTTCTGATAAAAAATAATTATTGAAGTTTCAGGTGGGTCTGCAAGATAGCTTTCCATAAGTCGGAAATTTTCCTCACTTATGCCCTCAAGCTTATAATCCTCGATAACCAGACAGCGCTTATCGCTCATCATCGGCATAACCGTCGCTGCTTGGAAAACCGTGTCAAGGTCAAGGCCTTTTCCGTCATACTTTTCGAAGTTAAAGGATTCAAAAGACGGCTCAACATTTTTCGAAACGATAGTGTCTACATAGTTTTTCTTAAGATAATCCTCGTCACCGTAAACAAGATACACGGGTAAAAAATCACCGCTTTTTATGTGTGCCTTGAGACTCTTTTCATCAAATTCAGCCATCCTTTTCACCTCCTGAAGCTAAAACGGTAACAGTATAGGGATTATTTTCCCGGAAATAGAAAACCTGTTTTCCGTCATTAAAAGTTATTGTATCATATTTATCTTCATCTTGCAAATATTCTTTTGAAAAAATCTCAGTTTTTATTTCACGGGTATCAACTGTAATGTTATTTCCTTCTTTAATTATCCCGACCCTGCCGAAGAGAACTGCATTTTCACCGTCATCGGTAAGAATATTTTCAATCCCCAGATTATCACACAGAGACTCTTTGTCTTTGGATATAAATTCTTCCGTAAAAAACGCCGCTTCGATTTTAGTCTTGTCTCTCTGAACATCCTCAGTAATTTCTTTTTCATCATAGCTGTCACCGTCAAAGCCGATAAGCACACCTTTTCCGTTAAGAGAAACCACGGCACAGTTACCCTTGCTTTCTCCGTAAAAAGTGATTTTACACTTATCGAGGGAGGTGTAAAAATTTACGCTGAAGGAAAGAAGAAAAATACCTGCAGAAATAATCGCCACAATCCGCATAAGAACACGGCTGTAATTATATAAAAGCATAGCTGTCAGCATAAATCCGAAAGCCACAAGAAACCATAATCCGAGCTTTTCAAAGTCAGTATCGATATAAGAAAAAGGTAAATCAGCCGTAAAATCAGCCACCCGAATGATGTAAGAGGAAAGATGCTTCATTATTACAGCCATAATCGGCGAAATAAAGGGTACGAACCGTAAAAACGAATAAAATCCTGTCAAAATTAAAAGCGGTGATACAGCGATAAAACAGAGAATATTTGATATGGGTGACACAAAAGAAACTCCGCCGAGAATCAGCACCGATACGGGAAACACGAAGAAAGTGACGGAAACACTTAAACAGGCAGTAGCTACTACAGGCGAAATCATTTTCTGCGCTCTTTCACCGAATATATTCAGTTTAGCAGTTAACTTTTCACTTAAAGGTACACCCATTACGATTATACCCATAGTAGAAAGAAAAGACAGAAGAAAGCTGATATCCGTAACACCAAAAGGATTGAAAATCAGACCACACACTGCAGCAAAACCGAGACTGTTAAGAGCATCGGTTCTTTTACCGAGGATTTTACCGATAAAATAAAACACGGTCATGGCACTCGCCCTTTTTACAGACCCTGTAAAGCAGGCGAAATTCATCATAAACACAGTAAAGAGTATCATCAGTACAGCCAAAAGCTTACCTTTTCTTCCCCTGAAATCCATAAAAAGAGAAAGAAATGCTACCCACACCGAAAGATGAAGGCCCGACACAGCCATAATATGAACTATACCCGCTTCGATGAAACCATCATAGGTTTCTTCATCCATATAATCCTTATTTCCCGTAAGAAGAGCGATGAGAAGGGCTGCGTTTTCATTATCAAAATCGTGCATAAGATTAGTAGAAACCTTCTGTCGCAGTAAATCTATGTAATATCCTACAGGTCTGTTTGATGGCTTTTCGATTTCGAGTTTTTCTACAGAATATGCACCGAGATAAATACCACGTGATTTATAATTATAGCGTACAGATTCTGCATAAGTGCCGATTCTGTAGACAGTAGCGATGAAGTTAACCCTGTCACCTATCTGCAGCTCAGAAGAATCTATTCCGTCGTATGCCTCCGAAAAAGAGAAGCGAATTTTACTTTTTACCTCATTTCCATCTACGGTATCAGCTTTAATAACACAGTAGTAACGCCTGTTTTCCCGGGAAAACTCAGATCTTTCGGTAATAACACCGCTTACAGTTACATTTTCACCCGTAAGCGAAACTGTCTTTATGTAATTACTCTGAAATAAAGAAAACAAAAGACAGCCTGCTATTACACCGACTAATACTGTAGGTATAATATAGGTCTGTCTTGTCTTTTTAAATATTAAAGAAACGATAAAAAGCACTGCCCCGAGTGTAATAAGGCTCACTGAAACAGCCGTGCTTTCAATAAGATTAATGCACAGCAGAGCTGTAAAGAAGGTGAAGCCGAAGCACGCAAGTGGCCGTTTCATTTTTTAGTCGTGGAAGAATAAGGGAAGCTTTTCGAGGAAGATGATATCATCTCTATCAGCAGCATCACCTTCAGCTAAAATTGCAGCCTTGCCTACTACGTTTACATCAAACTGCTCGAGAAGCTTTTCTACAGCAAGAAGTGACTCGCCCGTACTGATAACATCGTCGAGAACGAGAACATTTTTACCTCGCATCTTTTCACCCTCGAGTCCGTCAAGGAAAAGTGTCTGCTCCTTATCGGTAGTGATAGAGCGTACATTGACGGAAACAGGACTCTGCATATAAAGCTTCGCACCCTTACGGCAGATGAAATAAGGCTTACCGCTCTGTCTAGCCATTTCGTGAGCTAAAGGAATAGCCTTGGCCTCGGGAGCTACGATGAAGTCAAAATCGGGGCACTTCTTAAGAAGCTCTGCGGCAGAAGCGACAGTGATTTCCACATCACCGAAAATTACGAAGCCTGCGATGTCAAGCTTATCGTTTACCTTACAGATGGGAAGCTCTCTTTCGAGACCTGCGATAGTCATTTTATAAGTAGCCATAATTTTTACTCTCCTTTTTAATCAGCCTGCGGGCCAGGTAAACTGTCTGCCGCCCATAAGATGGAAGTGAAGATGCTTTACGGTCTGTCCGCCGTCATCACCGCAGTTATTAACGATTCTGTAGCCCTTATTGAGACCTAATTCCTTACCGAGCTTGGCTGCAACCTCGAAGATGTGAGAAATTACTGCACTGTTTTCTTCGTTGATTTCGGCACAGGAAGAAATATGCTCTTTAGGAATAATAAGGATATGAACAGGAGCCTGAGGCTCGAGGTCATAGAAAGCGAGAACAGTATCATCCTCGTAGGCTTTTTTTGAAGGGATTTCACCCTTTGCGATTTTACAGAAAATGCAATCCATAATATTTTCTCCTTTATGTTTTTTCTGTCCCGCCCCTCGGTAAAGAGAGGCGGAAGCTAATTCTTATTTAAGCATCGAAGTGAGAACCTCAGCGGCACTCTTTACTGCTTCGGGAAGAAGTGCCACATCCTTGGCGCCTGCCATAGCGCTGTCAGGCTTACCTCCGCCGTTACCGCCTGCCTTCTTAGCAATTTCACGGGCAAGATTACCTGCATGGGCACCTTTAGCTATGGCATCCTTACCGCAACAGGTACAGATGTTACCTGTTCCTTTAGCCTTCTGAACACCTGCGATAACGCCGACATAATTGTCGCCCTTGCTCTTTACGAGGTCACACATATTACGAAGCTCATCGGGAGTAGTGTCGTCAAGGAAAGCGGTTACAAGCATTACACCGCCGATTTCCTGAGCATTACCGAGCATAGATTCGGTTTTGATGTTTGCAAGAACGCCTGAAAGCTTTTCGATTTCCTTTTCCTTTGCTTTAAGGTCAGCCATAACAGATACTGCCTTTGTTGCGATGTCGTTAGGATTGGGAGCCTTAATAGCCACAGCAGTGTCACGGATAAGAGCGTTTTTACCCTCGATGTAGGTCATAACATTCATACCGGTAACTGCTTCGATTCTTCTGACACCTGAAGCTACGGAGGACTCAGAAACGATTTTAAGAAGACCGATGTTACCTGTGTTTTCCACGTGAGTACCGCCACAGAGCTCAGTAGAAAAATCTCCAGCCTTTACAACTCTAACCACATCGCCGTACTTTTCACCGAAGAGAGCCATAGCGCCCATAGCTTTAGCTTCGTCGATGGGCATTTCTTTAACGAGCATCTCTACAGAAGCGAGGATTTCTTCATTTACCATCGTTTCGACAGCCTTAAGCTCTTCTGCAGTTACGGCAGCGAAATGTGTAAAGTCAAAGCGGAGAATGTCACTGTTAACGAGCTGACCTGCCTGCTCGACATGAGTACCGAGTACCTTTCTCAAAGCAGCCTGAAGAAGATGAGCGGCTGTATGATTTCTCATAGTAGCCTTTCTCTTACAGTCACAATAAGAAGTAACTGCACTGTCGCCTACTTTAACTGTATCACCTGAAAGCATACCGTGATGAAGAATAACACCGTCAGCATCCTTTGTGGTATTGGTAACCTCGAAGGTGCTTTCACCCACAGTAATTATACCGCAGTCGCCTGCCTGTCCGCCGCTTTCAGCATAGAAAGCGGTTTTATCGAGAACGAGAGTAGCCTCTGCGCCGTCTTCGATGAAATCTTTTCTTTCACCGTCAGCAACGATAGCAAGTACAGTAGCATTTACGTTATTTTCTGTGTAGCCGAGGAATTCAGTAGCAGAAATATCCTTAAGAGATACACCTGTGTTTCTCCAGTCAGATTCAGCTGTAGCACCTCTTCCGCTTTTAGCTTTCTGTCTCGCCTCTTCGACGAGCTTTCTGAAGGCTTCTTCGTCTACTGTCATATTCTTTTCTTCAGCTATTTCCTTGGTAAGGTCGATGGGGAAGCCGTAGGTATCCTGAAGCTTGAATGCATCTTCACCCGAAATTACACCGCCTTCAGACTTAGCGATCATTTCATTAAGAAGGCCGAGACCTGAATCGATAGTCTTATAGAAGCTTTCCTCTTCCATAGAGATAACCTTTTTGATATAATCCTTCTTCTCTACAAGCTCGGGATAAGCGTTCATATTTTCATTGATAACTGTTTCGCAAACCTCGGAGAGGAAGGGTCTGTCGATACCGATAAGTCTGCCGTGACGGGCGGCTCTTCTGAGGAGACGGCGAAGAACATAACCTCTGCCGCTGTTTGAAGGAAGAACACCGTCACCTACCATAAATGTGGTACTGCGGATATGGTCAGTGATAACACGAAGAGAAATGTCCTTCTTTTCGTCATCGTGATAGTTGATACCTGCGATGTCGATAATGTGCTTCATAATGTTACGCACAGTGTCAACCTCGAAGAGATTGTCTACATCCTGCATAACACAGGCAAGTCTCTCAAGACCCATACCTGTATCGATATTTGGATTAGCAAGACGGGTGTAGTTATTATTACCGTCGTTTTCGAACTGTGTGAAAACGAGATTCCATACTTCGATGTATCTGTCACAGTCACAGCCTACCTTACAGTCGGGCTTACCACAACCCTTGGAAGGACCTCTGTCGAAGTAAATCTCGGAACAGGGACCGCAGGGACCTGCACCGTGCTCCCAGAAATTGTCTTCCTTGCCGAAGCGAACCATATGTGAGGGGTCAACGCCTACTTCTTTAGTCCAGATGTCGAAAGCTTCATCATCGTCAAGATAAACGCTGACATAAAGAAGCTCTTCAGGAATTTCCATAACCTTGGTAAAGAATTCCCATGCCCAGGCTGTAGCTTCTCTCTTAAAGTAGTCACCGAAGGAGAAATTACCGAGCATTTCAAAATAGGTACCGTGACGTGCAGTTTTACCTACATTTTCGATGTCGGGTGTACGGATACATTTCTGACAGGTAGTAACTCTTTTACTGGGAGGAGTAACCTCACCTGTGAAATATTTTTTCATCGGTGTCATACCTGCATTGATAAGGAGAATACTTTTATCTCCCTGAGGAACGAGAGAAAAGCTGGGGAGTCTGAGATGCTCTTTGCTCTCGAAAAATGAGAGATATTTCTCTCTGATTTCATTAAGTCCCATCCATTTCATAAGTCTGATTTCCTTTCAGTATATGATTTAATTTTTTACAAAAAAATATAGTGCCACACACAAACTCGGGGTGAACATAGCCACGGTACCACCCGATTTGTGCATAAAGCACCACTCATAAATCTTTAACGCAGATTATACGGCTACCCTTTCGGGAGCAACTGATGAAAGCAGCGACCGTTCTTTTTGCCTTTAATGAACTTTCAGCCAAGGTTCATATTCTCTGAAAAAGCAAGAAAAGAGGTTTCTTTCGTCTTAGTCGTTAAATTATTCACAACACTGTAATTTTACTATATATCATCATATTTTGTCAAGCAAAAAGTGTTAATTTTTATCGGGAAGATAGTCAATTCCTTTTCCGAGACCGTGTCTCATAAGACTCGACATAAGAGTAGCTACCTCTGCAGCGGGACGGCGGGGATTTTTATTAAGCCATGTCCATAAAAAGCTGGTCATTCCCGCTGAAATAAAATTAATAATATAACTGGCAGTTTCATCTAATATCTCTCCATCGAGGAATTTACCTGTCATTCTTATATACGCCTCTCCGACACTTATGTTACCCTTATCACTTAAGACGATAAGGAATAAATCTCTTTTACCTTCGATGTATTCGAGGAGCTTAGTAAGGAAAACGGTAGTATTATAGCCGTCCTTATTTACAGTATAAAACACATCAAGCATATCATCCATAATATCCTGAACTATATCGTCATAAAGCTCATACTGAGTGTTATAATGACGGTAAAAGGTGCTTCTGTTTATATCAGCTCCGTCACATATATCTTTTATACTTATGGAATGAATCGACTTCTCTTTCATAAGATTAATAAGACTTTCTTTAAGAAGTATTTTAGTCATTTTGACTCTGCGGCTTTCTTTAACTTCAGACATAATTCGATTCTCCTCTGCAGTTTTTATCCTGTTAATTATATCAAAAGAACGCAAAAAATGCAACACAGTGTAGAAAAATATTCATAATGTTTTTATTTTGTATTGACAAAAATCCGGAATAATTTATTTCTTTATATATATCTTTTTTAAAGTAAGTGTGATATACTTAAGCAGTAATATATTAAAGGAGTTTTATTTTGAAAAGCAGATTAATTAAAGAAATCAAAAGTCTTCGTTGGTATAATTTCATTTTTTTATTTTTTGCGGGTGTGATAAACGCATTCGGTGTAACTGTTTTCCTTGCGCCCGTAAAACTTTACGACAGCGGTATTTCAGGCACCTCTATGCTTTTAGCACAGGTAACTCCTGAATTTCTGACTCTGTCTGTCTTCCTCGTAATACTTAATATTCCTCTGTTTATTTTCGGTCTGAAAAAGCAGGGACTCGCTTTTACTGTTTACTCAGTTTTCACTGTAATCATATATTCGGTGACAGCCTGGCTGATTACGGATGTTTTACCCATAGATGTGTCATTTGCGTCTCCATTAGCAGGTGACGACCTTCTTTTATGTGCGCTTTTCGGCGGACTAATTTCAGGTGTGGGCAGCGGTCTGACCATACGCTTCGGAGGCGCCATAGACGGAATAGAAGTTATGGCGGTAATTTTTGCTAAGAAATTAGGAATTACCGTAGGTACCTTCGTTATGATTTATAATGTTATTCTCTATATAATATGCGGTTTTGTTATGAGCAGTTGGATTTTACCTCTTTATTCCGTGGTTACCTACGGTGCGGCACTGAAAACCGTCGATTTTATGGTAGAAGGCATAGACCGCTCAAAAGGCGTAATGATAATCACAGGCAAAGAAAAAGAAGTAAATCAGGCTCTTCTCGACGCCTTCGAGCAAGGCACGACAAAGATAGCAGCCACAGGCGGTTATTCAAATGCCGAAAAGACAGTAATTTATTTCGTGGTAAACAGATTTCAAATTTCGAAGCTTCGAAACATCGTACACAGCATTGACCCGAAGGCTTATCTTACGATTCACGATGTGGCGGATATTTTTAAAGGCGACTGATAAAAAGGTGGAATAAAATTATGCTTGAAGTAAAAAACATTACTAAAAAATACGGTAAATTAAAAGCCAATGATAATGTATCTCTCAATGTCTGCAGTGGCGAAACAGCTATACTTCTCGGCCCTAACGGTGCAGGTAAATCCACTCTGATAAAGTGTATTACTGGACTTCTGCGCTTCGAAGGAGAAATCAAGGTAGATGGTGAAAATAATAAGAGCTTACACGCCAAAGGTGTTTTAGGCTATGTCTCCGAAATGCCCGCCGTTTATGATATGCTGACCGTAGGTGAACACATCGAATTTATCTTAAGAGCCTACAAAAAAGAAGACGACGGTTACGGTGACGAGCTTCTGGAGCTTTTCGAGCTCAAGGATAAAAAAGATAAGCTGTGCAAAGAGCTGTCGAAGGGTATGCAGCAGAAGCTTTCCATCTGCTGTGCTCTCGTTCACAGACCAAAAGCTGTCATTTTCGACGAGCCTATGGTCGGTCTTGACCCCCACGCCATAAAAAACCTTAAGGAAATATTCAGAAAGCTAAAAAACGACGGTGCCGCAGTTCTTATCAGCACACATATGATAGACAGCGTCGAGGATTACTGGGACACGGCATATATTATGGTCGGCGGTCAGCTTAAAGAGAAAGTCATAAAGGGTCAGGAGGGCGACTCCTTGAGCGATATTTTCTTCAAGGTAACGGAAGGTGAAAACAAATGAAGCCTTTCCTTTATCTTATAACGAGAAAAACTAAAAACAGCATCAGAGAATTTATAAGAAAGCCTTCACGTATTTTATTTTTACTCTTTTTTGCTTCTATTCTGATTTTCAGCTTCATAACCGGTACAACAAACACCCACGATGAAAGCTTTTTCAGAGATAAAACCGAATTTTTTGCCATCGTTTTTGCTCTTTACACTTATGCATTTTTTATGACCGCAAAGAACGGTTTCATAAACGGTGCATCGATGTTCTCTATGGCTGATGTAAACCTTCTGTTCACTTCCCCCATAAAAGAAAAAAGCGTCCTCACCTTCGGACTTTTTCAGCAGCTCGGCAAATCCCTTACATTGGGTATTTTCATTCTCTATCAGTCGTCTCTGGTTAATAATACTTACGGTCTTCACATATCTGCACTTTTCGCAGTTCTTATCGGTTACGGTGCAGTAGTATTTCTGGGACAGATGACCGCTACTATTATTTATGCTCTGACCTGCTCCGATGACGGAAAGACTAAAAAAGGAAAAGCTGTTTTTTACAGCATATTCGCAGTTTTTATCGGTATTCTGCTTTATAATACATACACATCAGGAATGACCCTCGAAAGCCTCGTTTATGCCTCAAGAGAGAAAACAATGTATCTTCTTCCCTTCAGCGGATTTCTTTCATTCACAGTACAGGGTGTAATCGAGGGTGAGCTTAAGCATCTCATCTCAGGTGTTATAATCTTTCTGCTTCTGTGTGCGGTTTATTATTTCACACTCTCTAAAATCAAAGGCGATTTTTACGAGGATGTGCTTAAAGCCACGCAGGTAAGCCATTCAGCCATAACGGCACGAAAAGAAGGCAAGGCAGCCGAAAATGCACCGAGAAACGTAAAAGCAGGTAAAACAGGCATCAATAAAGGCTTCGGTGCTTCAGTAATAGCTTATAAGCATAAAAAAGAAAATAAAAGAAGCAATCCTTTCCTTTTAAGCCCTGTATCCTTCGTTATGGCAGGATTTTCTCTCATTTACTGTCTGATGTTTTCGGGAGAAAATATTGCACTTTTCGTAATAAACGTATATACTATGTCTATGACAGTATGCATCGGCAGATGGGCGAAGGAGTTTACTTATCCCTACATCTACCTGATTCCCGAAAGTAATTTCAGAAAGCTCCTTTATCTTTTAAAGGCGGACATTCCCCTTCTCGCCCTCGAAAGCTTCATCTGCTTCATTCCTCTTATTTTGCTCGGCTCCTGCAATGTAGCCGAAGGAATAGCTATGACTGTGGCAAGATTCACATTCGGACTTCTTTTCATCGGAGTGAATCTTATTTTACAGAGATTTACGGGAGATTCTGAGAAGAAGGTCTTTTCAGTGATGATTTACTTCCTTTTAGCTATGATATTCTCTATGCCCGCTGTAGCCGTGGGTGTAATAACCGGAATGGCTTTTCCGTTCAACAGAGAAATTTCATATGTTTCAATGGCAATACTGAATACGGCACTTTCTTTTGTACTGATTTTTCTGTGCAGAAATGTACTCGAATATGCCGAATACAATAACAGATAAGAAAGGACATAAATATGAAAGGTATTATTTTAGCCGGTGGCTCAGGCACAAGACTTTATCCTCTGACAATGGTTATGTCAAAACAGCTTCTTCCTGTTTACGACAAGCCGATGATTTACTATCCCCTTTCAGTGCTTATGTTAGCGGGAATAAAGGATATACTCATTATTTCCACCCCCACAGACCTGCCTAATTTCGAAAGACTTTTAGGTGACGGAAGCGATTTCGGTGTAAATCTTTCCTATGCCGAACAGCCTTCTCCCGACGGCCTTGCTCAGGCTTTTATTATCGGTGAGGAGTTCATCGGTGACGACTGCTGTGCTATGGTGCTGGGTGATAACATCTTCTACGGAAACGGTTTTACGAAGATTTTAACCGAAGCCAAAGAGAATGCCGAAAAAGGCATAGCTACCGTTTTCGGTTATTACGTAGACGATCCTGAGCGTTTCGGTGTAGTCGAATTCGACGAAAATAAAAATGTCATCTCCATAGAAGAAAAGCCGAAAAATCCCAAATCAAACTACTGTGTAACAGGTCTTTACTTCTACGATAACCGTGTAAGCGAATATGCCAAATCAATAAAAAAATCAGACAGAGGCGAATACGAAATTACCGACCTCAACGTCCGCTATCTTAAAGAAAATGCTCTGACTGTCAAGCTACTCGGCAGAGGCTTCGCCTGGCTCGACACAGGAACCGTGGAAAGCCTTCACGAAGCAGCTGAGTTTGTCAGAATCACAGAAACGAGACAGTCCATAATGATTTCCGCACCTGAAGAAATCGCTTACATCAAAGGCTGGATAAGTGATGAACAGCTTAAGAAATCCGCCGAAAAATACGGTAAATCCCTTTACGGTCAGCACCTTAAGAAGGTAGCTGAAGGAAAGTACAGGTATTGATAGAGCCGATGGACAAGGATTAAATACAAACAGCACCTAAGGAGAAAAACCAAAGGTGCTGTATTTGTTTATTTTTCGAAAGCTATTCTTTCATCACCGTCTTCGAGATGTATTATTCCGCAGTAGGTGTAGCCGAGCTTAGAGAGCATATTCTGCATAACCTTATTATCTCTGTGGGTGTCGATTCTGATATGCGGAAACTGATCTTCCGCCCATTTCATCATAAATGTACCTGTCCCCTTCACCTCACCTGAGGAAGCTATTCGGTGGACTACTGCATAAGGCTCGTCATTCAGCCATTTTCCGTCATATATCACCTTATAGGTGGGGTCTTCACCGGGAATAAAAGCAAGGACACCAACTACTTTTTCACCCTCGGTACAGACATAGCTCTGACCGATTTCTATATCCTTTTCGATAAGCTCTCTCTGTGGCTTATGTTTTTTCCACTGATTGGGATTTCCTGTTTTAACCATAAACTCACGGGCGAGAGCGTATATTTCCATAACCCTTTCAAGGTCAGCGACTGTAGTTTTTCTTATCTCCATTTTTACCTCATCAGATGTATTTTTCGTCGGGTACATAACCGGGAATAGTCTTTAATTTAAAAGCATTTATGCGGTTAAGCCAATCGATTCTTTCCTTAGTCTTCTCATCTTCACATACACCTGTTCTGATGTATTTGTCGAGAACAGCATAGGTGAAGCCGAGCTTATCCTCATCTGTATAACCGCAGAGTCCGTCAGAAGGCACCTTTTCGATAAGATTTTCGGGAAGACCGAGACATCTGCCGACTTCCTTGACCTCCTGTACAGTAAGGTGAGCCAGAGGGCTGAAATCACCTGCACTGTCACCGTAACGGGTGGAATATCCTACCCAGTCCTCAGAAAGGTTACAGGTGTTCGCCACTCTGCCGTTAAGAGACTGTGAGAAAGCATAAACTGTGGTCATTCTCACTCTTGGCGCAAGATTAATCTTAGTCTGCTCCCCTATTTCGATACCGCAGTCATTCATACCCTTTATCACGCCGTCATAAGCATCCTTGATGTTACAGATGTAATATTTAATTCCGAGAAAATTCACAAGCTGTAAGGCATCGTTTATATCCTTCTGCTCACCGTTAGGCATAAGAATACCGTACACTCTTTCCTTGCCTAAAGCCTCTACACATAATGCAGCTACAACAGTAGAATCCTTTCCGCCCGAAATACCGATAACCGCATTACAGCCTTTACCGTTTTCTTCGAACCATTCTCTTATCCATTCTATTGCGCCTTCGGTCACTTTCTTAGCATCAAACATATTAAGCACCACCATATTTCATTTTCAATAAAGATTATACACTATTTTCTGCTAAAGTAAATATTAATTCATTATAATTATTGAAATTAAAGTAAAACTGTTATATAATCAAATGGTAAATTTTAAAATTCAGAAAAGAGGCAGATTTTTATGAAGAAATCAACCAAAGTTATTCTTGGTGCTCTCGGTGCAGCTGCTGTAGGTAATGCCGTACATGCCGCTGTTTACCGTCCGAAAAAAACTGAAATCGCTCCCCTTCCTCAGGAAGCAGTGGATGTAGACTCTTACCGTACACATCTTTCTGAAGCTGTACAGTATAAAACTATTTCATACAGAGACTCTGACAGAGTTGATTGGGCAGAATTCGAAAAATTCCACGCATTTTTAGATGAATCCTATCCCCTCATCAAAGAAAACCTCGAAAAAGAGATTGTTCCTCCCGCTAATCTTCTCTATCGCTGGAAGGGTACAAGAGATGACCTGGAGCCTATCGCTCTTTTAGCACATCAGGACGTAGTTCCCGTTTCCGAGGGAACAGAGCAGGACTGGGAACACGATGCCTTCAGTGGCTATGATGACGGTGAGTTCGTGTGGGGTCGCGGTACCATAGATATGAAAAATCACCTTATCGCCGTTATGGAATCGGTAGAAGCTCTCCTTAAGGAAGGCTTCAGACCCGAAAGAGATGTTTACCTCCTCTTCGGTGACAATGAAGAAGTAGTTGCCAACGACAAAAACGGTGCCTTTGACCTTATGATGACGCTCAAAGAAAGAGGCATTCGCCTCGACAGCGTTATTGACGAAGGCGGTGCTATCATCCCCATTAATGTCCCCGGTGTTCTCAACGATAAATATCTCGTAGGTGTGGGTGTAGCTGAAAAAGGCTATTCAGACATCGAAATCGTCGTAAACGCAAAAGGCGGTCACTCTTCACAGCCTCCCGTACACAGCGCACTCGGCAGACTCGCCACAGCTATCTCCGATCTGGAAAAAAATCAGTTCAAAGCATATTTCAACGAAAATATGAAAATGCTCATCGATTCCGTAGGCAGAGAATGCACATATCCTGTTCGTCTGATTACCTGTAATCTTCCTTTACTTATGCCTGCACTTCTCGAAGCATTCAAGGCTATTCCCTTCGGTGCCTGTCTCGTAAGAACAACCACAGCCGTAACTATGGCTCAGGGAAGTCCTGCCGCTAACGTACTTCCTCAGAGAGCTTCTGCCACAGTTAACTTCCGTGCTATGCCCGGCACAACCAAACAGGACCTCGTAGATCACATCAGAAAGTGCGTAAGATACAAGGACATCGAAATAAATGTCCTTAACTCAAAGGAAGCATCCAAGTTCTCTCCCACCGATTCGAGAGCCTATAAGATTATTTCAGACATCAATAAAGCTATTGAACCGGGCGGTATCGTAGCACCCTATCTCGTTATGGGCGGCACAGACGCTTATAACTATGAGCCTATCTGCGATAACATTTACCGCTATGCTCCCTTCAAGGTTGATATTCCTCTCCTTCGTTGTGCTCACGGTACTAACGAAAGATTACCTGTCTCCTGTATGGAAAATGCTCTCATCTTCTTTAAAAACTACATCAGAAGAGCGAGTGCCGAAAACTAATGCAAAGAAAGTCCCTGCTTCTCAGCAGGGCTTCTTTTATTTATGTTTACATTAAAAAATGCCGACGGGAAATCCGCCGGCATATATTTTTTCAGTTCTTATTTCTCCCAGGGGAAGGTGTACTGAGTGAGACCGAGGTCATCACGAACCTTATTCATTTCTGCCTGAACTGATTCATTGATGGGAACACCGCTGTCTTTTCTCTGCATCCAGATTTCGTATTCCTTTTCACCTGCGGTGTAGATTCTGTCTTCACCGGGAGCCTTCTTGGAAGCTCTCATTGAACGGAGAATATCGCCTGCCTTTTTACGAGCGATTTCTTCACCCATAAAGTGTTCAGTGTCGATAGCTACGAAGAAGTGACCGAGCTGATAAGGACGGATGTTGCCTTCTGCATCCTTACCGTCGAGATCCTTACCGTATGCACCGTCCTGAAGGATAGAGGAAAGGAACTCTACGAAGAGAGCAAAGCCGTAGCCCTTGTAACCGCCGAGTGCTTCACCGATACCGCCGAGAGTGGTAAGAGCAGCTGTACCCTGACGGATTTTCTTAAGAGCAACACCTGCATCGCCTTCTACGGGGTTACCGTCAATGTCGATAACAGTACCGGGGTGAATTTCTTCACCGATTCTCTTATAATATTCAACCTTACCGTTCTGTGTGATAGATGTAGCACAGTCGAAGTTGAAGTCGAAATCTTCATCAGTGGGAACACGGAGTGTGAAGGGGTTAGTACCGAACATACCTTCTACACCGAGTGTGGGAGCAACTGAAGGACGTGCGTTTGTACCTGTCATACCGATACAGCCTGCCTTGCTTGCCATGCTGGTGTAGTAGCCTGCGATACCGTAGTGGCAGGAGTTACGTACTGCAACCATACCCATACCGTACTTCTTAGCCTTTTCGATAGCCATGCTCATAGCCTTGTATCCGATAACCTGGCCCATACCGTGGTGACCGTCAACTACTGCTGTGGTGGGAGTTTCCTTGAGAATTTCAAAATTTGTTACGGGCTGCTGAATACCTGCATTGATTCTGTCGATGTAAACAGGCTTGAAACGGTTACAGCCGTGTGATTCGATACCTCTTCTGTCAGATTCGAGAAGAACGTCAGTAACGATTTCTGCATCGTCTGCGGGTACACCTACACCGATGAAGGCATCCTTGACGAAATCATGTGTGGTTTTCCAGTCGAGAATTACTTTTGGCATTTTAATCCACTCCTATTATTTAAAATTATTTTCTTTTATATATTCAAGCATTATCGCTTAAATTGCTTATTATTCTTTTTCTTCCCAGTTCATAGCTCTGGTAACTGCCTTTTTCCAGCCGTCGTAATACTTATTTCTTACCTCAAGGCTCATTTCGGGAGTAAAGATACGGTCAACCTCACGGTTTGCCTCGATATCTTCGAGACTGTCCCAGACACCTACGGCAAGACCTGCAAGATAAGCTGCACCGAGTGCAGTAGTTTCAACTGTCTTGGGACGGTCAACCTTTGTCTGAGCCATATCAGCCTGAATCTGCATCATTATATTACTTACACTCGCACCGCCGTCGACACGAAGATCGGAAATATCGATACCTGAATCATCCTTCATAGCCTCGAGAAGGTCAGTCATCTGATAAGTGATGGACTCGAGAACAGCACGTGCGATATGCTTTCTGTTAACACCTCTGGTAAGTCCTACGATACAGCCTCTCGCATACATATCCCAGTAAGGAGCACCGAGACCTGTGAAAGCAGGTACAAGATAGCAGCCGTTTGCGTCGGGAACGCTTTCAGCAAGTTCATCACATCTCTTAGGACTGTCGATAAGCTGAAGCTCATCACGAAGCCATTTGATAACAGAACCCGCATTAAAAGCACTGCCCTCAATAGAATAGGTAGTCTGTCCGTTATAGCTCCAGGCTACACCTGTGAGAAGATTATTCTTCGATACAACACGTTTGTTGCCTGTGTTCATAAGAAGGAAACAGCCTGTGCCGTATGTATTCTTTGACATACCGGGCTTGAAGCAAGCCTGACCGAAAAGAGCAGAAGGCTGGTCACCGATAGCACCGCAGATAGGAACACCTGCAAGCTCTTCGATACCGATGATATTACTTGCAACCTGACCGTAAATTTCACTGGAGGGAACAGGCTTGGGAAGTATATTCATAGGAACGCCTAATTTTTCACAGAGATATTCATCCCAGCAAAGCTTGTCAACATCGAAGAGCATAGTTCTTGATGCATTAGAATAGTCGGTTACGTGAGTTTTACCGCCTGAAAGGTTCCATATAAGCCAGGTTTCAACTGTACCGAAAAGGAGCTGTCCTGCTTCGGCAAGAGCCTTTACACCGGGAACGTTATCTATAATCCATTTGATTTTGGTAGCGGAGAAGTAAGCGTCTACGATAAGACCTGTATGCTCTGTAATATAATCGCAGAGTTCTTTGTCTTCTTTGATTTTCTCACACATATCAGCTGTTCTTCTGCACTGCCATACGATAGCATTGTAAACAGGCTTACCTGTGCTTCTGTCCCAGAGAATGGTAGTTTCACGCTGATTTGTAATACCGATACCTGCGATGTCGGAAGCAGCGAAATTACCTGAACGCAGAACTGTGGTTATTGAATTGAACTGACTGTAAAGGATGTTAAGAGGGTCATGCTCAACCCAGCCTGCCTTAGGATAAATCTGTTCAAATTCATTCTGCGCCTTGGCGATGATGTTACCTTTTTTATCAAAAACAATCGCTCTGGAGCTTGTGGTACCCTGATCAAGGGCCAGGATTAATTTTTCACTCATACTTTCTTTTCCTCCTTTGTTACGGGATATAAAAAGAAAAATGAAAAAACAGACATAATTACCCACGGATGGGATATTTTATCTATTCTCTCATCTCCATAGAATCATATCTCATAACAATTAATATTCCGAAAACACAATTTCTATTCTCCGAAGAACCGTGCTTTCATTTTTATAACTCTATTCTACTTTAAAACTCTGATTTTGTCAATATAAACAAGCGTTTTTTACTGTAGTGTATTAATATTTTACTTTTAACAAAACTTTCTTTCCTCAAAACACAAATATTGTTATTTTTCGCACTTGACCAAAAAGGAATAATAATGTATTATATAGAATGGATTATGTTGGGGATTGATATATAACACCTGCCCCGAAGGAAAGGAAAAAATAAAATGGAAATAGTATTTTCTGGTGAAATTTTAAATATAACTCCTTTTAAAAACGGTTTTGTTTTCGCTACGAAAAGTCTCACTGATGACGGAAGACTTAAAGCAAACTTCTACGGCTACGACGCCATAAACGACAAATTCACACACATCAAAAAGTCTGTCTTCCTCAAGGTAAAATTCGGCTACGAATACGAGGAAATAGCACAGCAGCTCGGCGACTATGTTTCCTGTGATGTAGGTGTTCTGGGTGACGGCAGAATAATGGCAATATTTCCTAACGGTGAATACAATATTTTCAACACTGACGGTTCACTCAATGTATCCTCACTTCTCACCTACCATGGCTCCCCCGTATGCGACATCGCAGTAGACGGTGCTTATGTGTGGTGTGCCGTTCCGTCAGAAAACGCTATCATCAAATATTCACCCCGTGAAGGCAGAATTCTTCTCAGAGTCGGCGGCGGTGATGCCACAGCCTTCGAAAGTCCCTGTGCAGTCTCCCTTCAGGGTAACACCCTTTACATCTGTAATCAGGCTTCCAAAAAAATCCGCACCCTTAACATTCAGACCAATTCTGTAAGAGACTACAGAGTTTTCAATGAAAAGGTCTACAAGTACATCAATGTTATGGGCAGAGAATTTGTATGGCTTAAGTCAGGCCTTTACATTCTCGATTAAAAGCAAGATAAAAATATAACAACCATTGTAAAAATCTGCGTTTACAATGGTTGTTTTTCTTTTTAAAAATCAGTCAGCCAAATCAATGTTTTCGTTAAAAGCGACCATATCAAATTCAACTACCGTGTAATAAGTCATATCGTCTATTACGGCAAGACAGCTGTCAAGCTTGGATTTGACCTCTTTCTTTTTAGACATAAGCTCCGAAGGAAGTGCGATGTCAAAAATAAGATTGGTCTGCTTTTCACCCTTGACCATACGGAAATCGTGGATAGAAATTCTGCTGTCCTGAGCTCTGAGAAGCTCAGCTACGATGTGACGGAGTCTATCCAGCTCTTCGTCACCTGTAACCACGGGGTCGTAATGAATAACGAGATGGATGTTATGCTCTTCCAGACAATTTCTTTCGAGAGTGTCAATAAGCTCGTGGCAATAAAGTGCGTCAGCTTTATGATCCATTTCCACGTGAATGCTGGCAAAGCGCTGACCGGGACCGTAGTCATGAACCATTAAATCGTGATATCCGAGCACCTCGGGACAGCTTCTCATAACCCTGATAATAAGCTCTTTAAGCTCGGGAGAAGCATTCTCTCCTAAAAGCGGGCTGATGGTTTCTTTGGCGAGATTCACACCGCTGTAGAGAATGAAAAGAGCCACCAGAAGACCCATTATACCGTCTATCTGTACATGGAAAATAAGTTCAATAATACCTGCGACAAAAACTACAGAAGTAGCTACGGCATCGTTACGGCTGTCAGCAGAGGTAGCCAGAAGTGCTGAAGAATTAATCTTTTTACCGAGTTTTCCGTTAAAAAGACAGAGCCATACTTTCATCACTACAGAACCGATAAGTACAATACCCGCAGGAACCGTAAGCTCAACTGCCGAAGGATTGATTATCTTTTCTACAGAGGTTTTGGCAAGCTCGAAGCCGATTACTATTATCATAGCCGCAACAGCAAGACCTGACAGATATTCATATCTTGCGTGACCGTAAGGATGATCCTCGTCAGCGGGCATTTTAGCCAGACGGAAACCGATTAGCGTTACGATAGAGCTGGATGCGTCGGAAAGGTTATTCATAGCGTCGGCAGTTATCGAAACAGAGCCTACGGCAGTGCCGACGAGTATCTTCATAACAAACAGCAGTACATTACATATAATGCCTACAACTCCTGACAGCATACCTACAGATGCTCTTGTCGACGGAGAACTGAGGTCACTGCTGTCTTTAACGAAAGCTTTTAAAAGTAATTCAGTCATAGAAATCACCTGTTATAAATTAATCTTTCTGTCTCTGAAATAAAATTCCTTATCTCTTTCACCGATAGGACGCATAACTCTGCAGGGATTACCTACAGCTACGACATTGGCGGGAATGTCCTTAGTTACAACACTTCCTGCTCCGATTACGGTATTGTCACCTATGGTTACACCGGGCATTACGATGACACCTGCACCGAGCCAGCAGTTTCTGCCGATATGTATAGGCATATTGAACTGATAGGCTTTTTCACGAAGCTCAGGAAGAATGGGATGTCCCGCTGTGGCAAGAACAACATTAGGCGCAAACATTGTACAGTCACCGACATAAATATGTGTATCGTCCACACAGGTAAGATTAAAATTAGCGTAAACACTGTTACCGAAATGTATGTGCTTGCCTGCCCAGTTTGCACGGAAAGGAGGCTCAATATAACAGTCCTCACCTATTTCGGCAAACATCTCCTTAAGAAGAGCCTGTCTCTTTTCGCCCTCCGAGGGACGGGTTGCGTTATAATCGTAGAGCTTTTCCAGACACTTAGCCTGTTCGCTCATAATATTACTGTCATTAGGGTCGTAAATTTCACCTGAATGCATTTTTTCCTTGTTACTCATAGCATTACATCCTCCTCGGATACTTAATTACATAACAAAAAAAGGAGACTGCTCTCTCAAGCAATCTCCTTCGACTGGTCCGAGTGACAGGACTTGAACCTGCGGCCTCTTGACCCCCAGTCAAGCGCGCTACCAAGCTGCGCCACACCCGGATGTCGCTGTTCTTTTCAGACAGCTTCATTATTATATACATTCCTTGGCTTAATGTCAATAGTTTTTTGAAAATATTTTCGCAAAAATTAAACTTTTTTCGTATTTTTTCTCTCAACTCTGTAATCATCACCTATAAGAAACAACACAGCCATCAGTAACATCAGCACCGAAAGCACTGTGGACCCCGAATTCTCACTCACTTCGGGCTTTATTCCCACAGAAAAAGTTTCTTCCGCCATCGGAAAACATTTCATAAGGAAACTGCATATTACCGCAGATAAACCAGAATTGATTATTCTGCTTACGAGAAAGTATTTGTATTTCATCTGTACTTTATTTATTTCACCCATAAGCTGTAAATGACCGCAAAAACCGCTGAAACCGATTACTGCTGCAACTATGGGCGCAGAAAAGCTTTCCGCCGCTTTCAGACTGCCGTTAGTCATTTCTGATGTACAGAGAATAAATGTCCTGACCGATTCATTGATATTAAGATTTCCTGCTATTTCATTAAAGCAGGAAAATGCTACCACCCAGGCACATATACCGAAGATTGATTTTGAGCTTCTGATTACAGCTTTTTCCAGAGGAGAGCCGTCAGCTTCCCCGTTATCTGCATAAGAATAATTTATGTAGCTTTCATTTCCTGACGAGAAAAAACGTGATGCAATCCCCATAGCAAGAGACGATACAATCAGACTGACATATATAATTACGCCTATGGTTTCAGAGCCGAGCATAGTTATACCTACAGCTGAAATAACGAATGCCGGACCGGGATTCACACAAAAGCAAAGCATTCTCCTGCACTGCTCCTTAGATATTAACCCCCTCTCATAAAGACCTACTGACATTTTCGCTCCCACAGGCAGTCCGCCCACGAAAGAAAACAGTATAACCGCAGCACTGCATCCCGGCAATCTGAATAAAAGACTGCACAGCTTATCAATCGACCTGACTTTAAATTTCGAAAACTCCGATAAAGCATAATAGTTTGTTAAAATCATAAAAGGATAAAGAGAGGGTATAAGACTGCTCATACATATATCAATGCCTTTTTTTACACCCGAGACTGAATACGAAGAAAATTTAAGCAGTATAAAAGCCGCAGAGCAGACTGCAAACACACTTAAAATATAACGGATAACAAAAAGGTATATCTTGCTCATTTTATTCAAAGGACGGTTTCCGGCTAAAGTTTTCATAAAAAAACACCTCAGTAGATATTTATTCGCAGATAAAAATTTTTATTATATTCTCACTGCAGTTCATCATAAATATTAATCAGACTATATGAAACGGTGTGATTATAATGCTCAAAAAGGTTAAACGGCAGTTAGACGGGTTCTCCCCTCTCGAAACGTCTGAGCTGCTTACTCCTCACATCGATTTATGCTCAAACAAAGAGGCTTCTATAGATGGCTGTTTGGGTATAATCGAATATAATTCCGCTCTTGTGCGGATAAACTGTAAACAGCTTATCGTTAAGATAACAGGCACAGACCTTACCATAAAATCCGATACCACCGAGCAGATAAATGTTTACGGAAATATCCTTTCGATGGATTTCACGGGTGCCTGATATGAAATATGCAATAATTATTTTAAGGTATATCAGAGGTTATGTGTGTGTACGTGCCACTGGAGGTTTCCCCGAAAGACTCCTTAACCTGTGTTATTCACGCAAGATTAACCTCTGGGACGTATCTCTTCAGAAGGATGTGCTTTCTTTCTGTATAAGCCGCAGCGACTTCCTTAAGCTTCGTTCCGTAGTGAAAAAATCAGGAACAAAAATAAGTATAACAAACAAGTACGGTCTAATTTACAAATACAGAAAACACCATAAAAGAGCAGGTGTATTATCAGGTGTAGTGATTTTTCTGCTCATACATCTTTTTCTGAGTATGTTCGTATGGTGTATAGATGTTAAAGGAAACTCATCGGTAAGCGAAAGCGAAATACTCTCTCAGGCGGAAAGGTACGGTCTTGCCTGCGGAACTATGAAAAGAAGCTTCGACGAAATCCGTGCCGCCAGAAGCATAGCAGCAGAATATGACGGAAAAATCACCTGGCTTTCCGTAAACATAAAGGGAAGTCTGGCTGTCATAGAGCTTCGCGAGGATAACAGGATAATCGGCGAAACGGAGGACAGAGCGCCCTGTAACATCGTAGCCGATTTCGACGGAGTAATACTCTCGGCGGAAACCTTTTACGGTGACTGTATGGTAAAACGAGGCAACGGCGTAAAAAAAGGAGATTTGCTTATAAACGGAGCTATAGTAAACGAGGACGCATCCACTACCTTCTATGCTTCTAAAGGTAAAATTACTGCGCTTCACGAAACAGAAATTGTACTTGACGAAAAAAGAAGTTCAGCTTCATATAAGCTGAAAATCACTGACATAAAATATATAATAGGTGTTTTCGGTCAGAATTTTTCTTTCGGTTTCTCAAAACACAATGAAGGTATGCAGACTTTTTCAGAAAGAAAAATCCTTTGCATTAACGGTTATAAGCTACCGTTTTTTATTGAAAAAATAATTATATGCGAAAAAAATAAATCTCCGACTGTAAACGAAAGCATAAATGCACTGGAAAAAATACAGAATAACATATACAGGCATAATGCAAATTCAACTGTTATAAGAAAAAATGAATCCGTAGCCTTCTCAGATACGTCCTTAAGTTTTACAGGGAAATATACTTTAATAGATTTCATCGGTGAAGAAAAGCCGATTTTGTCAGAAAAATCTAAATAATTACACAAAAATTTCTGTAAAACTCTTCACTTTTTAGAAAAAATGTGATAAAATTTTCAAAAGTGTACAGATTTTACTATTAATTGAGGTGCAAAACTTGTTCGAGCAGACTTTCAGCATAGACAGAATGGAACATGCAGTTACACTCTTCGGTTCCTTTGATGAAAATATAAGACTTATTGAGAAAGAATTTTCCGTGGCTATCGTCTGTCGCGGAAGTGACATAAAAATACAGGGCGATGAAGAAAACGTAGATAAAGCAAAGAGAGTTATAAAAAATCTTCTCTTTCTCATCAATAAAGGCGAAGCTATCAATGAACAGAACATCCGTTATGTTATCGCCATGGTAAAAGAAGGTAACGACGACAAGCTTACTACCCTCAGTTCGGACTGCATCTGCATCAGCGCCAAAGGTAAACCTATCAAGCCCAAAACCCTCGGTCAGAAAAAATATGTGGATGCCATAAAAAAGAACACTATCGTTCTCGGTGTCGGTCCTGCCGGTACAGGTAAGACTTATCTTGCCGTAGCATTAGCTGTGAGCGCCTTCAGATCCAAGGAAGTAAACAGAATCATCCTCACCCGCCCCGCTGTGGAGGCAGGCGAAAAACTGGGCTTTCTTCCCGGTGACCTTCAGTCGAAGGTAGACCCTTACTTAAGACCCTTGTACGATGCACTTTTCGATATGCTCGGACCTGAAAATTTCCAGAAATACCAGGAAAGAGGAAACATCGAGGTAGCTCCGCTGGCTTATATGCGAGGCAGAACTCTCGACGACAGCTTCATCATTTTAGACGAGGCGCAGAACACCACTCCCGAACAGATGAAAATGTTTCTCACCCGTCTCGGCTTCGGCTCTAAAATCGTGGTTACTGGTGACATTACACAGATCGACCTTCCCGACGGAAAAAGATCAGGTCTCATAGATGTTATAAAAATTCTGAAAAATGTAGACGATATCGAAACCATCCGTTTTTCGGAAAAAGACGTAGTAAGACATAAGCTTGTGCAGGATATTATCAAAGCTTATTCAAAATATGAGGAGAGTAAAAAGAAATGAAAGACAAAATCAAGGTAATCATTACTAACGGTCAGAATACAGTACGTATTCCCACCGGTGTCCGTATGCTTATACGCCGCTGCTGTAATGCTGTTTTGGTGGGTGAAAATTTCAAAGGCTCCGCAGAAATCAGTGTTACTATCGTGGATGATGTTTCCATTCACGAGCTTAATCTCAAGCACAGAGG
>JAZTZH010000047.1:0-19226 GCA_045637365.1 Acutalibacteraceae bacterium
GGCTTATCTTATGAAAAACTGTAAGGCGGTAGCTCCCTCAAAGGCAGTAAATGCCGGCGGTGTTGCTTGCTCCTCTCTGGAAATGAGCCAGAACGCTATGCGTTTCAGCTGGACAGAGGAAGAGGTAGATGTTAAGCTTAAGAAGATTATGAAAAACATTCACGACTCTTCTGCCAAGGCTGCTGAAGAATACGGTCTCGGCTATAATCTCGTAGCAGGTGCTAATATCGCAGGCTTCCTTAAGGTTGCTGATGCTATGATGGCACAGGGTCTTATCTAAACGAAAAAACAAATGAAAAGGTCACAGAGCTTTATCCTTCAGGGTAGGTTTTTGTGACCTTTTGGAATTATATTAAAGTTTATTAAACTTGTTTACATTTTGTTAATAAAATATATCAATTTATTCAACACGTAAGGTTTAGTATACTGTAGAATAGAAAAACTATGGAGGTTTCAATATGAAATTATTAAAAAAGACACTCTGTCTTGTGCTTGCACTTGTGACTCTTTTTTCTTGCTGCAGTGTAGCTCTCGGCGCAGAAGATGACAGCTATGATCATTATCCGCAGATCCTCGTTACAGGTTTCGGATCCGGTTGTGTAAAGATTTATTACGAGGATGACCCTGAGCAGAAATCCTTGTTCTGGCCCTTTGAATCAGAAAGATTTATTAAAAACATCGGTAATGTCGGTGAATATGCTCTTAAAGGTTTAAAGGAGAAAAATCCTGATATTTTACATTCTATCATTTACAACTATGTAATGGACTGCTTCAGCATGCTCGCATTAACTCCTGACGGTGAAAATATGGAAGGTGTTACTACAGAGCCTGTAGGCGTAAGATATGTTGGCGACGGAAAATACGAATTCTATTACGATTGCAGACTGTCTCCTATGGATACAGCGAAATATCTTCATGAAGCTGTTCAGCAGGTTCTTAAAGAATCAGGTAAAGAAAAGGTAGAGCTTGTAGGTTCAAGCTACGGCGCAAATGTCGTAACAGCATATATGTATCTTTACGAAGAAGAGCTCGATAAGGTTGACACCATTCTTCAGTGTGTTCCCTCAGTAGGCGGTATGAACTTCTTCGGTGAGCTTTTCAGCGGTAACTTCACCATCAACCCCCTCGGACTTTGCGACTTTATCGACCGTATGGCAGGTTCAGGTCTTATCCCCGATTTCTTCTACATTTTAGAGAAGTCCGGTTTACTTGAAATCTTCCTCGAGGCACTCGTTGTTCCCGTTCTCAGAGAAGCAGTTTATGAAGCAATCGTAGATGTAGGCCGTGATTTCATCGCCACACTTCCCGCAATGTGGGTATGTATTCCCGATGAATACTTCGAGGACGCTATGATATTCCTTTACGGTGAAAATTATAAGGATCCCGACCAGGAGTATGCTAAGCTTATCTCTGATATGATTTTCTATCATTACAATGTAGCAAACAAAGCAGCAGAGATTTATAAAAATGCTGAGGAAGAACACGAAGGCTTAAATATGGCTCTTATCACCAAATTCGGTATCGCAGCTATTCCCTTCGGAACAGGCGAAAACATTATGGACGACGGTCTCGTAACCGTTCCCGTTTCATCCTTCGGTGCTACATGTACTACATACGGCGCACAGCTTCCCGCTGACTATGTACAGCAGAAGTATACTGATTATAACTTTATGTGTCCCGAATGGAACATCGACGCATCCACAGGTGCATTCCCCTTCAGAACATGGTACATCAAAGGCCTTGAGCATACTCAGAAAAATACTGACTACCTTAAGTTAGTTGATGAGATTATCTACAAAGACCTTGATGTATTCACAGACCCCAACAGACCTCAGTATCTTACTCTTTCAGCAGAAGATCCCGAAATGCTTGAGCCTCTGGTTGTAGAAGAAGCAAACGAGACCTTCCTTGAAAAAATAGTAAGCATTTTAATGAGAATAATGGAAATTCCGAGAATGATTTTTGATAAGATTTTAAACGGAAAAACCATTTCTCTTTTCAGAAAATAATCAACCTTACAGCCACGGAAAAAACCGTGGCTGTTATCTTTTTATTAACATTATTAATATTTTTTAATAAAAAAACGACAACTTTGGCATAATCTGAGAGTAAACTTTAATAATAAGCAGAGTATATATTTATAAAACAGAACATATATAATTAAAAGCTTAAATGATGTAAGTTTTTTGAAAGAACTTCCGTTAATATAATGAAAGGAGTTTTATAAATGAAAAATATGACTAAAAAATTTCTGTCACTTATTCTCGCTTGTATTATTACTCTTTCAGTGATTCCCATGGCTTTTGCCGGAAGCGGATACGGTGAAGGGACCTATCCTGAGCTTACTGTCAAAGGTTTCGGTGCCAGCAGTGTTAAGATCTATTATGAGAATGACCCGGAGAGAAAATCTCTGTTCTATCCCTTCGATGAGGAAAGACTGATGGCTAATCTTGAAAAAATAGACGAATATGTTTTCAATGCTGTCAAAAAAAATGAGCCGAACATTCTCCGCTCAGTTATCTACGACTACTGCATGGAAACCTTCGGAATGCTTGCATTGACTCCTGACGGTGAGAATATGGACGGTGTAGTTAATGAAAAACCGGGCCTCAGAAAGAAAAGTGACGGCATTTATGAATTCTACTATGACTGCAGAGAGTCGCCCGTAGTTTCTGCCCATCAGCTTCAGGTGGCTATTGATCAGCTCTTCGCTGAAACAGGCTCCGAAAAAATCGAGCTTATCGGCTCCAGCTTCGGTGCTAACATCGTTACAGCTTACATGAATGAATTCCCTGAGAATCTCCATAAGATTGACACTGTTCTTATCTGTGCTCCCTCAGTCGGAGGTATGGAGTTCCTCGGTCAGCTTTTAAGCGGTAATTTCGACGTAAATGCTGAGGGTCTCTGTGACCTTATCGACCGTATGTCAGAGGATGACCTTCTTCCCGATTTTCTTTACCTGATGGAGGCAGTGGGTGCTCTCGATGCGTTCCTTCGTGCACTTGCCGTTCCTGTACTGAGAAAAGCTGTTTATGAAGGCGTGGTCGATGTGGCACGTGATTTACTCGCTACAATGCCGACTCTGTGTGTATGCATTCCCGACGAATATTTCATCCCGGCTATGAAATTCCTTTACGGTGAAAATTATAAGGATCCTGACCACACCTATGCCAAGACAATAGGAAAGATGGAATATTATCATTATAATGTGGCAAACAGAGCTGCTGAGATTTATCTTGATGCAGAAAAAAATAATGAAGGCCTCAATATGGCTGTCGTATGTAAATTCGGTGTGGCCGCTATTCCTCTCACCTCAGGTGAGAATATCATGGATGACGGTCTCGTAACTCTTCCCGTTTCATCCTTCGGTGCTACCTGCGTGAATTACGGTGAAAAGCTTCCCGCTGACTACACTCAGCAGAAGTATACAGATTATAACTTTATGTGTCCCGAATGGAACATCGACGCTTCGACCTGTGCCTTCCCCTTCAGAACCTGGTTTATAAAGGGGCTCGGTCACGGCCAGAAAATATCTGATTATAATAACTTTATCAGAGAAATCACCACCGGTGATACAGATGTTTTCACTGACCCGAACAGACCTCAGTATCTTAAGGTGCGTGACGATGATCCGCAGATGCTTGAACCGCTGGAGGCAGGCGAGGGGATTTACACTTCTCTGGGTACAAGAGTGATGAGATTAGTTAAAGCTGTAATTCTTTTAATTCAGGAATTTGTAGCCAAAATTTTCGAAAAGCAATAAAAGTGTCATTGAAGACATAAGCGGACAGCTGCAGTTAATCTGTGGCTGTCTTTTTATTTAAAAAGAGAAATAATATTCATTTTATATAAAAAATAAATCAAAATTAACCCTATTCTACTTGACATATTGTATAAATTGTTTTAAAATATACAAGATAGTGCAGAACTGTCGTTCGAGTAACATTACTGTAATTCTTTTGATGAAAAAAACGATGAAATCAGATTTTAAAAAGAAGGAGGTGCTGCTACTTTGGATTGGTTATATATAGTAATCGGCGCTGTATGTGCAGTGGTTTTTGGTGTAATCGGCTTTGTTGCCGGTCAGGCACACAGAAAAAAGACTGCTGAAGGACTTATCGGCTCCGCTAATGAAGAGGCTATCCGCATTGTCAACCAGGCAGTTGCAGAGGCTGAAACGAAGAAAAAAGAGGCTATTCTTGAAGCCAAGGATGAAATTCATAAATTCAGAAATGAAACCGACAAAGAACTCCGTGAAAGAAGAAACGAGGTTCAGCGTCAGGAAAGACGAATGATTCAGAAGGAAGAAAGTCTCGATAAAAGAACTGAAAACTTAGAGAAAAAAGAAGAACAGCTTGACGAAAAAATTAAGCAGGCTGAAAACCAACTCTCCGAAGCAGAAAGCATCAAAAGAAGTCAGTTAGAAATGCTTGAAAAGATATCGGGCTATACAAAAGAGCAGGCTAAGATTGATTTGATAAATACAATCGAAGAATCTCTTAAGAGAGAAAAGGCTGTCAAGGTTATGGAATACGAGCAGATGGTACGTGAGGAAAGCGAAAATCTTGCCCGCGAAATCATCACTACCGCTATTCAGCGCTGTGCAGCTGACCATGCATCAGAAGCTACCGTTTCTGTTGTCGCTCTTCCCAATGATGAAATGAAGGGCAGAATTATCGGCCGTGAAGGCAGAAATATCCGTACCCTCGAAACCATCACAGGTGTTGACCTTATCATCGACGACACACCCGAAGCTATTACCCTTTCATCCTTCGACCCTGTACGCAGAGAGGTAGCGAGAATTACTCTCGAAAGACTCATCAGCGATGGTCGTATTCACCCCGCCCTTATCGAGAAAATTCACGAAAAGGCTAAGCGTGAGGTCGATCAGACCATCAAGCAGGCAGGTGAAAGAGCAGTTATCGACGCCGGCGTAAACGGTGTTCATAATGAACTTGTAAAGCTTTTAGGACGTCTTAAGTACCGTACGAGCTACGGCCAGAATGTTCTTAACCACTCTCTCGAGGTTTCCTACATCGCAGGTCTTATGGCTGCAGAACTCGGTGTTGATGTCAAGCTTGCACGCCGTGCAGGTCTTCTTCACGACATCGGTAAGGCTATCGACCATCAGCAGGAAGGCTCACACATCGAGCTCGGTGTGGAAGCTGCTAAAAAGTATAAGGAAAACGAAACCGTTATCAATGCTATCCACGCTCATCACGGTGATGTTGAGCCTAAGAGCGTCATCGCCTGTCTCGTTCAGGCTGCCGACGCTATTTCAGCAGCAAGACCCGGCGCAAGAAGAGAAAATCTCCAGAACTACATCAAACGTCTCGAGTCTCTCGAAAAGATTTCGAAATCCTTCAGCGGCGTAGACAGTGCCTTTGCAATTCAGGCAGGCCGTGAGGTTCGTATTCTCGTTAAGCCCGAGGCAGTCAGCGATGAAGAGATGGTGCTTCTCGCTCACAGCATCGTAGAAAAGATCGAACAGGAGCTTGAATATCCCGGTCAGATCAGAGTTAATATGATCCGTGAGACAAGAGCGGTTGACTACGCTAAATAATTTAAAATTAAAGGAGTTGCATATTTTGCAGCTCCTTTTTTTGGCAGGTGACGGTATGGAAATACTTTTCGAAGACAAAGATTTAATTGTGTGTATAAAGGAAAGAGGTGTCTTGTCCCAGGAGGGAAAAGACGGTGAGAAGACGATGCTTTCTCTTCTTTCGGCTGAGACAGGCGGAGAAATTTATCCAGTACACAGACTCGATAAAGAGGTGGGCGGAGTTATGGTCTTCGCTAAAAATCAGAAAGCTGCCGCCGCACTTTCTTCCCAGGTAACAGACCGCACTATGGAAAAGGAATACATAACCTTAATAGAAGGAATACCCGAAGAGAAAGAGGGGATCATGGAGGACCTGCTCTTTTTCGACAGAAGCAAGAATAAATCCTTCACGGTAAAAAAAGAAAGACGTGGCGTTAAAAAGGCAAGCCTCAGCTATAGAATTCTGGACGAAAGGGAAGGTCTTTCTCTCGTAAGAGTAAGGCTTCATACAGGCAGAACGCACCAGATAAGAGTGCAGTTTGCCTCTCGGAAAATGCCTATCGTCGGAGACAGACGCTACGGAAGTAAGAGAGAAAGTAAAATTATCGCTCTGTGGTCCTGCTACATTTCCTTTGTTCATCCTGTGACGAAGGAAAGAATGAAGTTTGAGAAAATGCCGGAAGAAGCTTCTTTTTTTATTTGAAAGAATATAAGAAAAAATTGTGGTCATATAAACCACAATTTTTTCTTTGTTCGACGACTATCGGAGCATGCGTTATATTCTTTATAAAATTATAATATGATATTAATTTGATGTCAATATGAATTCGCAAATATCTTTTGTGAAATGATATTATTTTGATGTCAAATTAATTGTTGAGGTGTTTATTATGGCAGGAAATTATTATTCGCCTTTCTCTCTTCGTGTTTCTGAAGTCTTACTTGATAAAATCAAGTATATCGCTGATATGAATAAGCGTTCCGCAAATAAGGAAATAGAGTTTGTTCTGGAGCAGTATATCAGAAAATATGAGGCGGAGTTCGGTGAAATAGAGTTACCTAAAGAATCTTAAAAGAAGGAGAAAGCTTATGAAAAGAATAGTATCGTTTTTAATGTCAATTCTGTTAATGGCAACTATGGTCTGCGGACTTTCTTTTGAAAGCTCTGCAGCTAAAAAGAACACCCATAAGATTACTGAAAAAAATCCCGCTGTGGTTATCCGAAGCACCTTCGCTACGGGTAAATTCAAGGAAGGCTGGGGCGGTGTTTTCCAGGCTGTTCCCCTAAAGGATAAGGACGGCTATATCCTCTATGATGTAATCATCTGGGAGGATAGAATCAATCTTTACAAATTCCCGAACGACCTCGAGAGTAATGAGAAAGACGGCTTCAACGGTAAATATTCCACAGAGGAATACTATCAGTGGAGAGAGTCCTTCTGCTTAAAGAGTGTTCTGTGTAAGGATACAGAGAACATGAGTAAAAGCAGTAAGATTCTTCGTGATGCCTTCGTGGAATTTTTCCGTGTGGTAAACAAGAAAACGCCCTCCGATAACATCGTTCTCAAATATTCGGGCCACGGCAATATCGGTTACAGCGGCTGTATGAATGTAGAGGACACTAAGGTTATGCTCGAAAAGGGCGTCAAGATTTTCGGCCAGAGGTTCGCTCTTATCGACTTCGGTACTAACTGTCAGTCGGGTAATACTGATTATCTTCAGGTTTATCATAATTATACAGATTATCTTCTTCTTTCACAGTTTGACTTCGGTGGTTATTCTATGGATAACTGGGATTATGAGGTTTATAAAAAGGTAGACGGAGATTATAATTACGGAAATGTGTTCAATGTGGGTTCTACTGTGGAGCAGGCAGCAAAAAAACTGGTTGACCTGGAGACACAGCGCTGGAAGTACAGTAAAAAGAACCTTAAAAAGGGTAAAATCAAACAGTCAATGACTCTTCTGGATATGAGCACCTATGACAGCTTTATGCCTGAGCTTGCCAAGCTGCTGTACAAAAATCCCGGCAGTTGGGGAAAAGATGCCTATGCTCTTATCAGTAAAAAGGGCAGTAAGAAGCTGAAAAATCTTTATAAGAAATTCGTGATTTACTATAAGGATAACAACAGCAAGGATTATTTCCTGTGGGATGAAAAAGCCTACGGTCTTACTACCCGTGTCCTCGTTTATAAAACAGAGCTTTCCGCAAAGGAATACACCTATAACGGAAAGGTGCATAAGCCTTCCGTGAAGATTACTCTTTCTAACGGCGCAGTTCTCACTAAAGGAACCGATTACACTGTTTCTTATCAGAAGGGCAGAAAAAATGTGGGTAAATACAAGGTTACTGTTTCTCTTAAGGGGTCTTACGGTAGCAAGGAAGAGCTTTTCTTTACCATTAAGCCGCAGAAGGTTACCGTCAGCAGTGCAACAGCCATAAAGAAAGGCTTCAAGCTTAAATGGAAGCCTGTGTCGGGTGCTGTTACAGGCTATCAGGTGCAGTATGCTCTTAAGTCTTCCTTCTCAGGAGCCAAGACAAAATGGGTAAAGAAGGCTGACACATCAAGCGTTTCTGTCAAAAAGCTTAAAGCCAAGAAAAAGTATTATGTCCGCATCCGTGCTTATAAGACAGTAGACGGAAAGAAGATTTATTCTCCCTGGTCGGTGAAGAAGACAGTTAAAACTAAATAAGTTAAAAGGCATCTGTAAGAGATTTACAGATGCCTTTTTAGCCGGATTTACAGAGTGTGATGCCATCGGCACAACGTCTGTCAGCACAAATCTGTATTTATCGGCAGGGGCAGATATTATCTGCCCAAAAGGAAAAATTCAGTCGGTATAGCTTTGTCAGTTAACCCGTAGGGGCGACCAACGTGTCCTCTGCTTCTGCGGTGCGATTTATTTTCTTCGTTTCAAGGAAATTGTTAGTCGACATCCGCTCGAGCCGCGGGGGCTCTTACTTTGCTCCGGAGGCGGCAAAGTAAGCAAAGCCCCTCTTTTTTAAAACGGGAAAAGAGTGTGCTGTTCAGTTAAGTGTATAGAAACAGTAACAGTTAGTTTTTCAGCAAAAGTTCAAAAACAATTACTTTCCCTTGGGGTGCGACCCGTGGCAGGGTCGCAGACAGGGAACTGCCGTTCTACAGTAAAGTTTATGTTTGTGTAACTTGCCTTCTTAAGCAGTGTTTCTGCTTTTTCACCTTTCAGTACCTCCTTACGAAACGCTCTGCAGGGGGCACACCGTGGCAGGTGTGCAGACAACCGATAAGGCTTCGGAAGTACAGAAAAGTTTTCGTTAACCCCTATTACTTTTATGTTGGTGTAGGTTTAAAGGTCACTGACCGTAGAACTTATCTTAAAAGCAGTAAGAGCGGGAAGCGACTGTCGAACTGACGGTACTTAAGGAGACAAAGCGTGTGGTGGCGTCAGGCACCACAGGGTAGACAAAATATCTGTACGTTGAGGGAGAGACGGCAGCGATTTTTCTGTACTGCTTTCGGTAAAAGCACTCTGTACGCTCACTCTTTCGGTAAGACTGAGCATAGAACTATAGATAACGGTAGACTTAAAAGGCTGTTTCTTTATGAGTGGCAGACTAAGGGTGAGCTGTAAAAGAAAGGTATCTCTTCTTCCGTTATCGTGTTCGGATTGGTTCCGCTGAAAAAAGCGCTTTTGGTTACTTTTGGCAAGGACAAAAGTAACTCTGCGAAGCTATGCCGACTAACGATTTCATTGAAACGAAAACCATAAACTGCACCGCAGAAGCTGACGACCGATGGTCGCCCCTACGGGTTAAATTACAAAAAGTAACTCTGCGAAGCTATCATGACTGAATATTTCACTGAAACGAATGCAAAAAATACACATTATTGTTAACCACTTTTGTCTTACCGACGATACAAACAAAAAAAGACATATTTTCTATAAAATTTTATTAATATTTTCCACAAAAGTCCTGCAAAAACTTGACTGATGATATTTTAAAGTGTTATTATATTACAGTAAAGGATTTAACCCTTATAAAATAAAAGGAGATGTTTTTATGAAGAAAATTATTGCTCTTGTTCTTGTGGCTGTTCTTGCCTTCGGAACCTGTGTTCCCGCATCGGCAGGTCTCTTTGATAAGAGCGCATCAATCCGCCTCATCGTTCCCGAAAACTGGGAAATGGAAGTTGGTGACAGCAGAAGTGTGGACTGTGCCGCACAGAACACAAGTAACTATGTACAGTGGACCGCAGAGCCTGAGGACGTGGCATCTGTGGATGTGTACGGCAGAGTTACCGCTCTTAAAGAGGGCGAAGCAGTTATTAAGGCTGTAAACGCCGACGGCTGTGAATCAAGTGTAACTCTCAAGGTCGTTTCCGAAGCTACAAAGAGCGACGTGAAAAAGACCAAGATTGACTATCAGGGTGAGGCAATCGCCGAAAACGAAACCTTACAGAAGATAGTCACCAGATACGAAATCGGCAGTAAGGATGTTCCTGCTGAGGTAGCCGACAGTAGCAGATATGCTGAGGCACAGACAGCTACCACAGCTGACGGAGCAGTATGGACCATAACTGCTTACGGTGTACTCCGTACTGATGAAAACGCTAAAAACGACAGAGATAAGCTTCAGCGCTTTATGGGTGACAGATATTTCTACTCAGCTGACACCACCGACGGCAAGGTTTTAGCTATCTTCCCCGACGGTAAAAACGGCATCTGGACAGTAATGGCAGAGGGTTATACTCACATCGAAATGCTCGAAATCAACGGCACAGACAAGGCCGCTATGATGAGCGAAAATACACAGAAATATGTTTCCAGAAGAGGTATGGTTTCCGAAGCCTTCCTTATCGACGGCAAATGGGTACCCAATGAAAGTGACAATGACGGTCTGTGGACTTCAATGTACGGCGCAGGTGAGCTTATGAGATATGCAGTTCTCCGTGACGACCCCACAGCTACCGCTGAAGAAATCGAAGCCGCACGAAAGACAGCTACTCTTGCCACAGAGGCAGTGGTGCTTCTTACATACATTTCTATGCGTGACGGCACCACCGAAAGCTTCGTAAGAGCCCAGAGAAACGGCGCTGTTACCGATTACGATAAGGGTAAGTATTACACTCCCGGCGCTCTCATCGAGGGCGGTAACTACGGACAGAATGTGCCCTTCGAAAGTCCTGCTACCATGTTCGATAAGATGAATGCCAAGTATATGCTTTATGGTATTCCCTCATACATTCAGGACGATGAAGGTAACCTTTCTCTCGAAGACAGCGCTTCATGGGTAGACACCACCACAGGTGCCGAGGATGTAAATTACGCCAAGAGAACCCGTTTACTCGAGGGCTTCTGGGCAAGAACTTACTCCTTCAAGGATGAAAAATTCGACTACGACGGTTATGCCTACTGGTCACATAACGGTGACGGCACAGCTACAGGTATTTCTACCAAGAAAAACTCCGACGGCTCCGATTACCTTCTCCACTACGAAAACTACCGCGGTCTCAAGGTAGATGCTACCAAGGAAATTCCCGAAAGATTATGGAATGACCTTATCGGTTCGGGCTACGATGTAGAGGACATCTTCTACAAGGGCGACACAAGTGCTGACGAGATTATCGGCCATCTCTTCCTTTACAAGCTGGCCTATGACATTTTAGGCGAGGAAGACCCCGAGCTGAAAGAGCTTATCGTAAATGCCGTAGACAAGTTCGCACAGCATCTCGTAGATAACAGCTACTGTCTCGTAGACGGCTCAGGTCAGCCTACTACCTGGGGTAAATTCTCCAGAACCTACCTTCATAACGGTCAGGTTTTAGGCGGCGCACCCCTTCAGACTCTCGTTTGTCTTAACGTGTTCAAGCTCGCTCATTACCTCACAGGTGAGCAGAAGTGGGAAGATGAATACAGAATGGCAGCTCTCGACGAGCAGTATCAGTACGCCAAGGTTATGACACAGGAAAAAGAGAGATACGAAATGTGCGTTCTCGAATTCGCTAACAGTGTTTCTCCCGCTCTTGGCTTCATTCTCCGTCCTCTCGTAGGAACAGAGATGTTCAAAGCTCTCGTAAGAATCATCCTTAACTACTCTGACGAAGAAATGGCTATGCTCGGCTACTACCTTCTTTTCCAGATGGAAGACGATGAAGAGCTTCTCGGCTATTACAGAGAGGGTTTGAGTGACTGGTGGTACTCTATGAGCTTCAGTGAAAATGCTCTCTGGTACTACATTTATCAGCTCGCATATCCCGACAGTGAAATGACTGACGTTTACGGAAACAGCCTCGTAGAGACTGCATCCTGGGTTCTTTCCCGTCATCCCATCGACACCAGACGCTATCTCGCCTCCAACTCAATGAGAGACGATATCGCAGAGCTTGACCTTGACGATGTAGGTATCGACGGAACAAGTGAGCTTTCCTTCGATCTTACCAAGAAGGTTCCTATGTTCTGGAACTCCGATAATAACATTCTCAAGCTTATCGGTATGGTACTCGCTCTCGGTAAGCTCGAATGGGCAGTAGCACCCGCTGACGAAAGATCAATGCACAAATACAACGGCTCAACCTACGAAATGGATAACAACCATAATCCTTTCGAGATGGAAGGCTCTACCACTTATACCCTTCCTTACTGGATGGGAAGATACCACGGTATGCTTAAGTAATAATGCGGAATGCGGAATGCGGAATGCGCAATCGCAGGGGAAATTCCTAAAGAAAGTACAGATAGTCCGCACTTTTTACGGTCAGAGTGTAGCGGTATTGGTTATATCTCGAAACTGAATAACACATGCCACGGAGATTTAACGGTCTCTGTGGCTTTTTTCGTTAAAACACGGCAAAATTAAAACGTCTCCTTATATATACATCGGAAAATACCCTTTTTTGCGCACTTTACGCAAAAGTAATACCTTTTTCTGCAAAATAAATTTTACTTTGAAAAAAGCCTTGACAAGTGTGAATTTTTTCTCTAAACTTAAATTA
This sequence comes from Acutalibacteraceae bacterium, assembly GCA_045637365.1. Taxonomy (GTDB): domain Bacteria; phylum Bacillota; class Clostridia; order Oscillospirales; family Acutalibacteraceae; genus UBA6857. The sequence continues at coordinate 12,517 of JAZTZH010000047.1, forward strand.
TGACAGATAAATTTTGCCTTCCCGTAGGGCGATTTATCCTGTCTTGTTTTATTTTTCAGACTAATTATTCACACATCAAAGGAGGAAAAAATAATGAGTAACCGAGCATTAGTTTTACATCACGATTTTATTGAGATGTTTAATCTGCATACCAATGAGGAGGTGGGTCAGCTCGTAAAGGCGGCATTCAGATACGATATGACCGATAATGCCACTGATTTCGAGGACAGGATGATGATAGCCAGCTTCCTGAGAATAATGGACTTTATTGACAGGAACAAAAAGAAGTACGAAGAAACCTGCGACCGCCGTGAGGCTGCAGCGGAGAGACGCCGCATAAAAAGAGCGCTGGAAGGTAGGGAAGAGGATTATTAAAAGAAATGCAGGTGTATGCATTTGCATAGAATTGCATACACCTGTAGGTAAATAAAATAAAAATAATAAAACAAAAGAAAATCAAAATAAAAATAAAAATACAAATACATACACAAATACACATACAAACAAAAAGGCGCTCCTTACGGAAACGCCTTTTTATCCTGTCTGCCTATCTGACAGAAAAATTATTTCTTGATTTTCACACTCTTAACCTCACTGAAAGCACCGTAGACCTTTTTATCGTTCACGGTCTTATAGCCACGGAGCTTTACATAATACTTTTTGTTCTTCTTTAAGCTCTTCACGGTGGTCTTGACTGTCTTACCTTTTTTCACAGTAACCTTCTTGGTTGCCTTCGAGGTGAATTTCTTGCTTGTTGAAAGGTAAAGCTGATAGCCGTCTGCTCCGCTGAGCTTCGACCAGGTGACGGTGAGAGTACCGCTTTTAGCGGATTTGAGGCTTTTGAGCTTTCCTAAACTTACCTTGGTGGCTGTTTTAAGCACGGAAGAATAAGATCCCTGATTACCGCCTGCATAGGCACGTACCTTGAAACGGTAAGCCTTACCGCTTTTAAGCTTCTTTAAGGTGAAGGATGTTTTGTCGGTTTTAACGGTAGTCCATTTTTTGCCGTCGGTGGAGTAGCTGACCTTGTAGCCTTCGGCACCTGTGACCTTTTTCCAGGCAAGTTTAATGTAGGAAGTGGTGGTTTTACTGACAGCGAGAGACTTTACCTTGCTTAATTTTTTACGGGAGACGGTTTCCTGAGCCTTGATAACCGTATCGCACACTTTACAATGACTGCCCTCGGTTTTACCCGCTTTTTTATAGGTGGGAGCTATCGCCTTATCGATAACGGGAGTATGTCCTTTTTTAGCTACGGAAGAGGTGTAGCTTTCACCGCAGCTGCAGGTGTAAAGCTTTGTTCCGGCTTTGGTGCAGGTTGCTGCCTTGGTGACTGAGGATTTGTAGGAATGACTGTGGGGGTCGTCAAGATAAGAAACACCCTCATCCCGTCCCGAATAATCGTTTTTGTCTATGGCAAAGGAAATGCCTGTACCTTTCAGTGTAGTTTCGGAAAACTGATTAAAGGACCAGTTTTCAGGCATTTTAAAGCCTGAGTTTCCGTAAAAGCCCGAAGAAAGACTGCTTACGAAGCTGAAATCTGCATAACCCTTTTCTGTTACGGTAAGACATACACCTCTTGATCCGTAAACACCGACTCTGTAGCGGCTTTTATCTGCTCTTTCTTTTATGCTTCTGAAGTAAGAGAGAATGTTACCGCTCATCTGTGAGCGAGTGGCATCGAAATCCACAGCGAAATAAATTACAGTGTTTTCGGGCAGACCTAACCTGTAGGCGGCATCCATAGCCTTTTCTGCATCTTCGGTGCCTTGTGTTGCGGTAAAATAGGCATAAGTGCGCCCTGAGGTCTGATAAATAGGGAAGAAATTCATTCCTGCGGAGAGAATGATTTCTGCTTCCTCTCTCGTAATTGCTTTATCGAAGCCTGAGGAAGCATTGGTGAGATATCTGCCTATGTATCTGTAGCCCTCTGAAAAAAGAAAATCTGCCTTTTTTCGGTCAAGAATGGTGGCACTGTCGGCAGCTATAGCCTTTCGTGTGGTGTCACCGGGTGCTGTAAGAAGGCTGAGCCAGGTGACAAGATCTGCTTTCGAGGTGACTTCGAGTCCCATAAGAGTCTGAAAATCGGAGAGTGCCTTCTCTGTGTCGCTGTCGAAAACTCCGTCATCTTTGCCTGCATCGAAGCCGTTTACATAAAGTGAATATTCTAAAAGGCGGATAAAAGCTTTTATCTGACTGTCAGTGTATTTTTTGTCTGAATAAGAAAGAGCGGAACCGTTATACGGGAGCTCGGGACAGCATTTTTTTGTAGTGGGGCCGAAATTACCGTTAGCTACATTAGTAGGTAATCCCTCGAGAGCCTGCAGTGCAAAGATGAAAGCCTTACACATATAGGGCGAAGGTATACCGTCTAAGGGGATATAGTCGATGTAGTCGGAAAATTCAGTGTTAAGATACTGCTGAATTTCTTTTATTCTGTCTTTTTCGGTGCTTTCGGCACCGAAAGAAATAAGAGTGAATGAAGATAGAATGAGAATAACTAACATCAGAAATGTGAGTAATTTTTTCATAGAAGACCTCCTTTTTCTACTACTTTTAATTTTAACACAGTTCCTTTATATATAGTTTAAATGTCACACAGGGGGACAGGGTTACTGTGTCGTAAAAGAGATAAAAGCGAAAGAAAACTGCAGACACAGAAGGCACCGTCTCTTTGTGTTCGGTTACGGTGATTTTGCGTACGACCAATGATCGCACCTACGATAACATCCGTGAAAGTGGAGGGCTGTTGCTTAAATCTTTGCGAAGTGTTCAGCGCGATTGCGCATTGCGCATTACGAATTCCGCATTATTTCAATGTTACTATAGTTACTCCTGTCTCACCTTCACCGTAAACACCGAGTCTGAAGGCTTTGACATATTTACTCTTTCGGAGATATTCCTGTATGCCCTTGCGAAGAGCGCCTGTACCCTTGCCGTGAATTACGGTGAGTTCACCTAAGCCCAGACGGAGTGCCTGATCGATGTAGCGGTCAAGCTCGAGAATACCCTCTTCGATGTTCATACCTCTCAGGTCGCACCGTGTCTGTGCTTCACTGCCGGGAGAGAATACGTGTTCCTTTTTGTTGGGTACACTGCGGTTTTTATTTGTTTTGGCTTTAGATTTTTCTGCCAGACGGATGTTCGAAAGGGGAGTGCGCATCTTCATAATACCCGCCAGAACCTCGATGTTTCCTTTTCTGTCCTCTAGGGCGGTTACTGTGGCAGTTTTACCCATGTCCACGAGGAACACCTCGTCGCCGAGCTTAAGGGGACGGGGAAGAACATAGTTTTCGTCCTCGATAACGGCGGCAACCACAGGGTTTGTAATATCGTCGAAGTCAGCGAGGCCTTTTTTCATCAGCTGTTTTGCTCTGCGGAGCATTTCAGCCTTGTCGGCATTTTTATCGCTTTCTTTTTTTAGCTTTTCCAGTTCGGCAGTAAGAGCATAGGCACTGCGCTTGGCCTGTTCGACTATCTTGAGAGCCTGACTCTGAGCCTTTTCCAGCTCCTTCTGACGCATTTCTTCTATGCTGTCCTTATATTTCTGAGCCTGTGCCTTTTCGATTTCAGCCTGAGCCTTGAGTGTTTCGGCTTCCTTAGTTTGTTCCTCGAACTGCTGACGGGATTTTTCGAGAGATTCGATAACTGTTTCGAACTGTGTGCTTTCCTTGGAAACGAGCTCCTTCGCTCTGTCGATGATGCTTTCATCCATACCTAAGCGAAGGGAGATAGCGAAGGCATTAGAGCGGCCCGGAGTACCGATTAAGAGACGGTATGTGGGCTTAAGTGAAGATACATCGAACTCACATGAGCCGTTTTCGATACCGGGTGTCTGTAAGGCATAAGCTTTAAGCTCGGCATAGTGGGTAGTGGCGGCTATTCTTGCGCCCTTATGATGTAATCTTTCGAGAATGGAGATAGCGAGAGCAGCACCCTCGATGGGGTCGGTGCCTGCACCTAATTCGTCGATGAGCACTAAAGAACGGTCGTCGGCTACATCAATGATATTTATGATGTTTACCATATGTGACGAGAAGGTGGAAAGAGACTGCTCGATGCTCTGCTCGTCACCGATGTCAGCGAGTATACGGTCAAAGACACTCACACGGCTCTGGTCCTTAACGGGAAGCATCAGACCGCACATAGCCATCAGACACATCAGACCTACGGTTTTAATCGAAACGGTTTTACCGCCCGTATTCGGGCCTGTGATGATGAGAGTGTCGAAGCTTTCGCCGAGCATAATGTCCGTGGGAACTACCTTTTTCGGATCGATGAGTGGGTGTCTTGCCTGCTTAAGATTAATGATACCCTCGTCGTTGAGGATAGGTACAGTTGCCTTCATGGCGTAGGCGAGCTTAGCTTTGGCGAAGATAAGGTTAAGCTCTACAGCACATTCATAGCTTGCCTTGATGCCCTCATAAAAGCCTCCTGCTTCTGCGGAAAGCTCATAGAGGATACGTTCTATCTCTTCTCTTTCCTTGCCCTGTAAGACCTTTATTTCGTTGTTTGCTTCTACCACTGCGGCGGGTTCTACGAAGACGGTGGCACCGCTGGAGGATGTGTCGTGTACAAGACCGCTGATTTCGCTTCTGTGCTCGATTTTAACGGGAACGACATATCTGCCGTTTCTCATAGTAACGATGGAGTCACGAAGGAATTTCTGATAATGCTGTGATTTGGTGAGCTTGTCCAGCTGATCTCTTACCTTCGAGGAGGCGGCACGGATTTTTCTTCTGATTTCGTAGAGGGCGGGGGAAGCGTTGTCGCTCATTTCCTCTTCGCTGATGATGGCATTGGTGATTCTGTCCTCGAGGAATTTATTCGGGGACATAGAGTAAAAGAGGGTGTCGATGCGGGTGGTTATACCAGCATTTTTACTTCTCCAGTCGTTTAAAGAGCGGATAACACGAAGCACCTCAGCGATGTCCAGAAGCTCACGCATATTAAGAACACTCCCCGCATTGGCACGGCTGAGTGCATTATTTACATTTTTAAGTGAGCCGAAGGAGGGTGCACCGAATTTCGCCATAAGGGCGTGGGCATCCTCTGTTTGGCCTAAAAGAGCATTCGCTAAGGCTAAATTGGTCTCAGGCTCCAGATGCTCTGCCATATATCTTGCGTCCTCACAGGTGGTATATTCTGTCAGAAGAGCAAGAACTTTATTGAGTTCGAGTGAAATATGATGTTTATTCATTGTCTTAACCTCACATCATTTTTTTATAAAAGTCCAGTGTTTTGAATTTCTTTCTCGTTATGCTTTTCAGATATCTTTCCGAAATTTCAGACAGAGCAGAAAGTCCGTCAGCGGAAAGAGAAAAGCTGAAAATTTTATTCGCCGGGGCAAGACAGATATATCGCATAGCTGTCAGCACACCGACTGAGCAAGGAAGAAGCTTTCTGCTTCCTTTACATTTTTCACAGAAAAACTCTCCCGTAGTATAGTTGAAAAACAGGATTTCATCCTTAAGGTCGCATCCGCATTCACAGCAGCATTCCACGGCGGGCATATAGCCTGCGAGAGTGAGCAGACGAAGCTCAGTAACGCTTTTAATGAGAGAAATGTCCTTTTTACCGTCGCAGAGAAGATGCAGAGCATTAAGGATAAGGGAAAGCTCTTCGTCAGCCTTGTCTTCACGGGGACAAAGCTCGTATGTAAGCTCAGCGAAATACTGAGCTAAGGAAAGAACCGTAAGGTCCTCACGAAGACGGAAAAAGATCTGCTTCGGCACAGCATCCTTAAGCACATAGGAGTCACCCCGTGTACTTGCCAGAGAAAGGTCGGAGTAGGCGAGAAGGCCTGTGGCACTGCTGTGCTTTCCTACCTTGGCACCGTTAGCGAAGATGCTGATTACACCCCTCTCACGGGTGAGAACGGTAATGATTTTATCTTTATCCTTAAGAGGTTTTTCGTTAATTATTATACCATCCGTCAAAATCGTCATAGTCAAACTCCTCGGCGTGGGGGTTCTGAAGATAAAATTCCTCGGCAGCTTCCATATCCATCGGATCGGGAAAATCAGGATGCTTGTCTGCAGCACTTTTGTACCGCAGATAGTCGGAAACTTTGCCTGTTTTCATAAAAATATTCCATAAATCTTGCTTGTTCATCGATAACACCTCACTGTAAATGATACACATATCATTTGCAGAAAAGGTAAAATAATGCGGAATTCGGAATGCGGAATTCGGAATCGCGACAAACAGACATAAAACGGGAAAAATCTCCCGCAACTTTGCCACGGTTATTTTCAATTCTTTGGGGGTTTATTATGCGGGCAGAACATACCGTACACATAAATCTTTCCTGCGATTCCGCATTCTGAATTAATAAGTTTTCTGCTAATCAATCCGGTTGATTTTGGTTTCTTGTGATTTAAACAAGGGTTTTTATCAGTTCGATGCAATCGTCGTTAAATATTTGTACAGATTTATTATTCTTAGGGCAAATTTTTTGCTCTTATCTAAAATAGCGTTGTTTTCTTTCATATAAGTTTAATCTCCGTTTACTTGGTGATGTAATGTTTCCCACTTTACGAAACAATTTATGCGATAATTCTGTAAAAGAGGCGGACTATCGGTGCTTATTTCCTGAAAGCTTTCACGCAATTTCGCATTCCGCATTCCGCATTCTGAATTAATAAGTTTTCTGCTAATTAATCCGGTTGGTTTTGATTCCTTGTAATTGAAACAAGGATTTTTATCAG